>JBFMFY010000007.1:0-89931 GCA_040751955.1 Bacteroidota bacterium
GTTCTCAGGACTTTTATTTGTATCTCAAAGAATACGAGTTCCGTTTCAATAACAGGCACTCGGATATCAAACAATTAATTCTTAAAATCTTTTTCAATGCTTGAGTTCTATCTAGTCAAGCCCCTACAAGTATTATGGCGATGATCGATTTCATTGAATACTCCCGAAATTTGAGTTTGATAATTGAAAATGGGCAATTCAATCACTTCTACATTTTCAATTTTCTATTGGTCATTGGCAGCACTACTTTGCTTCCCGAATAATATCGCTCGTTTGGATATCTTTCCCTTCGACGATCTTCGCTTTTGCCGCTTTACCTTTCAGAGCGTCTTCGATCACTTTAATGCGGCCGATCTTTTCTTCTTCTGCCCCGAGATCAAGTCCCGTGTCGGGATCTTTGATTGATTCGCCGATGCGGAAAATATCGAATTCCATTCCGACCTTCACGTTTCCTTCGGAGCCCGGTTTCATCAGCAGCGTGCCGTCAGCATTCACTTTCAGTACTTTGCCGCTCCACGGAATACTTGCCATATTCTCAACGATCAATTCAACCACGCCATCCACCGCTTCGCGCGTTGCTTTACCTGCATCTGTATCGTCCCAGCTGTCCATATTGTTGAAATCGATTCCTTCATAGTCAAAAGCAAGGCCGGTGGACGATTCTTCCCCTTCTTTCTTCTCCGCAGCGACGATCTCTCCCGTCACGGTGTTCACAAGTCGAACATCAACCACAGCGCGCGCAGTTTTTGTTTTCACACCGCCGCTGATGAACGACAATCCGCCGGAGACTTGACTCTCTTTCGTGCCGAATTCGGAAACAGAACCGATTACGAGCAGCTCCACGCCAAGCAATTTGCCGAGTTTCGGTGCGGTCTCTGCCGTAACAAGTCCGCTCTCGCCGAGTTTTTGTTCGTCAAGAACTTTTTCCAATTCCTGCCGTTCCAAAACGGAAAACTTGTTCGATTTCACAAGAGCGGTCACGAGCATATCGGCAACACCTTCGCCGAGATGATTATATCCGGTACCGGAACGATCTTGAAAGCGTGATACTGCGACCCGTTTTTTCAATTGTGCATTCGCTGAAAGGAGGAACAACAGCGTTAAGAGAACAACACCGATGCGTTTCATGACTGGCTCCGAAAAATTGTTGTGGGATGGTTGCTGAAAGTGATGGAAATATAGAGAGAATGGGGAGAGAAAGCAATCGAGGTTTTCTTTGCAAATTCTGATAATACTGAATACATTAATCGAAAATTTGGGAATAAATTTATGTCTCTATCTCAAACTGCTCGCATCGAATCGCTCATTCTTATAATTCGCGGTGAAAGAGTAATTCTTGATGCTGACCTTGCAAAAATTTACAGTGTAACAACAAAGAGGTTGAATGAACAGGTAAAGCGTAATATTGAAAAATTTCCCGCGGATTTCGCGTTTCAACTCACGAAAACTGAATTTGCAAACTTGAAGTCGCAAAATGCGACTTCAAGTTTCATCGTCAGAGGTTCAGACATTTCTCTATCCGGTCGCAAATTGCGACCGCTCCGTTTCTCAAAATGGCATTGATCCCTTCTTGTTTCACCCTCATTTTTTTTCTACTTTGAATCAAATCCCTGAAGTCTGGTAGACTTCGGGGATTTGTAATCTAAAAATCTGTTAATCTCACAATCTATAAATCTCGAAGATGTCCACCCCCTTAATGAAACAATACTCCGCCGTGAAGGCGAAATATCCCGACACGATATTGCTCTTTCGTATGGGGGATTTTTACGAGACATTCGACGACGATGCAAAGACAACCGCAAAAGTTCTCGGCATTACATTAACTCGCCGAAACAATGGAGCAAACTCGGGGGAAACACCGCTTGCCGGATTTCCACATCATGCCCTGGAAACATATCTTCCAAAATTATTGAAAGCAGGATTGCGCGTTGCAGTCTGCGAACAATTGGAAGATCCGAAATTTGCAAAAGGAATTGTGAAGCGCGATGTGATTGAAGTTGTCACACCGGGTGTCTCTTTTTCGGACAAAGTGCTGGAGCAGAAACAAAACAATTATCTCGCAAGCGTTGCGCTGCCGAGTGCCATTGCTGCTGCGAACGATCCGGTCGGGTTTTCGTTCGTTGATATTTCTACCGGTGAATTTTTTGTTTCGGAATTTTTCTTCCGCCAGCTTCCCGAAATTCTTACGTCGATCGCTCCTGCTGAGTTGCTTGTACAGAAACGGGACAAAGAATCGTTGCAGGAACTTCTCCGCTCTCACTACAGAGGAATTTACACATTGCAGGATGACTGGTTGTTCCAGTACGATTACGGATTCGAAAAACTGATCCGACATTTCAATACGCAGTCGCTCAAAGGATTCGGTATTGATCGGATGAGTATCGGCATCATCGCCGCCGGTGCTGTGATGCACTATCTGAATGAGACGCAGAAAGCGAATCTTGCCCACATACAAAAGATCGTTCCGTATTCGGTCGAAGAGACAATCGTTCTTGACGCTGCAACGAAGCGCAACCTTGAGATTACCTCATCACTCGGCGGATCGCCGGACGGAACGTTATTTTCCGTTCTTGATAAAACGAGTACTCCGATGGGAGGTCGGTTACTCAAAAAGTGGGTGAGCAATCCGCTGAAAAATATCGAGCAAATTAAATGGCGGGAAAACGGCGTTCAAACACTTGTAGAAAACGTATCGTTGCGGTCAAATCTTCAAACTGAACTTTCTGAGATCGGCGACATGGAGCGGTTGATTGCCCGCATTGCAACGGGGCGTGCCAATCCACGCGAGATGCTGGCATTGAAAAGAATTTTGCAGTCTATTCCAAAATTGAAAGTCACCCTGAGCGAATCACGACGAAGTCGTGATGAGTCGAAGGGCGACCCCTCGACGCGCTCGTCAACAAAAAACAACTCGCTTGCTCAGGGTGACGATACTTTAAGTACAATCTATTCCAATCTTCAACCCCTCGATGAACCGACCGACGCAATCTCACGCGCAATTGCCGATGATCCACCGATAAAATTTGAAGAGGGGGGAATCATTCGTGATGGATTCAACAAAGAACTCGATGAGTTGCGTTCATTATCTTTTTCGGCGAAAGATTGGATTGCCAATCTGCAGAAGAAGGAACGTGAACGGACCGGAATATCGTCGCTGAAGATCGGATTCAACAATGTCTTTGGTTATTATATAGAGATCACGCACACGCACAAAGATAAGATTCCTTCCGACTACATCCGCAAACAGACGATGACGAATGCGGAGCGGTACATTACGCCGGAGTTGAAAGAGTACGAAGAGAAGGTGCTGAATGCGGATGAAAAAATTTTAGCGATTGAAACGCGGTTATTCAACGAACTCCGCGCCTACGTATCCCAATTTGCCGGGATTATTCAATCAAATGCGCAGCAGATAGCGATGCTTGATTGTCTCGCTTCGCTTGCACAAGTTGCGTCAGAGAATAAATACACATTGCCTGAGGTGAATGATTCAGACGAGCTGATCATTGAAGATGGAAGACATCCGGTTATTGAGCAATTGCTCCCCCTCGGCGAGCAGTACATTCCCAATTCAGTCCATCTTGATACAAAAGAAGATCAGATCCTTATCATCACCGGACCGAACATGAGCGGCAAATCGTCGTATCTCCGGCAGGCGGGGTTGATCGTTCTGCTTGCGCACATCGGTAGTTTTGTTCCGGCAAAACGGACGGTGATAGGGATGGTGGACAATATCTTCACACGCGTTGGTGCGAGCGATAATATTACAAGCGGCGAGAGCACATTCCTTGTAGAAATGCATGAAGCGGCAAACATCGTCAACCGTGCAACGAAGAAAAGTCTCATCTTGCTCGATGAAGTTGGGCGCGGCACAAGCACATTCGACGGCATTTCAATAGCATGGGCGTTGACAGAGTACCTGCATGAGCACATCGGCGCAAGGACGTTATTTGCGACGCACTACCATGAACTGAATGAACTCGCATCACTCTATCCGCGCATAAAAAATTACAAAGTAGATGTAAAAGAATACGGCGACAAGGTTATTTTCTTGCACACTGTAACCCCGGGAACGGCGGATCATTCGTATGGCATTCAAGTTGCAATGATGGCGGGCTTACCTGTGGAAATGACCGACCGCGCTAAACGGATACTCGAGAATCTCGAAGCATCACAACTGAACGTACAGGGTGATAAAGATTTTCCAAATCTTAAAGATTTGGAAAATCTAAAAGGAAGAAAGCGCCGTACTGCCGTTGAAACAACCCCGCAGATCACGCTGTTTGAAATGAAAGACGACGAACTGCGCGATGCGATCAAAAAAATCGACATTAATGCAATGACGCCTCTGGAGGCGCTGAAGTTTTTGGCGAAGGTAAAGGAAAACATAAAATAAAGGAGCGACATGACCGTTCAAGATTTCCAAACCCTCTTTCAATTCAATTCCTGGGCGAACGCTCGTACACTTCAAGCGGTTGAATCGTTGCCCGAAGAAAAATTATATGTCGATCTAAAAAACAGCTTTGGCAGCATCCATGGCACGCTGGTGCATATCGTCGGCGCGGAAGATATCTGGCTGCAGCGGATGAACGGCGCCGATCCCGGCAAATTCATGAAGAAAGATGAGTATCCAACATACGCTTCGGTAAAGACAAAATGGAACGAAGTAGAAATGGGGTGGCAAAAATATATTTCCTCCGTGAAAGAAGAAGAACTTGCCCGCACATTGGTCTTTCATAATTTAAAAGGAGAGCAGGTGACGCAAAAGGTGTGGCAGTCGCTGCAGCATCTCGTCAATCATTCCACTTATCACCGCGGACAGATCACGACGATGATTCGCCAAAGCGGCGGAACGCCTGTCGGAACAGATTTGATCGCATTCTATCGTCAGCAGAAATAATCCTGCCGTAAAACCTGCTTTTGATAGGAGATGAAATAAAAAATCCCAATCAGTAATGATTGGGATTTGTCTTTTTGGGAAATGGTATTTAACTACGCGACATCCTCCTGTTTTAATTCCTCCGGTGCTTCTCCTCCTTCGTCGGGAAGACTGCCGGAAGTGAACATCAATTCATCCTTCTTCTTGTTCAGTTTCACTTTAATAATGCTTCCTTCGGGGAATGATCCTTTCAAAATTTCTTCCGCCACCGCATCCTCCACATATTTCTGTAAGGCACGCCGCAGCGGACGGGCGCCGTACAACTGATCGTATCCCTTTTCGGCGAGGAATTCTTTCGCTTGTTTGCTCAGTTCGATGGAGATGTTCATCGTGCTCATACGCTTGAAGAGTTCCTTTACCTGAATGTCGATGATCTTTGTGATGTCTTCTTTCGTCAATTGATGGAAGACAATCGTGTCATCGATGCGGTTCAGGAATTCAGGATTGAAAACGCGCTTTACTGCTTCATCGATCGTATCTTTCATATGTTTATACTTATCACCGACAGTCTCTTCCCCGAATCCGAATCCTTTCGACGCTTTAATATCGCGCGCGCCGATATTCGACGTCATGATGAGGATCGTATTCTTGAAATCGACTTTTCGACCGAGTGAATCGGTCAGTTGGCCGTCATCGAACACTTGCAACAGGATATTGTAAACATCGGGATGGGCTTTTTCTATTTCATCAAGAAGCACAACCGAGTACGGTTTACGTCGCACCTTCTCAGTTAATTGACCCCCTTCTTCGTAACCGACGTAGCCCGGAGGGGCGCCGACAAGCCGAGAGACGGAGAATTTTTCCATGTACTCGCTCATGTCAACGCGGATCAGCGCTTCATCAGAATCGAACAGATACCGGGCAAGTGCTTTTGCCAATTCAGTCTTGCCAACGCCCGTCGGTCCGAGAAAGATGAATGAGCCAATCGGGCGCTTGGGATCTTTTAATCCGGCGCGCGTGCGACGTATTGCTTTTGAAAGTTTTTCGATCGCTTCATCTTGACCGATGATCTGTGTCTTCAGCACAGATTCCATTTTGAGCAGTTTCTGAGTCTCAGATTCTGCTATCTTATTCACCGGAATACCGGTCATCATTGCTACAACGTCGGAGATGCTCTCTTCTGAAACTTCAAAGATCATCGATTGAGATTTCATCTCCCATTCACGTTTTGCAATCTCAAGATCACTCAATAATTTCTTTTCCAGATCGCGCAGCCGTGCCGCCTCCTCAAAATTCTGGCTTTTTACAACGCTGTTTTTGGATTGTTTGATCTTCTCAATTTCTTCTTCCAGTTTCAAAATTTCCTGCGGCACAACGATATTGGATAAATGTACACGAGCACCTGCTTCATCCAGCACGTCTATCGCTTTGTCTGGAAGATTGCGATCAGTGATATACCGGTCGCTCAACTTTACAGCCGATTCCACAGCTTTTTCGGAATAACGAACGCCATGATGCTGTTCATATTTTTCTTTGATGTTCCTAAGGATTTGTATCGTGTCCTCGACACTGGTAGGATCAACCATGATCTTTTGGAATCTGCGATCGAGTGCGCCGTCTTTTTCTATGTACTGGCGATACTCATCAAGCGTTGTGGCACCGATACATTGAAGTTCGCCGCGTGAGAGTGCCGGCTTGAACATATTCGAAGCATCCAGCGATCCCGATGCGCCGCCGGCGCCGACGATCGTATGCAATTCATCTATGAAGAGAATGACATCGCGTGCTTTTTCGAGTTCGTTCATTACGGCTTTCATCCGCTCTTCAAATTGTCCGCGGTATTTTGTTCCGGCAACAAGCGCCGCCAAATCAAGCGTCACGACGCGTTTGTCGTGAAGAACGCGGGAGACTTTTTTATTCACTATTCGAAGTGCAAGGCCTTCGGCGATTGCCGTTTTACCGACGCCTGGTTCACCAATCAAGACAGGATTGTTTTTCTTTCTGCGGGAAAGTACTTGTGCAACGCGTTCAATTTCTTTTTCACGCCCGACAACAGGATCGAGCTTATTTTCCGCAGCAAGTTTTGTCAGGTCACGCCCGAAATTATCGAGTACAGGAGTTTTCGATTTTTCCTGTTTCTTCTCTTGCTGCTGTGTCTGACCTGATGATGGGGGAGTTGACGGTTTGCCGCTGATGATGTTGTCTAATTCTGCACGTACTTTATCATAGTGAACTTCAAATTGATGCAAGATCTGTGCGGCAATATTATCGTCATCACGCAGCAACGAGAGCAGTAAATGCTCTGTACCGATAACATCGGATTTATAGAGCTTTGCTTCCAGGTAGGTAATCTTTAATACTTTCTCAGCTTGTTTCGTGAGCGGAATGTTGCCAATGGTGAGCGTGCCCCCCGATGTTCGCACGGTATCTTCGATTGTCTTTTTCAATTTATACAGATCACAACCAAGATTCCGGAGAATTTTCACTGCAATGCCTTCCCCTTCCCGAATTATTCCGAGAAGGAGGTGTTCAGTGCCTATATAATCATGTCCGAGGCGAAGAGCTTCTTCACGACTTAAACGAATTACATCTTGAACACGATTTGAAAAATTACCTTCCATTGAGTATTCCTTAGTGTTGTAAAATGTCGCTTTCTATAACAGACGGATATTGCCGTTAGTTTCTTTTAAAAGAATATACCTAAATAGACAGGGGGTGTCAAGAAATCTGAAAATCGCTCTACACATCGAAATCTTTCGCACAAAGGAGAAAACATTGACTTTCCTGCCGCATTTACCTATATTTGTAAGCCAAACCTTCAACAATTGAGAAATTGTTTGATTCCGCGGTAGCTCAATGGCAGAGCATGCGGCTGTTAACCGCAGGGTTGTAGGTTCGAGCCCTACCCGCGGAGCGATAAACCAGATAGCAAAATTTGTTATCTGGTTTTTTATTTTAAAAAGTTCTTGACATAAAGATTAAAATATGATAAACTTCTACCAATCAATGTAAACCTTTACATTTTCTTATCATTTTTAGCGCCAATTACTTTGTCTTTTCTTGCTATGTAAAGGTTTTCACTTAAAATACTTCAAAAACTCCCATGCATTTCAATATAATTGACGTTGCAAAAAAAGCCGGAGTCTCTATTGCAACAGTTTCGAGAGTGATCAACGGCAGCGAGAAAGTAAAATCTGAAACTCGCGAAAAGATTTTGGCTGTAATAGAAGAACTGAAATATGTTCCCAATCCGGCGGCGAGAGGATTGATTATGCGAAAAACAGAGGCGATAGGATTGTTGCTGCCGGATTTGCATGGTGAATTCTTCTCCGAAGTTATTCGCGGCGCAGACGAAGCCGTGCAAGCGCAGGGGTATCACCTGATTGTTTCAAGTTCACATAATGATTCAAAAGAAATCGAAGCTGCGCTCCGATTTATGCGCGGCAGGGTAGATGCAATTATTGTAATGTCGCCGCAGGTCGATTCGGAAATCCTTCTTGCAAATCTTCCTAAAAGTGTTCCGGTAGTTTTATTGAACTGCAGAACAAGTAATCCGCACTATGATACAATCATGACAGACGGTTTTGGCGGCGCCAAAGAAATGACAAACTATCTTCTCGATCTTGGTCATAAAAGAATTGCCGTGCTCACTGGCGGAGAAAATAATATAGAATCACAAGAACGCCTTCGTGGATATCGGAATGCGTTTGCGGAGCGAGACCTAACGCCAAACCGCTCGTTGGAATTTCGAGGAAGCTTTACTGAAGTCTCAGGGTATGAAGCGACAAGAGAGATTTTACTTTTAAAAGATCGTCCCACCGCAATTTTTGCGTTCAACGATTCGATGGCGATCGGTGCAATCAAAGCAATCCGGGAAGAAGGACTCAAAATTCCTACAGATATTTCAGTGTGTGGTTTTGACGACATTCCCGTTGCAAAATTTCTCAGTCCCTCACTCACATCTGTCTGTGTCCCGATTCATGATTTGGGTGTGATGGCAGTGAACCGTGTATTCGATCGTTTAACAAAAAGAACGAAGGGGGCATCTGCACACATGTTTGTCTCAACAACATTATCTATTAGAAACAGTTGTAAAAGAATAAACATCATGTCAAACTTAGAAAAGGAGGAGAATGTAGCGTGACAATACCAACGTTGTAACAGCACGGTGGGTATAAAATTTACTTCACCGAAAGATCCACCAAACCACAAATCATAGGAGCAATATTTATGAAAAAAGGTCTGATAGTTTTTGTTCTGTGCCTGTTTACAGCTTCGGCATACGGACAAATGATCAAACGTACCGATGCAATTTGGGCGCGGAAAACGTCGAACCCGATTACATTGGACGGAAAGTTGGATGAAGCAGATTGGGCAAAAGCGGAGTCAGTTGTTGTTGTATATGGCACAACACCGATAATGCCCGGCAGCGGTTATAGCTATGTCAAAGGAAGCACTTCCGATTCGTCCAGAGTTACGTTGAAGTATCTTGTTTCGGGTGACTCTTTGTATATGGCGGCAATCGTTCCCGACAGTTCGATTGGCGGTAAGGGTTGGGAAGAATTCGATTCGTTCTTGATGAGTATCCGAAAACATGAACTGCCGGATAGACCCTCACCTTCATTTGAATATTTTTATGGTTGGATCGAATGGGATCCGATTACACAAGGTGCCGGCGCACCACCCAGCTTCTTTGGACACGCCGGAGGCAAACGTACAGACTCCACAGGCGGCGTGCCCAATTGGAGAATTTGGGATGCAGCAACTTTTGTTGATGGAACAAGCAATAGTGATACCAACGCGTCAGGTCAGAAAGTTGCAGATAAGAAGTGGACAACAGAATACAAATTTAATCTTAAACAACGTGGCTATAATGTCAATGCAGCAAATGGTGACATAGTGGAGATGACAATTTCCATTTTTGATGCAGACTGGTTTTGGGCAGGAAAAACAGAATGGGCATCCGGTGCATGGACATGGTTCCAAGGACGTTGGGGTGGAGATCCTTTCTATAACGTGTTAAGAATCCACGTCAACTCCAGTGTGACCACAAATTCAGGAGCTGCTCCGGCTATTACTCAGGATGTAACCATTAAAAATGGCTCTACTCAAGCCAAACCGGTAATTGACGGCAAATTGGATGAAAACGTTTGGAAGGGTATTACACCATTACGTCTAACCTTCGGAGACGAAGTGCTGAGGGCATCGTATCCGGGTGTTGGTCCTTATCGCAGCGGGGAAAGAAAATTCAAAGCTGATACCGTCTCTGCTGAACCGGATATCCTGGATCCTGTTGATGCAAATGTAAAGTATTTCTTCCGTGGGGACACACTCTATTTTGGAATTGAGGTGATGGACCAAATATTGACACGGGGTGTTCATACGCAATTGAAAGATTGGGTGCGCGTAACCATTACAAAAAGAGACAGCACCAATCCGGATCATGTTCTTAAAGCTGTTGATCTTGATGTGACGGTTGTTGATACCGGTGCCGGATATGTGGTGGGAGGATACTTGCGCAATCTTAAAGATTCAGTAAACGGAGCGTGGGTAGGCGTAACAAAGAAAGGATCTTTTACAAACTTTGCAAATGCCGATACAGGATACACTGTTGAACTTGCAATTGATCTTAAAAAACTTGGATATCCCGCAGGGCGTGGAGACGGCGTCGTCTTCTTCGGTGTGACTGTGCACGATGGAGACAGTTTACTTGTTGCGCAGGGCAGAAGTTATGCCGACCATGTTTGGTTCTTTAGTGAAGGCGCAGCCAGCAATGAAGCACCGTTTAAAAACGGAACCGCTCCAGCCTGGGGTTATATGGATCCGAATTCCTTTATAACTGGTGTTGAAGATAATGTCGGTGCGGTTCCGGGCACCTTTGAACTGTTCGGAAACTATCCCAATCCATTCAACCCTGCAACAAAGATTGAATTTACGGTTCCGACTCAATCTAATGTTCGCCTGGTTGTTTATGACCTGCTAGGCAGAGTGGTGGCAAAAGAGGTGATGAGTTCTGTGGCACAAGGCAGGCATACGTTTACGTTTAATGCAAACCGTTTGTCATCAGGTGTATATTTCTATCAGGTGCAATTGTTAGATGCTGCAACTAACAATGTACGTGATATCAAGAGCAGCAAAATGTTGCTCATGAAATAGTTTTTCTAGCTGCCAAAGGGTTGCTCTCTTTGGCAGTTACTATTATTCTTACATTCAACGGTGAATCTGCTGGTTTAAAACAATAGGAGATAGCCATGCCATTTTTTCTACGGCGCAACATACTTACCTTCCCATATCTAAAAGATTTGCTCCTGATGATAGTAACTCTATCTACGATCGGATATACAGGTACCACAGGAAAAATATCCGGCCAAGTAACCGACGCAAAAACAGGTGAACCGTTAGTTGGTACAAATGTTATTTTAACGGGAACAAATCTTGGCAGCATCGTTGATTTGGATGGTCATTATTCGATTCTCAATATTCCGCCCGGTAGTTACGAAATACAATTCCGATTTATTGGATATCGCGCATATATTGTCAAGCAAGTTCAGGTAACATCTGACAACACGACAAAAATCGATGCATCAATGCAGGAAGATATCGTTACTGCACAAGAAGTTGTAGTAACAGCGGAGAAACCGGTGGTGCAGGTGAATCTTACAAGCACCGTTGCCACAGTCAGCGATCAGGAAATAAAAACACTTCCCGTTCAGGAACTTCAAGATATTGTAAATCTTCAGGCAGGAGTTGTTGACGGACATTTCCGCGGCGGACGGGAAGGAGAAGTGCAATATCAAGTTAATGGAGTTTCGATCAACAACGCTTATGACAATAAATCAAGTATTAAAATAGATCGTTCAATCATTCAAGAGGTACAAGTTATTACCGGAACTTTTGACGCCGAGTACGGTCAGGCAATGAGTGGTGTTGTAAATACTGTGCTGAAATCCGGAAGCGACCGATTTGAATGGAATGCTGAAGTCTATGGCGGTGATTTTCTTTACGGCAGCGGTGGCAAACGAGGATTAGAGTATAAGTCTCATCCTCTTTCTACTCAAAATTTTCAAGCAACAATCAGCGGACCAACAGGTCTTCCCCAAACATATTTTCTCTTCAACGGCAGACACTATGTGTTTGAAGATTATCTCTACGGCACAAGAACATACAAGCCAATTTGGACCCCCAAAAGAGATTCTGCAGATAACATCATTGGATATGATTCCTTGAGCGATGGAAAAGAAGTGCCGCTTGGATACAAACGGGAATGGTCCGGGCTTGGAAAAATTTCAAACAAGTCGATCGAAGGATTAGAAATTGGGTATCAAGTACTCCTCAACTATAGTGAGGGAGCGAATGCTGATATAGTATGGATACTGAATCCAGACGGACGAAAGACGCAAAAAACTTTATCGTACGTCCACGGAATCGATATTACTCATGTGCTTTCTCAATCAACGTACTACACGGTTAGTGTTCATGAGAATTTTTTTGATTACAAAGATTGGGTATATGAGAGTTTCTATGACACGCGGTACGACCAAGCCGGATCAACAGTTACTCTTCCGAATTCGAACATAATAAGGCAAGGAGTAGATTTCGGCCGCTTCCGTCAAAAAACAGATTCGTACATCGGCAAGGTCTCTTTGATGAGTCAGGTCACGCGCGATCATCAAATCAAAATAGGGGCTGAATATCAATATTCCGATTTGCAATTTGGTACAGCAGGAACATTGGTGTACTTAACAGAGGGAGGCGTCACAAAATTATTCCGCTATGTCGATCGTCCACCTGATTATCCCGGAATACAATACTATAAACCGATATCTGCCGCAGCATATCTGCATGACCTCATCGAGTGGAACGATTTAACAATTCGTGCCGGCGTTCGTTTTGAATATTTTGATGCTCGAGCCAAATTACCAAGCGATCTTGCAAATCCGGCAAATGCAATTGCAGGTGCTCCTGCTTCATACCCAAAGGCAACATCAGTAAAAACGTCGTTGGCACCGCGACTTGGTGTGTCATATCCAATTACAACAACTGCAGGAATATTTTTCTCATACGGGCATTTTTATCAACTTCCTCCGCTGCGGGATATGTTCAACAATTCTAACTATGAAAAGCTTGCGCGGATACAGGCGGCAACTTCAGACTATGGAGTGTTGGGAAATCCTGATGTAAAGCCGGAACGTACGGTTCAGTATGAATTTGGCTATAAAAATGCACTTTCTGATATTCTCGGTCTGTCCATCAATGTCTTCTATAAAGATATTCGGGATTTGCTTGGAGTAGAATTTATTTCAACCTACAACGATGCACAATATACACGTCTCACAAATGTTGATTTTGGAAGTGTCTCGGGATTTACAATTTCTCTCACACAAAGACGGGTTGGTATTGTTGCAACTTCACTTGATTATACATGGCAAACTGCGCAAGGAAATTCAAGCGATCCGAAAGAAACAGCACAACTGGCAGAAGCAGGGCAGGATGCTCGACCGCGGCAGGTTCCATTAAATTGGGACCAACGACATACACTCAATGCGAGCATTCAGTTATCTGAAACGAATGATTATTCTATTAGCACAATTTTGCGTTATGGCAGCGGGTTGCCATATACGCCCGCGCTCAGTTCCACATTCGGCTCACAAATAGAACCTAACTCAGGTAGAAAACCGATGGGGTTCACAGTGGATATGCGTGCCGAGAAAGGATTTTCACTCGGCGATTTGCAGTTGAATGCATTCCTCCGAGTGTTTAATCTCTTTAACACAACGTATTTTAACGGTGATGTCTTTTCAACAACAGGTAGTCCGGATTATTCAATAAATCAGGTTGTGGACAGGTACCAACTGGTAAATCCTTTGCGTTACTTCCAACCACGAAGAGTTGAACTCGGTATCTCACTTTCTCCAATAGTGTCTGCACAGTAAATCGGGAGAATTGTACGCATGAAAAAATATTTTATTGTTTTCTTCTTCTTTGTAATTACCGCAGGTAATATTCTTTTTGCTCAACTGTATTATCCCGTTGTCCCGCCTGAGAAGCGTGGAGACTCGCAGCATGAACGCCGGGGGTTGCATGACGCCAACAACATTGCAACGGAATTTTGGAATTATGGAATGGTTGGTGCGTTAGCAGGCGATGACCCGAGAGTTCATCCTTCCGTAGAAATTCCCAGAGGTACCGGAAAAGTATATTCTGACGGTATAACACCGTTTGTTCTTGCCAGAATACAGAATGATTCGAACAAGACGATCTATATTATGGAAAACGGTTACCGTGAAGGGAATGCTACCAGTGTGAAGAGCAACAGAACAATGCGTTTTGAACCCCGCCCGGGATACTTTAACCCAAATCCTTCGGTAAATGTCAATCGGTTTGTTGCAATGAAACGAAGACCGGAAACATGGCCCTCCTCATGGCCCGATAAAGATACTTCATGGAACGGAAAATGGAACGGCTACTTCGGTACTTCCGAAGCTTTTTCACCCGATGAAGAAAGTTTTACAGTGATGGATGATCAATATTACGATTCATTCATCTACACACCTGATCAGCGTGATGCAACGAGACAGGGATTAGGATTGAGAATTGAAGTTCGCGGATTTCAATGGGCAAATCCTCAGGCGGGCAATGTAATTTTTTGGCACTACGATATTGCCAATGAATCAACGACGGATTATCCGAATAATGGCGGTCCGGAGAACATGATCTTCGGGCTTTATATGGATGCCGGTGTTGGAAAAGGGCAGGGTAATATCAGTTGCGAAGGAGATGAGAATGCCGATGACGCCGCACAATTTGATAAATCTTCAGGACTCAATTTAGTTTATACGTGGGATACATTTGGAAGGGGGACAGATTTTACCAGTAATTGCGGCAAAACCGGCTATCTCGGTTATGCATACCTTGAGACTCCCGGAAAACCTTTTGATCTGATAGATAACGACCAAGATGGAATTACGAATGAGACAAGAGACAGTCTCAGTGGTCCCGGGCAACGAATTTTAGGACAACAAGAAATTCTTACCTATATACAAACGCATTATGATGTTGCAAAATTTGAATCTTCAATCGGAAAAATCGCTGATCGTCCTGCCTACAAAGCAAGTGTGTGGTGGACTGGTGATGAGGATTTAGATTGGACCGCTGAGCTGTGCGATTTTGGTGCAGATGGCGAACCCGGAACGAATGACTTCGGCGAAGGGGACAGTATTCCCACATACGGTGAACCAAATTTTAACAAAACTGACCTTCATGAATCAGATCAAATCGGCTTGACAGGTTTCAGATTGTTCGTGATTGCAGATCCCCCCGTACCGAATGCGGATGGCGGAATCACTTTTTCACAAAATAAGAATGCAAAGCAACCAATCGTGCAAAATTTTTACGAAGGAGATTATCCGCATTACTTCTATGATTATTTCACTACCGGAGTTTCAAACGATCCATCAAATCCGGGACCGTTCAGTTTTACGTCAGTGGCTAATGTAAATATCGGATTTTTATTTGCTTCCGGTCCATTTACGCTGAAAGCAGGAAAACAGGAACGCTTTAGTTTAGCGCTGGCGTACGGATCGATTCTTCCCGAATTGGTAGGCACTGTACAAGTCGTTCAAGCGATATACAATGGCAATTACAGATTTGCCACACCTCCTCCTGCACCGACACTACGAGCGGAAGCAGGCGACGGCTTTGTTCAACTGTACTGGGATGATGCGGCAGAGTTTTCTACGGATCCAACGACATTTGTTAACGACTTTGAGGGGTATAAGATTTATAGATCTACGGATTATAATTTTAACGATGTCAATACTGTGGTCAGTGCGCGCGGTTTGTCGCAAACAAACAATGGAAATCCCTTAGCGCAATTTGATTTGGATGACCAGTATTTTGGATCATCGACGCAAGTAGTGAATGGATTGGCTTTTAATTTAGGATATAATTCTGGTATCACACATACTTTCAGGGATACCACGGTTACGAATGGTCAGGAATATTACTACGCAGTCACAGCGTATGATTTCGGAGCAACATTTGTTTCCGGCGCATCAAATGAACAATTTACCTTTTACCCGTCGGAAAATTCAATGTCTGTATCACGAACGCTTCTTGGTGGAGTCAAACTCCCAAGAAATGTGGTTGCGGTTCGACCTAATCCTAAGGTACCGGGGTACACACAAGCATCTACATCTGGTATAACAAAAATTTCCGGCACCGGCACGGGAACCGTTGATGTAAAAGTTATCAGTTCAAAGGATGTACCTGATGGACGGACATTACTGTTGAAAATGAAAACTGTTGTGCCGCAAAACATTCATGCGGATTTTTACCAACTGATAGATAGTGCATCCGGCACTGTGTATATTGAAAAAGGGACCGATTTCAACGCAACAGGAAACGGTTCAGTCGGCGGAGGAATACTACCGTTAGTTTCAACTATTGCAACGCCGCAGGTAGATACTACTTCTGGATTTAAAGCAGGAAGCCAGTCTAACGTTGCTTTGGATTTTACGTACATGACCGATCTTCCTATTAATCAACGCCGATTAGGATACCCGAATGATATAGAGATTGAATTTTTCAACTCTGTCGTAGATACATCAACCCGTTCGGGGTTTCTAATGCCTGCCGTTCCCGTCAAATTTAAAGTGAATGCTCTTTCACCTTCGGGACAAAAAACAAAACTCAAATTTTATTTCCAGGACGGCGGAGGCAAAGACAGCACGATTAGCAAACAAGCAGACAATCTTTATATACTTACTCTCGATACCCTGAAAGACACTCTTTACCAAACCTGGAAGGTCAAGCTAAACGCAAGCGGGATAACGGACAGTATAGTTTTACCTTCGCCGGGGGATGTGTATCGAATGAAACTTCTGTTGCCGTTTCAAGATGGTGAAACGTTTTCGTTTAAAACAACCGGACACAAAGTCGTTGCCAAGTCGGTGAAAGAGTACCGGCTTAATCCCTACGTTGTTCCCAACCCGTACGTCGGTGCGGCAAGTTTTGAACCGGCGCCGTTTGGTGTGCAAGGAAGAGGAGATAGAAGAATGGAATTCAGAAATATTCCTCTCAACAGCGTTATTAGAATCTATACCGTACGAGGTGATTTGGTAGAAACCCTGAGACAGGATGGCTCGACCGACGGATATGTTGCGTGGGATTTACGCACAAAAGACAATCTCGACGTTGCTCCCGGTTTGTACATATTCCATGTTGATGCCGGTGACGCTGGAACGAGCATCGGTAAATTTGCAATTATTAAGTAAGCGAGGATGACTATGAACAAGAAAATTTTTACCGTTCTCTCCATAGTTACTCTTGCTGCGGGTCAACTTACATCTCAATCAAAAACGGGAACAAGTATCGGTGCATTCCTTTCTATTGAACCAAGTGCCCGTATTGCTTCAATGGGCAATGCCGGTGTTACGCTGTATAGTGAACCTCAAGCGGTGTACTACAATCCGGGTGCAATAGGGTACTTGCAGGGAAATGCGTTCCAATTTACACACAGTCAATGGATTGCAGATATTGCATACGATTATGGCGTACTTACATATGATGTCGAAGGAGTTGGAAATTTTTATGCTACCGTTACCTCACTCAACTCCGGCGAGATTGATGTGCGCACTGTAGATCAACCGGACGGTACCGGTGAGCGGTACACCGTATCGGATGTCGCTTTTGGTGTAGGAGTTGGCAGGCAGATTTCAGATCGCTTTTCTGTCGGCATTCAAATCAACTATATTCAGGAGACGATCTGGCACAGCACCATGTCTGCATTTTCATTGAGTGTTGGAACTATTTACCGGATTGCTCCCGATGGATTCCATCTTGGCGCCAGCATTTCAAATTTCGGTTCGCGTGGACAGTTTGACGGCAGAGACTTGCGTGTTCTCTATGATCAGAACACAGCCAAGTACGGCGACAACGGACAACTCCCTGCCCAATTGTTCACGAACGATTTCCCTCTGCCCGTCATGTTTCGAGTTGGAGTAGGGATGCCCCTGCACTTCAATGAAACTAATATCATCACTGTCGCAGTCGATGCATTCCATCCAAGCGACAACACGGAAAGCATGAGCATCGGTGTGGAATACATGTTTGAACGGTTCCTCTTTCTGCGTGCCGGATATCAGAACATGTTCCTGCAAGATTCGGAAGTGGGATTAACGCTGGGTGCAGGCATTGAATATGAAATGTCAGGGTACGTATTCAATTTTGATTACGGCTGGGCTGACCACGGAAGGTTGAAAGAGGCGCATCGCGTTACAGTCGGATTATCATTCTAAACTTCAGCCACAGATCACATGAATGTTTCAGAAACTATGTTGTGTAGCCTGTGGCATTATTTTTTACGGATAGGGCAGTGAAAACTTTTAAAACAAAATACGGGCATTTTTCAAAAGACGGTAAAGAATATATTATCACAACTCCCCGCACTCCGCGTCCATGGATCAATGTTATCAGTAACGGCGATTACGGCATGACATTTTCGCAAACAGGGAGCGGATATAGTTGGAGGACACATGCTCAATTGAACCGGATCACGCGTTGGGACCAAGACCTTATTAAGGATGAATGGGGAAAATACATTTATCTGAAGGATGAAAAAGGGAATATCTGGTCGGCAGGATGGAAACCGGTCTGTCGTGAACCGGATTTTTATGAATGCCGACACGGTGTCGGCTACTCAGTTATTACGTCAAAAAACTTCGGCATTGAAACCACTCTGACCGTATTCATTCCAAATGACGATCCTGTAGAGATCTGGAATCTGAGTCTCCGCAATCTCTCAAAAAAAAACCGCACACTGAACCTCTACACATACTTTGAATGGGCGCTCGGACAATCTCCCGATTGGCACAGAGAGTTTCATAAGTCATTCATTGAAACAACCTACAACGCAAAAACACATTCCATTCTTGCCACAAAACGGTTGTGGGAAGTTCCGACAGAGCGCGGGCATTGGAATACAAACTGGCCGTATGTTGCGTTCCACTCTGCAAGCGTGAAACCTCTCTCGTTCGATACAGACAAAGAATCGTTTCTCGGAATGTACGGCAGCCAGTCGATGCCGGCGGGTGTGAAGGAAAAGTTATTGAAGAAAAAACAAGGGAATTGGCTTGATCATACTGCGAGTCTGCACCATTCCATCAAGATGAAACCCGGAGAAACAAAAACGATTTCCTACACGCTCGGCTGTGCAGATTCAATAGAGCAGGCAGGCGATCTTGCAA
This sequence comes from Bacteroidota bacterium, assembly GCA_040751955.1. Taxonomy (GTDB): domain Bacteria; phylum Bacteroidota; class Ignavibacteria; order UBA10030; family UBA8401; genus SpSt-333. Next base: position 19,126 of record JBFMFY010000007.1, read on the forward strand.
AAAAATATCATAGCGAACAAAATATTGCTGCGGCATTTTCCGCAATGCAGTCCCGTTGGGAACAATTGCTGAACACCGTCCATATTTCAACACCCGATGATGCAATGAATATTATGGAAAATGTTTGGTTGAAATATCAGACCATTTCAGGACGCATTTGGGGAAGAACGGCATATTACCAAACTGGCGGGGCATACGGATTTCGTGATCAACTGCAGGACAGTCAAATCTGGTTGTTCATCGACCCGGTACGGACGAAGAATCAATTGAAGCTCCATGCACGTCATCAATTTAACGATGGCACGGTGTATCACTGGTGGCATCCAATATCGGAGATTGGTCTGCGCAATCAGATTATGGATAATTTATTATGGATGCCGTTTGTGATGAATGCCTACCTGCAAGAAACGAATGACTTTTCAATTCTTGATGAAAAGGAACTGTTCGTCGATCATTCGATTCCCATGAGCATGTATGATCATTGCGTAAAAGCAATCGATAAATCCTTAGAACGTTTCAGTAATCGTGGTTTACCGCTCATCGGCGGCGGCGATTGGAACGACGGCTTAAGCGCAGTCGGTTTGGATATGAAAGGAGAGTCGGTGTGGCTTGGGCATTTCATTCATAAAATATTAATTGACTTCTCTTCGATTTCACAAAAAAGAAATGATACAACTCGTGCTGAAACATACCGCAAACGAGCAAACGACCTGAAGGAGAAATTAAATACTCTTGCTTGGGATGGGGAGTATTATTTCGGCGCCACAAAAGATTCGGGCGAAAAATTGGGAAGTAAAGAAAACGCCGAGGGTTCTGTTTGGCTTAATCCTCAAACATGGGCAGTGATGGCCGGTGTTTCGGATGAGCAGCGCTCACAGCAAGTGATGGATGTAATTGAAAAAAAATTGGAAAAAGAAATTGGCACACTGCTGCTCTCCCCTGCGTACAAAACTCCGGATACATTCGTCGGATACTTGACGCGGTATAGCCCCGGTATGAGAGAGAACGGCGGAGTCTATACGCACGGGGCGACTTGGTCGGTCATTGCCGCTGCATTGCTTGGTCGCGGTGAGACGGCATATCGTTTTTACTCCAAACTCAATCCGATCAACCGCGGAAAAAATCCCGACACGTACGTTGCAGAACCGTACGTAACACCGGGGAATATCGAGGGTCCTGATTCGAAATTTTTTGGGCGCGGTGGATGGACGTGGTACTCTGGTTCAGCCGCATGGCTCTTTAAAGTCGCGCTCGAATGGATACTTGGAATACGGGCAACGACAGAAGGATTGTTGATTGATCCGTGCATTCCTTCTTCATGGGATGGATTCACGGTGAAAAGAACATTTCGTGGTGCGCTGTATAATATTGACGTTAAGAATCCTGCCCATGTCCAATGTGGACTGAAAGAATTGTGGGTTGACGGTGAACGTCATTGTATGACCAAAGGTCCCCGTGAAAAAACGGTGCCGCAATTTCCGACAGGAACAACCCACTCAATTGTAGCGATCTTGGGCTGATTATAGATGGAGTTCACCTTGCAGAAAAATCCATCCTATCATTCACAAAAAATCAACAATAAGCGACAATAATATTATGAAATTAAAAGTCATCGTATGGTTTCTTTGTGTTACCTCTGCATCGGCACAAATTTCTACCGAAGCGCTGCTTGATACTATCCAGCACACCGCGTTCAACTTTTTTTGGAATGAAGCAAATCCCGCCAACGGTTTAATCAGAGACCGGCAGAATGTTACAACTCCCAGAAATGATATCCCTTGCAGTATTGCTGCCGTAGGTTTTGGTCTGACGGCAATTACTATTGGAGTTGATCATGGCTGGGTCACACGTGAGGCGGCACGTGACAGAGTTCTCACTACGCTGAAAACATTCTGGTACGCACCTCAAGGGAGCGGGAATGCTTATGCAGGGAATTTTGGACTTTTCTATCACTTTCTTGATATGAATACCGCAAAACGTACATGGGACAGTGAACTCTCAACAATTGACACTGCATTGCTTCTTGCCGGGATTGTTGATGCAAAACAATTTTTTACAGGATCAGATTCAACGGAAGTACTTATTCGTAATCTTTCCGATTCAATTTATTACAGAATGAACTGGAACAAGATGCGAAACTTCAATCCCGGAATAATGCTGGGTTGGACCCCTCAGAACGGCTGGGCGGATCAAAACGGTGTACCGTACGGTCAATGGGTAGGTTACAACGAAGCAATGATCATGTATATCTTGGCAATGGGTTCACCGACTTATCCTGTGAGTTACTCCGGATGGCAAAAATGGGTTTCGGGATATGACGCGAACTACAGGACTCAATATGGATATCTGTACATCAATTTTCCACCCCTCTTCGGACACCAATACTCTCACTGCTGGATTGATTTTAGAGGAATTGCCGATGAGTGGATGAGAGATCATAACCTGGATTACTTTGAGAATTCCCGCCGCGCCACCCTCGCACAGCGGGCATACAGTATTGCAAATCCCAAGAAGCATACAGGATACAGTGATTCGTTGTGGGGAATCACGGCAAGTGATATTCCTCCATCACTTCACGGTGGAAATACATACGGTGCTCACGGTGCACCCCCAGATCAGGACGATGATGGAACAATTGTTCCAACGGCACCGATCAGTTCTCTTCCGTTTGCACCCGATGAAGTTATGCCGGTGATCAAAAACATGTGGAACAATTACAAAACACAATTGTGGTCGAAGTATGGATTCAGAGATGCGTTTAATTTGAATATTAACTGGTGGGGACCGGATGTGATCGGTATTGATCAGGGACCGATTATTATCATGATTGAAAACTATCGTACCGGATCGGTCTGGAAACGATTTATGCAAAATCCCGACGTGCAGCGCGGATTGGCTGCAGCAAAATTTGGTCCCATCACGAATGTTGGAAAAGATGTTCCGGCACCAAAAGATTTTTTGCTGATGCAGAACTATCCGAATCCGTTTAATCCTTCGACGCTTATATCGTATCATTTGCCGGTAAATTCGTACGTCCAATTGACAGTGTACGACCTGCTCGGAAAAGAGATCGCCGCACTCGTTCGCGGCGAACAGCAAGCCGGAAGGCACGATATACCGTTCAGAACAGAAAGCCTGAACCTCCCTTCCGGCGTCTATTTATATAAACTCACTGCCGGCACCCATACCCAAACAAGAAAGATGACACTCATAAAATAGCGATCTCAATGAAAAAACTTTTTCCGGTCATACTTGCCTGCATCGTTGGTTCTTCTGTAAAGAGCCAGCCGCAAAAATTATGGGACCCATTTCTTGACACTGTACAACAACGGACTGTTCAGTGGTTCCTCGATGTTACGCCGAAAGAAACCGGGCTTACCCCCGACAGATATCCCACGCTCACATTCTCCAGCGTTGCTGCAATCGGATTCTCGTTGACATCGTACGGCGTTGCCGTGGAGCGTAACTATATTGCTCGTGCTGATGCAGTCAACAGAACGTTGACGACATTGAGGTACTTGTGGAACGGTAAACAGGGGGATGCAGTGGAAGGGATGATGGGATACCGAGGGCTGTTCTACCATTTTCTAAACTTTGACAACGGTTCACGTTTTAAAGACGTTGAACTCTCCACGATCGACACAGCGCTGCTTATGGCAGGAATTTTATTCGCGCAATCGTACTTTGACCGGAACACCGCGGATGAAAAAGAGATTCGCGCTCTTGCCGATTCTCTCTACCGCCGCATCGATTGGCAGTGGGCTATGGATGGCAGGAAAGGTGTAGCGATGGGATGGAAACCGGAAGAGGGATTTCACAATGCTGTCTGGCGGGGGTATAACGAAGCGATGATTTTGTATATTCTTGCGCTTGGTTCACCCACATATCCAGTTCCGCAAAGCGTGTGGGAGACATGGACTGAATCGTACCACTGGGCGACGTACTACGGTCAGGAACATCTCAACTTCATGCCGCTGTTTGGGCACCAATATTCGCACTGCTGGATAGACTTTCGCGGGATCAAAGATAAATACATGCAAACGAAGGGAATTGACTATTTCGAGAATTCCCGCCGCGCGACTTATGTTCACCGTGAATATGCTAAACAGAATCCAAACAAATGGCTTGATTATTCCGATTCGATCTGGGGAATGACTGCGTGTGACGGACCCAAAGACACGGCATTCACAGTGAACGGTATCGAACGAAAATTCCGTTCCTACTCTGCGCGCGGCACAGCAGATGACGAACATGTTGACGACGGTACACTCGCTCCGACGGCAGTCGGCGGTTCCATTCCCTTTGCACCTGAGATTTGTATTCCCGCATTGAAAGCAATGAAGAATAGGTACGGCGGTAAACTGTGGACGAAATACGGATTTCTCGATGCATTCAACCCTACATTCATTACGCCCCAGACACCGCACGGTTGGTTCGATCACGATTACCTCGGCATCGATCAAGGACCAATCGCACTGATGATTGAAAATTACCGCAGCGGATTGGTGTGGGAAGTGATGAAGAAAAACCCGTACATCGTTAAAGGCTTGCAGCGCGCAGGATTTACCGGTGGATGGCTGAATAATCCTCTGAAAAATAAATAATGGAGACTTCTGAAAAATCCACCTTGTTTCCATTCCGAGGAGCGTAGCGACGAGGAATCTGAGATATTCGCACAAAATCGCCAATCAGATTTCTCGCTTCGTTCGAAATGACATGAATAATGAATATTTCAGAAGTCGCTAATGAATGTTTCAAGTTTCAAGATTCGGGTTTCGCTACTTCCCTCCTGAAACATGAAACGTGAATCCCGAAACCAAAAGCATGTTCTGTGACTGAATTTCAATTCTCGATAGACCAAAATAAGCCCCGTAACACATTTTCTCTCAACGGTACGTGGAAAATTTCCGGCGGCGATGAAAAAGATGTTCCAAAGGAATTTACCTCGACGATTCCTGTCCCTGCTGTCGTCGATATGGCTGTTCCGGCATACGATTGGCAGAGGTTCAATTTCCATTGGTATCGCACTTCGTTCGTAGTTGACGGTCTTTCCGACAGACAATGTATGTTCCTGAAAATTTCCCAGAGCATGTTCGGCACAGAAGTGTGGTTGAACGGTCATCACCTCGGCGGTTCGATCAGTTGCTACACATCGCACGAATATCCGTTGCACGATTTTTTGAATCGTAACGCTTCGAATGAATTGATCGTCCGCGTTGGTGCAAAACATACACTTCCCCCTGAAAGCGCAGTCGGCAGAGACCAGGAAAAGGAAATGTACACGCCGGGAATTTGGGGTGATGTATCGCTCGAGTGTACCGGCGCCGCGCGTGTGAAACTTGTGCAGGTGATTCCTCACATTGAATCTGCAACTGCTGAAGTACGAGGATGGATTGAAAATCTCATTTCACAACATCAGACACTTTCTGTTTCGGCAAAAATCATCGAGAAGAAATCCCGCGAGCCGGTTTCATCCGATCATACGGCGATGGTTTCTGTTGCCCCACACTCTGCTGGTCAGGTTGTGTTTCTGATTCCGATTCAGAATATAAAATTATGGTCGCACGAAACGCCGTTTTTGTATGAGGTAGAAGTCGGTGTTTTTTGCCCATCCCCAACCCCTTCCCAAAGGGAAGGGGCAAGCCAAACGCAAAGTCTTTCTTTAGGCGAGGGTAGATATGGTTACCAAACTGCCGATACAAAAGTATATCATTTGCTTGAACAGTTTGCAAAAGAACATCGAAAAAATCCGACGCAAGCGGAAGCAGTTTTATGGGAGCGTTTGAAATCTAAAGCACTTGAAAATTATAAGTTCAGAAGACAACATATAATAGGAAGATATATTACAGATTTTGTTTGTCTGTCAAAAAACCTTGTTATAGAAATTGATGGGTTAATTCACCAGTTGCCGGAAAACAAAGAAAACGATGGGATTAGAACACAATGGTTGGAGGAGCATGGGTATCGAGTCATTCGATTCTCGAATGAGGAAGTACTGCAAAATCTCGATGTCGTATTGAACAAAATTTTAGAGGCTTTAAAAGTCCCCTCCTTTGGAGTGGATTTAGAGGAGGCGTGGGAGGATCTAGGTAGGGCGTGTTTCGGCATGCGCGAATTTAAAATAGTCGGCTCCGATTTTTATTTGAACGGGAAAAAGATTCTCCTTCGCGGCGGCAACATTGCGTTCCACAGATTTCTTTCGGACAAACAACGGCAATTGCTGCCGTGGGATGAGCGGTGGATCAAAAAAGCACTGATTGATATTCCGAAAGAGCACAATTTCAATTTCTTCCGCAATCATCTCGGTCAGATGTACAACAAATGGTACGATATCGCCGATGAATACGGCATGTTGATACAGAATGAATGGCAATTCTGGTGTGCAACGGGGTCTGATACTCAAATACGAAAAGAGTTCACGGAGTGGCTGCATGACAATTGGAATCACCCGAGCATCATCATGTGGGATCCGCTGAATGAATCGAGCGATGACACAGTGCAGAATGAAATCGTGCCGGAGATGAAGAGACTTGATCCGACCCGGCCGTGGGAATCGGTCGATTTTCTTGAGGAGCATCCGTACATCTACTCGCTCGGTATGGTCTTAAACGACCATAAGTTCGGTTTTGCACGGTCACTCAATGAGATAGAGCATCTTTCCGTTCCATCGATGGTGAATGAATTCTTGTGGTGGTGGTTCAATGACAAATGGGAGCCGACCGTGCTCACGAAAGAAATTGTTGAACGCTGGATGGGAAGAAATTACTCCAAAGAAGATATCGTCGTTCACCAATCCTTTCTTGCGCAGGAATTGATAGAACTCTTTCGCAGGTTGCGCGTTAAAGCGATCCAGCCGTTCGTGTACATCAGCAACAACGATGGTCCGACCGCACATTGGTTTCTTGGCGACATTAAAGACCTGCAACCGAAGCCGGTGTTACAAGCGATCAAGAACGCATTCGCCCCATTCGGCGTCAGCATTGAATTGTGGGACAGGCATTTTGTTGTGAATGAACATCGTGTATTACGAATTTTTGTTTTCAACGACTCGCAGTCGGTACGAAGCGGTACATTATCCTTTGGAATACAATCGTCGGACGGCACGTGGGTTTCAAAAAAAGAAATTCCTGTCATTGTTGATCCTGTGGGTGATAAAGTTGTACCGCAGGAGATCGTATTTCCTGAAACAGGAGGAGAGTATTCCATTTGTGCAGAGTTGCAAGAAAACTCGTCCGTTCTTGCTATCAGCACAAAGATCGTGCATGTGTTTGAGAAACCTCAACCCCCGAATATGAAGAAAAATATTGTCGTTCTCGATCCGTCAAACGAAATCAACGAGTTTCTTTCCGGAATAAATATCCGGTGTACGGATTTTGGAGATGGATTTACTGCTGCCGGAATTGTTTTGACTCACGGGGATGTTTTCTCGAATCAAGTGTATCAGCGGCAGCAGAGAGCGCTATCCGATTTTGTAAAAAATGGCGGAACAGTTGTGTTGATTGAACCTGAATTCCGGGTTGTTGGCAGCGCCGTGCACACTGTTGTTGATGGCATCGATCTGAAAATTTCACACCGCGCCGACCTTGATAAAGGGGGATATGATTCGTACGTTTTTGCCGAAGATCATACGCATCCGTTGTGGAAGAATATCACAAAAGAACACCTGAAGTTTTTCAACGGTGCGTACGGCGGTGAGATTGTCTCGCAGTATGATGTTGATTTCTCTGTACCCTCAAAACGATTGGCGAGCTGCGGAATGCATCTCAATGTTGTCGCTGCTTCCGAAGTGAGATATGGAAAAGGGAAGATCATTCTTTTCCGTCTGCAATTGCGCGGAAGATTAAAGCAACAATCGCAATCCGAATCGTTGTATGCTCGCAGAACCGATCCGGTTGCACAGCAGTTGCTGTGTAACATCATCGAATATTGAACATAAGGAATACCATGAAGACCATTGTCGCAGTCATCCTCGTTATTTCTTTTTTTCTGCTTACCGGCTGTTCAGCATCGAAAGAGTGGACACTTGCAACCGGTCAGCATCCGCACAGTTTTGAAAAGGAAGTCGTAAAAAAAGCGTCGTTGAATTTTCTCCTGTATCTTCCGAAAAATTACGGAGAACCGGGCAAAACGTATCCGTTGCTGATGTTTCTTCACGGTTCCGGTGAAAGAGGAAACGACCTCAACAAATTGAAAGTGCACAGCATTCCGAACATCGTTGATGGGAAAGACGATTTTCCATTCATCGTGGTTTCGCCGCAATGTCCCGAAAGTAAACGATGGGATGCGGAAGAATTAAATCTTTTACTCGACGATATCATTGCGCGATTGCCGATCGACACGACGCGTGTGTATCTTACCGGCTTAAGCATGGGTGGATACGGCACGTGGAAATTTGCTGCAGCGTATCCCGAACGATTTGCTGCAATTGCACCGGTCTGCGGCGGCGGCACGCTTGAAGACACGTGGCGCTTGCGCGACATGCCTGTATGGGCATTTCACGGAGCAAAAGATGATCTCGTTCTGCCGATTGAGAGCGAACGAATGATCGAGTCATTGAAACGGATGGGAAACACGAAAGTGAAATATACAGTATATCCCGAAGCCAATCATAATTCGTGGGATGCAACCTACGCAAATCCCGAACTGTATGAATGGTTCCTTCAACACAAAAAATAAATTGGACGCTATGAGAAATACAATACTGAAAATCTTTTGTGCTGCACTTGTTGTCTGTGGTGCACTGTTGGCGCAGTCCCCGGTGCAACTTCTTTCGCCGCCGACGGAAGCGAAGATCGATTCTATCATCAAACTGATGACGACAGAAGAGAAGCTGGGGCAATTGAACCAGATCGGCGGAACATGGTATGACACAAAAACAGAACGGCTGAACGAAGAGCAGACCGAGCTCTTAAAAGCCGGGAGTATTGGATCGTTTCTCGGCATCAATGGCGCGGCTGAAACGGGAAGGATACAACGAATTGCGATGGAAGAAACACGCATGAAGATTCCCGTGCTGTTCGGTGCGGACATCATTCATGGTTTCCGTACAATCACGCCGATACCTCTGGCTGAGGCAAGTTCGTGGAACCCGGAACTGGTTGAACGCTCTGCACGCATTGCTGCAATTGAAGGTGCATCTGCCGGTGTGCATTGGACGTACGCACCAATGGTGGACATTGCACGCGATCCGCGCTGGGGAAGAATTGCCGAAGGGTCCGGTGAAGATCCATATCTCGGCTCGGTAATGGCAGCGGCACGAGTGAAAGGATTTCAAGGAAAGAATCTTTTGGAATTCGGTTCTCTGCTTGCGTGTGCAAAACATTTTGCAGCATACGGCGGTGCAGAAGCAGGGCGGGATTACAATACGGTCGATATGTCCGAACGAACATTGCGCGAAGTCTATCTTCCTCCGTACAAAGCAGCAATTGATGCAGGTGCATGGACACTCATGAGTGCGTTCAATGAAATCGGCGGCGTGCCGAGTTCCGGAAGTCACTGGCTGATGACAGATCTGCTGAGAAAAGAATGGGGATTCAAAGGATTGGTTGTGAGTGACTACACAGCGATCATGGAATTGCTGAATCATCGTATTGCCAAAGATAGCACCGAAGCGGGGATTGTCGGGCTCTCCGCGGGAGTTGACATTGACATGGTGAGCAGAATTTATATCTATAAACTTGCCGAAGCTGTCCGCACTGGAAAATTATCCGAAGAAATTGTCAACGAAGCGGTACGAAGAGTGCTGCGGGTGAAATTTGCATACGGTTTGTTTGACAATCCGTACCGCAATGCGAATCCGGAGAAAGAAAAAGAGCTGCTGTTGCATAAGGATCATCGCGCTGTTGCGCGGGAGATGGCGCGGCAATCCATCGTGCTGTTGAAGAATGAACGCACGCTTCTTCCACTTGATAAAGCCACAAAAAAAATTGCACTCATCGGTCCATTGGCTGGAAACGAACATCGCCGCGATCTTGCCGGTGCATGGGCATGGGTTCAAAATCCTGACGATGTTGTTTCGGTTATCGAAGGTATTAAATCTAAAATTTCTCAAACGGCAAAAATATTGTATGATAAAGGATGCGAGATCGAATCCGATTCCGGTGCACGTATTTCACAGGCGGTAAAACTGGCGAAACAATCGGATGTCGTGATCGCGGTGTTGGGAGAGTCGCAGCATGTGAGTGGCGAGGCGGCGAGCAAAACGAATCTTGATCTTCCGTCCATGCAAAAAGAATTGCTCAAAGCATTGCACAAAACGGGCAAACCGATCGTTCTTGTGGTGATGAACGGCCGTCCCCTCACGCTGCAATGGGAAGCAGACAACATCCCTGCAATTGTTGAAGCGTGGCATCTCGGTGTTGAAACAGGCAACGCACTTGCCGACGTACTGTTTGGCGATTACAATCCGAGCGGCAAATTGCCGGTCACGTTTCCCCGAAGCGTCGGACAAATTCCGATCTACTATAACCACAAAAACACCGGACGCCCGATGACAGCGAGTGACAAATACACATCCCGATATCTCGATTCGCCGAACTCGCCGTTGTATCCATTCGGGTACGGACTTTCGTACACAACATTTGCGTACAGCAATCTGAAAGTTTCTTCTTCATCTATTAAAAAAAATCAAACCATCACTGTTTCCGTTGATGTGGAGAATACGGGAATACGGAGCGGCGATGAAGTCGTTCAATTATATATCCGTGATGATGTTGCAACAGTAACACGCCCGGTGAAAGAATTGAAAGGGTTCAAAAAAATCCCGTTGAATCCGGGTGAAAAGAAAACCGTCGAGTTTACGTTGACGCCGGACGATCTTTCGTTTTATAATCTTGAAATGAAAAAGGTTGTAGAGGCAGGTACATTTACTCTCTTCGCAGGCGGAAATTCTGAAGACTGCATCGAAACGAAGTTCGAGGTAACAGAATAATGTTTTAACACACAGGCACGATGTATCTAATTTTTTTCGTTGAAAAATAAAACTCTATATATAGCGCTTGCTCTCTTGTCCATAGTTACTCTTCGCTGCAACAGATCAACAGATGCCGTCACCGTCATCAAATTCTGGGGATTAGGAAACGAAGGTGAGATGGTTGTGCCGCTCATCAAAGAATTTGAGCGCCGGAATCCGACCATCAAAGTGGAGATGCAGCAGATACCGTGGACTGCCGCGCATGAAAAATTGCTCACTGCGTACGCCGGAGAATCGACGCCGGATGTCGGTCAACTGGGAAATACCTGGCTGCCCGAATTCTCCGTCCTCAACTCGCTTGAGCCGCTTCATCCCTTTGCAAAAAATTCGGCATTTGTCGATCTCAACGATATTTTTCCAGGTGTGTTGAAAACGAATATTATTGATTCGGTTTTGTGCGGGATTCCATGGTATGTTGATACGCGCGTGGTGTACTATCGTAAGGATGTGTTGAAACAGGCAGGCTTTGATGAGTTTCCTAAAACGTGGGATGAGGTGTTGAAAGCATCCGAAATCATTCAACGTCAGGCAAAAGCGAAGAATAAAATCTGCTACCCATTCTTCCTTCCGACCAATGAATGGGTCCCCGCGATCGCGCTCGGGATGCAATCCGGCGGAAATTTCCTGAAGAACAAGAACTCGCAGGGAAATTTCAGCGGAGAACAATTCAGCAAAGCGTTCACATTGTTGAATGAATTTTACCGCAGGCAGTACTCGCCGTCGGGAATGCAGTTGATCACCAACCTGTACAATTCGATCTCCGACGGATTGATCACTATGTACATCACCGGTCCGTGGAATATCGGGGAATTTACCAGGCGCATTCCCGCGCATCTGCAGGATGAATGGATGACCGCGCCGTTGCCGTCGATGGATTCGCAATTGCCCGGCACGTCGCTTCCGCTCGGCACCAGTCTCGTGATCTTCAAAAATAGCAAACATAAAGATGCTGCATGGAAGCTGATAGAATTTCTTTCCTCCGTTGAACAAACGGTTGAGTTCTACAAAATTACCGGCAATCTGCCGCCGCGGCAGTCGGCGTGGAATGATTCATCGTTGTCAAACAATAAATACATCAAGGCGTTCTACCGGCAGTTGCAGCGCGTCGATCCGCTGCCGCAGATTCCCGAATGGGAACAGATTGTGATTCGGTTGCAAACGTATGTTGAATACATTGCGACAGGCACGATGACAGTTGAACAAGCGCTGAAACAATTTGACGGTGAAGTAGATGTGATGTTGGAGAAACGAAGGTGGTTGGTGGAAAAATCCTCCCCCTTACCCCCTCAGGGAGGGGGAAAATAGTGGGAGGTTTTGCGGTGTGTAATGTTTTAGAAAAATGTTAAGTCTCATTTTTCCCCTCGTAGAGGGGGATTAAGGGGGAGGAGTTGTGAATCAGGAAAAAGCCGGGAAAGACAACCACTACGGATATAACAGCAGACTACAACCATTTGCGCGGGCGAACAGAAATGGGATGACGAAAGCCGAAGCATGTCTGTGGAAATATGTTCTGCGTGCGGGAATGATGAAAGGGTACGGTTTTCGGCGCCAGCGTCCGGTGCTGAACTATATAGCAGATTTTATGTGCAAGGAATTGATGTTGATAATTGAAGTCGACGGCTTCACGCATCAATTTGAAGAGACGATCAAGAAAGACAAGATCAGGCAACAGCGATTGGAAGAGGCAGGGTTTATTGTGTTGAGATTTACTGATGATAACGTGCTACATAGTATTGAAAACGTTCGTCAACAAATTTTGTTTACTGTTGAGACGATCGAAAAGCGAAGGGGAATTTCCTCCCCCGTACCCCCTCAAGGAGAGGGATAGTTGTTAGATCAATTTAAGTTTGTACCCATGTTCAACAACACCCGCACCGCCGCCGCATGGATCTTTCTCTCTCCCGCCATGGGAGTGATCGGAATATTTTTTGTTTTGCCCGTGCTCGCGGCATTCGTGCTCAGTTTTACCGACTTTGATATATACGCACTTGGCAATTGGGATTATATTCGCTTTGTCGGATTTCAGAATTATGTCAGAATCATCGAAACGCCGCTCTTCTGGAAGGCACTGAAAAATACATTCTACTTTGTTCTGGTCGGCGGACCGTTATCTGTTGCTGTTTCCCTCGGAACTGCGCTAATGTTGAATTCGAAACTCGCAAAGTTCAGGTCGCTGTACCGCACAATCTATTTTCTGCCTGTCGTTTCTAGTCTCATTGCAGTAGCGATCATCTGGCGTTACCTCTATCATCCTGCGCATGGCATTCTCAATTACCTTCTGTCGCAATTCGGCATTGCGCCGATCGATTGGCTTGGCGATCCCGACATTGCAATGCCGGCAATCATTCTTATGGCGGTGTGGAAGAACTTCGGATACAACATGCTCATCTTCATTGCCGGTCTTCAAAATATTCCCGACGATCTGTATGAAGCGGCGCATCTGGACGGCGCAAGTTGGTGGCAGCAGTTCAAAGAGATCACGATACCAATGTTGAAGCCGACCACCGTCTTTGTCGTGATGATCACGATCATCGGTTACTTTCAATTATTCGCCGAACCGTACGTGATGACGCAGGGGGGACCGTTGAATTCTACGACGAGCATTGTGTTGTTGATGTATGAGCAAGGATTTCGCTGGTGGAGCATGGGGTATGCTGCTGCGATTGCATTTGTTCTGTTTGCCATAATTTTAGTCTTTACGGTTGTTCAAATGTTTCTGCAACGAAGCGTGCGACAGTAACAATTAAGTCATCCGATGAGTGTATTAAATTCTTATGATAAGTCTGGGAAATCGTGCGCATCAAAGTAGTGATTCATCGGATGACTTCTTTCTAAAAACAAATGAGTAAAAGAGCAACACAAATACTTCTCAACATCGGATTGCTGCTAATCGGGTTGACGACGCTTGCACCCGTTCTCTGGATGGTGTCGGCATCATTGATGGCGTCCGGAGAAGCGGGAACATTTCCGCCGCCGATGCTGCCCAAACAGCCGACGATCGAACATTATCTCGCATTGACCGAACGGCTGAATATGGGGAGATACTTCCTCAACAGTTTCATCATCGCAAGTGCAGCAACGCTCATTTCCACACTCTTGAATTCAATGGCGGGATTTGCTTTCGCTAAGTATCATTTCAAAGGAAGGGATAAATTATTCAACATGCTGCTTGGTGGTTTGGTCGTACCGGCGCAGGTAACAATGCTGCCACTCTTTCTGATGTTGAAAACGATGGGATTCGTCAACACGTATGTGGGGGCGATTATTCCCGGCATGGCGAGCATCTTCGGAATATTTTTAATACGACAATTTGTAATTGCAATTCCTGACAGTTTAATCGAAGCGGCGCGTATCGACGGCGGAAGCGAATTCAGAATTTACCGTACCGTTATTCTTCCGCTCTGTCGTCCTATTCTGTTTACACTCGCACTCTTTACATTCATGGGAACGTGGAATGACTTCATGTGGCCGCTGATCATCATGACCGATCAATCCAATTACACGCTGCAGGTGGGACTTGCAAGTCTTATGGGTGAACACACGCTCGATCTCGAACTGATGATGGCGGGCTCGGTCATTACCATCATTCCCGTCCTTGCCTTGTTCCTTCTCTTCCAGCGCCACTATGTTCGCGGCATTATGGTGGGCGGGGTGAAAGAGTGACATTCATTGTTTGCAACTCAAGTCCTCTCTGTGTGTTGGGAATGTGTGAAAGGGAGAGGGGATTGAGGGATGTGTAAAAAATTAAAAGAACAATAAAGACTGTTAACTGTATTGTAGTATTTCAAATTTGAAGGAATAACACACCCCTTGCGCCTCTCACCAACACTACAAGCCAATGCTGGAGAGGGGAATTTGAATCTTAAAAGAGATTGTTAGTATGAAAAAATTTCTTCTCTCCTTGTCCATGGTGATTTCAATTCTCCATTCCCAATCATCCCGTACCTCGCTTCTTCTCGACGACTGCAACAGCGTAAAGTCTTGGACAACATTCCGATCCACCGGCGTTGAAGTAACACATCAGAACGATCTTGGGACACTGCGCTTTGATATCGAATTTCCGAAGGGTTCCGGTTATGGCGGTGTATTCAGGAATTTTAATTCACATCTGCCCGAGAATTACGATATCTCGTTCATGATGAAATCAACTGTTCCGGTCAATAACTTCGAAGTAAAAATCAGCAGCGACAGCGGTGGCGGTACGATCTGGTGGGTGAACAATAAAAATTATACGTATCCGGCGGATTGGAAACGGATCGTAATAAAAAAACGCCATCTCAGTTTTGCATGGGGACCGAATTATGCGGCGCATCCGTCGAAATTATCCCGATTGGAAATTGTTGTAACTGCAGGGACCGGAGGAAAGGGGAGTGTCTGGATCGACGATGTTACATTAACGACGCTGCCGGCATCGCCGAAAGAAATTCCGCTCCCCTCAGTTTCTGCATCATCCTTTATGGAGAAGAACAGCGAACCATCGAATGTGCTTCCGGGACGAAAAGGATCTTGGATCAGTAAATCAAAGAAGAATGAATGGATCGAACTCGATCTGAAGTATGAAAAAGAATTCGGCGGAGTAAATCTTCTATGGGATCCTTCGCTGAAAGGATTATCGTACTCCATCCTTACGTCATTTGACCGGAAGAAATATGATACGATCTATTCCGTAACGAAGGGAAAATCGGGGAATGTTCACCACTTCCTTCCCGAATCTGAAGCACGGTATGCCCGTTTATTATTGAAAGGCAATGCGTCGAATCAACCGTTCAAACTTGAAGAATTTTCCGTCATCGCCAGCGAATCGCTCTCCACGCCGAATCATTTTTATGAACGGATTGCCGCCGCATCTCCGTCCGGATTTTACCCGCGCTACTTCTTAAAGCAGCAGCCGTACTGGACAGTCGTCGGCGTTCCTTCAGACACGCGCGAAGCGTTGTTCAATGAGGATGGCGTATTTGAAGTGGACAGGCAAAAATTTTCCATCGAACCGTTCATCGCACTCGATCACAACAGGAATATTTTCCACTGGGCGAACGGAAAGAGTGAACAGTCTCTCGAGGAAAATTATCTCCCAATCCCAACGGTGACACGCACCTATGAAGATGTTGAACTGCGAACCACCCTGCTGGCAGCGGGTGATGCGGGAAGTTCTGCGGTGATGGCGCGTTATGTTGTGAAGAACTCATCACCGAAAAATCAAAAAGGGTCGTTCTACATTTCGCTCCGACCATTCCAGGTAAACCCTACGTCGCAGTGGCTCAATTACGATGGAGGTTTTGCAAAGACAAATACAATTTCCATTGTTGGAAATCGTGCAACGGTTGATGATAAAACGGTGATCGTCTCCGGAATTCCGACCGCGTTCGGTGCATCGGCGATCGAACAAGGGGATATTACGGATTTCATTGCGCAGAATTCGATCCCACAATCTCCATTTGCAATGCAGTCACAAGGGATGACCTCCGGTGCGTTTCAATATTCATTCGATTTGAAACCGGGCGATTCGCTTGTGGTGATTGCAGCAGTTCCCTTTACGCCGGAAGGAAACCGATGGACAAACGGATTGCCGACTGCTGACGAGTTCGAAAAAACATTTGCTGAAGTGAAATCATTCTGGAAGAAAACATTGAACACTGTCGAGTTCAATGTGCCGCCCGATGCACAGCGTCTTGTGAATATCATCCGCTCGAATCTTGCCTACATCCTCATCAACAAAGACAAATTCGGATTCCAGCCCGGCTCCCGTTCGTACGAGCGATCGTGGATCCGCGACGGTTCGATGACCTCCGACGCGCTGTTGAAACTCGGCATCACCGAAGAACCGAAGAAATATCTTGAATGGTACGCACCGTACCAATACGAAAGCGGCTCTGTTCCTTGTGTCGTCGATACGCGGGGTCCGGACCCTGTGCCGGAACATGACAGTCACGGTCAGTTGATCTTCGCCTGCATGGAATATTTCAGATTTACGAACGATACTGCATTCCTCCGTGCCCGATGGAATAATATTGCTGCAGCGGTCAGTTTTATTCAATCGCTCCGAGCGCAGCGGATGACGCCGGAATTCCGCGACGGGAACGACGAAAAGCAGGCATTCTACGGATTGGTGACGGAATCCATCAGCCACGAAGGATATTCAGACAAAGCGATGCATTCGTACTGGGATAACTTTTTCGTGTTGAAAGGATTGAAGGACGCATCTGCCGCCGCTGCCGTGCTTGGCAAACAAAAAGAAGCACGCGAGTACGACTCACTGGCAAAAGCATTCCGCATTGATCTGTACAATTCCATTGCCCTGGCGATGAAGAACAGGAAGATCGATTACATCCCCGGGTGCGTAGAAAAAGGAGATTTCGATGCGACATCAACATCGATTGCGCTCTTTCCAAACGGAGAAATGAAGTTCATTCCACAACCGGCATTCAACACAACATTTGATAAATATTTTGACTGGTTTGTTCAAAGAGCAGAAAACAAACTAACATGGGATGCATACACTCCATACGAAATTCGTAACGTTGGAACATTCATTTATCTCGGACAAAAAGAGCGTGCGCATTATGCGCTTGATTATTTTTTAAAAGACCAGCGTCCGCAGGGATGGAATCACTGGGCGGAAGTTGTTGCGAACGGATATCGCACGATGCGCTTCATCGGCGATATGCCGCATACATGGGTCGGTTCTGATTACATCAACGCCGTCCGTGCGATGTTTGTGTACGAAATTGATGATGACCACTCCATCGTGATGGGTGCGGGATTGAAAGAGGAGTGGGTGAAAAAAGGATTATCAATAAAAGGGTTGCCGACACATTACGGGACACTCTCGTATTCTGTTTCTTCTCCATCCGACAGCAGCGTTACAATACAAATTGAAGGAACGGTTAATGCAAACAAAACTCCGCTGTTAATTCCCGTTACGCTCTGTGCGAAACAATTACAACGCGCGAGTATCAATGGTGTCGCAGTTACGCCGGAGAATGGATTTATTGTGATAAAGCAGTTGCCCGCGAGTGTGGAGATGATCTACTAGATATTGTGATTTTACAGACATATCGCTATTGCCAAACGTATTACTGAGGTATCCACACGGCGCAGACGGATTTTCCCGCCTTGTTCTGCAATGAAACTCTCCGTACATTGTATCTGTCCATTAATTTTCAGGATTTCCATTACTAATACTTCACACATGAAAACTCTCATTGATGTGTTGACGCTGATTCTGCCGGTTATCTACGGAGGATTGGTCTGGCTGTACGCGAAAAATTTTTTTACCGATGCTCCGCTTCATAAAAATGTGCAGAGATTTTTCGTTATTCCGGCAGTCATTCTCCACGCAGGCTATCTCATTGTCCGGACGGAAGCGTTCGATCACGTTCCCATCACCACGATGTACGAGATCATGTCGCTGATCTCGTTTGCCATTTTTATTGTCTATCTCATTATCGAGTACATGATCAAAGTAAAAGGGACAGGCTTTTTTATCATTACATTGTCGTTTATCTTCCAGATTATTTCGTCGCTCTTTATTGAAGATCTGCTGGAAGTGAAACCTGTCCTGCGCAGCAAACTTCTCGGTACGCATGTCTCATCCGCGCTTGTCGGGTACGTCGGACTGGCGCTTGCCGCGGTGTACGGATTTCTGTATATCATGTTATACCGTAATATCAAGGCAAAACGCTTCAATGCCTTCTATACAAAATTGCCAAATCTGGAAATTCTTGAGCAAATGACCTCAATTTCCATAGCAATTGGCTTTGTCTTTCTTGGCATAGCGATTGCAGTTGGTATGATATGGCTTCCCCGGGCGTTTGAGCATTTTTCGTATTTTGACCCGAAATTGGTTATTACAATATGCATATGGATCATGTACGGAATTGCGCTTCTGGCAAAACGGTATTCGGGATTGAAGGGGCGACGCTTTATGATACTTGCAATCGCCGGATTCGTCGTGTCGTTTTTTTCGCTAACGGTGGGGAATTTGTATTTCAGCAATTTTCATAATTTTTATTGATTTACGGCTGAAACATGGATCTTTTTGTTGTCGGAATAAATCATCGGACTGCATCGCTGGATGTGCGTGAAAAGTTATGGCTTTCCACTGATGAAAAGCGCCGCCTGCTCCATGCCTGCAGAGAGAAATTTTTTAGCGAATGTTTTGTCACATCTACATGCAACCGAACCGAATTATACGGAGTGATCGATAAAACATTTCAGCAACAGACTGATACTGCCGCTTCTTATTATCGGGAAATACAAGATTATTTTGTCGGATTTAAGAATGCAGCCTCATTTCTCAAATATGAAAATCTATACTCGCTTTCCGCTGTTGCTGCTGTGAAACATCTTTTCCGAGTTGCTGCCGGCATCGATTCGATGGTTGTCGGCGATGTCCAGATTCTCGGGCAGATCAAAGATGATTTTCAACTTGCGGTAGAAGAGCAAACGGTCGGAACATTGATGCACAAATTTCTACAGGCGGCGCTGCACGTCGGGAAGAGAGTGAGAACGGAAACGTCGCTGATGGAAGGTGCCGTCTCCGTGAGTTATGCTGCCGTTGAGATGGCGTCGAAAATTTTCGACGATCTCGGCACACGCAAAGCGTTGTTGATCGGTGCCGGAGAAACGGGAGAGTTGACGGCAAAGCATTTAACGGGACGCGGTATTGGAGCATTATTCATTACGAACCGCACGCGGCAGAAAGCGGAAGAACTTGCGTCAACACTCGAAGGGAATGTCGTTGAATTCGAATCGTTCCACACGATCATCCCGACCGTCGATATCATCATCTCATCGATCGATTCCAAAGAATATATTCTCACCGCACCGCAGATCAAGACGGCGCTCAAACAACGGCATCACACCCCGCTCTTTATTTTCGATATCGGCGTACCCCGCAATATCGATCCGGCAGCGAATGATATTGACAATGTATTCCTGAACGATATGGATTCACTCTCCAATGTCATTTCTCAGAACATTCATAAACGTGAATCGGAACTGCCGAAAGTGAACGGGATTATTCTGGAGGAAATGAGAAATTTCCACCAATGGTTCAAGTCATTGCAGGTCGGTCCTACGATTCAAGATCTCAGAAATCATTTTGAGTATGTCCGGCAGGAAGAAGTTGCGAAACATATCAACCGCTTTACCGATCGCGATCAGGAATTGATCGACCTGGTGACAAAACGGATCGTCAACAAACTGCTCCATCACCCAACCGTCACGCTTCGCAACGGACATGATGAAACCGAGAGTCAGAAAAAATCCCGGCTCGATCTCGTGAGGAGTTTATTCGGATTGGACAGGTCGAAGCATTCAGAGGGACACGAGTGATCCAACCGAACAAAATCGTTATCGGAACACGCGGAAGCGAACTAGCGCTCTGGCAGGCAGAATGGGTGCGGCAGGAACTGCAGCAGCGATATTCTTGGATCGAAATCGATACCGTCATTATCAAAACCACCGGCGATAAAATTCTCGACTCGCCTCTGTCGAAAATCGGTGATAAGGGATTATTCACCAAAGAGATTGAAAAAGCGCTGTTAGACAAAGAGATTGATCTTGCTGTTCATAGTTTAAAAGATGTCCCGACGCAGTTAACCCCCGGATTAACTCTCGGTGCAATTTCCAAACGCGAAGATGTGCGGGATGTGTTCATTTCGCATCCATCAAAAAAATATGCTTCGTTCAACGATGTGCCAACAGGGGGAAAAGTAGCGACGGGAAGTTTGCGGCGAAAATGCCAATTGTTGCAGCACCGCCCCGATCTAACGATCATCGACATACGAGGCAATCTCAAAACACGAAGAGAAAAACTTGAACAATCCGACTGGGACGGAATGCTCCTTGCCAAAGCGGGCGTAACACGGCTGGGTTGGGCTGCGATGATCTCCGAAGTATTCTCACCGGCGTTCATTCTTCCCGCTGTCGGGCAGGGGGCTCTTGGAATTGAAATACGTGATGACGACGGTGAATTAATGAAACTTATAGCTCCGCTGTCACATTCTGAAACACAAATTGCAACCACGGGCGAACGCGCTCTTCTGCGCCACCTCGAAGGAGGTTGCCAAATTCCGATCGGCACATTCGGGAGAATCGAGAATGGCGCATTCATCCTTGATGCGATGGTCGGATCGCTTGATGGAAAGCGAGTAGTACGTGGTTCCATCAACGGTTCACCGGATGAAGCGGGAGGACTGGGCATCCGGCTTGCCGATGAATTGCTCGCGCGCGGTGCAAAAGATATTTTAGACGAGATACGGAAAAATTCGCCGTGACAAGGCAGCTACCACTTTCCGGCAAAACAATTGTAGTCACGCGGCGGAAAGAACAGGCAAAAGAATTTTCCGAACTGTTGATGCAAAAAGGAGCAAACGTTCTTCTTTTTCCTGCACTGGAGATCGTAGCGCCTGATTCGTGGAGAGAGTGTGATGTCGCTCTGGATCGGCTGAACAGCTATTCCGGAATTATTTTTACCAGTTCAAACGCGGTAAAATACTTCCTGCAGCGCGTCAGCTATCGAAAGCAATCGGCGCAGTTGAACAATCTTGCACTCTACGCCGTGGGTGAAACAACGGAAAATGAAATCAAGAAATCTGGTTTTCACGCAGAGCAATTGCCGGATACATTTTCCGCACAGGAGCTTGCACAAGCAATTGCACAAACCAGTGTCAGGGGTAAACGATTCTTGTTTCCGAGAGGGAATCTTTCAAAAAATGACATCCAGGCGATTTTGACGGTGAACGGTGCAGTGGTTGACGATGTTGTCGTGTACACGACACAGGAACTGCCGCTCAATAACGAACGGAGAAATATGTTGAGTGAGATTGAACAACGAGCAGATTTGATTACGTTCTTCAGTCCGTCGAGCGTGCGCCATAGTATGAATTACGCTCGGAATATTTTTTCACTGAAAAATGCGGCAGTGATAGGCGAAACAACAGCTGCCGCCGCACGTCAAGAGAATTTGAATGTTGTTCTTGTTGCGCCGCGTTCAACCGCCGCGGCATTTGCAGATGCGATAGAAAAGTTTTATACAAAAATAACCGAACAATAGAAATTGGTCACCCTGAGCATGTGCCGGCGTTTATTAACGGTATGCGTCGAAAGGTTATCCTTCGATGTGCTCGCGTACTCAGAATGAATTCCGATTGATAACGAAAGCAAAATACCATTGAAAAATGATTTACTTATCCGTGCCGCTCGCAGGCAGCACGTTGAACGAACACCGGTCTGGTTCATGAGGCAAGCCGGAAGATATTTGCCGGAATACAGGGCAGTCCGTGCAAAAGCGGATTTCCTCACGCTGTGCAAAACTCCAGAACTCGCCGCCGAAGTAACGGTGCAGCCGGTAGAATTGATCGGTGTCGATGCCGCCATAATTTTTTCGGACATCTTAGTGGTTCCCGAAGCAATGGGAATGGAATTGATCGTTGAAGAGGGGAAAGGGGGTCCGCGTTTTCCGAAACCGGTACGCTCTTCTGAAGATATCAATGCACTGCGCGCCGTCGATCCGAACAGCGGACTTCGATACGTGATGGATGCGATCCGTCTGTCAAAGCAGCGGCTGTCCGATGAAGTGCCGCTCATCGGGTTTTCCGGTTCGCCGTGGACACTGGCAGCGTATATGGTGGAAGGGAAAGGATCAAAAGACTTTCGTCATGCAAAAGAAATGATTTTCTCCAAGCCGCAGCAGGCGCATCTGTTGTTGCAGCGGCTTGCGCAATCGGTGGCTGAGTATCTTTCCGCACAAGTTGACGCCGGTGCAGACATTGTGCAGATCTTCGATACATGGGGCGGAATTCTTGCACAGGAAGAGTTCGAAGAATTTTCTCTCCTGTATATTCAAAAGATCGTTGAACAGGTGAAGAAGAAAAATGTTCCTGTTATTGTCTTTTGCAAAGACTGCGGTCATTCGCTCAAAAAAATTGCCGACATCGGAGCCGACGTCGTCGGTTTGGATTGGTCAACGGATATCGGAAAGGCACGGAATGCCGTCGGAAAAAAAGTTGCATTGCAGGGAAATCTTGACCCGACGATGTTATTCTCGACCCCCGAACGGATAGAGCACGGTGTACAATCGATCCTGCAAAAATACGGCAACGGTGCAGGACATATTTTCAATCTCGGACACGGTATTCTTCCTGAAACTCCTGTCGAGAACGTGAAGACATTTATCAACGCTGTAAAAACATTCAGCACTCAGTATCATGTGAAAGAGAAGTGATGCGATGAAACAATTTGAATCGATTGATGTTGGCATTCTAAAAAAATACTCCGGTCAAGGACCGCGCTACACAAGTTATCCCACTGCGCCTCTCTTTTCTTCCTCTTTCGGTCCAAAGGAATACAGAGAAGAGATCGCAAAGACAAATACGGACGGAAGCAGCGCCGACCTTTCCCTGTATTTTCATTTCCCGTACTGCGATACACTCTGCTATTTCTGCGGCTGCACAATGCTGGTCACGCACGATCACAACAATATTGTCAACTATAATAAGTTTCTTAAAAAAGAGATCGAAATGGTTTCGCCGATGATTTCTCCGAATCGTACGGTGTCACAGTTGCACTGGGGGGGCGGAACGCCGTCGTACCAGGAGCCGGAGGAAATTCGTAACATCGGTTCGTTCATTAAAAATCATTTTCACTTTGCAGATGGTATCGAAGCAAGTGTCGAAATCGATCCCCGCGGATTGACATATGAACATATGAAAGCGCTGCGCGAAAGCGGATTTAACCGTGTAAGCATGGGCGTGCAGGATTTCAACGAAAAAGTGCAGGAGGCGGTCAATCGGATTCAGCCTGAATCGATCACTCGCGCAGCAGTGGATTGGAGCCGCAATCTCGGTTTCTCCAGCATCAATCTCGATCTGATCTACGGTTTGCCGTACCAAACATTGAAAACATTTGAAGAAACGGTAGAGAAAGTAATAGATATTTCACCGGACAGAATTGCGGTCTTCAATTATGCGCACGTGCCGTGGCTGAAGCCGCATCAAAAAGTGATCAAGACGGAAACACTGCCGACGGTAGAAGAGAAACTGGAAATTTTCAAAATGACGATTGAGAAACTTGTCGATGCAGGATACTGGAACATCGGCATGGATCATTTCGCGAAGGCGACCGATGAGATAACGATCGCACAGAAGAATAAAACAATGTACCGCAACTTCCAGGGATACTCGACCAAAGCAGGATGCGACCTGTACGGATTCGGGATGTCTGCGATCGGACATTTTCAAAATACATACCACCAGAACGTTAAAACGGTGACCGGATATTGCAACACAATCGGCGCGGGAAACTTTGCAACGACCGTCGGCTACAGAATGACTGCGGACGATCATATACGCAAAGATGTCATCATGCGGATCATGTGCGATATGGAATTAGACATTCCCGCAACCGAAGCAAAACACAAGATCAATTTCAGAGATTATTTTGCTTCGTCGTTCGATAAGCTTCAACCCTTTGTTGATGATGGTTTGGTAACAATTGAACCGACAAAGATTATCGTTCACGGGCTTGGCAGACTTGTTATCCGCAACATCGCCATGGCATTTGATGCATACATTGACCAAATGATGAAAGAAAAACCGATCTTTTCAAAGACTGTGTAAAGAACTTCCGCACCTTTGCGAAGAGTAGGAAGGGATTATGAAAACCTTCGCATGGACCAGTATAAAAGAATGAGCCCATACAAAGAAAGAATTGCCGTTGTACTTCTCCAACTCGGCGGACCAGACAATCTTGCGGCGGTTGAACCATTTCTCTACAACTTGTTCTGCGACCCGGACATCATTGATATTCCCGGTGCATTCTTATTTCGCAAAAGGCTTGCACGAATGATCTCTACCCGCCGGGCGCCGAAAGTGCAGGAGTTATACAAACGCATTGGCAATCGATCGCCGATTTTGAAGCAGACGAAATTGCAGGCAGACCGCTTGTTGGAAAGGCTGAGAGGAAAAGGATACACAGTTGATGTTCACATTGCGATGCGCTACTGGCATCCGTTGACCGATGTTGCCGTTCAAAACGTTTTCGATTCGAAACCCGACCGCATTGTTTTACTTCCGCTCTATCCCCACTATTGCAAGGCGACAACAGGATCAAGTGTGAATGAATGGAATCGAACAATCAAACGATTGAACATGCCGGAGATACCAACAACGCTGATTGAACATTATTACGATCATCCGTTGTACATTGAAGCAATGGTGAATCGTATTCGTTGCGCACTCAATCGTGTTCCGAAGAATGAACGTTCCAAAGTGCAGATCGTGTTCAGCGCGCACGGCACACCGATGAAATTGGTGCGGGATGGCGATCCGTATTCGCATCACATCAGAAAAACGTATGAACTTGTTGTTGAAAAGGGGCAGTTCGGATTGCCGCATGCGCTCTGTTTTCAAAGCAAAGTTGGTCCGCAAAAATGGTTGACCCCGTCGCTTGTTGAAACGATTGATCGATTGGGACATGCAGGGGCAACACATCTTCTTGTCGTACCCATTGCATTTGTGACCGATCATATCGAGACGCTCTCCGAGATCAACATCGAAGCACGCGATGAGGCGCTGAAATTAGGAGTGAAGTACTACGACATGATGCCGGCATTGCTGACGGAAGAGTCGTTCATTGAATGCCTCTCTGATCTTGTTGAGAAAAGATTATCGACACCACAATGACCTCTTCTCACATTACAATTATTGGCGGAGGAATTTCGGGGCTTGCAACAGCGTGGTGGCTGAAGAAACAGGGCTATTCCGTGGCGCTCTTTGAGAGAGATGCAGAGGTCGGCGGAACAATGAAGACAGTAATGAAGGAGGGCTGGCTGATCGAAACAGGTCCCAACAGTGCGCTTGAAACGACGCCCCTCTTTAAGATATTGTTTGCCGATCTCGGGATTGAGAAAGAGCTTGTCTATGCAAATCCTGCGGGAAAGAATCGTTACATTCTGCGCGAAGGGAAATTGCATCCGTTGCCAATGTCTCCGGGAAAATTTTTGGCGTCAACGCTCTGGTCGCCGGCGGGAAAGATGCGCCTCTTGAAAGAACCGTTTGTCGGCAAAGCGGCAAAAGAAGAATCGATTGCGGAATTTGTCGTGCGAAGATTAGGAAGAGAATTTTTGGATTACGCGATCAACCCTTTCGTTGCGGGAGTTTTCGCCGGATCACCGGAAAAATTAAGCGTCCGCGCAGCGTTTCCAAAACTGTATGCACTGGAAGAGAAGTACGGCGGATTGATACGCGGGCAGATTGCCGGTGCACGCGACCGGAAGAAACGGGGAGAAGTTGCAAAAGACCGCGCGCAGATGTTTTCATTTAAAAGCGGAATGCAGACATTGCCCAAGGCGCTTGGCAAAGCACTCGGAGATTCTATACGGACGTCGTCTAGTGTGGACGGAATTGACCTCGGCGGGAACGGGAAAGGGAAAGGATACACACTCCGATATGTATCAAATGGTTCCGCACACACACACTCGACGAACATCGTAGTTCTTGCCGTTCCTGCACCTGCCGCCGCCCGTTTCGTGCAGCCGTTCGATAGTTCGCTAGCACATGCGATACGGGAAATTTATTATCCGCCGGTAACGGAAGTATTTGTCGGATACAGATCAGAGCAGGTACGACTGCCGATGGACGGATTCGGTTTTTTGATACCCGAAAAGGAAAACAGGAAGATTCTCGGCGCGATCTGGTCATCGTCATTGTTTGAATGCCGCGCTCCCGATGGGTGCGCTGCCGTCACCGTTTTTGTGGGCGGATCCCGTCAACCGGAGAATGCGTTGATACACGACGGAGAATTGCTTTCAATGGTACACAATGAATTGAACGAGTTGATGCACATCAACGGTGAACCGATCTTCACCCATATCACGCGATGGGAGAAGGCGATTCCGCAGTATCACCTCGGACATTTGCAGGTTACCGAACGTATGGCGCAATTCGAGCGACTGCACCCGGGGCTGTTTCTGTCCGGAAATTATCGCGGCGGCATCAGTGTCAGCGACTGTGTACTTCAGTCCGAAAAAATAAGTCAACAAATTATCGAATACATTGCTTCACAAAAAACAGAATGAGGATAGTATGTCACTAAAAATAGAATCAAACCAGCGCCTTCGCCGGTTAAGAATGAAACCGGCATTTCGCGACATGGTGCGCGAAACGGAACTGTCGCCGAAAGATTTCATCTACCCTTTGTTTGTTGTTCCCGGAAAGAAATTCAAGAAAGAAGTCTCCTCCATGCCCGGCGTGTTCCAGCAATCGGTTGATGAACTTGTGAAAGATTGTGCAGAGACGTATTCAATGGGAATTCCCGCCGTCATTCTGTTCGGTATTCCCGAACACAAAGACGATGTTGGCAGCGGAGCGTACGACGAAAACGGTATTGTGCAGCAGGCAGTACGGGCGCTGAAGAAAGATGTTCCCGGACTTGTCGTCATCACCGACGTTTGCCTGTGCGAGTACACCTCGCACGGCCATTGCGGCATCGTGCAGGGAGACGAAATTGTGAATGACGCTTCGGTAGAGTTGCTGACGAAGGAAGCGCTCACGCACGCCCGGGCAGGCGCGGATATCATCGCACCGTCAGATATGTTCGACGGACGCATCGGCGCAATCCGCACGGTGCTGGATGAACATCATTTCCACAACATTCCTATCATGTCGTACGCGGCAAAGTATGCATCGGGATTTTACGGACCGTTCCGCGAAGCCGCGGAGAGCACGCCGAAGTTCGGCGACCGTCGTTCGCATCAGATGGATCCCGCAAACAGCGATGAAGCAATCCGCGAAGTCAAACAAGATTTGGCTGAGGGTGCCGACATCGTGATGGTGAAACCTGCGCTTCCGTATCTCGATATTATCCGCCGCGTGAAAGACACATTCAGAGTTCCAACCGCGGCGTACAATGTGAGCGGTGAGTACGCGATGATCAAAGCGGCGGGTCGCAACGGATGGATTGATGAAGAGCGGGTAATGATGGAGACACTTCTGGGGATCAAACGCGCCGGCGCCGATATGATTTTGACGTACTTTGCCAAAGATGCCGCCAAAGTGCTTGCAAGAAAGTAAGTTACCACTCTCGTTGTTGTTCGACAGTTTAACAGTTGAACTGGTTACTGTCCGAGAGTTGAACTCTCGGACAACATAAGATTGCAAACACAACACTATAGTCATGCTGAGCAAGTCCGCCGTAGGCGGACGCGTCGAAGCATATCCCAAAAACTATGAACACAAAAACATCAGATGCATTATTTCAGCGTGCACTGCAAAAAATTCCCGGCGGAGTGAATTCTCCGGTACGCGCATTCAAATCGGTGGGACGAAATCCGGTCTTCATTAAAAAAGCGCAAGGCTCAAAACTGTGGGATGTTGACGGGAACGAATACATTGATTATGTCGGCTCATGGGGACCGATGATTCTCGGTCATGCACATCCGGCAATTCTCGATGCAGTGCAGAAAGCTGCGATTGACGGGACAAGTTTCGGTGCGGCAACGGAGCGCGAAGTGGAAATGGCGGAACTGATCTGTTCCATCATGCCGTCCATCGAAATGGTGCGTATGGTAAATTCCGGCACAGAAGCGACAATGAGTGCGATCCGGCTGGCGCGCGCGTTCACAGGGAAAGAAAAGATCATCAAGTTTGAAGGATGCTATCACGGACATGCAGATTCTTTTTTGATCAAAGCAGGTTCCGGCGCAATGACTTTCGGCGTGCCGGACAGTCCGGGCGTTCCCGCCTCAATCGCCGGCGCAACATTGACTGCGCGGTACAATGACCTTGCGTCGGTAGAAAAATTGTTCGGTGAATATTCCGGACAGGTTGCAGGAATAATTGTTGAACCGGTTGTCGGGAACATGGGGTGCATTCCTCCTGATAAAGGATTTCTGGAAGGATTACGGAATCTGTGTGCGCAGCACAAAGCATTGTTCATTATGGATGAAGTGATGACAGGATTCCGCGTAGCACTCGGCGGCGCGCAGCAATTGTACGGCGTTTCACCGGACATTACAACGCTGGGAAAAATCATCGGCGGAGGCTTGCCGGTGGGTGCATACGGCGGGAAAAAAGAAATTATGCAAATGGTTGCGCCCAGCGGACCGATGTATCAGGCAGGAACATTATCGGGGAATCCGCTGGCGATGGCAGCAGGGATCGCAATGCTGACGATGTTGAAAAAAGATTCTTCCATCTATACCACATTGGAAAATCTTTCATCGAAATTGGAACATGGGATCGCCGATGTTGCAAAGCGATTTCAACTTCCGTTGATGCAAAATCGAGTCGGTTCCATGTTCACGCTCTTCTTTACGCAGGGAACCGTGAAAGATTATGATACCGCAAAGACTTCGAACATAACACTATTCGGAAAATATTTTAACGAAATGCTGGACCGCGGAATTTATCTTGCGCCGTCGCAATTCGAAGCGGCATTTATGTCCGCTGCGCACACTGAAAGTGACATCGACCGTACCCTGACGGCAGCGGAAGCATCGTTGAAGAGTGTCTTTGGAAAGTGAATCAAATAATACGTCATTCCCGCATACTTTGAGCGGGAATCTAACCATAGATGTACTGACAAAAACAGGCGTGATGAATCTTGTTGAGCGAGGGATTTTTTTGTGTCCCCAACAAGATTCGAACTTGTGTCTGGAGCTTGAGAAACTCCCGTCCTAGGCCTCTAGACGATAGGGACAGGACAATATAAAAAAATTTCAGCGGCGGAAAAAGACGAATAATTCTCGCCCAATGCAGCCGTGATTGTCGTGCTCGGCTGCAGATATGATCAATATTCTTTTTCTTTCACAAATTTTTCCTTCATCCACTCTTTTATCTTTTCTGTCCACTCATCAACCAGCGAGTACGCTGTCGGTACGACGACGAGCGTGAGGAATGTGGAGAATGTTAAGCCGAAGATGATTGCAACTGCCAGCGGACGCCAGAAGCCGGCGCTTTCCGATCCGGTGACGAAATGAAATTCTGTCCAATTGAAATCAAAGCCCGTTCCCATCGGAATCAATGCCAGCACTGCGGCTGCGGCGGTTAACAGCACAGGGCGCAAACGGACTCTGCCTGCTTCGAGCAATGCGTCATCCAATGAAAGTCCCCCTTCATTATGTTTATGTTTTACAAAGTCGAGAAGAATAATGCCGTTGCGCACCACGATTCCTGCAAGCGCAACAATGCCGACGCCCGTCATCATCACGCTGAGTGCTGTGCGTGTGACGAGCAAGCCGAAGAGTACTCCTATCAACGACAATATCACCGAGATCATGATCACGAACGGAACTTTCATCGAATTGAATTCCATTACCATAATTAAAAAGACGAGCAGGAGCGTTATGACAAACGCGCGGCTCAGGAAGTCGGACGCTTTCTGCTGTTCTTCTTCCGAACCTGTCAGTTTTACTGAATACCCGTTCGGCATTTCGATACCTGCGATTCGTGCTTTCACATCGTTAATCACTTCGGACTGTACGCGTCCCTCCACATCGCCGCTGACTGTGATGACGCGTTTCATATCTTTGCGGCGAATGTCCGTTACGGATGTGGTGCGGCGGATGGTTGCAACCGATGTGAGCGGAATCGAGAGCAACTGTCCGCGCCTGTTCATAAAATTGATGCGGAGATTTTCGAGATCGGCAGGGGCAGTGCGCTGGTCTTCTTTTAACCGCACTCGGATTTTGTATTCATCTTCACCCACGCGGTACTTCGACGCCTCAACGCCTGCAATTGCCGCACGGACCGTTGATGCGATCTGTCCTGTGCTCGTCCAAAACAATCCCGCTTTTTCGCGGTCAACGATAATTTCCACTTCGGGGCGTCCGGTATTGTAATCATCTTTCAAATCCACAAGCCCGGGAACATCTTTGATTTTTTCGCGGATCTGTTTGCTGAGTGTTGCAAGTTGAGTGTAATCCTCGCCCGAAACTTCGATGTTCACGGGAGCGCCAACCGGAGGTCCCATCTGCTGTTTGGTCAACCGCAGATCGGCACCTGCAATACCGGCTAATTTTTCACGTACTTCTTCCATCGTTACGAATGTGCTTTGTTTGCGGAAATCTTTTTCGAAGAAATTGATCGCAACACTTCCTTTATTTGATGTTCCCTGTCCGCCAAAATCGAACACGTTGTCCGATGTGCCGATGCGCGAAACGATGAATTCGACATCCTTTCGCCCCGGAATTTTTTCAAGCCGTTCTTCGAGAATTTTGGCAATCCCGTTGGTAATTTCCAGCGATGCACCCGATGGACATTCGATGCTGATGCTGATCTGCGCCGGTTCCGTATTGGGGAAGAACTCAACTCCTTTATTGAACAATCCGAACAACACAATGATTGTCAGCAGGAGAATGAACGAACCGAGCATGGTTTTCTTCTTGTTGTGCAATGTCCACCGAATAACCTGCACATAATTCTTCTGCATCCAGGGGAAAAATTTATCATCTACTTCGTGATACAGCCATGTGAACGGGTTGTACTTCTTGTACCAGTGTGGATGCTCGAGATTGAATTTTGCCTTCTTAATTTCTCTTTTGTAGTCAATCCATTTCGCCGCTTGTACCGGACTGATGACATACGCAACAAAGAGCGATGCGGTCAACGTTACGATCAATGTGATCGGCAGAAATTTCATGAACTCGCCGACGATACCGGGCCAGAAGAGCAGAGGAATGAACGCAGAAAGAATCGTTACTGTTGATGTCAACACGGGGATGAAGACCTCGCCTGCGGCATTCTTTGCTGCGGCATTCGGCTCTTCACCGTACTCCTGCTGGTGGCGGTATGTATTTTCGATAACAACAATGGCATCATCAACAAGAATGCCGAGCACGAGCAAGAGAGAGAAGAGGACAACCATGTTCAGTGTAATTCCCATCGCGCTAAGGACAATATATCCGGTAAACATTGAAAGCGGAATCGCCGTCGAGATCAGCAATGAATTCTTGAATCCGAAAAACATGAACAGCGCAAGCACGACGAGGAACATACCGGTGTAAATGCTGTTCTCCAGTTCATGCACCATGCGTTTGATAAAACGGGATTGATCGCTGGAGATTTCGAGTTTGATCCCGTCGGGTAAATTGCTCTGCTCCACCGCAATGATTCGTTTCACTTCATCGGCGATGCGGACAAGATTTTCTCCTGCTCGCTTGCGCACTGCAAGTGTGACAACTTCGTTGCCATTCAACCGCGAGTAGGTTTGTCTGTCCTCAAACGAAGACTTGACCGTTGCGACATCCCGCAGATAAATCGGTTTGCCGTTTTGGATTTTTAAAATAATGTCTTCCAGCGGCTTCACTTGTTTGAATTCACCGGGAACGCGGACAGTGAGATTCTTTTCTTTCGTTTCGATCGTTCCGCCGGGAATTGAAAGATTTTCCACTCGGATTGCTCCCGATACGTCGTCGAAGCTGACCTGATATGCATTCATGCGGTACACATCAACATTCACCTGAATTTCCGGTTCAAGTCCGCCGACAATATCTGCGCGCAGTACGCCGGGAACCGATTCGATCTTGTCTTGCAGCTCTTCTGCAACGTTCTTCAACCGCGCCGCGCCGACATCGCCGACAGCGTTCACATACATGATCGGGAATTCGCTGATGTTGATCTCCGAAACGATGGGATCAAGAATGTCGGCGGGAAGTTGTGAACGTGTCGAGTTCACCTTATCCCGAACGCGGCGGAGCGCTTCGTCGATATCGATGCCGGTGTTGAACTCGATGCTGATGGTTGACAGTCCCTCTTTTGAGACTGAACGGATCTCTTTGACATCTTTCAATCCCTTCAACGCGCGCTCGAGCGGCTGGGAAATTAATCCTTCGATGTCAATGGGTGAAACGCCGATGTACGGAGTTGAAACGATAACGAGAGGAATGGTAATGTCCGGCGTTGCTTCCCGCGGCAAATCATTGTACGACGTGTACCCAAAGATGACGATCAAAATCATTAACAGGTAAACGGCTGTTTTATTATCAACTGCTATGTTCCAGATTTTCATGCTATGTACTCCTGAGTATCATGCTTCGACGCAGTGCAATAGAGTATCGTCATCCTGTGCAAGTCCCGATGCATTGTATCGGGACGCGTCGAAGGATGATCCATTTTGCGTATTGCACCTTGTTCAGCATGACTATCTTTTTATTCTCTATTTTTTTATTCCGTCACCACAACCGGCGAGCCGTTGATCAGTTTCTGATACCCGGTGACAATCAAATGTTCTCCGATGTTCAATCCCGATGTCACCTCAACGAGATTTCCCTGGCGGCCGCCGATTGTAATGCGCCGTTCTTCCGCAATGCCGTTGTTGTTCACATAAACAACGTACCGGTCGCGGTCTACCAGTTGAATGATATTCTCACTGACGAGGATTGCGTCGGTTTTTTTCCTCCGGACAAGATTCACCTTTGCGACCATTTCAGGTTTGATCCTGCCGTGCGGATTCTGCAGCACGATCTCGATGAGCATCGTGCGGTTCGCAGCCGAAACGGTTGAACTGACGAACGATACAGTGCCGTTCAGCACTTCACCGGGAACAGCGTCAAACGTCACCGATGCGGGTGTTCCTGTTTTTATCGTGCCGGCATATAATTCGGGAATCTCCGCTTGTATCTTAATCATGGATGTGTTCACTACCCGGGCAATCGGAACGCCGGGCGGAGCCATTTCGCCGGCATTCGGCATCGTATTGTCAACCACGCCGTCAATCGGACTGCGAAGTTGCGTCCGTTCCCAGCGCGCTTTCATCAAGTCGGCGTTGGCTTTTGCGGCGTCACGGCTGTAGATCATATTCTTGTACTGCAATTCGCTGATCCCTTGCTGTTCGTACACCGACTGCTGCTTTTCGACATTGAGTTGCGCGATCCGGTATTGCGCTTCGGCGGCGTCGTATCCCGCTTTGATCACTTCATCTTTGAGAATAACGATAAGATCACCTTTCTTCACATGGTCTCCCTTTTTTTTCACCCACTCTTTCACGACACCCCCTTCTTCGGGGCTTATCATCACATCTTCAAACGCTTTCACCGTACCGGCAACCTGAATGCCGTCGATCATGGGAGATGGTTTGATTTGTTGGACCGTAACGTTGACCGGTTGGACTTTTTGCGTGCTGCCTGTTTCTTCTTTTGTGCAGGAAGAAACGCCGAGAAGGAAAACACAGATGACAACTGCGGTTGATATTTTTTTCATTGATGGATTCCTTTGTTATTCATTTCTTTGGAACATGCTTCGACGCAACGCAATAGAGCATAGTCATCCTGAGCAAATGCCGATGTTGGTATCGGCATGCGTCGAAGGATGACGCAATTCTATAAATTGCGCTTTGCTCAGCATGACTATATTTTTTTTGAAACGAGGACATTTCTTACTCCTCCTCTTCCCGCGCATACTCCGGCAGGCGGCCGAGCATCGAATCGAGTTCGGCAGCAGCGACGAGATAATCATAGATCGACTGCATACGGTTCACTTTCGCCTGAGAGAGCGCAAGCTGCGCATCGTTCACTTCCAATTGCGTTGCAGCATTTGTAAGGAAGCGGGCGGTGACGATCTTGTAGCCACGTTCCGCCGTCTCGACAGTCTTCTGCTGAGCATCGATACGCTTACGCGCCTGGCGCAGGTTTCCGATCACAGAACGTACGCCCATCTGCAGATTCCGTTCGAGACTTCCTTTTTGTTCTTCTGTTTTCTGTTTCTCCAGCTGCGCCTGTTCAATGCGCGAACTTGTCTGCAGTCCCTGAAAAAGATTGAGCGAGAATGTCAATCCCACCTGCGATTGTTTGTAAAAGTCGTTCGTCGAAATTCTGTAATCATCTTTGATCGCCGTGTACGAGTACGAACCGTACGCCGCGATGGTGGGGAGGAAGTTTGCTTTCTCCGCATACACCAATGCATCGTTCAATTCGATCTGATGTTGTACGATGTTGAGAGCCGGGTTCGATTCCAGTACGGTTTCATTCGCTGTCATCAATATGGATTCGTCCACTTCCTGCAGCGTTAAACTTTCTGCCGGGATGAAGTTCACCGAATCCGCGACGCCGATTGTGTTGCGGAGATTGTCAACAGCAAGATTAAAATTTGTCTCGGACTGAATAACAATCGGGCGGAGATTTTCCACGCCGACTGTTGCGCGCAGTTCGTCGTATTCGGAGACGATGCCCTGTGACCGCATCAATTGCACATTCTTCAGATTTTCTTCTGCATTTTTCAGATTGGATTGCATCATCGTCAGCGCTTCACGTGCCAGCAGCGCGCCATAATATGCTTTGCGGACTTTTGTTACCGTCTCGACCTTCTTTTGAAGGAAGATATCCCGCGCCATCTTTGAATAGATATTTGCCGCACCAACGCCGATGAAGACCGATCCGTTGAAGAGAATCTGCCGCACGTTCAATGCGGCATTGGCAGAATTTGTGGGGGACATTGAGAAAGGGAGCTCGATCAGTTGACCGGTCGGCTTCGGTACTTTTGCCGAAGAGTCCATCAGTTTCACGAGCGGATAATAGATTGCATCGGGAAAATAACTCTTCGGCTTGGAGACAATGTGGTTGAAATTGCCGCTGAGATCGACTGACGGCATCGTGTATCCCCATGCTTCCATCACACGCGCGTCGGAACGCTCCACCTCCAGCCGCGCGGAAACGAGCTCGGGATTATGCTGTATCGCCATTTGGACTGCTGCATCGATCGTGAGCGAGAGTTGCGTAGTGTCTTGCGCGGTTAAACCAAGAGGGACCAAAATAAAAAATGACGATGTCATTGCGAGGGAGCGCAGCGACCGAAGCAATCTGTTGCTTCTGCGACAAAAAAGGAGATTGCTTCGCCAAACAACGGCTCGCAATGACAATGCTTTTCTGCTGTTATTCTGAACAAAGTCCCGACGCAGCGTATCTCCTCCGTGTCGGGACGGAGTGAACCCGCCTGCCGGACGGGCAGGGAATCCATCTTCTGGATTCTTCGTCGTCCCGCACAACGCGGGACTCCTCAGAATGACACGGTTGAGGTATTCTGTTATGCTTCTTGTCTGATGTGATTTGTTTTCTCTTTTCATCTGTACCTCGTATTCAATATTCTGTGTAATTCTTCTTTTCCTTTGTCGGTCAGTATGGATTCAATCAACAGTGTCGTGGAGAGTCGAAGCGTATGTTTCAGGTCGATATTCATCGTTTCTTTCCAAAGATCGTACTGCGCGTCGATCCGCATCAGCAGCGTTGTCGCATTCGACCAGAGGACGATCGTTATTTCGACCGGGCTGAGATCGTCCCGCACCAACCCCTGCCGGACACCCTGTTTCAACGCTTCGATGACGATATTCCACAACTGCTGCGCAACAGAGTCGCATGAGTGCCTCATCTCCGCAGAGACCTGTTTGTGGAATTGCGGCGTCTCGAAGAAATGCATCATGCGGAAATAGTTTTTGTGCTCTTCGTAGAATTTTGAATATGTCTCGCTGAGGTTCAGCAGTGTTACGAGGAACGGAGCCCGTGCGTCGATATCGGAGCGGAACATGTCGTTCAGCAGCGACATACCCCGCATCATGACGGCGAGGTAGAGATCTTCCTTGCTATGATAATAGAGATAGAGAGTTCCTTTGGCTAGCTCCGCCTGTTCTGCGATCTCGTCCATGGTAGCAAGAAGCAGACCTTTGTCGAAGAAGACTTTCTGTGCGGCGTCTATGATCGATTCTTTGCGGCTCTCTTTTTCCCGTTCTTTGCGTTCAACGGTGCCCATTTTTTTCCACTAAGGCACGAAGTTACAATTAAGAGTCTCACGTTTCAGGATTCAGGTTTCAGGTTTTTAATCATCAAGGCAGACTTTAAGCATGAGACATGAAATGTGAAACCTGAAGCAGTATTCGTGTTTGTGAACTTATAAACAGGGACTGACTTGCGGTCAGTTACTACATGCAAGTCTTGCAAGTTTTTTGTTGGTAAGCAAGAATGAAATCAGGAAAAATATTTTGTTATTCGGACAAATCGCTCTTGGGAAAACAAACGGAATTGCAGAAAATGAAATCCGGAGAAGAATGTGCTGTATTCAATTTTTTTCACCGAGAAAAATATCTGTTTTCATTGTCGCTTTTTTCCAACGTAACAATTGTGACATTCTACGGAGATGGGGACGAAGAAGTTGCTAAAATATTGGCGGGCGTGTGTTACGGAATTTTTGGAAAAAATGTTTGGCAAGTGTGAACAGAATAACTGCGGTTCATTCTTACAGTATGTTCCGGTATGATTCAGTGATTTCGGATCTCATCATATCGAAGAGCGGTGAATGCAGAGATCGTTTCATAGAAGAAATCAATAGTGTCGCTTCCACATACGCCGCCGTGTACGTCGTGCCGCGGTACTCGGGATAAAACGGATTAACGGTGATTGCAGCGAGAAGGATAGGTTTACGATACGAGATGATGATGTTGAGTCCGGTCAGTTGTGCAATGTGTTGTGCGGTGCGCTGCGGCTCGCCGGAAAGAAGGAGGGAGATGGGATCGGTGAAGATAATTTCATGCGGGCGGTCTGCTTCTTGCAGGAGACGAATTCTTTCGGTAAGTGTTTGCAAACCAATCGATGTAATCAATCCATTGATAATAAGTGGATTCCCGCTTTCGCTGGAACGACAATCCTCTTTATAATGTAATATTAACTTTTCGACTTCCGTTGCGTCAATAATGGTTGAGGAGGAGCTCCCGGCAGGTAAAGCGAGATTCTTCGCTTCGCTCGGAATGACATTGATTGAGAAGTTGTTTTGTTTATTATTCCACTGCGTCTTACCGAATTGAAATAAGAATTCAATCGCTTTCATTTCCTCAACAAGAGCGGCAATGTCGGTTGTCCGTGCTGCGCCGGTGGTGAAGATGATCTTGTCGACAACAGACATCGGTGCAATACGATTGAGCGAACCATCAACAAAAATATCTTTGCAACCTAAATCTGTCATCTGTCGCACAACCTTTTCGAGTTCGCTCCGTTTGTTCGGTCCCGCAAGCACAATCAAGCCGGGTGTCTCACATCGCACAATGACGATCTCGCCGAGCGCAGTGTACAATCCGGTTTTCTGAATGATGCTCCAGCCTCTCGCCGGCACGCATTGCAACGATGTTGAAGCGATCATTCCATGATGAAGAAAGATGCGCGGCTTCGGAAGTGATGTGATGTTGTCGATCTCTTCGCCGTCATAGCCGATACTGGTAACGCCGGTTGTCATTCGGAACGAAGTCCCGAAGGGACGAGTGAGGAATCTGGACTGAATATGCGGCGGAGAAGCAGATTTCTCGCCTCCTTCGTCGGCTCGAAATGACACCGATGAAGTATTGTCTGCATCCAGAACTCCAAACTGAGATTTGTGAAGCAGCGCGTTGAGCGTGGTGGTCTTGCCGGTGTTCTTTGCCGTCCCTGCGATGCCGATGATGGACATAAAAACGAAAATGTGATTTGAGGAATTTCTTTACTGGATTCTTCACTTCATCCCGATCTAAATCATCGGGACTCGTTCAGAATGACACGGTATATTCAGATTTCTCGCTTTGCTCGAAATGACAAAGGGAAATGAATATTTCAGAAGTCACATATTTATTGAATGACTGTTCCT
This sequence comes from Bacteroidota bacterium, assembly GCA_040751955.1. Classification (GTDB taxonomy): domain Bacteria; phylum Bacteroidota; class Ignavibacteria; order UBA10030; family UBA8401; genus SpSt-333. Next base: position 57,694 of record JBFMFY010000007.1, read on the forward strand.
TTGCCGAACGTTCCCGGATACGCGCCGTCCTCTTTGCTGCCGAGTGCGCCGGCGTTGATTGCTTCGGGGAGATTTGCATATGCGGCAACTGTTTCAAGAGTCGATTGGATCTTTCGAACGAAATCATCTGTGAAATTGTCCGCTGCGGCTGTCGGTTGGAATGATGCATCTCCCATGAACCGGAATGCATCGGTCACGGCGCGGATGGAATCGATGCGCGATGCAATCGTGATGGGTCCGCGTGAGAACGCTTCGTCAGTTGACGCTATTGTAATTGCATCTACTCCGGCACATGCAGCGAGCGCGGCGTGGTACGATGTGGCATTTGCCGATTGCACGCGTTCTTCCGTCTGCGTCATGAACGCGATCGGTTCGCCGGGCCAGATCGGTGCATCAACGATCGAACGGAGCGCGCGGATCTTTGCAGCGTTGTAATCGACATAATTCTGTTTCATCTGTCCATGCAGAACAATATCCGGTCCGTAGCAGAAGAGAGGTTTCAGGATCGCTTTTGCCCCGAGTTTTTTTCCGAGCATCACGTTGATCAATAATCCCGCAAGTGATTTTGCAGCAGGCACGCCGCTCAGTTCATCGTTTCCCGGAATGTCGAACGCCATGATATGCTCGGCTGCGATCTTCATCGCAAACAGACCATCCACAGTCAATCGCTCAGGATCTGTACCTGCGCCGAGCGATCCGTACACAAGATTGATCTTTGTCATATCGGCGCCCGCTTGTGCGGCGAGATAGATCGTCTCCGGCGTGTTCAATCCACGGTGTGCGCGGACAGTAAGTAATGTCGAAGGGTCCAGAGATTCCCTCATCAACCGTACATTTTCTTCAGAGGTGATCGTTCCGTCGTTCTCATGCGTCAGGAGTCCGTGGAGCAATCCTTCGTACCGCGCCTCCCACGACGGATTGATGATGAGGAATCCGTCAACGCCGTACCGCTCGCAGATCTTTGCGTGAACGATATCCATCGTCGGACATCCGCTGCCGAGGAATTTGAAAATGAGCGGCTGGCGTGCGTTGTGCCGGATATTCTGTTGATGCAGCGATTGTTTCTGGCGGAGGAGCAGCCGGATATTTTCGACTTCGTTGTCCGTGATGTAGCGGACCCCTTTCGGGAATATTTTTTTGGAATTCGCATCGGCGATAACCGGATCGCACAGTGCGTCGTACCGATCCATTAATGATCTTCTGCGGGACGAGTCCGTAACTACGGAGAGTTCCTGACGTATCTTGCATCGTTCTATTCCGGCGGACGATTTACCTTCTGCCCAGCGCAACGTTTTTTCCGCAATTGTATCGAGCAGATCGCCGATTCGTCTGTGCCGGAAGGAATAGAAATAGTGGCACGTGATATCCGGTTTTGTCCGCTCATGGTTGCCGGCGGCGCTGTGCAACGGACGATCTTCAATGTATGCAATCACTTCGTCGATCGATGAGTGTTCGCCGAATCCTTTGTCGAAGCCGAGTTCCGCGGCAAGTTCCGGTGTGATCGGTTTTCCTCCCAATACTATTTTTGTCGATTCGCGAACGCCTGCAGCATCAAGCAGGTCGTTGAATCGTGCAAGCAGCTCTGCCACACCGTACCCCAGCGTGCGGCTGACAAGGATGTAATCATACTGTGTTGCCGATGCTTTTTTCACGATCTCTTCCATCGAAAGGTCGGGGGGGAGGAGTTCGGTGCAATGTCCGCGCTCTGCAAGAGAATTTTTTATTAGTTTGATGCCGACATCGTGGACCGGATCGAACGGGACGCAGAGGATCTTTTTCATTGCGGGTCGCTCTCCAGCCAGTGGTACTTTTGTGCAGGACGATGGATGTATTTGCGGATACGGACACGGACGCCGTACCCGTCGAATTCTTCGAACATGACATCGACATCTCCGAGATTCATTTCTTTTCCGAGCTGCAGCGCAAGCGCATGTCCTTGATGTGCATTGGTACACATCAGGTATGCTTCAACATCGACCGCGTCGATAACTTTATTGAGGGCTGACATGTTTAACCTATTATAATTCCATGCAATCGGTTTTAAGAAAATTTCAAATTTCAAATAAATCGAGACATCTGAAAAATTATCTTGGTACTGTCATTTCGAGCGAAGCGAGAAATCTCGCCGTTGAATTTGAAAAGAAAAACGAGATTCCTCGTTAAACAGCAACTCGGAATGACATTGATTTGAGATTTTTCAGATGGTCCCAATCTCAAATTCCATAACACGGAACCTTACATGTATAGCGCAAAGTTTTACTATTCAAATGTTCCCGCATGGCTGCAGACGATCTCGATCAACATCACCAGCGCGCGGACGATCATCTGTGCACGCTCGTGGATCAACTGTCCCTTTGAATCGCACGTGCCGAGTCCGGGAGAGATGAAGAAGTTGGCGTCGTACGCGATCGTCGGAATGATTCCCATCGCCGTCATTCCGTCCTGGAACAGATGCGAACCAGCGTACATATCTTCGATGGAGAAAATGGGAATACCGAGTTTTCCGTTCTTCCAACTCTCTTCGTAGTTGATCTCTACCGCGCCGCTATTTCTGCTTCTGTATATCTTGAAGAAGGGACGGATTCGGGAATCGATCTTTGCAAATTCTTTCTCACAGATCTCGTACAGTTCATCCACCGGCTTCGTCACAACTTCAGGATGATCGCGGAGAACTTTCAACGCCGCAACTTGTCCCGACAATCCTTCTTTTCCAGGATCGTGCGTAACGAAAGCGGCTTTGCCGTACGATGCGGTGGTACCGTACCGGTTTCCATGCATGCCGAGCGCGCGGCGGATCGGAACGAGCACATCTTCTTTTCCGATGATCAATCCACTCGTCGGTGAACCGGTTGCTTTATCCATACTATAGATCATCACATCGGCGCCGATCTTTTTGATGCTGTTGCCAATAATCGGGAGTCCCCACGCGTTGTCGATGATGTAGGGGACATTGTATTCTTTTGCAAGCGAAGCCAAACCTTTTTGCAGCAGCGGAGTTCCGTCGGAATCTTTTTCTCCGTACCCGTATCCCGGTGTGTCGTACCCGAGCGACGCAAAACCAGAAAGCATCGTCTCGTGCCGCTTTGCCTGCTTCCCGATCTCTGTCAACGATTCTTTTGCATTGATATTCTTCATTAATGGAACAGGATAATATTTTATTCCATGCACGGGATATTCGGCGCCAGCCATCGGAACAAAGATGGTGTCGAAGTTCGCCTGACGTTTTCCGTAGAAACCCAATTCGCCTGCGGTACTGCCGCGATCTGCAAGGATATCTTTATACTTCGGAGGGAAGGGGCGTCCGTATGATGCTTGATGATGTGCATGACGTTCCAACGGAGCAATGTATCTCGAGCGATAGTTGTCGCCGCGTCCCTGAAATGGCGGTGTCATCAAGCATTCGAACGTCGTCCATAATCCGGCTTCGCATGTGTTCACGGGACATGCATCATATTCATCCCCGTACGTATCTTTAATGATCTCGCGGATCTGATCGACATAAACGGCGAGCGGAACCACTTTTTTCCCTTCAGTCGCCATCGCGTGTTCGATATCGTCACGAAGCGGCGAGGGGCAGCCGGAGATTGCGCCGGTGAGTCCGATCGCCCCTTTTAATTCTGCCGGAATGTTGAGAGATTCAGCCGCTTTTTTCGCTTCGGCATAAATTTGTTGTGTGCGTTGTTGCAGCTGTTTGTACATCTGAAATTTGAATTTAGGTGCAGGCATGGTTGGTTTCCTTTTTTAAATGTGTTGAGCAATTTTTCTTGCCGTTGTTGTCATTCCCGCGAAAGCGGGAATCCAGGATCTGGATGCCGGCGTACGCTGGCATGACGAGGTATTTATTTCTGAAATCCCTTTATCGTTATTGTGTCTTCCACATTCAATCCAAGGTCTTTTCCTGAAATACGTTTGGCAACAGAGACGATCACGTTCTGGTGGTTCGGCATGTGGGTATCGTCGTATCCGGCGATGGTGCCGATAATTTTTCCGTTCCATTCCACTTCATCGCCGACAAGAATAACGCCGCTCCGCTGCAGTTCGACGAATGCGATGTAGGCGATCGGTTGAACGGCAGCCCCCGGTTGAGCATTCTGATCATCCGTGGCGATGAGTTCAATGATGCTCTTTTCTGAAAATGCACGGGACATCGGCTTGATTAATTGCAGATTTCGATTCTCCAGATATCCATCGAGCACCACAGCAACACGTGTCGGAAGATCCCGTTTTGCGTGGAAGAAATCGGTATTGATCATTCGTTGTGAGTATGGATCCATGGAGGGCTCACACCAATTTTTTGATGAATGTCTCGACGTTGCCGTACAAAAAATCACACACCGGCAGTTCGATCATGGTGTAGCAGCCCGGTTTCTGTTTCATCGAAGCGCGTGCGGCGGAAACCATGATCTGTGCAGTGAGTGCGGGATTATTGATCCGCATGTCGAATTTGAACATCTGGTTGTGCGACAATCCCGAAACACCTTTTCGTTCAATCGAAACGCCGTGCCCCACATCCATAATCGAATTGATACAATCCACCTGTTTGACGATTGTTTCATCACCATTGAAGTATCCATCTTCTTTGATTCGAGATTCGACCGCACTGAAGGAAGCATCCGGTCTCATCTGCACGTACACAACTCTGCGATGAATACCGGAACCGGTCGGGATCGTCATCGAAAGTGCATCCTCAACTCCCTCAATTGCTTTGACAGCACATGTATGCCCGAGCGACATGCCGGGTCCGTAATTTGTGTAGGTAATCCCTTTTGGTGCCATGGCATCGTACCATGCGCGGATCACCGAGTCGATCCCGGGATCCCAGCCGGCAGAAAGGATCGAAACTTTGCCGTTCGCTTTTGCAATCTCGTCCAGTTTTTTTCTCATGGTGAGAATTTCATTGTGTATATCGAACGCATCAATGCAGTTGCTTCCCGACTCGAGAACCGTTTTTGCCAAACGATGGACAGCGCGTGAAGGGCAGCAAAGGATCGCCGCATTGACATGACCGAGGTCTTTGATATCGTCCACAATCTGTGTGTTCCGCAAAACCGCCGGCTGCTGCGGTTTAATTTGACACATGCTTTTCACCACCGGCGGAACTTCGACGATACCTGCAAGTTCCATGTCAGGGGATTCGAGAATTGAATTGAGCACGCACTCGCCGACATGTCCGTATCCGACGATTGCTATTCTGTATTTGGTCATACCATTCTCCATGAAAGTTCTATTGTGAGTTCTTGTTCAGCATAAAGGTGCGCAGTGATGCAAGCGCCGCTTCGTTGTGAAGACGCAACAACCGTTCGACTTCGTCGGCATCGCGGTGTGCCAATGCATTGATGATCGCCTGATGCTCATCGGCAGACTGGCGGAGGCGCGAGAGTGCGGAAAGAAACACGTAGTTGTACCGCAATGTCTGGCGGCGCAATGAGACGATCTGTTGGATCACCTTCTTGTTGTTGCACGCATCTGAAATGGCGAGATGGAACTTGTTGTTGAGATCGAGTATCTCTTTGACATCCGCCGATTGTTCATCCGCTGCAAGATAGAGCGCATCATTGATCTCTTCCAGTGTTCTAATCAGATCGGACGTGCAGTGCTCTACCGCGAGCCGTGCAGCAAGCCCTTCGAGAACACCTTTCACTTCGTACGTTTCTTCGGCATCACGGAGAGAGATTTCCCTGACGACAACACCCCTGCGCGGTTCGACATCGACAAATCCTTCCGAGACAAGTTGAAAAAATGCTTCACGTACCGGCGTACGGCTTACACGCAGTTGATGAGCGATTTCTTCCTCCGTCAGTTTTTCTCCCGGTCCGATCCTGCCGTCGATGATCGATGAGCGGATCCCCGTTGCGATCTGTTCCCGCAACGTCTTTACTTCTCCTACGTCAATTTTCGTTTCCATGCTGAGGTTCCCGCTGATTGTATATTGTATGCAGTATGCAACGTACCGGTTAAATCAAGGAGAGCAAGGAAGAAAACGAGAAAATTATTTGACTGATGATGAACAGAAGATGAGCCGCTCTGAATTTCAAATCGATTGGATTTGCTGCGGAGATCAGGTGGTTGTCCGCTATTATAGTGCAGCAGAAGACAAATTGCTCTTGAATTTTTTTACGCTAAAAAATAAAACGAGTGAGATCAGAAGTGACGTGATGTAGCTGTATTCAAATTCGAGGATGTAATATGCGATGATCCAGGAGAGTGCACCGCCGATGAGTGCCGCGACAGCGGAACGCTCATCGCCGTACCGCGTGTACATACCGAGAACAATTACAACAAAAATTCCGGCACTGCCGAATGCCGAAGCATCTTTCACCAATTGATAGACACCGTCAGCATACAAAGCGAGAAATGCGGCGGATACTCCCGCCGCGACCACAACAGCACGTTCAATTCGGACTTTTGATGATTCGGCAATGTTCGGTTTGAGGGGAAGGAGAATGTTGTGCGATGTCAATCCGGAGATTGCAAGCAGAGTGCTATCGACGGTAGAAAGGATTGCCGAAATAATTGCGCCGGAAAAAATAACATACATGCCGGGTGATAAATATTTCTGCGCCATCTTCGGGAGAATTTGTTCGCCGTTTTCGATCCCCGGCATCATCACCGATCCTATCAATCCGATGGAGAGCGGCACCAATCCGACAAGAAGATACATACCCGATGCAACGAGTGATGATGTACGTGCAACATGTGCGGAGCGGGACGAAAGAACGCGTGCGATCAACTCTTGCGCGAAGATGGAGCCGCAGATTGGAATGAGCCAGTGTTCGGCAGTGGTAAGAAATGACGCCGAACTATGTTGCGAATGGGTCGAGATCGATTCTGCAATGAACGAAAAACTTTCCGGTTCGGAGATAATGGGAATGAACAGCAGGAGCAATCCAATAATTAAAATGCAACCTTGGATGAAATCGGTGATAACATCCGCCAGCATGCCGCCGAACGATGTGTACATGATCACGACGACCGTTGCAACAATGACTCCTGTCGTTAACGCGATATCTGTTGTGGTTGAGAGGATTGTACCAAACGCGCGAATCTGTGCAGCGGTCCAGAAGAATGAAGAGGGAATCATCAACAGCGCGCAGATACGTTCTGCTTTACGCGAGTAACGGATCCTGACATAATCCGCAATCGTGGTCAGTTTCATATCCCAGAATTTCAATGCAAATAATATCCCTACGATGAAAATACACACGGCATATCCGAACGGGTCAGACGAAATGCCTGCCAATCCTTCATCGTACGCAATACCGGCTGAACCGATGCACGATTCTGCCCCAAACCATGTAGCAAAAATGGAGAATGTTGCAAGAGGAATTCCGAGTTTTCTTCCCGCGAGAAGATAATCATCCTCCGTCTTAATATACCGGGAAACGACAATACCGATGAGAAGTTGGACGGCAATAAAAGCGGCGATGCCGACGATGACAATATCCATATTGGTGTGGTTATTCTTTCGATTATTTGTATGGTAAGAAGTAAATCTCTCGGAAAGAAGAAAAAAAATATGAACGGGAACACGCAAGTCTCTTTCCGAATTGATTTTCATCATTGGCTTCTCTACCTTGCGAAAGAATACAACCATGAATTTCAAGAAACTTCCATACGTCGTTCAGTTGCTCTCTCTTTCTGCGTTGATGTTCGGTGTGACGTATCTTGGGTTGAAATTCTCATTTGTCGAAACACACTTTGCTCAGATCTGGTCTCCTACCGGACTCTCCGTTGTTCTCCTCCTCTTTCTTGGCATACGGTTCCTTCCCGCGGTCTTCATCGGCACCGCGATAAATTATGTTTTCGTGTTGGGGTCGCTGCCGTTTGGCATTGTGTTTGCCTCTGCATCATGCGTCGAAGCGGTGATCGGATTTTATATACTCACCCGAATAGGTTTCGATACCCGTTTGAGGCGATTGCGTGATGTTTGGTACCTCTTTTCTATTGTCGCGTTTGCAAGTACGCTGGCAGGGGCAATCATATGCGTCACCGCCGTTGGTATTACTCACACGGAGTTGTGGAACGGATATTTTTCGTACGTGGGATTGTGGTGGTTCGGAAACTGCGTCGGTGTACTGATCGTTATGCCGCTGCTGTTACAGCTGATGAGTTCCGTGAGGCAGCATTGGACACGCAAACGGATTGCGGAATATATTTTCATGCTGGCGCTGCTGTTTGTCATCTCGTATGTCATTTTTCATGCGCGGTACTTCAAGGAATATCTCAACTACTCGTTTGTCTATCTTGTGTTTCCGTTTACCATCTGGTGTTCCATTCGCTTCGGCATAACCGGCGCCGCAACAAGCGTGTACCTTGTTTCGCTGAATGCGATTGTTTCGACACAGACGCAGACAGGATTGTTTGCGGCGGAATCGTACACGACCAGCATCGTACTGCTCGACGGATTTCTCGTTATGCTCGCCACAACCTCGCTTGGAATCGCCGCCCTAATTGCCGAACGTGATGACGCCGAGCAGTCGCTCCGCAGAAGCGAAGAGAACTATCGTATCATTGCAGAACGGACAGGGCAGCTTGTGTACGACTACATGATTGAAACCGGTCAGATTCTTTGGAGCGGAGCGATCCATGAAGTAACGCAATATACTGCGGAGGAATTTGCTGCATTTGATATTACACGGTGGGAAAATAATATCCATCCTAACGACCGCTCGTACGCGATGGTAATGCTCGGCGACGCGATGAACAAGAAGAGTGAATACAACGTTGAATACAAATTTCGCCGGAAGGATGGAACATACATTGATGTTCTTGACCGCGGTACATTTCTCTACACGGCAGAGGGTACGGCATACCGAATGCTCGGTACAATGGCAGATATTACGGAGATCAAACATGCAGAAGCGAAATTGAAAGAAAGTGAAGAGAGGTACAGGTTATTCTCGCTCCTCGCATCGGACTATGTGTACTCAGCAGTGATACAAAATGACGGGACATTCCGAACCGAGTGGGCGTCGCCCGCTTTTGAGCGGGTGACCGGGTACACGATTGAAGAATTGAATCACGAACACGGATGGACCGCAATCATCGAACCGGATGATCTCAAACGTTTGAACGATTCCATTAACATGATCCGCAGCGGACTGTCATCGATTATTGAATACCGCATCAAGACCAAGGATGGAAAGATCAAATGGTTGCGGGATTACATCCAGCCGATCGTTGATCCTGTCTCAAAAGCCGTTGTAGTGTACACTGGCGGTGTGCAGGATATTACGGAACGAAAACGGATTGAAGATGAACTGCGCAACAGCGAAGAACGATTCCGCGCCATTGCAAATGCAATCACCGTACCGTTGGTAATTTCACGTATCCCCGACGGTAAGATTTTATATGCCAATCGATTTTTTGCTGACAGTGCCGGCATGAGACAGGAAGATATCATCGGTTCGTTGACGCCAAGCTTCTATCAAAAGTCAGAAGATAGAGATCGATTGATGGGCATCCTTGCAGCAAAAGGACGGGTTGCGAATTTTGAAACGGATGTTACCTCTCCCGCTGGAAGAAAGGGGACGGTTATTATTTCAGCAGAACTGACAACATTTCAAAATGAAAAAGCAGTGGTTGCGACTTTTTATGATGTTACGCAGCGCAAACGGCTGGAGAAGGCGCTTTCGGAAAGTGAAGAACGTTTCCGGCTGCTCGTGGAGAGAAGCACCGACGGCATTTGTTTGTTCGACAGGAGATTGAGGTTGTTGTACGCCACACCATCCGTGGAAAAGATGGTCGGTTACACTGTGGAGGAACTTAAAGGAATGAATATTCTCGCCCTGACCGATCCGGCGGAACGGAAGATCCATCGGCAGAATATTTATACGCTGTTTCACGGGGGAGAATCGGTGCAGTCAACACAAGTCCGGTTCAAACACAAGAACGGTACGTGGGTGTACCTGGAAGGGTCTCTCACGAATTTTGTTCACGATCCGCGGATCCGCGCTATTGTGTGCAATTTCAGAAATGTCACGGACCGGGTTCATGCAGAAGATCGGATTCACCGCTCGCTGCAGGAGAAAGAGATTCTCTTGAAGGAGGTGCATCATCGGGTGAAGAATAATATGCAGGTCATTTCAAGCCTGTTGAATCTGCACTCTTCATCGATCAAAAATGTGCGCGCCCGTTCGATCTTCCTTGAAAGCCAGAACCGGGTTAAGTCGATGGCGCTGGTACACGAGATACTGTATCAGACGAAAGATCTGTCGCGAGTTAATATGGTATACTATACAAAAAAACTTCTGGGGGTGCTCCAGCAATCGTACTCCGCGCAGTCAAAGTTCATTGCAATTACACCGAAAATTGCTAACATTAGTCTTAACGTCGATGCTGCTATACCGTGCGGCTTGATCATCAATGAACTTGTGACGAACGCTCTGAAACATGCGTTTACTGCAGGTAAAAAAGGACGGATTTCCATTGTTATCGCCAAACGGAACAGCACACATCTTGTCCTCACGGTAGGGGATGATGGCAAAGGCTTACCAAAGGGGTTCTCTTCGAAGAGGCATTCGTCGTTGGGTTTAACACTTGTCAACGCACTGGTTGAGCAGCTGAAAGGAACCTTGATGATTCGTGGAAAAAGGGGTTCGACGTTCTCCGTCGTATTTCCGATAGAACGTGAAACATTAAATGTTGTATGAAAAAGAAAAAAGTGCTCATTGTTGAAGATGAGAAGATTGTAGCGCTCGATCTTCGCTCCATCTTTCTCAGAGCCGGATATGCCGTACTGCCGGATATTTCAACTGCCCAACGGGCGATTGATGTGGCATTGAAAGAACATCCGGATATTATTCTGATGGATATTGCGTTGAAAGGAAAAACGGACGGCATTGAGGCGGCAGAGAAGATCCTTCAGACCGCGGATATCCCCATTATTTTCATCACCGCAAATTCAGATCCCAAGACCCTCGACCGCGCCAAAACGATCGATCCGTACGGATATATCCTCAAGCCATTTGATGAACGCGATGTCCGCACGATTGTTGAAATGGCGCTCTACAAGCATCAAACTGAACGCGAGTTGAAGGAGCAGCAGCGATGGCTCAACACCACGCTGCGCAGCATCGGCGATGCCGTTATTGCGACCGATAAGAAGGGGAATGTGAAATTCATGAACAATATCGCCGAGACGTTGACCGGATGGAGCGAAGCGGAAGCGATCGGCAAGAAATTGCAGGATGTTTTTATTGTCGAAAACGAGGAGACCGGAAAGAGATTGCCTAATCCGGTTGCCAAAGTACTCAGGGAACGGAAGCCGCTCAGTGTTACCAACCATACGATCTTGATCTCAAAGGAGGGAATCCGCACATACATCGAAGATTCGGCGGCGCCGATTCTGGCGTTTGATGGAAGCATCATCGGCGTTGTATTGACATTCAGAGACGTAAATGAAAAACGCCTGGCACAGGATGCTCTCAATGTCAGCGAAAAAAGATTCCGTGCCCTCATTGAGAAAAGCACCGAAGGTATCACGGTGTTGGATGCGAATGGGATCATTCAATATACAACAGGAGCCTCGACACCGATTGTCGGTCATCGTATTGGCGAACTGAAAGGAAAAAACGTCTTTGAATTTGTTCATCCGGATGAGCGTGAGAATGATCTTCATTTGTTTGCGGAGCTGTTGCAGCTGCCCGGCAAAGCAATCCATCATGAAATACGTTTCAAGCACAAAGACGGATCATGGCGGTGGCTTGAGATAACGGCAACGAATTTGTTGCATGATCCTGCCGTTGTGGGTGTTGTCGTCAATTTCAGAGACATCACCTACCGCAAGGAAGCGGAAGAGAACCTCAACCATATTAATCAACGCCTGAACCTTATTTCGCGCGTCACGGGAGAAGTGATCGGGTGGCTGCCGATACAGAAGCAAGTACGCGAAATGGCAGAGCAGGTGCAGCATGCATTTCAGGTTGATGCAGTCGTAGTCCGCATTGTTGATGATGGAGAATTGCATCTGCTAGCAAGCATCGGTGTACCTGATCACCAATTATCCGAAAAGATACCTCTCTATTACGGCATCGCGGATCAGATTATTAAAAGCCGCCGCGCGGTTGCATATAAAGATGTCCGGGAAAATTTTGCAACAGCGATGTTGCAGCAAAAAGCGGCGCAGGAGATCTCAAAGTACGATTTCATTTCGTACGCCGGCGCTCCCCTGCTTATCGGCCACACCGTTATCGGTATCATCGGTCTTTTCACGCACACACGTACTATGGAATTCACCCCCATGGATCTGGAACACCTCCAGATCGTGGCAAACCATATTGCCGTAGCCGTTGCAAATAACCGATTGTTCCGTGAAGTACGTGAACAGAATATCGAACTGACACAGCACATTGAGGAACAGAAAAAAGCGGAACAGCTTCTGCGGGTGAGCGAAGAACGATACCGCGCCTTCGTTGAACAAAGTTCCGAAGGCATCTACCGGACAGCATTCATGCAGCCGATTTCCGTTGATCTTCCCATCGACGAACAGGTGCGGTTGATGTTCGAACGCAGTTACATTGCTGAGTGTAATGCTGTCATGGCGAAGATGTACGGTTTCAATTCGATACAGGAAGCGATTGGAAAGAGGATCCGCGATATGCTTGTTGAATCCGATCCTCATAATATAGAGTACATGAGAACCTTCATACGAAAAGGATACAAATTTTTCGATGAAGAATCACACGAGCGGGATAAAGATGGCGCCATCAAATACTTTATGAACAACGGCATTGGCATCATCGAAGACGGGATGTGGCTTGGTGTGTGGGGAACGCAGCGCGACATTACGGAACGTAAACTTGCCGAAAACGCGCTGCGTGAAAGCGAAGAGCGTTACCGTGCACTTGTTGAGTTCTCGCCAAATGCCATTGCCGTTCATGTGAAGGGTATTGTCCAGTTTGTCAACCAGGCGGCGATTCGTTTAATGGGGGCTTCCCACGCCGATGAACTGGTCGGGCGAAATGTTATCGAGTTTGTTCATCCGGATCATCGTGCAAAAGTGGTCGAACGGATAAAAAAGGTGTACGCCAACGAAGCGGCGCCGCCGCAGGAGCAGCTGTGGTTACGGAAGAATGGTACGACGGTGGAGGTCGAAGTTGTTTCCATTCCGTTCATGTTCGAAGGAGAACCAGCGGCGCAGGTGATTGCACGCGATATTACGGAGCGGAAGCAGGCGGAAGGTGCGCTCCGAGAATCCGAATTGAGGCTCCGGTCCCTGTTTGAGAACGCAAAAGATGCCGTCTTTATTGCCGACACAAAAACGGGGATTATCATCGACGCGAATGCCGAAGCGGAAAAATTATTGAAGCGCCCCCGCACAGAGATCATCGGTATGCACCAGACGGACATCCACCCACCAGACAGGATCGACGAAGCATTAAGCATCTTCCGCGAACATATACTGACGCTGGGTGAACACCCGATTGAGTTTGAGGTCGTCAATGCAGAAGGCGAACGCATACCGGTTGAAATTAAGGCAAGTATTATCCGCCTTGATGATAACCGCATAGTTGCACAGGGCATCTTTCGCGACATCACGGAACGCAAAGCGACCGAAGAAGCGCTTCGCCGGAGCGAGGAAAAATACCGTTCGCTCTTTGAAGAATCGAAAGACGGCATTTACATCAGCACTTACTACGGAAAATTCATCGATGTCAATCCGGCAATGGTGGAACTGCTTGGATATGAGACAAAAGAAGAATTGCTTGCACTCGACATTAAAAAAGATGTGTACTACAATCCGTCGGACAGGGAAAAACTCAAAAAGGCATTTGCCAATAAATCATACGTAAAAGACCTCGAACTTTCGTTGCGCCGCAAGGACGGTTCTGAACTGAATGTGCTGTTGACATCGACCGTTGAGCGGGGAACCGATGGCAATGCATTGTTCTATAGTGGAACGGTGCGGGACGTTACTGAACGGAAGCGCCTCGAAGAGCAATTGATGCAGGCGCAAAAGATGGAAAGCATCGGCACGCTGGCGGGAGGCATCGCGCACGACTTCAATAATCTGCTTGCCATGATCCTGGGAACAGCGGAGTTGATTCAACAGAAAGTTTCCGATAATCCGGCGATCAACACCTACATCAAAAGGATCATCGAAGCGTCGGAACGGGGTGCATCGATCTCGAGACAATTGCTGCTCTTCTCCCGCCCCGAACACTCGGAACTGCAGCCCCTGTCTGCTTCCGTCGTGATGGAACGCCTCCATGATTTTCTGTCGCACTTCCTGCCGAAGAACATCACCGTTAAATGCGCTATCGAAGACAAATCTGCTGTTATCATGGGGGATGATGGCCACCTGCATCAGGCATTCGTCAACCTTGCTTTGAACGCCAAAGACGCAATGCCGAACGGCGGGACCTTGACGCTCGCTCAATCCGTTGTCGAGAGCAGCATCGTCAGAAAAAAATTTCCCGGCGCAGACAACCATCAATATGTTGCGCTCAGTATTCACGATACAGGCATCGGTATTGAACAACATCTGATGCAGAGGATTTTTGAACCGTTCTTCTCGACGAAGGAACGGGGAAAGGGAACGGGGCTCGGTCTTGCGATCGTGCACGGTATCGTGCAACTCCATCACGGATATATTGATGTCGAAAGTGAAAAGGGAATCGGGACACAATTTACGATGTACTTTCCTTCTTTGGCGATTGAGATTCACGACAATTCACGGGAAAAAGAAATGACTACACAACACGGCACCGGTACTATACTGATTGTTGACGATGAAGAGATCCTTCGCGAGATTCTTGCAGAAACCTTACGCGATGAGGGGTACACCGTACTGCTCGCATCGGACGGGTACGATGCGTTGAAAGTCTTCCAGGAACACCAACAACAAATCTCCCTGGTGATAACCGATCTCGGCATGCCGAATATGGGAGGCGAGCAACTTTATGATAAACTCAAAGAATTGGATCCGCATATTAAAGTCCTCGTTTCCTCGGGATATTTGGACACCTCCAGTAAATCCGATCTGCTGCGAAAAGGGATCAAGGATGTTCTGACAAAACCGTACAAGTTTGAAATCATTTTTGAGACTGTGCAAAGGGTGCTTTCGTACGATTGAACTATGAAAGTTGTCATTTCCGGCGGGACAGGATTCATTGGCACATATCTTCTCCGGTCGTTGGTAAAAGAACCGCACGAGATTGTCTTGCTCACCCGCTTGCTGTCACGTTCTGAAAAAACCGATGCTGCGGTTGTTCGGTACGTGCAGTGGAAACCGTACCTCGCTGGCAAATGGATGGATGAGATCAACGGTGCCGATGTCGTTATCAATCTTGTCGGCAAGAATGTTGTTGAACAGAGATGGAATGAAAAAGCAAAGCAGGAAATATACGACAGCCGCATCATCCCCACAAAGTTAATCGTCGATGCAATCGGCAGCGCCCGATCAAAGCCATCGCTTCTTATTTCCGCTTCCGCCGTGGGATACTATGGCAACAGGGAAAATGAAATAATCACCGAAGAAAGTTCCGGCGGCAATGATTTTCTGGCGTACGTTGTGCGCGAATGGGAAGGTGCAGCATATCGTGCTGAACAATACGGAGTCCGCGTCGCAACTCCCAGAACAGGATTGGTACTTGCAAAAAATGGCGGGATGATTGCAAAAATGCTGCTTCCGTTCCGACTCTTCATTGGCGGACCGATCGGGAACGGAAAACAGTATCTTCCATGGATTCATATTGATGACGTTGTGCGCGGAATGCTGTTTCCGATTGAGAACAAAAATTTCCGCGGCGTGTATAATCTCGCTGCTCCCAATCCTGTTACAATGAAGGAATTTGCGAAGGCGTTTGGAAGTGTGCTTCATCGTCCGTCGTGGATACCGGTGCCGTCATTTGTATTGAGAACGATGTTTGGAGACGGAGGGAAAGTGATTCTTTCGGGACAGAGAGCGCTGCCGAACAAGTTGCTTTCCGAAGGATTTATTTTTTCTCATACAGAAGTACATGATGCGTTGAAACAGATTTTGATGTAGAACCGATCGCCGGCTTTTGGTATTTTTGAAACAGATGATAGGATTAGTTTGAGGGAAAGGAGAGTGTGCGTTGTGTTTAAAATCTCAAATATTCTGCTAATTTTCTTTCTGTTCCTTTTCATTCCTGGCTGCTCTGCTTCTCGAAAAACGGAATCAAATCTCAATCTCGTCGAAATGCGCTGGGTGAAACATGAGGGGAGTGCGAGTGCGCAATCAATTATCCTCACATTGGAAAATGCCGACACCGTCCGAGTGACGATCAAGAACAGCAGCGGCGATCCTGTTGCACAAGAGTATGTTACGGTGCTCAACTTCGGCGCGTATCGTCTTGAAAGCACGTTTGCTCCGCTCGTACCCGGCGCATACTTTGTTGATGTACGAACAAGCAATGATAATTTTGTTCGGTATATATCAGTAACGGATCTCAGGCAAAATCCCTAAAAACTAAAATTAAAAACTCCCCAAGTATCTGAAAGCAGACCTCGATGTTTCAATAGTGAATGCACATGGAAAAGGGTACAAATTGCTGATTGACCGCTAACACACTCATTTTCATACTTCTTTAACATTCTCCCATTAATTCTGTCTAATCTGCGTCAAAATACTTTTGAGTTGCAAGATTTTTCACGAAATTGAGTCAGAATGAGAACACGTTTTCTTTTTTTCATATCTATCGTATTGATTGCAGGTTGTGTTGACGATGCACCGCGGGATAACCCGCTTGACCCGGATTCTCCGGCTTATGTCAGGTCGGGAAGCGTTACAGGAGTGATCAAAATCGCAAATCAATCGACCGCCATTGCCGGTGCAACGATTACCGATCTTGCCGAAAATATTTTCGTTAAGTCCGATACGCTCGGATATTTTGTGTTCAATCACCTTCCGTCCGGCACGCATACGTTTGTCTGCACAAAAGAGAATTTCACGAACGATACGTTTCAAGTCGAGATCCGGGACCGCGCATCGACGCATGTTGTCCGCTCACTCAACGGCGCGCCGGTTGTCCTCTCACAAAATATTCTCACCCGGAAGATCGATTACGTCTCATTCAGTCCGAAATATTTTGTTGACATAGTTGCGGAAGTCAACGACCCGAACAGTTTTCTTGACCTTGATTCAGTTTGGTTCAGTGTTGTCGATACAATCTTTTTTCCTCTTAAACCCGTTGCGGGAACAAATACGTTCATTACAACGATCTACAAGAATGAACTTCCCACGAATACAATCCAGTGGCTTGTCAAGAAGCAGCTTCACATAGTATCAAGAGATCGACAATTTGCCGTCAGCATCAGCGATCCGTTTTTTGTCTCGCGGATTATTGAGAATACGTCAACTCCAATCTTTCCTTCACAAAATACACTGAATACAGATTCAATTTATTTTCGATGGAGTCCCCCGGATATTACATTTAATTACACAAGTACCGTGACCGTGTATGAGGCTGGGACTGAAAATGTCGTGGTGTCGTACTCGGGCGTAAATTCATTTTATGAAAGGTATCCCACGGATGGATCTTTTCTTCATCTGGAGCCGAGTAACTATTTTTGGACAATATCTCTTGTCGATGATTTCGGAAATTATTCCAGGTCGAAAGAATCATACTTCACGGTGAAATGATGGAACAGAAAGACAACTTCAACGCACTGTACGATATTACAAAAACGATCAATTCCATCCTCGATCCGAATGATCTGTTGGAAAAAGTATTGGAGATCGCAATGACACATCTTTCCGCCGAGCGGGGATTCGTGATGCTCTCCGACCAGAATGCGGAACTCGGATACACTGTCGTTGCATTTAAGAATTTCACCTCTAAAAAAGCAGGGAATGAGTTCGCCGGTTCATCGTCTGTCGTAAAAACCGTGCTCGATTCGGGCGAGCCGGTGCTGACCTTCGACGCAATGAGCGACGAACGGTTCGAGTCGTCGGTCAGCATCATGGCGCAAAAGATCCTTTCTATTATTTGCATTCCGTTGCGCGCCGGAGAACGGATCACAGGTGCCGTCTATCTCGACAGCAGTAAATCGCGCAAAGCATTCACGGACGACGCACTGAAATTCCTGACGATCTTCGGGAATCTTGCCGCCATCGCTATCGAGAATGCACAGCAATACTCGCTGCTGCAGGCTGAAAATGTGCGCCTGAAAAACGAAGTCGATGTCAACCATTTGTTCGGGAACATGATCGGCACCAGCGAAAAATGGATGAAGGCATTGGAGATCGCTCACCGCGTGCTTGATGTTGATGCTGCCGTGTTAATCACGGGCGAAAGCGGGACGGGAAAAGAACTCGTTGCGCGGGCGATCCATGACAACGGCACTCGAAAAGGAAAACCATTCGTTGCTGTGAATGCATCGGCATTGCCGGAAAATCTTATGGAAAGCGAACTCTTCGGATATATGAAGGGCTCGTTCACAGGCGCAAATAGCGATAAAAAAGGGTTGATAGAGGTTGCCAATGGCGGCACGTTGTTTCTTGATGAGATCGGGGATCTGCCGCTGAATCTGCAGGCAAAAATTCTGCGCTTGCTGCAGGAAAAGGAGTATAGGAGAGTCGGTGACACGAAAAATAAAGTTGCAGATATTCGCATCATTGCAGCGACTAATAAAAATCTCGAAGCCGAAGTGAAAGCGGGAAAGTTCAGGGATGATCTTTATTTCCGGCTGAACGTAATTGATATCCATTTACCGCCGCTGCGTGAACGGAGGGATGATATCCCATTACTTGCAAAACATTTTCTGAAGAAGGCAGCGGAAAGCCACAAACGCTCTGTTGATAGCATCCATCCCGATGCAATGCAGATACTGCTTGCCAACCAGTGGAAAGGAAATGTGCGTGAGTTTCAGAATGTCATCGAGCGTGCGGTCGTGCTCTGCCGCGGCAATCAATTGACCAAAGAGGATTTTGTATTCAATGCCGGAGATTCCTCTGCGCTGCAAAAGAATTCCATGACTCTTGCCGATTTTGAACGGCAGATCATTGAAGCGACATTGAAGGAGATGGATGGAAACCGCACGCGTACAGCGGAAAGGCTTGGTGTGTCGCTGCGGTGGCTGCAATACCGGTTAAAGGAATGGGGAAGCGAGTAAAACGTATCACACAAAGGCACAAAGGACTATGTCTGAAAATGAGATTGCAAAGATCGCCGTTGATGTTGCCTATCACTTGCATTCCGATTTGGGTCCCGGATTACTAGAATCTGTCTATCAAGAGTTACACGTTGATAAATTGAGAGGTCGTGGTTTAACTGTGGAAACAGAAGTTGACCTTCCTATCGTCTATGATGGTAAAAGATACAAATCCACTTTTCGTATTGATATTTTAATTGAGAAAAAAATTGTTATTGAATTAAAGTCGGTGGAGAATCTTTTACCTGTTCACAAAAAACAATTGCTCACCTATTTAAAATTAAGTAATCTTCGGTTGGGTTTGCTCATTAATTTTGGCTCGCCGTATTTTAAAAGCGGAATTGAGCGCATTATAAACGCTACGTTGGAGTGACATTTTATTTTTTCCTTTGTGTCTTTGTGTGAGATAATGAACAGCGAACAATTGAGAATAGAGCAGAAGATCAGCGAGAGTGGTACGACGACAGTGTATCGTGCCTTCGACGTCGCACTTCATCGTCCCGTGCTGCTGAAAGTGCTGCACAAACATCTGGCACACGATGAAGATGTCCGTGCCCGATTTATTCGTGAAGCACGTGCGTGTGCAGCACTTCGGAGCGAGCACATCGTGCAGGTGTACGATTTGACCGACGTGGAGCAATCTCCCGCCATCGTGATGGAGTTTGTCGAGGGAAGTTCGCTGAAGGATCTCATTGCAAGCGGCGAAGGGAAAGGATTTGACGCTGCACGGAAAACCGCCCTCCATGTTCTGCGCGCACTCGCAACGGCGCATGAGAAAAAAATTATCCATCGGGATATTAAGCCGGGCAATATTCTGGTGAGTGTGGATGGGACAATGAAAGTAACAGACTTCGGGCTTGCATCGTTCGCGCTTTCACCGACGGTGACGATGGAAGGAATGGTGCTCGGTACACCGGCGTATATGGCTCCCGAGCAAGTGCGCGGCGACGATGTTGACGAACGGACCGATCTTTTTGCGCTCGGCGCAACATTGGTGGAAGTATTGAGCGGCGAAAGGATCTTTGAAGGTTCAACCTACACTGAATGCATGAAAAAAGTCCTTGCATTCAAGGAACCGGAGTTGGAAAAATACATTCCGCATTCTTCTCAGGAATTTGTTCAGTTCCTCAAGGGACTGATGCATCCCGACAAGAACAAGCGGCTTGAGTCAGCGAAAGAGGCGTTGTCGGCGTTCGGCGAAAAGAAATCGAGCGTCTTTCTCCGTCCGGATGCAGTGCAATTATCGAAACGGAGAGCATTCATACCGGTTCTCGGCGGTGCCGGTGTCATTCTGCTCTTTATCCTTTTTGGATGGATGAAACTCTCACAACAACCGTCAGGAAAAGAACAACGGTCGAACTCTAATATATCCGGTTCGATCCAGTCTGAAGACACAGTGCAGAAGTTGGAGCAATCGCACAACGCAGTGCTCCAATCGCCGGTGCTTCAAACATTCAATTCGCGCGATACCGGATCAAAGGAAGTACCGTTGCGCAATGTTGCAAAAGATTCGGGAAAAGTATTTCTTGCAAGTACGCCGTGGGCAAAAGTGTACATTGATAATCGTCTGATCGGCGAAACACCGATTGCTACGCCGTTCATTCTTGCTGCCGGTCAGCATACCGTGATGTTCATGAATCCATCGTTCGAACCGATCATGAAGACGATCACCGTCGAACCGGGGAAAGAGATGACCGTGACCGGAAATTTTTTTGAACACGTCGGTTATGTTATGTGCACCGTCATTCCGTGGGCTGATGTGTATATTGATGAACAAAAGAAAGACACAACCCCGCTGGAAAAACCGATCATGATAGCAGCAGGAAAACATTCCGTTCGGTTCAAAAATCCGGCATTCATCGACATAGTTAGAGAGATCACCGTTGCACCGAAAGAGACACTGCAGATTACAATTTCATTTATCGAATGACCATCTTCGTGAAAATATTATTTCTCGTCCCTCTCTTTTTCCTCTCACTTTTCTCTCAGGAGCTGTTATCAATTGATTCTACGCTCCATCAGATAGAATCTCTCTATAACAATGCGCGGTACATTGATGCAGAACTTGAAGCCAGGAGATTATCTGAAGAAGTAATCATTTCGGATTCGGTGAAGGTGCAGGTTGAAAAATGGATCGCCTTTTCGCTTATTGCGCAGGGAAGAACTATTCCTGCGCGTGAGCGGTTCGTTTCTCTTCTCTCGATCAATCCGGATTTTGAGCTCGATCCGGTTCTTACGTCGCCGAAGATCTTATCTGTATTCAACGACGCTAAAGTGAAATATCGTTCGAATAAGAAATTCCAATCCGACTCTTTAAAAGACGAAAGGGAGCGTATTGTGCAAACAATTACATACCGCACAGCGCTTTTTCCGGGATGGGAACAACTTCATCAAGGGAGGATGACCAGCGGTTCACTTTTTTTTGGCGCCGGTATCGCAACACTTGGAGCGGGAATCACATTTGAGATACTTCGCGCGAATGCAAGGGAGGAATATTTAAAAGCAACCATTCCTTCTGATATCGCTGCAAAATACAATTCGTACAATTCGTACCGCAAATCGGAAATTTATTCATTCATCGGTTTTGCCATTGTCTATTTCTCTTCGGAGATAGATGTGTTTACAAACAATGATTCACAATCACTGTCTATAATGCCGTCAAACGATCCTTTGTTGGGGCAGTCAATCACACTTTCCGTCAAATTCTGACATGCATAGGCTGCATTCAGCCCCGCAGGTTTTGCGTAGTACTTGTAGTAAAATCCTTAAAACCACGAAGATTTTTCTGGTTTTTCAATGGCACACGGATTGCGGTTCAATGCAGCGTCGTTCTATCATTCTTCAACGTTTCACTCAAACCGGGCTGTATGCTTCCCCCTTTTGCATGCAGTCCGGAGTATATCAACCGCCGCAATGGCGATGTGAGATTTTCAAAAGTACATCATAACATTCTCTTGGGAGGATTCACTATGAAACGTTTTCTTACTGCTTTTATGTTGATGCTGCTTAGTACGGCAGCGAGCTTTGCGCAGACGGAAGATCCTTCGTTTAAATTGTTTGCGACGAGGGTTGATCTTACGGGCGAAGTAAAGCTGATCTGGACCACTCCCGCAGGCGCACCTGCAAATACTTCTTACGAATTGTATCGCGCCAAAGTCTCAGACTCCACAACATTCACTTTGGTAACAACGATTTCCGATACTGTTTACATCGACAAAATCCCGACACCGATTACTACGATATCGAATAGTTATGCGTACTATGTGTATGCAAAATTCAACGCAACGATTTTGAAAACGAATGTAATTATTCTCCCTGTTCCGGGAATACCGCCGATCGGTTCATTCCGGTTGGAGGGTAAGATCGACAGCGGAAAAGTAAAACTTGTCTGGCAAAAACCACCGGTCGATGTCGCCGTTTCATATTATCTTGTCTTTCGCAGTATGGTATCGGGTGAAAACCCGGCGATTGTCCAAATTGACTCAACGGCAAATCAATGGTCAATTACAGACTTACCGCCGCTTCCGGCTATATTCGCCGATTGGAAATTTTACTTTATTGTGAAAGCCAAACTTGCTACAGGTGAAATTTTAACCAGCACTACTCTTCAGTTGACCTATTCTACAAGGCCGCCTCATGACGATGTGAAATTTATTTCCATTCCTCCGAAGTACGGACAGGCAGGAAAGAAGTATGAATATACCGCCAAAGCTGTTTCATCAGACTCGTCTGCAGTTATTCGCTACTCCGGCTGGGCTAGCCAGGGATTGTTGAATGTCGTTGTTCCCGAATTCAAAATCGATTCCGTCACTGGTGTCGTTAATTGGACGCCGGCATCGAAGGGATGGTATCACATCATCATCAATGCGAAATCGAATAAAGGGGGGCATGCAAAACAGGAATTTGCCGTTGCAATTACCGGCGGTAATGGCACTGTTCAGGGTAAAGTAACCGATACGATGAGCGCAGGTATTCCAAGAGTACTCATTGAAGCCTTTAAAGTGGAAAACAGCACTGTATTCTCATTTGCTTATTCCACATTGACCGATGAGAACGGAAACTATCGCATTGAACGGGTCGATCCCGGCTCATATAAACTGCGTGCGTCCGCACCGGGGCGGTATGAAAGCCAGTGGTATGACGGTGTGAAGGAAGCAGGGCAGGCAACTGTGATCTCTGTAGCAGATTCGCCCGCTGTGACTATCGCAAACTTTAAATTACGCGGTGGTGCCAATGTACGTCCAAAGGTGACTGTGTCGGGTTCAGTGAAAGATACGGCAGGATTTGCCATCGTTGACAGAAATTGCCGGGTGGTTTTTGTTCGTGCAGAGTTTGCGTTGAATTTTGGCGGCGGGTTGAACCTTTCCGGCGACAACATGCGGAAGTTTTTTGAGTTGAACATGCACGGCGATTTCCGACTTGAGGGAAATTCTGAATATGTGTTCAAGACGAAGACCGATTCACTCGGGAATTACAAGATACAACTTCCGCACGGCGCGTATATTGCATTCGCTCGTGCAAAGGGATACGAGACTGAATTTTACAATGAACAGTCGAGCATTCTGACGGCGGATATCGTCAGAGTACCTGATCCGCGCATGCCTCCAATGGATCCACCGATTAATTTCACACTTGCACCGTTGCCGCCGGTCGTTCTTGGCGAAATCAGCGGCGCAGTGATTGATTCTGTAAAAGATATTTTTGTTCCGGCGCGTGTGCTGGCAATCCGGGATGGCTGGAGATTCAACGACCACCATCGTGTTTCGCGTGTGTATGTTACGGATACGGATTCTACAGGGTATTACAAGTTCGAAGATCTGCTCCCCGGCACGTATGTGGTGATGGCTGTGCCGCTCGGAAACTATGCACCGGCATTTTATTCCCACGATACATCCAATATGAGATGGAAACGTGCAACAAAGATCGTCATCAACGGCAACAGCGTGGATGGAATAGATATTTACGTTCATCCGTTTGGTCCGTCTGCACAAGGGTACACCGGCATTGTTGGTACTGTTAACTATTCCAGCAGCATGGGTGGTGGAAATATGCAGGGTGGCGTAAAATCTGGTGCAGTCGTCTATGCGTATCGCGGCGGCGAGATTGCCGGATATGCCTTTACGAACGCAGAAGGTAATTACGCGATCACAGGACTCTCTGCAGGATCGTACTCAGTGTTTGTTGACAAACCCGGCTACAATGAATCGGTTGTTGTCAATGCCGAGGCAGGATACACTATCTCAGGAACACCAGTGAGCGGTACGGCAGACTTTATGCTGAGTCCAACAAGTGTCACTGTTGATCGTACGGTTCAACCGACTCAGTTTGTGCTCGACCAGAATTATCCGAATCCGTTCAACCCGAATACCACAATCAGCTATTCGCTGCCGAATGCTGAGAATGTAACACTGAAAGTGTACGATCTTCTTGGTAAAGAGGTAACGACACTTGTCAGCGGCTACCAGCAATCGGGGAAATATACGGTGACGTTCAACGCGGCGCAGTTATCGAGCGGCGTCTATTTCTATCGGCTGGAATTCGGAAAGAATACATTTGTTAAAAAAATGATCCTGATGAAATAACAAGGAAGGGAAAATGCAGGAGAATACAAAGGCGGACATTTGTCCGCCTTTGTTATTTCAGTCAGTCGTTTGTAGGATTTTAACTGATATTCCATAGAAAATTATACCTGCAATTGAAGATGATGTTTGTTTCTATACCATGCATCGCATCGTTCTTCCGATAGTCCTCATTTTTTTGTATTTTACCGAAGCATAAAAATGAACGGACTCAATGGAACCAAAAGAAAAATCAGATTTCATCCGCGATATCATCAACGAAGATCTCAAGACAAATAAATTTCACGGCAGAGTACACACCCGCTTTCCCCCCGAACCGAACGGCTATTTGCATATCGGCCACGCAAAATCTATCTGCCTGAACAACGGATTGGCAAAGGATTACAACGGCAAGTTCAATCTCCGGTTCGACGATACCAATCCGGAAAAAGAAGAACAGGAATATGTCGATTCTATTATAGATGACGTGCGATGGCTCGGCGGAAATTTTGAAGATCGTATCCTTTTCGCTTCCGATTATTTCAGCAAGATGTACGAATGGGCTGTCGCGCTCGTGAAGAAAGGGAAAGCGTATGTTTGCGATCTTACAGCGGATCAAGTGCGCGAAATGCGAGGTACGTTGACAGAACCGGGAAAAGAGAGTCCGTACAGGAATCGGAGCGTTGAAGAGAATCTCGACCTGCTCGATAGAATGCGGAAAGGGGAATTTCCTGACGGATCAAAAACACTCCGCGCAAAGATCGATATGGCGTCGCCGAACCTGAACCTGCGAGATCCGATCATGTACCGCATCGTGCATGCGGAACATCATCGTCAGGGAAACCGGTGGTGCATCTATCCCACGTACGACTGGGCACACGGGCTGGAAGATTCGATCGAAGGGATCACCCATTCCATTTGCACGCTGGAGTTTGAGAATCACCGCCCGCTGTATGACTGGTTCCTTGACGAATTGGGAATTTACCATCCGCAGCAGATAGAGTTTGCGCGGTTAAATTTAAGTTACACCGTGCTGAGCAAACGCAAGCTCCTCCGCCTCGTGCAGGAAAAGCATGTCTCCGGATGGGATGATCCGCGCATGCCGACGATTGCAGGTTACCGCCGCCGCGGTTACACGTCTGAAGCGATCCAGAATTTTTGCGACATCATCGGCGTTGCTCGTCGTGATAGCGTCATCGATGTTGCGCTGCTGGAATATTCCATCCGTGAAGATCTTAACAAACGTGCACAGCGTGCCATGGCTGTCCTTCATCCGTTGAAAGTTGTCATCACAAATTACCCTGAAGGGAAAACAGAAGAACTGGATGCTGTGAACAACCCCGAGGATGAATCGGCGGGAATTCGTAAAATTCCGTTTGGAAGAGAGATGTATATCGAGCAGGACGATTTCCGCGAAGTACCGCCGCCGAAGTATTACCGTCTCTCACCCGGAACAGAAGTACGGCTTCGTTATGCGTACATCATCAAGTGTGAAAAAGTGGTGAAGGATGAAAAAGGAAATATCGTTGAACTTCATTGCA
Source organism: Bacteroidota bacterium (assembly GCA_040751955.1). Taxonomy (GTDB): domain Bacteria; phylum Bacteroidota; class Ignavibacteria; order UBA10030; family UBA8401; genus SpSt-333. The sequence continues at coordinate 83,912 of JBFMFY010000007.1, forward strand.
CGTACGATCCCGAAACACGAAGCGGTATGCCGAATGCGAACAGAAAAGTAAAGTCAACGATCCACTGGGTTTCAGCGCAGCATGCAGTTGATGCGGAAGTGAGGTTGTACGATCGGTTATTCATCAAAGAGAACCCTGATGATGTTGATGAGGGGAAGGATTTTCTCTCCAACCTTAATCCCAACTCGCTGCAGATCCTTTCACGATGTAAAGTGGAACCGATGCTGGGGAACGCAAAACCGGGAGATCGGTTTCAGTTCGAGCGGATGGGATATTTTGCTGTTGATACAAAAGAGAGCAGTCCGTCATATCTTGTCTTTAACCGCATCGTAACACTCAAAGATGCGTGGGCGAAAATTGAACAAAAAGGTGAGAAGAAATAGTGCAATCATTTTTTCTTTAGTACTTGATTTCACGATACACCCCGCATCTGCGGGGTTTTTATTTGATTCTCGATAGCACAGTCGTTATTTTCTTCAACGCCATGATGAAATTTTACTATAGAACAATCTCCGCGGTGTTACTCGTTTTGCATCCCATGCTTGCACAAATCACCGGCAAGCTGACGATTGATGACGGTCTTTCTCAAAACTACATTTACGATATCCTTCTGGACCGGCGTGGATTTCTCTGGTTCGGCACGAAAGAAGGATTGAACCGATACGACGGTTATTCGTTTGTGGTGTACAGGAACGATCCTCTGGACCCACACTCGTTATCGAATAATACAGTTACCTCATTACACGAAGACAACGCCGGTGGATTGTGGGTAGGGACAATCTCCGGCGGATTGAACAGATTTGACCGGTCAACGGAGACATTCAGTAGAATCAAACTCCAGCAGTCGCACCGTTTTACCGAATCAATCGATAACATTACAGCAATCTTTTCTGATTCAGACAGTATGGTGTGGATCGGCACACACGGCAGCGGTTTATTCCGGTACGATCCGCAAAGGAGGGAAGTAAAGAGATTTTTTCCCGATTCGGTGCAACGCGGCGGGGTGTTATTCAACAGCGGCATTGCCGATATTTCGGAATGGGACGGGATGATGTGGATCGCAACAAACAGCGCTGTTTCATCCTTCGATCTGCAAACGGAAAAAAAAACGACGTACGTTCATCCAAAGATCACTCCTCGAAACGGCATAACGACGTTGTTTAAAACATCCCGCAATGAACTGCTGGTGGCTCATAGAAACGGCGTCGATCGGTTTGACGGCAAAAATTTTAATCCGGTGTTTACCGCTAACGACTCCAATCAGATGTACTGGACGAGCCGTATTCGGGAAGACCGGGAAGGAAATCTCTGGTTTGCTACCATGCGGCGTATTGTCAAATACGAACCACATAAAAAACAATTTACTGAGATCGCTTCGATCAGCGACGAACGGTTTACTCGTGGATTTTGTATCGATTCATCGAACGTTGTTTGGTGCGGGACAACGGGTTGGGGTGTGTATATCAGCAATCAAAATGTCAGACGGTTCGGTGCCATGCAGGGGAATTTTTTGTCTGAAGTGTTCGGGAAGGAAATTTCTCTCGTGCACCGATTCATTCAAAAGAAGAACATTACTGCTGATATTTCGTTTTCACTTCGCGGCGGTATGTTTCCTTCCTGCATTCATGACCGTGCCGGGAATGCGTGGCTGCTCACCAATGTAGGTCTGTTTTTCCACAAGAAAGATTCCGCTGATGTACGTCTTATTTCTACCACACCCCGTCAATACAACTCTATGCCCGCGTGGTCAACAAGCCGTGTGTATGAAGACCGGGAGGGAGAAATCTGGATCGGCACGGTTGGCGGCATCAGCAAATTAAACAAACCCACGTACACATTTGAGTATTACAGAATATATCCCGGTCAGGAAATTTCGAGCGATGACCTGAACCTGTCATCGTACAAAGATATTACCGCCATATTTCAGGATAAACGCGGCATGGTATGGATAGGAACTCCGGCGAACGGTTTGTTTCGGTTGGATCCCGCAACGAATGAGATACACAATTTTGTGAATCGCGATGGCGACCTGCGTTCACTCAGCAGCAACCATGTGCTTTCCATTTGTGAAGACCCGTTTGCACCGGATTCAATATTGTGGATCGGAACAGACGGCGGCGGGTTGAACCGCTTCAACGTTCACACAGGAACATTTTCATCATTCACGCAGAGAAACAATTTTCCGAATAATGTCGCCTACGGTATTCTGACGGATAAAAATAATTTTTTTTGGATCAGCACGAACTTTGGATTAATTAAAATGAATCCGAAGACGTACGAATGGAAACAGTACGATGTTCATGACGGTTTGCAAAGCAATGAATTCAACCGGAACGAATTTTATAAAGCCCCGGAAGGGAAAATGTACTTCGGCGGAATTTACGGTTACAACGGTTTTTTTCCTGAAACAATATACGATAATCCGGTAGTACCGCATGTTGTACTGACTGAATTCAGCATTTTCAACAAGACGATCACCCATTCCTCGAAACAGTCGCCACTGAGGATGTCTATTTCGGAAACGCGAAGTATTACCCTGGAGTATTCGCAGAATATGTTTACTCTTGAATTTGCAGCGCTTGAGTTTTCTGCGCCGTTAAAAAATAAGTACGCGTACAAACTGGAGGGATTCAATGATGATTGGATTTATTCCGGAACGCAGCGGCAGGCAACGTACACCAATCTCGACCCCGGTGAATATACGTTCCGTGTTAAAGCATCGAACGGTGACGGTGTGTGGAACGACAAGGGAACATCCCTCGCCATCACAATCCTCCCGCCATTTTATATGACGTGGTGGTTCCGCGGAATTGTCATCCTGTTTTTCGCTGCGGCAGGTCCGTCTGTATATTTCCTCCGCGTCAATCAATTGAAACGGGAACAGAAACGCCAGCATGAAGTTTCGCAGATGTTGATCGAAAGTCAGGAACAAGAGCGCAAACGGATTGCGCAGGAAATGCACGACTCTCTCGGACAGGAACTATTGGTGATAAAAAATCGAGCGGTGATGGGGTTGAAAACGGCATCGGCAGAATCCAGAGAGAAAAAACAATTGGAGCAAATTTCGGACGGCGCAACGAATGTTCTCAAACTCGTCCGAACAATTTCACACAATCTTCGTCCGCCTGAACTGGACCGTTTAGGTTTAACCGAAACAATTCGCTCTATTCTATTGACTATTCGCGATGCAACGAGTAAGACGCTGCATGCTGAAATCGATACAATCGATGGTCTCATAGAAAAAGAAAACGAGATCAATCTGATTCGGATCCTTCAGGAAGCAGTGAGCAATATTGAGAAGCACTCCGGCGCAACGGAAATTACTGTTCACTTGAAAATCGAACAACCGAATATTAATCTCTTACTTAAAGACAACGGCAGAGGATTTGCCGTTGATGCGGTAAAACATGGCATCGGCTTGGCGGGAATTTCAGAACGGGTTCGTATATTGCACGGAACGCTTGCAATTACTTCAGCGCCTGCTGAAGGAACCACGTTGTCCATTACAATACCAATCTACCATAGCAATGGCTGAACAAGAAAAAAAAATATCCGTTGTGCTTGCCGATGATCACCCGCTGATGCGCAGGGGATTGAAAGAGATGATTGAAGAGGAATCCGGTTTTACTATCGTCGCGCAAACAAATAATGGCGAAAGCGCGCTTTCACTTATCGAACAGTTGCAGCCAACGATCGCCGTTCTTGATATTGATATGCCGAAAATGAGCGGATTGGAAGTTGCACAAGCGGTTCAAAAAAAGAAGATTCCAACAAAAATAATTTTTTTGACGATGTACGATAAAGAGAATATCTTTACGAAAGCGATAGAAATCGGAGTGATGGGGTATGTGCTGAAAGAAAGCGCAGCGACAGAGATTGTTGAAGCACTGCAATGCGTCAGCGAAGGAAAACATTTTATTACCCCTGCACTTTCAGGGCTGCTGGTAAAGCGGTCCGCGCTATCAGATCACCATGCGGAAGAAGTTCTATCCCTTTCACAATTGACACCCACAGAACGGAAAATTCTTTCATTGGTCGGCGACAATAAATCATCCAAAGAAATTGCCGAGGCGTTGTTCATTTCGCCAAGAACGGTTGAAACACACCGCAATAATATCTGCCAAAAATTACACCTGCACGGCGCGAATGCTTTGTTTAAATTCGCATTGGAAAACAAGTCAATACTTAGATAGATCGTTGGATCTGTTGATCCGCGAATTCTCCTTCACCCGCTCATTTATTTCGCCGCAAACATACTACGCGATGTAAGCAATTACGTACCGATACGTAGATAAATACGTACCCCTCTGTATTCAATCCACGATAGATTTCTTCGTTATTACAGCCAATAGAGTACCGCTACAAACCATGCCGACGACATTCGGCATCAACGAAAGATGTAGTTCATGAAATTTTTGATTGTTGACGACAACGCGGGCATGCGCGAGATGATTCGAGACATTATCTGCAAAGAAAACGATTCGGTTATGGAATGTTCCGACGGAGCAGAAGCAGTTTCCGCCTATCCTCAGTTTCTTCCCGATTATGTACTGATGGATATTGAAATGAAAGGGGTGGACGGCTTTTTGGCGACTGAAAAAATCTATCAAGACGATCCTCAGGCAAAGATTATTTTTATTACGAGTCACAATACGTCTGCGTTTCGGGCAAAAGCAAAAAAGCTGCGTGCAACAGGATTTGTTACCAAAGAAAATTTGTCAGAACTCACTCACTTATTTCACCATTAAAAAAAGGGAATGCCATGCACTCCATCCGCTACACACTTCACCGTTGTACGCTGCTGTTAGCGCTTGTTGTTACAACACAGGCATACGCTAGTGTACCCACTCTTACCTACAGTGCGTCAACATTTAATGAATCGGCGGCAAATATCGGAACAATTAATAATGCTGCTCCGATAATCATAGTATTATCAGCAGGGGATACTTTTACCGGATTGAACGGTAATGATTTAGTTGAACAGGAAAAGATTGTGGTAACTAATCTTCCGGCCGGACTGACAGTTATGGCCACAAGAATTTCTGCAGAAACATTATCTGTAACAATGACGGGAACGGCTGCGAATCATGCGTCAGCAAACAGCGTCTCAAACCTTACATTTGCATTTCAAAACAGCGCTTTTACCGGAAACAATGCCGGTAATGTGACAAATTCTACAAAGAATAACCTTGCTGTTACATTTTTAGATCCGGTAGAGAATGCTCTTTCGTTCGACGGTTCGAACGATGTTGTTTCGGTGTCGGCTTCATCATCCATTAATTTATCGCAGGGAACGTGGGAAGCATGGGTAAAAGTGAATTCGTTGTCCCATCACAACAGAATTATTTTTAAAGAAGGGGCAGACAACAACGGAAAATACGAATTGTACATTCTTGATAATAGTCTCAGCGGCAGTATACGTGCGGATGTTGTAGTCGGTGGCGTACGGTACAATGCAATTTCATCAGTCAATGCATCAACCGACACATGGACTCACATTGCCGCAACATTTGACAGCACAGACCTCAAAATTTATGTGAATGGTGTTTTGCGCGGGACAACCACAATCGACGGGGCTCCTGCTGCGATTGATGCAAACACCGGTTCGCTTGGTATCGGTGGCGGCGTCAACCCAACAGATTCTCGAATGGAAGGCTCAGTTGACGAAGTGCGGATATGGAACATTGTGCGAACAGCGTCTGAAATTTCGGCTGACATGAATAATACCAATTTGAGTCCATCGACAACCGGATTGCAGGCGTATTATCAATTTAATCATGGCACAGCAGGCGGAACAAACACCGGACTTACAACATTGTACGATGCAACCTCCAATGCAAACAACGGCACGCTCAATAATTTTGCGTTGTCCGGTGCCTCATCAAATTATATTGCGAATGATAATACCGCTCTGCCTGTGGAACTTACTTCCTTTACCGCTTCAATCAATGCACGCGATGTAAAACTTGTATGGGCAACTGCAACAGAATTGAATAATTATGGATTTGAAATAGAAAGAA
>JBFMFY010000070.1:0-15623 GCA_040751955.1 Bacteroidota bacterium
ATACTTAATGCGTTGGCTTAGGCGCTGAGTCTAAAGACCCAACACCGAGTATTCATCGTTTAGGGCGTGGACTACCAGGGTATCTAATCCTGTTTGATCCCCACGCTTTCGAGCATGAGCGTCAGTAGTGGACCAGGTGGCCGCCTTCGCTACCGGTATTCTTCATGATATCTACGCATTTCACCGCTACACCATGAATTCTGCCACCCTCTTCCACACTCAAGATAAACAGTATCGACGGCAGTTCTGCAGTTAAGCTGCAGGATTTCACCATCGACTTGAAAATCCGCCTGCGCTCCCTTTACACCCAGTGATTCCGGACAACGCTCGGGTCCTACGTATTACCGCGGCTGCTGGCACGTAGTTAGCCGACCCTTACTTTAGTGGTACCGTCAATCTCGCGGAGCGAGAAATTCTTCCCACTCTACAGAAGTTTACAACCCAGAGGGCCTTCATCCTTCACGCGGCGTCGCTGCGTCAGAGTTTCCTCCATTGCGCAATATTCCTCACTGCTGCCTCCCGTAGGAGTCTGGACCGTGTCTCAGTTCCAGTGTGGCTGATCATCCTCTCAGATCAGCTACCCATCGTAGACTTGGTGAGCCGTTACCTCGCCAACTATCTAATGGGATACAGGCTTATCTTTTGTCGCCGAAGCTTTAACAACATCTCCATGCGGAGCCGCTGCATCATTCGGTATTAGCCCCGCTTTCGCGGGGTTATTCCAAAACAAAAGGCAAATTACCTATATATTACTCACCCGTGCGCCGGTGTACTATGGATATTGCTACCCAATTCTCCCAGACTTGCATGTGTTAGGCACGCCGCCAGCGTTCGTCCTGAGCCAGGATCAAACTCTCCATTGTAAAAAATTATTAGTTTTCAACAGGAGAATTTGTAATTATGAAACGTTTGGTTTTGATTATTTGGAGCCGTGCACACAAATTTTCAAAGAACAACTTCCGTCGATATGTTTTCAAACGGGCTTTAAATATAACTTTTTTATGCCCGTAAGTCAACACCTATTTCAACTTTTTCTCAGCGATTTTTCTAAAATCGAGTTCTTAATATAATTACTTTTGCCAGTGAAGTCAAGGTTTACGCTGAGTGCGGGATTAATATTCTTTAACACATTCAATACGGTATTCCGGTGAATTTTGTCCCATCGTTTTTGTATCAGTTGTAATATCAGGTGAGTCTCTCTATATTGTTTCAAAACAATGCAACAATAATGCTTTGGAAATTACTCTACAATTTTACCGTCCTTCCGCTTCTTTTTCTTATTTTCCACATTGGAAAACTTTTCAATAATAAAATCAAGCAGGGCATCGAAGGAAGGGTGGCGTTATTTGAGACGCTAAAAAAAAAGAACTCTTCCCTTGCTGAGGGGATGAGATATTGGTTCCACGCTTCATCGTTAGGCGAATTCGAACAAGCAAAACCCGTTATTGCGGCTCTTAAAGAAAAGCATCCGGATATAAAAATCGTTGTCACTTTCTTTTCACCTTCCGGTTACGAGAATTCAAAAAATTATAAACTAGCCGATATCATAAGCTACATTCCCTTCGACACACCGTGGAATGTCAGGCGTTTCGTGGAAATACTTCGTCCTGCTGCCGCTATCATTTTGCGATATGATGTCTGGCCGAATATGATTTGGGAACTGCATAAAAGAAGTATCCCGGTTTTGATCGTTAACGCCACAATGGCCGACGGTTCACCCCGTCTGTTATTTTTGTTGAAACAGTTTCATAGACAACTCTACAATCTGTTTTCTGCGATATTAACTGTCACAGATTCGGACCTCCGCGCATTTCAACGATTCGGTCTTTCCAAGCCGGAGCTCAAAGCCATCGGCGATACCCGATTTGACCAGGTGGTGAAAAGGAGTCTTGATGCAAGGCAAAAACAAATATTCTCTGACTCAATCACTCACGGAAAAAAAGTTTTTGTGGTCGGTCAAAGCTGGGGCGAAGATGAAGAAGTATTGCTTCCCGTGCTATTCAAGGTACTGCAGCAGGAGCCTTCACTGTTAACTATTATTGTTCCGCATGAACCGACAGAAGAACATCTTGATCAACTTGAAAATAATCTCAAAGAGAACTGCTCTTTCATTCGGTTCTCTGAAATGAATCATTACAACAACGAGCAAGTCATACTTATCGACAGCATCGGTATTTTAGTTGCGCTGTATAAGTATGCACACGTGGTCTATGTCGGCGGCAGTTTTCGTCAAGGCGTTCATAATGTTCTGGAGCCGGCAATCTTCGGTGTGCCTGTTCTCTACGGACCGAAGCATACGAATTCGCAAGAAGCGGCTGCATTGGCAAAACGCGGCGGCGGATTTGTCGTGCAGGATGAAAGAGATCTGTACCGATTGCTTCGTACGCTGTTGGAAAACGAAGAACGCCGTTTGCAAGCCGGATCGGTTTCACGATCCTATGTCCAGGAAAACTGCGGAGCTACAGATCGGTTTCTGCGCTACCTTGAACAGCACATCACATCATGAGTCATTCACTGGTCACAGTTGCACTCCCCGTTCCGCTGCCGCAACTATTCACATACAGTGTTCCTCCGTCTTTTGAACCATTGATCGTTCGTGGTTCAATTGTTGTTGTACCGTTTGGAAATAAAATTCTTGTCGGCGTCGTCTTCGATTTCACTCAGACTGTTCCTCGTGCATCTTTGAAACATGTACTTGATGTGCTTCCGAACCAGACAAACTTAACGCCCGAACATCTGAAAACTGCGCAATGGATTTCCGACTATTACCATTCGCCAATTGGTGAAACTGTGAGATTGTTTCTGCACGTCGGACTAAGCCAAATCAGTGAACGACAAGTCTTTCTGACAAAGGATGCTGCAACCGTCCCTCTTCAGGGAAAGAAAAAGAATGATGGACAGCGAATTGTTTCTGCATTAACCAACGGTCCCTTGTCTGTCCGCCGATTGCAGCAAGCGACCGGCATCCGATCGATCAATTCACTGGTCAGCACTTTAGCTGCAGACGGTGTGGTGTCTGTCAAAGAATTATTATCTGCACAACCGAACACAAAGACCGCGTTGTTCTTGAGGCGGCTCAGCAAAACTTATGAAGAGTTACCTCGACGAAAAAACCAAGCCCGCCTGGTAGAACATCTTCGAGCTCTTGAAGCAGATGAAGTTCAGGTGAAATCTTTTCTCTCGGCATCAAAAACTACACTACAGACGCTGAAAGCATTGGCTCTTGCCGGATATATAGACATAGTTCGCAAAGAAATTTCACGCCGACGGGAGATCAAGTCAGACGAACAGACTCAGAAGTCGCTGTCGATAGTACTTAACAAGGATCAACGACAGGCTGTCGAATCCATCGTTCGCACGATGGGTACAAATAGTAATTCTACATTTTTACTTCACGGTGTGACCGGAAGCGGAAAAACGCAGGTGTACATCGAGGCGATTCGGCACGCATTGGAACAAGGAAAATCATCCATCATTCTCGTTCCCGAAATTTCACTGACGCCGCAAACTGTCAGGAGATTTCAGGCACACTTCGGCGATACAGTGATCTGGATGCACAGCAAGATGTCCGACGGCGAGCGATATGATGCATGGCGATTAACGAAAGAAGGAACATACAAAATCGTTATCGGACCGCGCTCTGCATTATTTGCCCCTGTTCAAAATCTCGGTTTGATCGTTGTGGACGAAGAGCATGAATCTTCTTATAAACAATTTGATGCCACACCACGGTATCATGCCCGCGATGTTGCAGTGGTTCGCGGGATGATGAACAACGCAGTAGTAGTGCTGGGCTCAGCAACTCCGTCGATTGAATCATATGCAAACGCTCTCGAAGGAAAATATACACTGCTGACTCTTCCTGAACGTGCCGACAACGCACAATTGCCGCCCGTAGAAATCATCGATATGGTGGAGGAACGGAAACAACGGTATGCAAAGATGAAAGTGCGGGCAAAAGAGATCGGGAAGAAAGCGTTCGAAGATGCAGCGAAAAGTATTTCGTCATTCCTTGAAATGAAAATCCGCGACCGGCTAGAGAAAAAGGAAGGGATCATCCTGCTTCAAAACAGGCGTGGATTCGCTCCGTTCATCGAATGCAGCAACTGCGGACATGTGGAACAATGCGACCGGTGCAGCGTGACGATGACGTATCATGCCACAAAAAAACATCTCCGCTGCCACTATTGCGGAAAAGTAAAATCACCACCGACGACATGCTCTCACTGCGGCGGATTTGAATTTGCCATGCGCGGATTCGGCACACAGCGAGTAGAAGAAGAATTGAAAATACTTTTTCCAACGGCAAAAATTTTGAGGATGGATCTCGACACCACATCGCGCAAGCATTCCCACGAAAAGATATTGCAGCAATTTGGAAAAGGTGAAGCGGATATCCTTCTCGGCACGCAGATGGTTGCAAAGGGATTGGATTTCCCCCGCGTCACTCTCGTCGGCGTTATTTCTGCCGACACACAAATGATGCTGCCCGATTTCCGTTCTGCAGAACGGACATTTCAATTACTCACGCAAGTTGCAGGGCGTGCAGGCAGAAGCACATTGCGCGGCGAGGTAGTTATCCAAACATCGCAATCGTCGCATTATGCCCTGAAGCATGTTCAGGACCATGATTTTGTCAGTTTTTACAATGAAGAAATTGCATTCCGGAAATCAATCGGATACCCGCCGTTCTCACGCATTGTTGTAGTTGAGATCAAAGGAAAGAATGAGAAGCATGTTGAAGCGATTGCAACGTTGTTCGGCAAGAAACTCTCCGCGCTATTACCGAGAGAAGGAATTCTTGGTCCCTCCCCTGCCGTTCTCTCGAAGATCAAGAACGATTATCGATGGCATATCTTGGTGAAAGCGAATAAAGAGTCGGATAAAAACGGAACACGGGCAAGAACATCTGTTGCCCGCGTCGCCGACGATCTGCAGAAAGAATCACTGAAGCAGAAAGTAAAAATTATTGTGGATGTTGATCCGGCGGGGATATTATAGCTTTACATCCCGAAACCCACTCCGACGAACACTTTTATCAATGTCCATACGACAAAGACTCCCCCCACCACTCCCAGAGATTTACCGATGGATACATTCCATACTTTCGACAATCCGACTCCCGTAACATACAATATCCAGAATTCCAGAACATTCAACGCCAGCAATAATTTATGAACTTTATTTTCCGGATCGAAATCGGAAATAAACAGTGCACCGCCCGGTTGAGCGTATAATGATCCCATTGCGACAACTAATACCATCGTTATCAAAGTAGAGATGGGCATGATGTACCATGCGAGACCGTATATTTCCAACACTTTCCCGTATGGTATTGTTGACTTGAATGCCACCTTTCCGATAAGCCAATAGACAAGTGTATAGACGAACAATGCAAACGCCAAAACAAATACGACACCGATAACTCCAAATACCATAAACATCGTTGATCCGGGTTTGGAAAATTGCATTGCCTGATCAGCCTGCTCCTGGGTCATCTTTCCTTCCGCAACATTTTTTTCAAACTGCTTCATTTGTGTTGCGCTCATTTCATCTTGAATGGCAGGTTGGTTGAACACTACGAATGTGAAGACGATCGAAAAAAGGATTGTGAGAATAAACGGTATGACCCAGTTCGACGCTTTCGGATCGGTTGATACAACAGATTGAAACACCTCTCCCGGCGACGAAAGAATACCTACGAACTTGTCGGTAAATGAGAGTTCCGGGGTCTGGTTGGGAGTATGAATTTCTTCGGGCATGATGAAATCCTTTCGATTGATTATGAAGGCGCTGTATGTTACAAAATCAAAAATCGAGTGTCAAATGAAGTTTTCAGGTTGAATACAGTCTTAAAAAATCGTACATAGGATCATCTAAACCACAGATTCACAGTTTTCACTTCACCCACCATACTTCTATGTTCATTACGTTCGAAGGTATCGATTGCTGCGGGAAAACAACGCAGGCAAAACTCCTGATTGAAAAACTCCAATCGTACAATCACTCTGTCCTTTTTCTGCGGGAACCGGGGGGTACCACGATTTCGGAAAAAATACGCGAAGTACTACTCGATAAAAAGAATCTGAAGATGATTCAGGTAACGGAATTACTCCTCTTTTCCGCCAGCCGCGCGCAATTGGTGAGCGAAGTGATTAAACCGGCGCTGATGCAGAACAAGATTGTCGTTTGCGACCGGTATCATGATTCAACAACAGCGTATCAAGGGTACGGACGCGGATTGACGCTCGGCGCAGTGAAAACGATCAACCGTGTGGCAACGACCGATGTGCTGCCGAAGAAAACATTCTTCATTGATATCACTGTGAAAGAAATGTACGACCGCCGCACTGCAAACAACCAGGAGATCGACCGGATGGAAATGAGCAACGAAGAATTCTACAACCGCGTGCGGAACGGCTACCATGAGATTGCAAAAGAAGAACCGGAACGGTTCGTCGTTATCGACGGCAAACAGACGGTTGAAGCAATTCATGAAGAGATCTGGAAAGTGATGGAAGGTTTGCTGCCAATGGAGGAAACTTGAAACCTTGCGAAGGTTAGAAATGTAAAAAACCTGCGCAAGGGTTATACTACTCCACCAACACCGAATCCCGCAACCTCGATTCATTCGGTTGACGTATGTTGATCATAAACCAACCTTTCTGCGCCGCAACACACCGATATTCCATCCCGTCAAGATACACCATCACATCGGCGCACACTGTTGATGCACTGCGTTCTCCTACAACAGTCAAGTCGAGTTGCAGCGGCTGAAGTTTGTCATCGAAGTACGAAAAAGAATAACAGCCGTTCGTGCCTATGGTACCGTACAATTTTATTGCAATCGTGTCGTTCAACAACACCGACTGCGGGTGAGCGATGCTGTCCACCTGAACAACAAACAGGAACGGCTCTCTGCTCGGTTCGGTGGAGCAGGAAAGAAGTGCTATCGCAATAAAAATTATGAACGCGTTTAGTTTCATCATTATGTAAAATGTATTTCAAATCCTGATTATCTGCAAGAACATAGTATCACACTCCTATCTTCCTCGAACATTCCTTGCACAATGTTCCTCCCTTGATATCAATGTCGTCCACTGTCGTTGATGAATGCATCGCGCAGTTGAAATTCTTGCAGTGAAATAGTCCGAACGTATGCCCAAGTTCGTGCACAGACTCTTTGATACACCGCTCAAAAAATTTAACCTTGTCCTGCGGCAATCCGTAGATCGTATCATCCAATCGAAACGTGGACATGACACCAGCGACGCCGTCCAATTGCGCTTCGCCAAAGACGTACGTCAGCACAGGGACAAAGAGATCAACAGAGGTAATTCCGAGGATCTTCGTTTGACCATCAAAACGCCGCAGGAGTTCCTTGATAAGCAGGGTTGAATTGTATTGTCCGCGTGAGTAATCGTACACACTATCCACAATGTTACGGACCGGCGTTCCGACAGTAACATTGGTTTTGAATACATCGGCAAGAGGAGAGACCAATCCGTACACAATTTCTTCTGAGAAAGGGGTCAACGGCACAAGTCGAATCGGTGGAATCATTCTAAGGATAAAAAAAGAAGATTGTCATCGCGAGGAGTCCCGATGTTTTTCATCGGGACGACGTGGCGATCTGATGTTAGAAAAAAGAGATTGCTTCGGCGGAAAATGCCTCGCAATGACCGTTTCATTGAATCACCTTGGGAATCTGGATTACGGTTTTTTGAGTCCGTACTTCGCTATTTTATTGTAGAGCGTCACGCGGTCAATATCAAGCACCTCCGCCGCACGGGTAATGTTCCAATGCATCGTGTTGAGAACGAGTTCGATATGCTGTCTCTCAATTGCCGCTAATGTATCGTCTTTTGGACCTTCATGCTTTACAATATTTTGGAACGGCAGATCGCTCGGACGGATTGAGGGGGGAGTGGCGAGCACCATTGCACGCTCGATCACATTCTCCAATTCCCTGACGTTGCCGGGCCAATCGTACCGGACAAGCAGATCCATTGCATCGGCAGAAATATCTTTCACCGTCTTATTCATCACAGTGGAATATTTTTTAACGAAGAACTGCGCCATCAACGGAATGTCCATTCTCCGTTCACGCAGAGGCGGTATTGAGATGCTGAAGACATTCAAACGATAGTAGAGATCTTCGCGGAACGTTCCTTCCTTGATTGCTGCTTCCAGATTCCTGTTGGTTGCGCAAATAACCCGGAAGTCGCTTGCGATCGATTCATTCCCCCCGACACGCGTGAATTGTTTCGTTTCGATCACACGGAGTAACTCGACCTGCATCTTCGGACTCACGGTGCCAATCTCATCGAGAAAGATCGTACCGCCGTCCGCCATCTCAAACTTTCCTTTGCGGCGGTACTGCGCACCGGTGAATGCGCCCCGTTCATGCCCGAACAGTTCGCTTTCCAGCAGTGTTTCGGCAACGGCGCCGCAGTTCACAGTGATGATCGGAAAATACCGTCGTGCGCTGTTTGCATGGATCGTCCGTGCGATCAGCTCTTTTCCGGTTCCACTTTCGCCGCGGATCATCACAGTCGTATCCGTTTGCGCAACCGTGAGCGAAAGATCGATCACTCGTTTTATTTGCGGACTTTCACCGACGATCTCATTTGCTCCGGTAATCTCTGTAATTTGCTGACGCAGGCGTGTGTTCTCGTCCGCAAGTTCACGCTGCTGGATCGCGTTCGAGACAAGATGCGAGAGGTGGTCGGGATCGATCGGTTTGGTGACGTAATCGAACGCGCCGTCTTTCAATGCCTGCACTGCGGTCTCTACCGATGCAAATGCTGTCGCCATGATGATCTGCGACGTGGAATCGATCTCGCGAAGACGCTTCAACAATTCCATGCCGTCCATGCCGGGCATTTTGATATCGAGCAGGATCACATCCCACGGACCATTGTCCATTTTTTTCAGCGCTTCGGCAGCATTCTCCGCCGCATCCACTTTATATCCATCTTGAACGAACCATTTTGTCAATGATTCACGTACTACCGCTTCATCATCGACAATTAAAATACTCTGTCTCTTATTCTCTGCCATAATTGTAGCTCCTCTGCCTGCGAGATTGTTATGTTGTTTGTACTGCAGGCAGCGTGATTGTGAATGTTGTTCCCTTGTTCGGTGCGGAATTCACTGTAATTGTTCCGCTGTGACGTTCTATGATCCCGTACACCACCGCCAAACCAAGCCCCGTTCCTTTCCCTTCCCGTTTCGTTGTAAAAAACGGTTCGAAGATAAAAGGAACATCTTCTTCACGGATACCGATACCGGTGTCGGAAATGGTTATGACAATTCTGTTTAAGTCAGCATGAGAGAGCGTGATTCTCAGTTCGCCCCCTTGCGGCATCGCTTCCACTGCATTGATCTCCAGCGCGATCAGCGCCTGCGTGATCTGTTCTGCGTCGCAATACAGCGGTTTCAACTGCGGATCAAAATTCTTCACAAGTGCGATGTTGTTCATCTTCAAATGATGGTCGATCAGTTTCAGGCTTTGTTCGACGATCGCTTTCAGGTCGTTTTCTTTCATCTCTCCCACCTTGCGGCGTGAAAAGAGAAGGAGATTCTTTACGATCGTGCCGCAGCGTGATGTTTCATCGGCTATCATTTTCAATTCGGCAACGATTTCCGTTGTATCCTGTTCCGAGACCGGACCGTTCTGCAATCGCTTGCGGATCAATTTTGCGTACGTCAAAATACCTTCCAGCGGATTGTTCAATTCGTGTGCAACGGTTGCCGCAAGCGTCCCGAGCGAGACCATCTTTTCCACCTGTACGAGATTCGCCTGTGCACGGCGCAGTTCCTCTGTTTTCTTCTGCACGCGTTCTTCCAACGTTTGATTCAACAGCGTCAGTTCTTCCTGCGTCTGCTTCAATGTCCGCGTCATGTGATTGAATGATGCAGTCAGTGCACCGATCTCGTCGTTCGTCTGCACGTCGATCACATGATCGAGGTTTCCTTTCATCACTTCTTCGGTCCCTTCCCGCAAACGATGCACGGGAATATTCACCATCCGCCAGAGAAACAAACCGCAGAATCCAATAAGAAGAACCAGAAGAATACCCGATCCCGTGTACTGAATCGACCTCAGTTCCGCAATATTTTTGTCCGTCTCGGAAAGCGGAAGGATCACATCGAGCACACCGAGCACGGTTTGCGATGCGGCATGAGCATGACAATCCGCCTGATAACAGCTCTGCTGATTCTTTATCGGCGTGATCACACCTATCATCCGTTCGCCGGATGGTGCTGTGAAGTACCGGACGAGTTCGGCATTCAACGGCGTAACTTTGTTGTTCGCATCGCGTGAATGACAGACATAACACGCCTCGGCGTTCATATCAACCACCGTGCCCCGTTCTTTCTCCGTGGTCGAAAACGAAATCTCCCCTTTTTTGTTGTAGATGCGGATACCGCCGATACCCGGTTCGCTGCCGAGCGTATTGATGATGTGGTAAATATCTTCACGCCGGTTGAGCAGCATGCTGTAATGCGTCGAACGTTTCACAACGTCGCTGATGCGCAATGCGGAAGCGATTGAAATCCGTTCGAGCCTTTCGGTTTGTACGTTGATGATGAGGAGTGTGAGTGCACCAACGGAGATGATCATCAACACCACTATGCCCGCGAGCAGACGGAAGGCAAGTAAGCGAGTCAGTTTCATGCGAAGCATCCTTCAGATAGGTAAAGAAAGCTGCGGCGCTTTCCTTTTTCTTCGAGAGGAACAATGATGGAGCGCAGATTCGAGATGGACTCCATCTCGTACGTACTCTCTTTCTGTGAGAAGGACTGTTGAAAAGTACAGCGATATTGATTTAACAGCAAGAAGAATCAACGCGAATGCGGACGAAGCAGTCTGAAAAGTAATTGTGCAAATCTTTTTTCGCCGACAAACTGTTCAATGGTTTCAATACGTACGCCGCCGTCGAACATCGACGCACCGATCTCTGTTCGTTGTTTATTCAATGTTGAATTCAGCAACGCCTCTACTTTGTGAATATCGTGGTTTAACCTGAGACGATATTCGTCCGACCGGTAGAACCGCGACACTTCTTCACTTTCCGATTGCGGCGTGATCATCAACACCCATCCCTCGCCGTACGGATCACTTGTAATCAACGACGGCTTGGATGAAAGCGCTGTGTTCGTTTCCACGGCGATACCCGGAACGGAGGAATGGATGGTGAACGTTTCGTCGTCACGGATGAACCATGCGAAGGGAGAATCTTTTTCAATACGCGACGGTGGATTGATGACCACCGCCCCAATCACCGGCTGAAGAAGTGTCCCAAGAAAGCTGTTCACGCCGATCTTGCATGTTCCGTTTGCGAGTTTTTGAATCCATGTGTGGTTCGAAAAATACAAACGGTCGTCGGGCAATTCGGTTTTCTTCAACGGTTCGATCAAATGATGGATCACGTCTGTAAATACCCGTTCGGACACATCGCATGAACCGACATGCTGCGCACCAATTTCGCTTTGCACGACAGCCCTTTCGGAGAATGGATGGTGCTGTGTTTTCATGATCCTGTCGAAGGGGCAGAACTCACATTCGAAATTCTTATCGCACAATTTATAGTTGACCAGCCCGGCATCCATCCACACACAGTGGTTCTCTCCTTCTGGGATGATATTATATGGTCCTCTTCCCATGCTCCACCGTCCATTTAAATGATGAACGAATCAGTTCTTACAATGTGTTTGAGATGCTGCGTCATGCTTCGACGCGGCGAAAAAAAAGTGCAGTCACCCTGAGCAAATCCCGATGCTGTATATCGGGATTCGTCGAAGGGTGACCAATATTCAATTTTCGCCTTGCTCAGCATGACTAATATTCTTTCAGCTATTCACTTCCGCCATCTGCGACACCGATTCGATATCCCGCTTCCATGCGACACCCGCATGCGCCACTTCTTTTTCATGATGCTCTTCATACGTGAAGACAGGAAAATATTTTGCGATAAAGTAGAATGCCGTAAATCCGATAGTCACGATCATGAGTGTGATGGAGAATTCTGTCAGCGACGGGAAGTACGAAGCGCCCGCCCACCCTTCCATTCCGGTAATCGCAATATTCATTCTGTTCATAATGAAACCAAGTACCACCAGTGATGCGCCGATGAACAATCCGTTCGGACTGCGGCGAATTTTTGCGCTCGACAATAATGCAAACGGCAGAATCACGCCGATGATAACTTCCAGCCAATACATATATGTTTCAACACGCGGTTGTAGAAGCAGCGAGAACATTTTTCTGTCCGAAAGATCAACGATCTTCATTGTTGCATACACCCCAAGCATCACTACACAGACGCGGGCAATTTCGGAAAGTAAATTCAATTCCAACCCGCGATTAAATGCGCGGCTGCTCAGGAACGATTCGAAAATAATCATCGCACAACCGGCGGCAATTGCCGAGACGTAGAAGAATACGGGAATGTACGCCGAATACCACAGCGGGTATAATTTTTCCGGTACGATGAGATACAGAGAACCGAGTGATGATTGATGAAGTGTTGAAAGCAGCACGCCGAGTATAATCAACGGAATGCTGATTCGTTTAATGAACTTTATTGTGCGGTGTAAATTAAATTTTTCCAGTATGACGGGCAAAAATTCCAATGAGAGAACCGTGGTGTACAGTATCACGCACCATGCTACCTCGAACATCACAGAGTGCGGGTTCCACAAATTCCACGGACGCAAGAGATTCCATGGTCTTCCTAAATCATACGACAAACCGACAATAACCAACAGATAACCAAGAAATGCAGTGAGTATTGTGGGGCGAATGATCGGCTCGAAGCGCTTGATGTTGAAGATGTACACAATTGCCGCTAGAGTGAATCCGCCGGCTGCAAGACCGACGCCGCACAGCACATCGAAACCGATCCAGATTCCCCACGGAAACTGATCGCTTAAATTTGTTGAAGCGCCCAGTCCGTGTACATAGCGGACATATGTTGAATAGAGTCCGGCAGTCATCAAGACGACTGCGACGATTTTCCAGAATCCGAATGTTGTGAATACTTTTTTCATAAGTTTACCTTTAATCTTTAGTCAATATCATTGCGAACCGTTATTCTGTTGTCTGTCATGCATTCTCTGTTCGAATTTTTTCACTTCGTCGCGCCGATTGGTGATCCACCAAATGCCGAACAGCATCACGCCGCCAACAGAGACGATACCGGGAATCTTTGATAATGCATTCCATGTCAATTGTGACAGCGGAGTTGTCTGCAGCGAAGTATTGAATCCAAGATTTTCGAACGGCACGGATGTAAGATACAATACAGATGTTCCGCCCACTTCATGTTCTCCGTAAATCCTCGGGATATATTTTCCAGGTTCGGCGTTCATCCGTTCGTACGCTTCTTTGATCAGTTCATCTCTGTCCCCGAATTTTGTTGCGCCGGTCGGACATGCTTCAGAACATGCAGTCGGCAATCCTTGCGCCAAACGCTCGTGGCAAAAAACACACTTTTGCATGCGCGGAGTAGTGCTCGACCATTCGTACCGAGGCACCTGAAACGGACATGCCTGAATACAATAGCGGCATCCAAGACATTTTTCCGCATCGTACACCACAGGACCTTCCGGCATTTTTGTAATTGCTGCAACCGGACACACGGATGCGCAGGTCGGATCGTCGCAATGTTGACACATGCGGCGGACGAAGACGCCGTCGTATTCCTGCAGCGCAGTATATGCGGTTGGCGACAATGATTTCTCCTCGTCACCGGGAAGTTTGTTCACCTCTTTGCACGCTGCCTGACATGCATTGCAGCCGACGCAGAGGGTGAGATCGATCAAGAGAGCTTTTTTCTTTGACATTGTATCCTCTGCTTTACTCTATTCGTAAAAATTCATTCTCAAACTTCTTGCATTGATCGGGATTGAGGCTGTCCATGATCCCGCTTGCCGGCAGTCCGCCATCCTGCATGAATGCCGGAGTCGGTGTGGAAAGGTGAGCAAAGAAATCTCTCAGGCGCCCCATCTCTTCGCGCAGCCAAACACGGGTATCGTCGCCCAGATAGAACGAACGAAGATCGTTCGTGCGTGCCGGTTTGATCGTGTATGCCCATCCCTCGCTAAACAGTGCATCGTTCAAAATTGAAGGATTTGCCGCCAATGTACTGTTAACGCTGTCGATTGTTCCGTCAATCGGCGAGCGGACAATCACTTCATTCTTTCCTTCCGTTACTCGAAGGATCGGTTCACCCTTTTTTACAGGATCGGCATTGTTCTTTAACAGCGCGATCTGCGGCTGCGAGAACATACGGGCGAGAAAATCGTCAATACCAAGCTGCACTTTTCCCGACGGGAAAAGTGACAACCATGTATGAGATTTTGTGAAAAAGATTCCCGCAGGTGTGCGCATCGGGATTGCTTTGTGGATGATCGGCTGCAGCGCGACCGCTTTCTTGCGGCGGACAAAATAATCGATCGTTAAGAAAACAACGATTGTTGAGATGAAAAGTAATACGGTCATTGTTGGCTCCTTTCGAACTAGGGTATTGGTATAACTCAAAAACTTTCTAATTGTCATTCCAAGCAGAGCGAGGAATCTGGAGTAATTTCAGATTTCTCATCCCGAGCAAAGCATCGGGATTCGAAATGACACTGATTCCATATTATGTCCACCAAATAACACGGCAACCCACGTGCCAAAGGAGCGCTTCAAGTCATTGTATCTTGATCAAATAACGACTGCAATCATTGAGGATTTTCGGTGTGCTTTTTTGCGAAAAGAAGTTGAAAAAATATACGCACTTTGTCTGTTAAATTAATCAACGCGCATTCTATTCCGGCAGGATGAATCCTTAAATATTCAACACAATAAATGATTTTAAAGTGTTGAAATTTTTTATAGCGTACGATGAGGAATTAAACGGAGAGGGATTTGTCTGAATAAAACAGAATGAAATAATGAGATTAAAACAAATCAGCGGTACACTTCTTTTCGATGTTTGATGCGATAAATAAAAACAATTTTCTTTTCATCATCGATTTCAAAAAGAATTCGATAATTTCCGGAACGAATTCTATAACCTTCTTCACCAGTAAGTTTTTGTACACCAATTGAGCGAGGTTCTTCTGCTATTTGTTCAAGTTTTCGCGTTATGCGAAGAACTTCATTGTCCGGCAGATTATCAAGATCTTTCTGCGCGGAAGGTTTAATGACGATTTGATAAGCCACGTTTTGCGAGATATTGATCCAAGGTGATATTTTTCCCCTTCACGGATTTTGCCTTTTCCAGATCGCTCATATCTTCAAGCAATTCAATTGCTTCGCTCAGGGCAGGATTTCTTTTCATCCTCTCCCATTCAGTGCGAGGAATTCTCACGGCATGTTTAGTTTTTGTCAACATAGTTAACCTCTCTGTCTTAGATCCAATATATGAAATTTCAATAACACAGGTAACATAATTTTATATTTTGGTTCCTATATAGCGCGTTCCCTATGAACCTGTACGCGGTGCTTTTTGGCGGAGACGTTGGGAATGAGGTGAATAATAAATCAAATCTGCATGATATTTTCTATCCAATCTAAAATTATTTTGAATATACCGCCTCGTGTTTTCGCTAAAGAGATTAAAAGT
>JBFMFY010000071.1:0-15526 GCA_040751955.1 Bacteroidota bacterium
ACATTAACATTAGAGCGATAATGCTTTCGTTGTTGGTGCTGACTTATGTTTTCCTCCCCAAATATAAGGAAGTAATTATGTTGCGAGGGTTACCATCTTCTTCATCATATCTCATTACTACTTTAAGCCGGAGTCCCAACCGGTGTCTGATGTCGCAACATCATAAATCGTCCGATCTGGTGTACTTCAAATCAAACGTTCCATAGTAATGTTTCAAAGAAATCGAATTCGCATATGAGAGGGTGATCGTTTATGGCAATGAACTTCTCATTTAAAAAAATTTATATCTCAAGTAAAGATTTTATTAACAGCAAATTTTCCATCAACACAACAACAATAGAGAGGGCCTCATAATGAAGAACAATCGTCGAAGAGTAGGCTATGCCGGCATTCTTATGCTGCTGTCGGCATCAATTGTTTTTTCCCAGGTTACTACGAGAGGGAAAATTCAGGGAAAAGTCACCGACCTTGCGAACAGAGAAGCGCTTGCCGGTGCCATCATACAAATAGTTGAACAACCGACACTCGGTGCGGTATCAAATGCTGATGGAGAGTACTTTATAATCAATGTTCCGGTCGGGACGTATTCAGTGAAAGCGACACTCATTGGATATCGTGGTGTCATTACTGAAAACGTCGTAGTAAGTGCAGGATACAACACGATCCAGAATTTTGCTCTTACCTCTGAATCGGTCGAGATGACGGAGGTGGTTGTTCGCGCAGAACGCCCTCTCGTTCAGCGCGACCAGACCAATACGACCGCTGTGATGAAAGCTGATGAGATTCGCAATCTTCCGTTGCGCGGAGTTGAAGGGGCGGTCACTGTTCAATCAGGTGTGGTTTCCGGAAGAGGAACGGACAATAATACATTTTACACACGTGGCGGTCGTGCAAATGAGACAATTCTTTATGTTGACGGTTTTGAACAGAACAATCTCCTCACCGGTGAAGCAACTGTAAGCCTCAACCAATCTGCCATTGAAGAGATTCAAACACAGACCGGTGGTTTTAGCGCAGAATACGGACGTGTGCAGTCAGGAGTGATCAATGTTGTAACCAGAGAAGCGACTGCAAAATATAAAGCAAACCTTGAGGCAGAATCAGATTTCTTTATGGGGAATACATCACGTGGTTACAACATCTACAACATCTCTGTCAATGGTCCGGTGATTCCCGGTTATGATCCGCTAACGCTCTTTGTTGCGGCTGAGTTAAGAAACCTTGCCACCGCACGCGGCACACAAGGTACGGTTGGGAATATTGTCAGCGGAAATAAATTGCAGAATTGGGACAAGGGATATCTTCCGAACGACAGAAACGACGGATATACACTTCAAGGAAAATTAAGTTATCGTTTCTCACCCACGGCACGGCTGAATTTAAATTTCCTTAATTCCAACTTTGAAAAACAAACGTACTTTGACATTTTGAAGTACAATCTTGACCATAACTGGTGGGATAAAGACAACAACACAACCGTATCAGGATTGTTCACCTACACGTTCAGCCAATCTACGTATGCTGAAGCAGGTGCTGCCTATTTTGATGCGCGGCATTTCAGCGGCGATGGGGTTTTCCGCGGCGACTTCAACAAGTACTCGTCTGTTGGGAGCGATAACCCGCGCAATCTGTATGATCCGGCACGCGGCGGATATTTCTTTCCGGCGGGTTGGAACAGGTACCAGGGAACAACATCCGATACAGCAGGTCTTGACGCATACCTTACAGCGAACAATCTTAAGCCATACTATATTGCAGCGGACAGGTACGATCCATACGGTCTGTACTTTGCGCCGGGATATGCGCGCCGATTCTATCAAACATACCACGCACAGTATATCAATCCCAAGTTCAACATTGTCAGCCAAATTGATGAACACAATCAAATTAAAGTCGGTGCGGAATACCGGTATCATACTCTTGCATACTATGAAAACAATGAGGCAAACCGCGGGACCAATGCAAATCTGATTAATGCATTCGGCTATACAAAAGCAGCAAAAGAATCTGAGAAAGGTGAAGGGGGATTACTCGACGGTGTGCGGCATCCCTGGGACATAGCGATTTTTGCACAAGATAAAATTGAAGCCGAAGGACTTGTTGTCAACGCCGGCATCCGGTTTGACTTTTTCAATGCAAACACGAAAACGTTAAAAGATGAACGGGATCCGCTCGGTGCAAATCAGGTGCCCTCAGGCGACCCGCGGGCACGCACTGCCGATGCAAGCGACTTTACTGAAACAAAAACAGAAAGTCAGATCAGCCCCCGGTTAGGTATCGCATTCCCGATCACCGATCAAACTGTGTTTCATTTTAACTATGGAAAATTCTTCCAGCAGTCGAATCTGACTGATTTGTACTACGGTACGGATTTCATCGAATTTAAGGCATACAACGGTTCGCCCGCAATTTCTGTACAGAACCCCAACCTGAAACCGGAAGAGACAACCTCGTACGAAGTTGGTATTACGAATCAAATCGGAAGCAGCATGCGGATAACCGCAACTGCGTACTATAAAGACACTAAAAACAAAGTCAATGTCCGCTACACAGGAACGACAGCACCAGGCGGCGCTGCTCTGTATTTAGTGACAAATCTTGATTACGGTACCATAAAGGGTATCGATCTCGCCGTTGAAGCACGGCGTGTCGGAATCGTCTCCGGTCGCCTCGCGTACAGTCTGGCGTATGCCGAGGGAACCGGATCGGCGAGCCGCGAAAACTTTAATGCTGCCTGGCTTGGATATGAAACCGCAAAGTTCACACAGCCGCTTGCATTCGATCAACGGCATACAATTTCAGCCAATATTGATATCCGAAATGAAGAAGCAAGTTCGGATCTCTTGAGCCGTACCGGTGTAAATTTACTCCTTTCTGCACGCAGCGGTTTCCCGTACACACCGACAGAAAAGTACAGCGCCGCATCGTCGAACATTTCGGTCTCAGTTCCGAAAGATGCACCGATTGGCGGCGTCAATACGGAATACGGTCCCTGGAATTTCAGAGTCGATGCGAAACTTAATAAAGAAATGGAATTCGCGGGAGTTAATGTGGATGTGTACGTGCGTGTATTGAATCTGCTGAACACGAAGAACGTTCTTGGTGTCTATCAAGGGACCGGCAACGCTCAGTCTGACGGATATCTGGGAACTGCGAACGGTCTTGATCAAATGCGGCAGTATGAAGCAGACAACAAGGTGTACACCACCGGAAATGATTTTGTCAACCGGTATAATGAACGGTTGAACGGTGCGGATCTTTCGGTCAACGGTAACTCGCTCCGTAAGTATGACACTCCGCGCGAAGTGCGGCTGGGTGTTATCGTCGGATTATAAAATGATCATGAAGATTCGTACACATCTGAAATTATATTACTAGGAGACCCAACATGAACAGAAATTCAAAATATCTCATGATGTGCCTTGTCCTGATCATGACCTCGTTTGAGGTGATGAACGCCGAATGGCCGAAATGGAGACCAAAGAAACACAATACCATGGCAAAGGCGGATAAGGTTGCGGTGCAAAATCAGTTTACATTAACCGGCAATAACTGGGCATTTGAAATGACAAATTATGGTCCATATGCTCAGGACGTAGCAGGAAGATTGCCGAGTGCTGGCGGCGCGGGCGGCGAATTCCCGCGTGGAACCGGAACGTACATCATCTTTGCTGCCGGTTTGCAAATCGGTGCACTTGTTGACAGTGTACCGAAAGTCAGCGTTATTGATTTCGATTCGGAATTCCAACCGGGCGCTTTACAGAAAACAGATCCATACAGCAAAACAGAAGTACCTGTTCCGACTGATCCGGGTTTGGCAATCAATAAGTTATTTGCTCTTAATAAAGACGGAAGTGATGGAACTCCAGTCGGAACCAATGGTGACGCAATGGATGATTATGCGAATTGGCCAAGACAATTCGGTGCCCCTGTGAAAGCGGATAATTCTCCGCTTGTCGTAGGAGACCTTATGAGTTGGTGCGTGTACAATGATATGAACAGAGAGCGACATCACATTCCGGACGATTCGCAAACAGATCCGTTGGGTTTAGAAGTACAACAGGCATCGATACAAGTCAATATTACCGGCTACAGCGATGTCTTCTTTATGTATTGGAAGATTATCAACAAAGGTACAACAGATTTGAGCAACGTGTATGCAGCGGGTTGGTTTGATGCGGATGTCGATAAATCTGGGAACGATCTTATAGCCACCGACACATTATCGAGCATGGTCTTCACCTACAACGCAGACAATAGTGATCCTGTCAGTGCCGGAGGATCTGCATTTGGTGCCGACTTTTTCCAGGGACCGGTAGTTCCGGGTACTGCTTCGGATACAGCAAAATATCTTGAACTGACGCAGGATGGATTTGTTCAGCGAGTTGTTCCCGGGAAGAAAGTGATGGGATTGAGCGCTACCGTTCGGTATATCAACGTACGTGGACCTGAAGGGGATCCCGATAATGATGCAGAGTTGTACAATTTGATGCAAGGGAAAGAAAAAAACGGCGATCCCAAACCGGGTAAGTTTACCTACCCTGCTGATCCGGTAACAGCACCAGCAAATCAACTCGATCCACGACCGGATGACAAACGCATGATGCTTTGCACAGGTCCTTTCAATCTTGCCGTGGGTGATACACAGGTTGTTGTGTTGGCATGCGTCGGATCTAAAGGCACCGATCGGCTCAATGCGATCACAAACCTTCGTGCGACCGACATCATTGCTCAGCAGGCGTACAATGCAAAGTTCTTGTTGCCGCAGCCCCCGCCATCTCCCAAACTTACTGCAACAGCCCTGTCGAATCAGGTTGTGCTCCAATGGGATAACAGTGCTGAAATAGCAGATGACCGGTATCCACAATTGGCAGGTTTGACTATTCCCAATTATATTTCGCGCGATTTTGCCGGATATAAACTGTATCGCAGTGCATCGGGTACAGTAGGTAGCTGGACTATGTTAGCACAATTTGATAAACCGGATGGTATTACTGCGATACCCGAAACAACATGGATTGAACAAGACAAGTCAATTAAATCAATTCGGCAAATTACAATCGGTGACGACAAAGGATTGAAATATACCTATACGGACACCGATGTAAAAAATGGACAGACATACTATTATGCCGTAACTGCGTATGATGCTCAACCTAATATTCGCAGCGGTGCAGCACCGATTACTCTAGAAAGCGCACAAAGTGTAAATGCAGTGCGTGTTACACCACAACCTACTTTGCTGGGGAGTCAGATCACTGCTACAGCGCAGGATACAGCCACTCACACTGGACCGAGCGACGGCATGGTGCTTGTGTCCATCGTCGATCCTAAATCGGTAACGGGGCATTCTTATCGAGTTGAATTTGAGAATGTGCAGGTAATACGGTCCGCACAACAAGACACCAGTGTACAAGTAATGTGGAAACTGTTTGATGTTACGAAAAGCTCATATGTACCGTTTATGAGAGCGGATGATCCAAATACGAATATCAATGAGACAATGTATCAGGTGAATCAGGTGTCTGTAACAGATCCCTCAACCGCAGATGCCTTTGTCACGGTTGACGGTCTTCTCATTCGTGTCGTCGGTCCTGCACTTGACTACAAAGATTTTCTTGAAACCGCGAATGCAGGAGGTCCTCACACTCCGACATACGCCTCGTTTACATTCAACTCAAGCGGTTTTCCGAATGCGCTCAATCCTTCGCAGGATCGTCCCACGCCTAATGTCGGTGGAGCGAGCTGGGGTATCCATACGGGGAGCACAGGATCATCGTACACTTATTCCTTCTTCGTAGATCGGACAACCCGGTCTGGCGGAAATTGGGGTCAGATTGTACCGTATGATTTTGAAATCCGGTTTACTGCTACGGGGAGCAAAGCGAACCTGGCATTCACAACGGGTAACATTATTGATGCGCCATTTGAACTGTGGAATATTGGCATAGGCACACCCAATGATGCGAGCGATGATTTCAAATTGATTCCGTTGATATTTGATGTGAACGGGAATGGAGTATTTGATCTTGACAGTGTCGATCACCCGATCTCCGGGGGGGATAATGATCCGGAAACAGATTGGATTTATTTCTATAATCCTGTCAACAAATCTCCCGGCACCGCAGGATACGATGCATGGGTAGCGTCCAACTTCAACGACAACCAGATTGGCGATGAGGTGATGGCACGTGTTGTCTTTGTAAACTTTAATGCAGGCAGCATTGCAGCTCCAAACTTCCCGGCAAATATTACACAGAAGTTGCCGGAAACCGGTTCTGTATTCCGTATCGTCAGTACAAAACCAAATGCGCCTTTGGATCAGTTTGCATTTACAACGAAAGCTAACGCACCGTTCAATGCCGCACTGGCAAAATCACGGTTGAACAAGAACTTCGTTAAAGTTGTCCCGAATCCATACTACGGATTTTCCGCCTACGATCAGAACCAGTTCAACCGCCGTGTAAAAATTACGGGACTGCCAAACGATTGCACTATACGCATCTTCAATATTGCCGGCGACCTTGTCCGTACATTGCGGCATAACGGCACCAGCAACAATGAACGGAGCGGTTCGGCTTCGGAATTTACTTCTGTTGAAATTTGGGACCTGACATCCGATAACGGCATTTTCGTTTCAAGCGGTGTCTACTTCATGTATATCGATGCTCCAGGAATAGGCAAAAGCGAGGAGCTTATTCCTTTTGCCATCATACAGGGGAGCGTTCAACTCACCGTTCCTACTAACTAACGGGGGTGCGTATGAAACGAATCGAATTTATTCAATATAGAAGAAGGAGAACATCAATGGTACGACGATGCTTATTATTCGGAACTTTTGTCCTGATCATCGGCAGCCTTCTGCATGCCGATGAGGGAAGAAAAGGTCAGGCAGGATTCCAGTTCTTGCGCATCCCGGTCGGCGCGCGTGAGACCGCTATGGGGAACACCGGTATGGCAAGTTCTATGGGCTCATCTGCATATTACTGGAACCCGGCAGGTGTTGCAATGGTAAAAGGGTACGAAACTCAATTTTCAAATCTAGAATGGTTTGGAGGAGTCTCATATCAGCAGTTTACCGGCAGCGCAGCATTAGGATCATTCGGAGCGTTTGCGATTTCGGTCCAATACTTGTCGGTCCCTGATATTATCGAAACCACAGAGGAAGCCCCGGACGGTACGGGTGCAACCATTGCACCGTACGATATTGCCGTCGGTTTCAATTTTTCAAAAATGATGACCGACCGTGTTGCGTTCGGTATGAACTTCAAGTACATCGGTGAAAGCATCGGCTTGGTAACTGCAAACGCGTTTGCCGTTGATATCGGATTGACATATAAAACCGAATACCAGGGATTGCAGCTCGGTTTTGTTATCCAAAACTACGGAACAAAAGGGGCGTTCACCGGTTCGGGACTGCGGCGCTACATCCTTCGGGATGATGGACCGCCGAATCAAACACCAGTGCCGGTCGTGATCGAATCTGCTGAAATCGATCTCCCATCGTCCGTACAAATGGGACTCTCGTTCCTGCCGTATAAGAGCGAACAGATCTCGTTGATGGTGAATGCGGATTATGTCGTCAACACGTTCTCTGCAAACAGAACGAATTTCGGGACCGAACTAGGATACGACGACAAGTTCTTTCTCCGGGGCGGGTATTTCCTGAACTCGGACTTCAACGTTGACAAAACAGGACAGATGACATTCGGCGGAGGCATCCACTATCCACTCACGAATGATTTCACCATTTCCGTGGATTACGCGTACGTCGATCTCGGCATTTTGAACAATGCACAGTACTTAACCGTTGGGGTTCAGTTCTAAACCGTATTTATGGCGTTTTTTTTTTTTCGCAATGCCGCTCATGATAGAGCGGCATTGCCGTTTTTAATTGAATCTGATATTTTCCTAGTGGAATTCCAATTGTATACCTTTTTGATAAAATTGATGTGAATAAAAAGGTACAACGCGAATACGTAATTGCAAGTGGGGTTACACCTTGGTACATTGCATTGATGAAAATCCATTGATGGATTGCTTGGTTTGTAACTGTTTAAATAAAGCACTAAGGAGTTCACGTGTCAACAACTACCCGATATACCTCAAACACATTCTTCATTACGATACTATTGTTCGTTACCATATGCTCGTTGTTTCCGATCAAAGGTTCCGAAAAAACAAAATCGGTTCCGCAGACTTCACGCTCAAAAGTTGCTGCGGTCCAAAATCAATATACACTCTCGGGTAATCGCTGGTCTATCGAAATGACCAATTATGGACCGTACGGACAGGATATTGTAAACCGACTTCCTTTTGCAGGAGGTGCCGGAGGAGAATTTCCCAAAGGGAGCGGCGTGTATCAATTGTTTGCAGCCGGTTTGCAGGTGGGGGCGTTGGTAAATGGCGTGCCCAAAGTCAGCGCAATTGATTACGATTCTGAATTCCAACCTGGTCCGCTGCAAAAAATAGATCCGTATAGTAAAACGGAAATTCCGGTACCATCCAACCCGGAGAACCCAGATAATAAACTTTTTGCGTTGTACGCAAATGGGGCAGACGGCACTCCCCTTGGAGCGAACGGGGACGCGATCGATGATTATGCACAATGGCCAAAGCAGTTTGGAGCCCCGCAGAAGGCGGATGGTTCACCTCTGGTTATTGGCAACCTCATGAGCTGGTGTGTGTACAATGACATGGATTCGGCACGTCATTACATCCCCGATGACAGTCAAAAGGACCCGCTAGGGATTGAAGTGCAGCAGATTTCCATCCAGATGATGAAACAATCGCAAAGCGATATTTATTATTTGTACTGGAAAATAATCAACAAAGGAATAACCGATTTCACAAACGTGTATGTATCGGGATGGTTTGATGCTGACCTTGACAACTTAGGAAACGACCTTGTTGCAACCGATACTTTATCCAGCATGGTCTTCACGTACAATGCGGACAATAGTGATCCTGTCACCGCCGGAGGCGGTGCATTCGGAGCAAAATTTTTCCAGGGACCGGTTGTAACCGGATTGCCGACAGATACCGCGACATTTTTTGAGTTGACGCAGGACGGGTTCATTCAGCGAGTCGTTCCTGGAAAGAAAGTGATAGGACTGAGTGCAACAGCTCGCTATATCAATGTTCGCGGACCTGAGGGGGATCCTGATAACGATGCCGAGTTGTACAATTTGATGCAAGGGAAATACAAAAACGGCGATCCCAGACCGGGAAGGTTCACTTATCCCGCCGATCCGATTACGGCACCAGCAAATCAACTTGATCCGCGTCCCGACGACAAGCGGATGATGCTGTGCACTGGTCCGTTTAATCTCGCTGTTGGTGACACGCAAGTTGTGATTCTTGCAGGAATTGGAGCGACCGGGACCGACCGTCTGGATGCGATCAAAAATCTTCGCACAACAGCTCAAGCGGTTGATAATAAAAACAAAAATCTGTTTTTAACGCCTCATGCATCTATGGCTGTTGACCATCCGACCGCAACGTTAACTGAAGTTTCAGTCCGTGCCGATCTGAATGAGTTCATGGGTGTGAGTTCCTGCGAGGTGGAGTTTTCATCCGATTCCGGGGCGCAAATGCCGGTAACACTGACACTGTATGATGACGGTGTACATCAAGACGATGCAGCAAACGATAAGGTGTGGGGAAACAGCATCGTCATCTCTAATCGCAAATTTCCGCATACGGGGAACATCATTATCAATAAAGAGCAATCGTCAAAAGAAATTTTCAGTGAATACTTCACAGCAGCCCGGCTGCGTCCAGTTCCGGAATTGACGGACTGGTCTGTCGTTTGGGAAAACGGAAAACAGGACAAAAAAATCAATCACAACGAGAAAGTACATGTCGGCTTTTGGCTCAACAATACCGACAGCGTGAACAATATTACCGAATGTAAAGTGTATGGCGAATACTTTAGCACAGAAACATTCTTCACTGAAATCCAGCCATGGGGAAGTTTTAACCATGACAGTCTTCGATTGATTCTTCTTGGTTCCCCTGCAGGAGACTCTCTCGGTTTTTGGTACACCATACGGTTTGATGGAAATGAAGCGATGGTGTATCGTAAATTTCCTATGGCATCGTGGGATCCCGGATCTGTATGGCGCGACACGTTGTTCGTCACCTCAGTCCGCGGACCTGCTCATCTACTTCAACCAATCATTGCCGATCCGGCTCAGACAACAGGGCATCTGTATGTAATAACTTTTTTTGAAAATACAGTTGATCATTCTATACGCTGGAGGTTACTTGATTCAGCAACACATGTGCTAAAATTGGACAGTGCGCTGACCACGGTTCCGGGATACTATCCGCATCCGATCATCGATGGCATAGAATTTCAATTCCACACCCCGCTACCGAATTTCACTGACTTTTTGGAAACTGCCAATGCCGGTGGACCGCATCCCCCGACATACGCGTCATTTACTTTTAACGCAAGTGGTTTTCCCAATACAACCCTTCCTATGCAGGATCGTCCTACGCCTAATGTCGGAGGAGCAAGTTGGGGAATCCATACTGGCAACAATGGGACATCGTTCAATTATGATTTCTTTGTTAGCCGTGTTACCCGTGCCGGTGGAAATTGGAAACAAATTGTCCCGTACGATTTTGAAATCCGGTTCACTGCAACAGGAAGCAAGGCGAATCTGGCATATACCACGGGAAATATCATAGATGTGCCATTTGAGCTGTGGAATGTCGGTATTGGCACGCCCGATGATCTGAGTGACGATTTTAAATTGATTCCATTGTTATTTGATAGGAATGGAAACGGAGTGTTCGATCTTGACAGCGTCGATCATTCGATCTCCGGCTCTGATAACGATCCGGAAACAGACTGGATTTATTTTTATAATCCGGTCAATAAATCTCCCGGCACTGCGGGCTATGATGCATGGGTAGCATCTAACTTCAACGATAACCAAATCGGTGACGAGGTGATGGCGCGTGTCGTGCTTGTAAACTATAACGCAGGCAGCATTTCCGATCCTACATTCCCGGCGAATATCACACAGAAGTTGCCTGAGACAGGGTCCATCTTCCGTATCGTATCGGTAAAAACAAATGTTCCGGGAGATCGTCTGATTGTTCATTCCGTTCCATCAGGTGTTTCAATGAATGCTGCACCATTGAATTATGCGCTGTATCAAAATTATCCCAACCCGTTCAATCCTGTTACCACAATTACATACCAACTGCCGTCAAAAGGGAACGTCTCTCTAAAAGTGTACGATTTGCTGGGAAGGGAAGTCAGAACGCTGGTGAGAGCAATAGAAGAGCCGGGCGTGAAGTCTATTCAGTGGGATTCGAAAGATAATCAGGGGAGGAGTGTTGCCACGGGTGTGTATTTCTATCGGCTGGAAGTATCTTCCGGTCTTTCTGCAGCGTATCGAACGATAGGTGTGAATAAAATGGTGCTTATCAAATAAATTTTACGCTGCGTATCAGCGAACCGCATCCATTTTATTCAACAGTTCAACCGGGTCGGCATCATGTACCAGGTAGTTGCGCGTCTGCCGACGGATGAATCCCTGCTCGGTTGCGTGATCGACAAACCGTAATAAGTGATCATAGAATCCATTCGTGTTCAGCACGCCGCTCGGTTTTTTGTGCACGCCAAGATTAACAAACGCCATCATTTCGAACAATTCATCCATTGTTCCGAGCCCGCCCGGAAGGATAATGAATCCGTTGGAGAGTTCCATAATTTTAGCTTTCCGATCCTGCATCGATTCGACGACGATCAATTCCGTAATGTCTTTCTTGGCTGCTTCTTTCTTCACAAGGATCGTCGGAATTACGCCGATTACTTTTCCGCCATGCTGCATTGCCGAGGCGGCGGCAATTCCCATCAAGCCGAACGATCCGCCTCCGTACACAAGAGTAATATTTTTTTCGGCAAGAATCTTTCCCACCGTTGCAGCGGCTTCGGAATATGTTCCATTGGTGCCGGAGCTGGAACCGCAAAAAATTGCAATCGATTTCATAAGGAGATTTGTTTATCTAAATATACAATTTAATTGTGAGCGTACGAAACGAATAATTCTTGCCGAATCGGCGGAATTTTTGTATTTTTGTATTCCAAAGATGCACTCGTAGCTTCCAAAATGTCCAGCGAACGATTTGTGCGAGTTGAAGACATTTTGAGAATCCGCCGGAGTGTAGCGAAGGCGGATCAATCCTCCAAAGGCGGATTTCGCTCCGGTTGCACACAACGCACCCGTAGCTCAACTGGATAGAGCACCAGCCTACGAAGCTGGGGGTTACAGGTTCGACTCCTGTCGGGTGTACTTCTGAAAAATCCCGCCATCGTCGGGATTTTTCGTTTCTGTGACACGATTCACTTGCTACAATACTCCCAAAGAAAATATCGTTGTTATGTTGCCTTCCACCTATCATCTCACTATCTTGGCTGAAGAAAAATACCCTTCGGCATGAAAAAAATCTTTACGACCATAAGAGAATTTGTCCTTCGGTATCCTGCGATCATCGCATCGTACTTCATTTACAGCTACTACTTCATCTCGACGATGGATTTTTATATCCATTTTAAGAATCGCCATTTCGGTGCGACCGAAGCATTGCAGCATTTTGATACGCTGTTATGGATGTGGGTGCTGGCGTACACGCTGGTGAAAGTGATCGATCTGCGGGAGCGGCTGCACAGGAAAGAGCGGGAGATGCTGGAGAAACAGCATGACATCGAACTGAAAGAGACCCAGATCCAAACGCTCCACGAAGTGATCATGACCTTGAAGCACGAGATTAATAATCCTCTCGCTATTATACTTGGTTACACACGGCTGCTGCGCAAACAAAATCTGGATAAGGAAGCCCAGAAAAAAGTCGACGAAATTGAAACTGCTTCACAACGGATCAATCACGCACTAAAAGAATTTTCCGCTGCACAAGTGTACGAAGTTACTGACTCTCCGGTCGGGAATCTCATCGAACTCTCCCCCTACAAAACCGAAAAGAAGTAATATGACCACGCACGAGCGGTGGATGAAACTTGCATTGAAAGAGGCGGTGCGGGCGTTTGATGATGATGAAGTTCCTGTCGGCGCCATTATCGTTCACAAGAATATGGTCGTCGCCAAGGGACACAATCAGATTGAACGGATGCACGACCCGACTGCTCATGCCGAAATGATTGCACTGACTGCCGCGGCTGCTCACCTGGAAAATAAATTCTTAAAGGATTGTGTGTTATATGTGACGATGGAACCGTGTCCTATGTGTGCCGGTGCGATCGTATTATCTAGGATTCCGACAGTCGTATTCGGATGTTACGATCCGAAAATGGGAGCGAGCGGCAGCGTGATGAATGTTACCGAGAACAAAAAACTGAATCATCAAGTGCATGTGATCGGAGGGGTGATGGATGCAGAGTGCGGGAGTTTGGTGAAGGAATTTTTTGAAAAGAAAAGAAAAATGAAAACACACAAAGACACAAAGCTGCAAAATTAAGAAACAGCCCCCTCCTGCAATTTTTCCGCTCTGTCAGCAAGCCGCAGCGCCTCGATCATCTCATCAATATCGCCGTCGATAAATCGGTCGAGATTGTAGAGTGTCAACCCGATGCGGTGATCGGTGACGCGGTTCTGCGGAAAATTGTATGTCCGTATCTTGTCGCTTCTGTCTCCGCTCCCCACCATTGATTTTCTCGCTGCTGCCTGTGCCGAAACCTGTTCATTCAATTTAATCTCATACAACTTTGAACGAAGCATTTTCATTGCACGCTCGCGGTTTTGCAATTGTGACCGTTCCTGCTGGCATGCGACGACAATTCCAGACGGTTTGTGCGTAATCCGGACGGCGGTCTCCACCTTGTTCACGTTTTGTCCCCCTTTACCTCCGGAACGGTATGTATCGATTTGAAGGTCGGCAGGATTGATCTGCACTTCTTCCACATCATCAATTTGCGGCAAAACTGCAACAGTGGCGGCTGATGTATGGACTCTTCCTTGCGCCTCTGTTTCCGGCACACGCTGCACTCGATGGACACCGCTCTCGAATTTCAGCATCCCATACACATCTTCTCCTTCGATGCTGATGGTAACTTCCTTAAATCCGCCTTTGTCGGTCTCATTCCAATCCATCGTATCGACCTTCCACTTTTTCCGCTCGGCAAACCGCACGTACATACGGTACAGATCGGCCGCGAACAATGCCGCCTCTTCACCCCCCGTGCCGCCGCGGATCTCGACAATGACATTTTTGTTATCGTTCGGGTCTTTTGGGATGAGGAGTTGTTTGACTTCTTCTTCGAGTGATGCGAGTTTGGGTTCGAGTTCTTCGATTTCGGCGAGTGCCATTGCTTTCAGTTCGGGATCGCCGCCGGTTTCAAGCACAGCCCGGCTTCCTTCAAGATCATTATAGATTTTCAGGTACTCATCCGCTTTTTTCACGACAGGCTCCAACTCACGGAATTCCCGCCCGAGTTCTCTGCTCTTTTGCTGGTTTGCCACAACTTCCGGAGTGGAAAGCAATTCCTGCACTTCGGCATACCGGCGTTTGATCGAATATAATTTTTCTACGAGATTGCTCATTTTTACTCTCTTTGCAGCGCCGCTTTCAGCGCGGCAAGCGACACTTCCATCATCGACTCATCCGGCTCTTCCGTAGTGATCTTTTGAAGCCAAAGTCCCGGAGCAACGAAAAATTTTCCAACCGGCGAGTTGCTGTGCTTGGCGGAGTATTTCAAGAACTCGTACCCGATGCCGCCGAGGACCGGGATGAACGGAATGTGCGTTGCGAGCCGTATCGGCAGCGTCAGTTCATCAATGAACTGGAGCAGGATCGTATCCATGATGCTGAAGAGCAATATCGCGATCAACATCACCTGCAGCACGAAACTCGTCCCGCAGCGGGGATGAAACCGGGTGTACGTGATCGCTTTCGGAACGATCAATTCCGCATTCTGTTCGAACGCAAAGACCGCTTTATGTTCCGCACCGTGATACTGAAAGAGGCGATGCACATCCTGCATTTTTGAAATTGCATACAAATAGACAAGCAGGATAGAAATACGGATCGCACCTGCCAGCAGATTGAATTCCATCGGGCGCTGCGCTACATCGAACAACTGTGTTGCTGCAAACAAGGGGAGAAAGAAAAACAGTCCGATTCCGAGAGCGAGTGAAACGATTAATGTTGCCGTGAGCGCCAGTTTACTTTGCGGTTTTTTTGTTTCGTGCTCTTTTCCATCTTTCTTCGCTTCGTCTTCCATCGCGATCTCGGCGGAGTAATTGAGTGTGCTGATGCCGATGTACATCATTTCAATCAACCCGATGGCGCCGCGTAGAATTGGCACATTCAATGCAGGATATTTTTCAGTGAACGAGGTGAACGGTTGTTTCTTGATGATGATTTCGCCGCTTGCTCTGCGAACGGCGATGGCGATCATTCCTTTTGCACGCATCATCACTCCTTCAATGACAGCCTGCCCGCCGACTTGTATCGGTTGATTGGGATCGAATTGTTGATTGTTAGGCATATA
>JBFMFY010000072.1:0-15139 GCA_040751955.1 Bacteroidota bacterium
AAATTGGTAGACACGCAGGTCTCAGAAGCCTGTGGCCGCAAGGCTGTGCTGGTTCAAGTCCAGTCCCGGGCACTCAAACAAAAATAGCGACCACTGGTTGCTATTTTTGTTTTAAAAGTTTATTTATCGGAAATGTCACTGGTACAGCAGATTTTACAATTTCTTAACAAGTAAATCGGTTGTAAGTTTCATTCTTCATAGCTATTCTATGACAGAGAAATGAAAAAACTCCTCTTCGTCTGTATTGAAAATTCCAACCGCAGCCAGATGGCTCAGGCGTTCGCGAATATCCATGGGAAAAATATCGAAGCGTACAGCGCAGGTTCGCGCCCTTCCGGGAAAGTGAATCCCAAAGCGATCGAAGCGATGAAAGAGTTGAACTACGATCTTTCCGTCCATTCATCAAAATCACTGCAAGAAATTCCCGCAGGACCGTACGAATATGTCGTAACGATGGGCTGCGGAGACGAATGTCCGTGGATTCCCGCGAAGGAACATATTGATTGGGATATTCCTGATCCGAAGAACATGGAGATGGATGAGTTCAGGGAAGTAAGGAATTTGATTGAAGAAAAAGTGAAAGAGTTGCTGGCAAAAATTGAGCGATAAGCATATGAGTCAGTGGGTGGTACGTATGTGAGAGTTGATGCTGGATACTGCTTACTTGTTACTGGATATTGGTTGCTGGTTACTGGATACTGGATTTTGGATATTGCAATCCCGCTCCACCCTGCAAATATTTTGTAATCGTGCAATCTTGAAATCTTGCAATCTATTTCTTCACCATCCTGTCGAAATACTTATTGATCTCTTTCCCGAAGTTTGTTTTGATCTTCTGTTTCATCGTCCGCAATGCGCGATTCACCGCTTCATCGTACGTCATATGCCCTTCTCTTCCGTTCTCATTCAATGAAACGATCGACGCACCCGACGGATCGACGACAGAGAATTTGTAACTCCAACGAACATATTTTTCCGGACGCTTCAGATCGATCTCTTGAAAACTGACATCCCCGGTGATCGTGATCGCCCCTTTCTCCGCCGTAACAAATCCCATCTCCGAAAGCATTTCTTTCACAATAGCAGCCGCCCTCCCGTCGCTGTCGCCAGTAAGAGCGATTGAGAACGGAAGATTCTTTCGTGCATCCGACAACAGTTGTTGTACTTTTACCGCGTCATACCCTGATATAGGCTTGTGTACCGCACCGGGATGGATAATCACCAACTGCTGCCGCAGCGATTCGTTGATGCTGCTGAAGACCGATGCTGCATTGATGCTGGCGTACCGCGCGATCGGATCTTTCGATGCATCGTACTGTTCAATGTATCGGACCATCTGCTGTTCGTTCTCTTCGAGTTTCTTTTTATAGATCTCCGCCGTCGGCTGCCGCTCCAACACGGCGAGGACGTATGTTCTCCCCATGTTATCGGTATAACTTTCAGGATACTGGATATTATACAAGGTCTGATCGGTGGATATCGTGATGTTCTTCGTAACATTCGACTCTCCTTCGAATGTCGATTGATTCGGCGCTGTGAAGAGTTCCTTGTAGCGCTCATTCACGGTCTGCTCGGCTTTGATCGACGACTGGAATATCTGAGATAAATTCGCTGCAGCCGAATTTTCCGCCGCTTTGCGCGTATCACCTGTTCCTATTGCGGTCAGAAATTGCGATGAAGGATACTTGTCTTGAGGAGTATCGATCCAGGATGGTTTCTCTTGTGCGAAGAGAAGAGATGTTGTTATTAGCGATACAAGAAGGAATTGTTTCATACAGTCATTCCTAAAAAATAGTGTGCCATACTGAGCGAAGTCCCGATGCAGTCCAAACGGGACGAGGAGAAACATCTGTTTGTGCTTGAGATGCCTGCCAAGAAACTTTGCTGGATTCTTCGGTCGTCACAAAAATCGTGACTCCCTCAGAATGACAGGACAAAAATTACGTGTCATGTTGAGCGAAGTCCCGTTGCAGTCCAATCGGGACGAAGCGAAACATCTGGTCTGAGCGCTGTGTTTCATTACCCCACGCCACTGGCAGATCCTTCCGCTTCACTGCGTTCAGCGTCAGGATGACACCGTACATCTGCAAATGATACATTCAATTCAAATACGCTGATTGGACGAGATTCAATCCTTTACGTGTGACAGAAATTTGTCCTCTGTCGTCGGCGTACATCAACTGACCGTTTGCTCCGTAATATTTCACAACAACATGGTATGTTCCGGGATCAACTTCCACTTCTCCGACCAACGCTTTCGCGGGAAAATACCGAGCGAGGCGGAGATCGGCATTTTCGCTTGCATCAACAAGAGCGCTGGTGGCGATGCGGGTCAATTCACCCCAAATGCCGCCGCCGGTTGATTTATCGAGTTCTTTGTTCGCTTTCTCGTTCAAGATCCCTTTCGTCACCGTGCGGATGATCGTTTTTAGGTAGGTGATCCCTTCTTTTAATTTGTATGTATCTTCGGCAGCATTCTCCAAACTCTCGATCGTCTGCAGGTCGGCGTACGTTGAGCCGTTCAATTCCACTGAAACTCTGGCTGCTTTAGTTCCGAGTTTTTCCATGTACGGCAGGGAGAATTTAAAGTGGTAGCCGCTCGTCATCTCGGGCCATGCGATTACATCGAATTCCTTCTCCTCTTTCCCGTCCGAAATATAGATCGCAACGGCATCCTTGAACGTGTGAATCGTAAAATTATGAGCGAACAACTGCGGCGCTTTGCCCACAAAACTGACAATGTTCACTTTGGCTTTGCCGCTCTGTTCCAAATATTTCCCAAAATTAGGCTTCGGAAAATTATACAATTGCGCCTGCGATTGCCATGCCTGGTCTATTTCTTGCAGGTCGATACGGGCATCGTCGTATTTCCCTTCCGCACGATACATCAGCATGCTCAGATATCTTCCAAGGGCTGAGTTATTGAATTGATTGTCCGCAACGGTGAATTTCTTTTTTGCGTCGTCGGATTTGTTGTACTCCTCCGCGATCTTGTTGTATTTCTCTTTCAACCGGGAAAGTTTGTTATTGATACGCCTCACCTCCACAAATGCCGGATCGAATTGATTCTGGTGGAGAAAGTTGAGTGCTTTAAAGACGTTGAGATAGACATCTTCGTAATCTTCTCCGTCATAATCCATCACATTATCATTCAAGAGCAGCGACGCGGCTCCTTTTGATATGCTTGTAGTATATAACTCGTCGATCGATTCCTCAGCGCGCGTCAGCAGTTCGTTGCTCTTGGGGATATTGCGCGAGTAATGGTAGAGCAAACCGGCATCGAGATAAAAAAGCACTCTGTCCTTTTTTGCGTACGATTTGTCCTTGCTCGCTTCCAGCGTCATCGCGGCAGAAGAATAATCATGCAACGCTACCTTTTTATCGACCTCGATAAACTGATCTATTTGCGATTGCATGCTCGAACAAGCGGAAATAAAAAATGCCGCCGCTACAGCGGGCAGCATTGATATGAAGATCGATTTCCTGAAAAAATATTTCATTGAGATTTCATCTGATGTCAGACACCTTAAAGAAGCCGAACATCACTATGTTGGAGACTTTGTAATTGTGAAAGTGCTTTGATGCAATCACCAGGATGACCCTGATCGTTCGACAACTTTCTTGATCTTCTTCGTATCGATCCACACTTTCTCATTCGTTTCCACATTGACCAATTCCATATCTACCTGATAGAATTTTGTTTCAGTGCCGTCAACCCGGTCAATCACATCTTTGATGCTTCCTTTCAGCATAAAATCTGCACCCGATTCAGCGGCAAGCCGTTTTGCAGTCTCTTCCGTTGCCTGCACTTGCTGATCGAGCCGTTCTTCGCGCACCTCTTCCCGTTCCTGTTTGCTTGCAACGAATGTCACTTTGCCGCTGTTGACAAGTTCTCGTTCGATATCCTTCACAAATATATCGGTCTGTATATGTTCCGAACTGAGGTTACGGACTGTTCCGACGATCACGATCGGTTTTTTGCTGTTCGCAGAGACAAACTCGCTGAGCC
This sequence comes from Bacteroidota bacterium, assembly GCA_040751955.1. Lineage (GTDB taxonomy): Bacteria > Bacteroidota > Ignavibacteria > UBA10030 > UBA8401 > SpSt-333. Next base: position 4,010 of record JBFMFY010000072.1, read on the forward strand.
ACGGACGCCCGAGAACACTGGAGATCATTTGTTCCGCTACAAGGCGCGAGTCGGTTTCGTTCCATTTTCCGCTCAGGTCGGTTTGTTGATCGGCACCGATGCGGCTCACTTCGCGCGACGGTCCACAGCCGATGAGCAGCAGTACGGCAAAAAATATTGATCGATTGAAATGTTTCATAATACACCTCCTTGGTCTGATTTTTCTTATTTGTGTCGTTGAGAAAATATCGAACTTTTCGACAAAAGTAAATTGAATCTCTTTGTTTTGTGATATGAATGACAAACGGGATCCGTTTTTTATCATTTCAATCTGTGAATCTTTGGTTTAAAAAAACAAATGCCTCCGCTAATGAGGCATTCTTTTGTGCGCGTTCACGGGATCGAACCGCGGACCTCCTGCTTGTAAGGCAGGCGCTCTGAACCAGCTGAGCTAAACGCGCTTGAATCGTATTCAATATACGCAACGATCTCGTTTCTTCAAAGAGAATATTAGGTGATTGTCACCTTAGAGGTGACGGTCATCTTCTTTTTTTACAGATTTAAATCTTCGAGCAGAGTCCCTTGTTTGTCTTTTGCAGAAACAATTGGAGAAGAAACTTTCCAGTCAATTGCCAATGCGGGATCATTGTACAGCAGTGTCCGTTCCGATTCCTTGTTATAATAGTTCGTACACTTGTATACAAAGATTGCAGAATCAGAGAGAACTGAAAATCCGTGCGCAAACCCGGGCGGGATCCAGATCTGGTTTTTCTTTTGATCTGATAACTCAACCGACACATGCTTGCCTAATGTCGGGGAATTTTTTCTGAGATCGACAGCAACATCCAACACCGTGCCCAGCACCACCTGACATAACTTTCCTTGAGCAAACTCTCCCATTTGAAAATGCAATCCACGAATTGTGTTTTTCACCGAGCACGAAACATTGTCCTGGACGAATCGAATATCACTGACTTTCTCATTGAACAAATTCTGTTTGAACGATTCAAAGAAATACCCGCGGTCGTCTTCGAATACGTTCGGTTGAAGGATCAATATATCAGGGATGGCGGAAGGAAGTATTGTCATTGTGTACTTCGGTGGCGGTTACCTTCTGTTTATAATTCGTCTTGCGCAATGATAGTATCGAGATATTCTTTATATGAAGACTTCGGTATGCTTGCAACAAGCGTTACGAACTGCTCTTTCGAGATGAATTTTTTGTTATACGCAATCTCTTCTACGCACGCAACTTTCAATCCCTGCCGTTGTTCGATCGTTCCAAAAAAGTTGGATGCTTGAAGCAGTGCTTCGGGTGTACCTGTATCCAGCCAGGCAACACCTCGACCGATTTTCTCCACGAAGAGAGCATCCCTTTTCATATATTCGATATTCACATCGGTAATTTCCAATTCACCGCGCGTCGATGGCTTCAGTGACTCTGCAATCGAAACAACCTGATTGTCATACACATACAAACCGGGAACAGCAAAATTTGATTTAGGCTTTTTCGGTTTTTCATCGATGCTGACAGCTTTCCCTGCTTTATCGAACTCGATCACTCCGTACCGCTCCGGATCTGAGACACGATATCCGAAGACGGTCGCCCCCGAAGTTCTTTTTAGCGCATTATAAAAGAAATCAAGGTAGCCGTAAAAAATGTTGTCCCCTAAAATAAGAGTAACAGAATCATTCCCGATAAACTTCTTGCCGAGAATGAATGCTTCCGCAATCCCGTTCGGCGCACTCTGTACTGCATACGAGATATTCAAACCGATATGCGAACCATCGCCGAAAAGATTTTTGTAATGCGGAATCGTCTGTTCGTTGGAGATGATCAAAATCTCACGAATTCCCCCAAGCATTAATACCGACAGCGGATAATAAATAAGCGGTTTATCGTATATCAGCGTCAATTGTTTGCTGTATACTTTTGAGATTGGATACATGCGAGAGCCGGAACCGCCTGCGAGAATGATGGCTTTCATAAGATTGAGATATAATTTTTCAAAAAAACTCCTCCTTATCAATTGGGGTGTTAGAATAGAGAATCACTGGGCTTTTTTTGATAACATATAGTCGATAAGATCAATGTATTTGTTCTTTTTGATATAATCTAAGGCACTCAGTCCTTTATTATCTCGCGCATTAATATCCGCACCTCTTTCTATCAGCAAGTCTAAAATTCTATAATCCTTTGTTCTCAATACAGAATCCTTAGCATACATAAATACTGTGGTTCCATTATAATTTTTATCATTGACATTAGCACCATTATCAATAAGTACACTAACGATATCTACATGTCCATTAAATGCCGCCATTATTAGTCCAGACCAGCCTTTTGAGTTTTTTTTATCTATATCTACTAAGTCTGGAATTAATCTCTTGACAGTGTTAATATCACCGCTTTCACAAGCAATATAAAAATTATCGTCGACACCAGTCGAATTCAAAGACATCATTTAACAATCAAATTAATATATGAATCATGTGTTGCAAACTTGAAATAGGTGTCTTCAGAATAAATTAATGTTCCCGGTTTTTCGAATTTATTTTTTCGAAAATCGGCGTTTACGGCAATAACTTCATAAGATTTATTGCTTAGTTTGAATTTCGGGTACTGAAATGGGGGAAAAATATAGGCTTTAATCCAATTAACGAGGCTACGTGTATCTTTATTAAAATTAATTATGTTCTCCTTAAAATCAATCGATCCATTAGAATAATAAAGAGCTTTTGTATTATCCTGAGGAATTCTAACATTCTGAAGATTGAGAATGTCATCAATACTATCCTTAAATAATTCCGTTGCGTAGAAGACAACATTATCGTACAACTCTCGTGCATTTTTTACAGCATCGATTCGAAATAACTTTTGACTAATTATATCCCCGGTATCGACACCTGGATCCATATAGTGAAGTGTAACTCCGAATTCGCTTTCACCATTTAGCAACGCCAATCCGATTGGTGAAACACCACGATATCGTGGGAGGGGGGCAAAATGAAGATTTATAGCACCATATTTTGCAGTTTCAATAACCGGTTGATTTATGATCTGGTCATACTGAATGGAAAAAATAAAATCAAGTTGCAGAGAAGTTAGGTAGTTTACCGAATCTGCATGTTTAATTTTTGGAAATTGAAGAATATTTAAATTAGATTGTTTTGCGTGTTTTAACAAAGATCGTTGCCACCCATCTTCACCAGGGTCAGAATTGTTTGGAGACACCAATACAATATCCACTTCCTTTTTTGAAAGTATTTCAAGAGCATTTACAGCGACTGTATTTTTTCCTATAAGGGCGATACGTTTTCTTGTCATAATTTTATTTCCACTAACTTTCCTTTATTCTTAATTGATTGTTCGCTTGCCTCAAGTATTTTAACAACTCTCAATCCTTCTATACCGCTTGTCAACGGTTTCCGTTTCTGTTGTATGGAGTCGATAAATTCTTTCACAGCCAACGACAATGCTTCGGTTTGGTTTACCTTTGGGGAATACATATCGCCAATCCGATATTGCACCAAGGCGTTGTAAATCCCTTCCTCATTTTCAATTTCTACGCCGCTATCAAACACTTTTATTTTTTCTGAATACTCCATGTCGTCGAACACCAGCATCTTTTTCTTTCCACCGATCAACATACGCCGAATCTTTACCGGGGATGTCCAATTCACATGGAAATGTGCAAAACAATTGTCATGGAAATACACGGAAAGATGAGCGACATTCTCGTAATTGTAATAATTTGCAATTCCGTTCGCGCTCACACCGGATACTTTCTTGTTCAAAATATAATCCATAATGGAAAGATCGTGCGGAGCGAGATCCCAAACTACATTGATATCATGTTGAAAGAGTCCCAAATTGACCCGCACCGAATCAAAATAAATAATTTCGCCCAATTCTCCTTTGGTGACGATTTCTTTTGCTTTCCGTATTGCGCCGGTGTAAATAAACGTATGATCAACAAAAATCCGAAGATTTTTTTTATCGGCAACGGTAATTAGGTCCTCAGCCTCTTTTGACGATGCAGTAAATGGTTTTTCCACCCAGATATGCTTACCGGATTCCAGCGCCTTCTTTGCCAGCTCATAGTGAAACCGTACGGGAACTGCGATAGCAATGATGTCAATCGAAGCATCTCGAAATAGATCTTCAACATTGGAAGTAAGTTTTACGGATGAAAATTTCTCCTCAATGAAGCGCAAACGGGCAGGGTTCTGATCGCATCCAATGACTTGATCTATGCTTCCATTCGCCAAAAAATTTCTGACCAAATTGGGTCCCCAATACCCTAATCCGATAATTCCTGCTTTCATACTTTTTCCTATTTTGCTCCCCGTCCAAATATCATGACGGGAATTGTTTTCAGTATCAATTGTAAATCAAGGATCGGTGAAATATTTCCAATATAATACAAATCTAGCACAACCATCTCGTCAAAATCTGTTTCCGATCTGCCCGAAACCTGCCACAGACCTGTGCAGCCGGGGAGCACCGAAAGCCGTCTCTTATGCCACTCGTCATACGCCTCATATTCATACGGTAAACATGGTCGCGGACCTACCAAACTCATATCTCCCCGCAACACATTATACAGCTGCGGAAGTTCGTCAAGACTTGTCTTCCGTAATAGTTTTCCGATCGGTGTGATCATACTTTCATTGACCATCTTCGTCGAACCATTTCCCGAATTTACGCCGTTCCGGATAAAATCCTGCATTTTCTTGACTCGTTCTAAGTCCTGATCGCTTCCGAGTTTCATGGAGCGGAATTTGTAGAAATTAAACGGCTTCCCGTCTTTCCCGATTCTTACTTGTTTGTAAAATACCGGTCCTTCTGAACTTAATTTTACAATAAGAGCAATCACAGCCAAAGGAATACTCAACAGCAGCAACCCTGCCACCGACCCCACAATATCTAGCAGGCGTTTGTACAGCAAGATGTGATCGTTTGCGGAGACACTGCGCAGCGGCGCAACCGGAAGATCAAAATATGAATCCACCGAAAATTTTTTATGCACTACTTCAAAAAGCGGAGATGCGACATTAACATGTGCTCGAGTACTCTTGCATACGTCTATGATGTGCAAAAGATTTTCATAGTTGACCCCAGATTCGGCAATGATAATTTCGTCAACATCATATTGTTCCACTATGCGGGGAATATCGTCCGACTTTCCCAATACGCCGTACCCGCCGTACACGGTTCTTCCTATTTCCTTCTGATCATCGACGAATCCTACCAGTTGAAATCCATAGATGTTTCCTATTTTCATCTCCACCGCAAAACTTTTCGCTGCTATGCTTGTGCCGACAATGACCACCTTCTTTTTAGTCACCTCGTTCTTGTTAAAGAGAACGTACAGCGGCCTGAAAACGAAAAAACGGAATGTGGTAACGCTGACGAAACAAATGCCGGCAAAATAAATAACGGCAAGGCGGCTGTCGATGATCCACGGAGAGCGGAGAAAAAAAGCGAGCACAGAGAGCACGATCATCGAATATCCGATGGAAAGGAAGATCGTTAAAATCTGTCTGGTTCGGGAAAAAATAATGTGAAGTTTATACAGATCCCTGCTCTGAAAAATCAATACAATGAACAATGCCAAGAAAAAGACAAATACAAATTCCGGTGATTTCAGGTACGATGCCCAGAGATCCCCCCGAACAGAGGAAACTCTGTGCAGTAGCATAGCAGCGAAAAAGGAGGACTGAATCAATATAAAATCGCAAACCACCAAAACTATTTTATAAAGAGGATATTTCATCCACGGTAAAAATTTTTGACGGTTGAGGCAATATAGTCAATGTGGTCGTCATTTAACTCAGCAAACATTGGCAATGAGAGGAGTTTGGATGCATATGCTTCTGTAAAGGGGAAATCACCTTTTGAATATCCCAATCCCTTAAAACACTCCTGTAAATGCAACGGAACCGGATAATGCAGCCCTGTCGCAATACCATGTTCATTCAGGTACTTCATCAATTCGTCCCTGCGCTCAGCAAGAATCACAAACAAATGATAAACATGTTTGGCATGGTTCATCTCTTTCGGCAGAATGATCTGAGAAATTCCGCGAAGTGCAGTATGAAACTTTTCGGCATTCTTCCTCCGGCTTTCAGTCCACCTGGCAAGATATTTCATTTTCACACCAAGCACTGCTCCCTGAATGCCGTCCATCCTATAATTATGCCCGAGTGTTTCATGGTAATACTTTTTTTCAGAGCCATGGTCACGAAACAGCCGAACTTTCCTTGCTAATACATCATCATTCGTGGTGACCGCTCCCCCTTCGCCATAAGCACCGAGATTTTTACCCGGATAAAAACTAAACGATGCGATGGTGCTCAATCCGCCTATTCTTTTCCCTTTGTACTCCGCCAAATGCGCTTGTGCCGCATCTTCAACCAAATAGATATTGTGTTTTTTTGCGATGTCTCGCAATGGATCAAGATCTGCAGGTTGTCCGTACAGATGAACTGCTACAATCGCTTTTGTCTTTGGTGTAATGGCAGATTCTACTTTTGACGGATCAATATTGTAACTTTCCGGATGACAATCGACAAAGACCGGAGTTGCACCGCATAAAGTTGCACCCCACGCCGTGGCAATAAACGTGTTTGCCGGAATAATCACCTCATCGCCGGGACCGATACCGAGCGCCCATAATGCAAGATGATTTCCATCGGTACCTGAACCAACAGCAATGCAATGTTTAACATTGTGTTCAGCAGCAAATGTTTTTTCAAAATCGGCAACCGATTTGCCTAAAATGTATGCCGTGTTATCTAAAACTTGCTGTATTGCAGGATTGACTTCGTTTTTAATTGACTGATATTGTGCTTTGAGATCAAGAAAAGGGATTTGCATAATGCTCCTATAGACAGCTGAAAAACCTACTTCATTAAAACCATTTTAATTGAAGACCGATATTTTTCAGAGGAAGATGTTGATAACGCAGTGAATTGTAAGAAATATACACCGGAATTGACTAGAATACTGTGATTATCCGTACCATCCCATTGAAGGGAATATATACCCTGATTAAACGCCGCATTTGTAAAAATATTTTTGACCAATCTTCCCAGAACATCATACACAGTAATGGTAACGATCGAACCTTCCTTAATTGCAAAAAAAGCATGTGTCCTATGATTAAAAGGATTGGGAAAATTTTGATAGAGTTTAAACTCAGATGGAATTCCAAACCGATCCTTTAGCCAACTTATGGTGTCAACATAACCTTCAATGTTTATTGTGTCAGCCAGTTCAGATTCCTGTTCCGTTCGGATCACAATATTTTTTTCAAATTTCCCAACCGTAGGTGGATGTATACCAACATGGATATATTCGACCTTACCCGGAGGAATCATATAGGGAATTGCACAGGATATATAGGCACTATCAAACATGATGGAGATAATTTTGAGCGAATCTTCTCCAAGGTTGGTAATCAATAACATGGTATCTTTCCGGAAATTATATTCAACATTTCCGACATTAATGTACGATGTGTTGATGGATAATCGGGAAAGATTTTTGGTATAGATATTAAATCTTTGAGTATCTGTATCCCCTGCAGAATTTTTAATGGAAATGGTAACTGGGTATTCCCCTGTTTTTATCGGAGCAATGCCCGATAGAATATTATCGTTTGAAAGAGACAACCATGACGGAAGAATTTCAGGAGTGATCGTCACCGCATCAGCGGGGTTTTGGTTGTAGTACTCAACCCGATATTCATATCGTTTTCCTAAATCCACTCGTTGTACCGGAATCGAGACTATTTTGAGTTTTTCCTCAATCTTTTTGCGCAGTTCCATACCGCTGATTTTGACCGGTCCGTTTTTGTACGTTGGACAACTGATGAGAATATTCACTAATGAAATCGAATCCGGCACATGTAACGTTGTTACTCCGCTTGTTGATTGCGCCAACGAGTATTTTTTCCAATTATTGCTTTCTGCCGGAAATGAAAATATTGTACTCATACCATTTTCTGGGAATGTAAACTTCACCTGAACCGCGTTACCAGGACTCCCCTTTGTCCAAATGCTGAAATCCAACTCCCCTTTTTCTAAACCTGCCAGTTTGGAAATCTCACCAATTACCCCATTCTTGGATATTGATAGCGAATACCCCCTGTCCACTTCAACACCATCCGTAGAATCAATTACCCCAAGTGTGTACCCCGTCTGATAGTAGAAGCCGTCAGGTATGCGATCATCATTCAAATCAACATGCAACGGGGGCATAATGTTTTCGTAGGGATTTGTTTTTAGGTCATATAGACGATGCGCCCATTCATTTTGTGTTTTAATTAAGATATTTTTTTGAGAACACCATTGAAGAAGGCTATCCAGGTGTTGCAGATAAAAATTCCAATCTCCTACCTCAATTAAAAAATGGTTGCTACCACCAAGCACATAATGTTTTGCGATGCCGTCAACAATCACTTTTTTCAGCACTGTAAGTGATTGCTTATAATCCTGGAAATCCCCCCAATCCATCCCGAAACGGTTGTCATTATCTGGGTCGAAAATATTAAATGCCTTGAGAACTGGATCTTTAGCAACCCCGGCAGACGTATAACCAAATACATCTCCGTAAACGCGCTTAATCTGTTTGCGTGAGAGCTGGGTGAATAAACCGCCTGGTTGTATCCACGTATATGGTCTTGTGATATTATTTGCAGTAATTAGTTCAAGAGTTCTTCTTGCGAGCAAATTAAGAGCACCATCAGGAATCTCAATGTCATAACTGCTAATTATTTTGTATTCAACATTATTCATTGCAGAGAGACTGATAAATTCCTGCCATTGACTAGTAATTATTAGGGTATCAATATCCTGACCGTTTAATGCAAAGGCTTTGGAAAAACCGCAGAGAAGATTGAGTGAAGGGAAAAAAATACGGGAGTACACTGTCCGCAAACCAAAAAGTTTGAACCCCCCCACAGCCTGACTTAGAACAACATTCCCCGATATATTAGCAAATCCACTACCATACTGTTTTGACGTATCGATCGAGGAAATTTTAAAGCAGACAGTATCTCCATTTACGTGATCAACTACCGGATTATTGACAAATGACTTAGCATCAGGATGGGTGAAAAACATGGTACGATGATTTGGGGTGTGGTCCTGCAATTCATGCCCACTCGATTGGAAATCCCGTATCATTTTAATATAATCTGTTTCAGAACTCAACATTCCCAAATTTAAAGCAAAACAAAATTTGTACCCATACCTATCAAACACCTGAGCGTAATCTTTCCATTTATTAATCGCCTGATTATCATCAACACGAAAGTATATCCCTCCCTTTTTCGTTTGCACTTGCGAAAAATTAAAATTGATCAATCCATACAAGAGTATAACTGTAACGATTGTTGCCCCCCGAGATTTCATCAATTTTTATTTTACCTCCTAGTGAATTACTTCTTTTCCTAATTTTGTTACAAAATATGAAAAAGAAACAAAAAAAACTATCGTGGTTTGGCAGTAGCGATATCGAGTATAATATCTGTTACTTCATTACAAAGAGCAGTCGAAAAATGTGGAAGTTTCTTTATTTTTTTGGGGGGTGTCTTTATTAACGAAATATCCTTTAACGATTCAATAAAACTTAATTTCCCTTGTCCCTGCAAATATTCATCAAGATAAGGCCTTCTCCCAGTGAAAATACTGTATGTATCTGTACCCAAAAGGGCTGCTTCTCTATTCATTGTCCCACCACCTGAAATTGCTATATCTGCGGCATATAACAATTGAAGCCCATCGACCACTTTTTCAAGATATTTGACTCTGTTATTGCCTGAAAATCTTCTGTTTATTAAATGTTTATCATGTTCGGTGCGGGCGGAAATTAATATTGTGGTATTCTTGGAATCTAAAAAATGATCGATGATACCCAATAGAAGAGTCTCGCTTTTAGAATCATGGTAATTGCCAACCATACTTGGTGGTCTGATGAAAACTAATAGATCATTTTCAATGCCTATCTTGGATTTAAAACTTGGGTCTGGAATAAAATCGGAAAGATATAATTCCTCCTTGAATCCGTTGTACCGAATAACTTTTCTTGTGTTGATGCCTGCACTTTTTAATCGTGATATTGGAATGAGAGAAGGAATTAAGATGTATGTTGCACAAGTATTAAAAATAAATTTTTCCGTAAACTCATAATCCATCATTACGATTGACCGCAACCCCAAAGTGCGTGCCATTATCAACTGTGTTCTCGATCCATGACTAACAGCTAGATCAATTTTTTTTCCCTTTAGCGATTTATTCAGTTGAAATGCTCTAATAGGAAGGTTGAGGATTTTTTTAATTTTACTTTTCCCAGCATGTCGTCCAACAATTGTGTTATCTATTTTCCAATACCTCAACAATTCTGCAGTCTGTGCAAAATCTCGAGCAGTAATCGTATATTTATACTCTCTTTTTCTTAATTCGTTCAAAATCGGTCGAAATATTGGAACATGGGGTGAATTATCTAAATCGAACCAAATCATTTTAATTCGCTACTCCTAAAAAGCTAATTTAACGCACTTCCATCTAAATGAATATGTTTCTATAAGTATCATTGAAATATTTAAAGATTGAAATCGATCTCAGAATAAACGGGACAATTAATTTAATGGTGATATTTAATGAACAATATTTCTTCTATCTGTGGCAGGTAATCTGTTGCAATAAGTTCTTCTTTAAGATCATTAAATTCTTCGATTGTAACGTCAGAATATTCATCCAAAGAGACGTCACCCTTTTTATACACCAACTCTCGACGTCCTGATTGATTAGATTTCCAATTGAGCGAATCATTTATGAAATAATAGAATCCTTTCAAACCTTGATCCACTATAACCCTCCAGAAGTTAAATGTCACAGTATCACTCATTATTAAGGCTAATCGTCCAAGATCATTTGCAATGTGAAGAGCTGTTACATGAGTATTAACGATAAAGGGATGATAATTTTCATAATTCCAAAGATTCGAATATTCAAACCAATAACCTGAAGATCCAAGATCCACAATCCAACCTAGCGTGTCGGAGACATCATAAAGTCGTTTAATTTTTGATAGTCTTTTATATATGTTAAATTTGTCACTATCATTTAAATTTTTAATAA
>JBFMFY010000073.1:0-15020 GCA_040751955.1 Bacteroidota bacterium
GCGCGAAGCATACAATGCTGCGGTTAGTCCGGCAGGACCGGAACCGATGATAATAACTTTTCGATGATTGTTTGACATTGTTCAGTAATTGGTTATTAGTGATTGTTTGTTTGATTTTTAAATCTGACCTCTGACTTCTGACTTCCGGCTTCTGATGCACTAACCGACTTTGTAACAATATCCGCGTTACGAATAATTCCCTCACGCTTTGTCCGTTTGATCGGGGAATGTTTGAAACGCTTTGAGAATTCCTCCTGTGATAGTGCTGTCAATTGTGCTACGTTCGGTGCAACATTAAATTCTCTTGGTTTAAATTCCCTGTGTTCCGTCTCCTGTTGAAACTTGTTCCATGGACAGACATCCTGACAAATATCGCACCCATAGACCCAATTCTCAAATCGATCGTGATACCTTTTGTCGATGTCGCCGCGATGTTCTATTGTAAGATATGAGATGCATCTATTGCTATCGACAATGTACGGTTCCCGTATCGCATCGGTGGGGCATGCGTCGATGCAAGCGGTGCATGTTCCGCAGAAATCTTCAATCGGAGCATCAGAGTCGAGTTTTAACGTGGTAATGATCTCACCGAGAAAGACCCACGAACCGTACTCTTTAGTGATGAGATTCGTATGCTTTCCCTGCCAGCCGATACCGGCACGCGCTGCCCATACTTTGTCCATCACCGGACCGGTATCGACATAATAACGTCCGTCCGATTGCGGTGCTAATTGTTTGATGCACTCAAACAGCGTTTGGATTCTTTTTGTGACATGAATATGGTAATCGTCACCCCATGCATACCGGGAGATTTTCGCTTCATCCGGATGCTGCGAATGCTGTGCCGGAGTATAATAATTGATTGCCACTGAAATGACAGATTGAGCGCCGGGAACAATTTCGCAGGGATCAATTCGTTTCTCAACATTCTTCTCCATCCATTGCATCGATGCCTGATAGCCGAGAGAAAGCCAATCTTTCAAACGTTCTCCCTCAAGCGTAAGCGCTTCGGCTTTGGCAATTCCGACTTTGTGGAAACCAAGTTCGAGCGCTTTCAACTTTATTTGTTCGGTTAATGTCACTTGTTGAAAAGTATGAATTATGAGGAATGAGAGATGAAGTTCATAGTTCATCCTTTGTCACAATTACCTTCCCGTTCACCACTTCAACAGGAAACGTCTTCAACTTTCCGTCCGCATTTGTCGAAATTCCTGTCCTCACATCGTACGACCAGCCGTGCATGGGGCATGTGACGATGCCGTCTTCGAACATTCCTTCGTGGAGTTTTTGGAATTTCTGATGCGGGCAAAGATTGAGAACGGCACAGACTTGATGATCCACTTTAAAAAGAACAATCTCCTCACCATCAACAACAACCTTTTTTCCTCGTCCCGTCTTTATCTCATCAATATATGCAATCTCACGCTTCATTATTCATTTCACACTTTCAAATTCACCAATTTGCATCTCATCAGTTGTGAGCCCACTGAATCGGCTGTCCAGTGTATAATACTCGTCATGAAATTGTTTCTTGAATGTTAGAAAATCTGCAGAGGAGATCCATTCATCAATGGTTAAATAAGTATTGGCATCGGCAATAGTACGCACCAGTATAGTGCGCAAGTATCCTTTGCTTTGTCGAAAAAGTTGCACCCAATCCCCTTCCGGTCCGTACGCTCTTTCAAATTCCTTCTCTTTTCCCGCCATGACTTTGAATTGCCAGATGTAGATGTAACTCATAATGTAATCTTCTCTTTTATCCCATATCCTTTGTCTGTCTTTTGCAGTTTCACCGCGATTGTTTCAGGGTCATGTTCAAAGAAGAGCATCCACCCTTCTTTCTCCGCCTGTGGCAGAATCCGCTTCTTCTCTTCCAATGTTACCAACGGACGAAGGTCATATCCCATAATGTACGGAAATGGAATATGCGATGTGGTCGGAACAAGATCGCACAAAAAGAGGAGCGTGTTCGTTCCGTCGCTGATCTTCGGAAGTTGCTGCGTCATCGTGTGACCGTTGCAGACGACAACGGAAATACCTGGAAAAATCTCCTTCTCCCCTTCGGTGAACTTCAACATTCCCCGTTCATGGAGAAGCTGGTAGTCATCTTTCATAAAACTGGCGCGGTCGCGGTCCGTCGGATTTTGCGACAGTTCCCAATGCGCTTTTTGCACATAGTGTGTTGCATTGGAAAATGTCGGCTCCAATTTTCCATTGACGATCTTCGTGCTGCCGCCGCAATGATCGAAATGCAAATGCGTGAGGATCACATCCGTGACATCTTCTGGTTTTACGCCCGCCTTTGAGAGAGAATCTTCAAGTGTAAATTTTGAATTATCGAGATGATAAATATCTTTCAGTTTGTCGTTCCACTTATGTCCGTTCCCCGTATCAACAAGTATCGTTTTCCCCTCGCCGCGTATGAGAAGACAACGAGCCGCCAAAATTATTCTCTGCCGTTCATCCGGCGGATTGGTCTTGGACCAAAAAACCCACGGCACAACGCCAAACATTGCGCCGCCGTCGAGTGAAAAGCGTCCAGTTTCGATTGAAGTGAGTTCGTAATTTCCGATTTTCATAATTTAATCCTCAGGTTTTTTTCTCCAGCGGGCGTCATCTTCACAAGCCTCGGCATAAATTTGGCGATTGGTTTCGCCAAATCCAACTGCACATTTATCACATCGTGAATATTTTTGTATGCCCATGCCTTCAGTCATTCTCATATTTCGAATTGGGTGAGCATGATTTTAGGAGAAGACGGAACCCACCTTGAAGGTGGACTCCATATGGCTTAAAATAAAAAAGTCGGCTCAAAAACGAACCGACTTTCTGTGAAAAAATGAAACTGTTGATTATTTTCTGAACCGTGAATTAGTTGCGCTCAGTTCTGCAAATTGCCGTTCCGGGTGAATTTCCTTTGCACGTGCAAAAAGCACCTCTTCCGTTTCGACATGGTTCGGATCCGGGACGCAGCAATCAACAGGGCATACAGCAGCGCATTGTTCCTGATCGAAATGTCCGACACATTCGGTACATTTTTGGGGAACGATGTAATAAAAGTCGTTCGAGATTGCGTCATGCATTCCCCCTTTGTACTCATATTGAGCACCACCGGCATAGATTGCCGTGTTGGGACATTCGGGTTCGCATGCGCCGCAGTTAATGCATTCTTCAGTGATAAATGTTGCCATGATTCTATTTCTCCTTAACTAAGAAGTATGTCTTGTGGCTGATTAAAAAGTAACAAATTGTGTAGAGAAACTCAACACGGTTTTTTTGAATTCAGACTTTCTGTTCCTGTTTCTAAATTCATTCTAATTGTTGAGAATCAAAAAATCACAAGTACTTTCGCTCAACAATCGTGCCATCCGTATTGAAAACATAAAGCAAAGGAACACCGGTCGGGATGTTCAACTCTAAAACTTGTTCTTTCGTGAGGTTATCGAGATGCATGACGATGGAACGGAGGCTGTTGCCGTGCGCTGCCACAATGATATTTTTCCCATTTTTGATTTCAGGGAATATCTTTTTCTCCCAATAAGGAAGAGTTCTGGCGGCGGTATCTTTTAAACTTTCGCTGTAACCGTCGGGATTCAATTCGGTTTTATCCTTCGGCGGCGGCACATCGTAACTTCGGCGCCAGATTTTTACCTGCTCGTCGCCGTACTTTGCGGCTGTCTCCGCTTTGTTCAATCCCTGCAAAGCACCGTAGTGACGCTCATTCAACGCTTGATCACGCTCAATAGGAATGTTCAATTGATTTGATGCTTGCAGGATGAAACGGAGCGTGTCGTTTGCACGTTTCAGTACAGATGTGAATGCTTTGTCGAACTTATACGACTTGAGTTTTTCGCCGGCAGTCTTTGCTTCCTCCTCACCTTTAGGAGAGAGGGGGACATCGACCCAGCCGGTAAAACGATTCTCGAGATTCCATTGCGATTCGCCGTGGCGAATTAAGATACAGAATGGCATAATGATCATCCTATTTTTTGAATTTTAAAGCATGAAAAACATCGTCGCGGAACATATGTTCCTGAACGACATTGATGTCGTCAAAAAGAAAAAACTTATAGACTGTCCCCTTTTTTATTCTGGTGATTGAACTAATCATACATTTTGAATATCCGTCACTGAATTCCGAGTTTGCTTGTACGGCGCATGTGTATCCGAAATCAGCATTAAATTCACCTTGTACGTCTTCCGGATTATATGATCCAATTTGCGGAACTTCACCACCATTAATATTCAAACACATCGTCACAAGAACCATATACACATTCTGCTCTGAAGTTTCATCGAAAAATTTGTACCGGATCTCGATCTTTTTCTCCGTTGATTTCATAGCGAAATCATACGCCACATCATCGTTCTGCCTGATCGGAACGATCTCGAAATCTTTCGGAAGTGCAAACGAAGCACTTACCTTATTGAGTTGTTGAAAAAATGCCTTTGGAAGTTGTGTATTCTTTTGCGTTGTTTGTGCAGGAAGAAAAAATGGAATGCTTATGATCAACAACAGAAAAAATATTTTCGTTTTCATCGTTCGTCCCAATAATAAAGCCACGACAATATAAGCAATTATCGTGGCTGATAAAAGAAACTTCCAGGAATTACCTATTTTATATTAAAGTACTTCGCCTCCGGATGATGCACGATGAGCGCATCGGTTGATTGCTCCGGTTCCATCATGAACTCTTCCGTCAGGTGCACGCCGATTCGTTCCGGTTCGAGAAGTTGAAATAACTTTGTGTGGTCTTCAAGATTCGGACATGCGGCATACCCGAAACTGTACCGCGAACCCTGGTAACCCTGACTAAAGAGTCTTTTGATCTCTTTTGAGTCTTTTCCGGCAATGCCGAGTTCTTCGCGTACCTTTTTGTGCCACAATTCTGCAAGCGCTTCGGCGGTTTCAACACTCAGTCCATGAAAATACAGATACTCTTTGTAATTGTTTGCTGCATACAATTTCGCAGAATGCTCAGACGCCTTTTTTCCCATGGTTACCATGTGGAAAGCGACAACATCGATTTTTCCATTTCCTATCGGAGCAAAATAATCCGACAGGCAAAGGAAACGATCATCTTTCTGCCGGGGAAATGTGAATCGCAGACGCTCGGTTTTCAGATCGTCATGATAGATAATCAAATCGTTCCCATCGGAATTGCAGGGAAAATATCCGTACACCACTTTGGGCTGCAGCAGTTCTTCGTGCTTCGCCTGTTCTTTCAAACGTTGAAAGTCGGGATAGACTTTCGTCTCCAGTTCTTTTCGGTATTCTTCCTCACTTCGCTTCCCTTTACGAACCTGCCACTGGCCTTTGATGAGCGCCGCTTCATTGATGTACTTGTAGATTTCATCCAGCGAGACATGCTCAACAACTTTCGTTCCCCAGAACGGCGGTTTCGGTATCGGCACATCGGTTGAAACTTTGGAACGGATGTTTGTCTCAGGATTTTCTTTCAATGCCGCCGCGATCTTTGCTTCGGAACCGGTGAGTAATTCTTCATCATCATCCACATTGATTTCACCATCCGTTGATGCCGCAAAACTCTCCACACCTTTGGTCTTTAACTGTTCCATGAAACGCAACCCGTCGAACGCATCGCTCGCGTACACAACAGTCCCTTTGTACAATGAACGAAGATCATTCTCGACAAACCGGCGGGTCAATGCCGCACCGCCAAGAACCACCGGAGGTATCAGTCCCCGTTCGTTCAATGCTTCAAGATTCTCTTTCATGATGGCGGTGGATTTTACGAGCAAGCCGCTCATCCCGATCGCATCTGCCTTGTTCTCTTCCCAGGAATGAATAATATTCTCCAACGGTTGTTTGATGCCAAGATTGTACACTTTGTAGCCGTTGTTTGTCAGGATGATATCGACGAGGTTTTTCCCAATGTCGTGCACATCCCCTTTTACCGTTGCAAGAACCATCGACCCTTTGTTTGTTGCATCGGATTTTTCCATGAATTTTTCGAGATACGCGACGGATGCCTTCATCGTTTCGGCAGACTGCAGCACGAACGGCAACTGCATCTCGCCCCGCCCGAAAAGATCTCCAACCACTTTCATACCATCGAGCAGAATTTCGTTGATGATGTGAAGCGGTGAATATTTCTTCAATGCTGCATCGAGATCGATACTCACATCTATCTTGTCGCCGTCAATGATGCGATTCTTCAATATTTCTTCGATTGTCCCTGCACGCTGTTTCTTTTCTGCTTTAGCATCAGTTTTCTTACCGGCATAGTAAGACATCAATTCTGTCAACGGATCGTACACGCATTGTTCACCTTCAAACTTTCGTTCATCGAAGACCAACTGTTTGCATAATTCCCGACCGCGTTCATCGATCTTGTACAGCGGTTTAATCTTCTGAGCGTTCACAATTGCCTGCGTCAGTCCTGCTTCAATAGCATAGTGCAAGAATACAGAATTCAAATCATGGCGGATGTGCGGGGCGAGTCCGAACGAAATGTTGCTCACGCCGAGCACGAATCCGACTTCAGGATATTCTTTTTTGATCAGCCGTATCGCTTCGATCGTTTCAATTCCTGCTTTGCGAAATTCTTCATCGCCTGAGCCGAGCGTAAATGTGAGCGTGTCAAAAATAAGATCGCTCGGCTTCATTCCGTATTTCTTGACGACGAGATCATAGATACGTTTTGCAATTTCCAATTTATCGTTTGCCGTTTTCGCCATGCCGCGTTCGTCGATCGTCAATGCAACAACCGCTGCGCCGTACTTTTTGCACAATGGAATGACCTTGTCGATCCGCTCTTCGCCGTCTTCAAGATTGATGGAATTGACAATTGCTTTCCCTGCACTCAATTGAAGCGCCGCCTCAATCACATTTGCCTCTGTTGAATCAATCACTAACGGCAACGGAACCTGCGTGTTCAGCCGTGAGACAAATTCTCTCATGTCGCGGACTTCATCCCGACCGACGTATGCAACGCAGACATCCAGAACGTGAGCCCCTTCTTTGATCGCTTCTTTCCCCATCATCACCATTCCGTCGTAATCTTCTTTCTGGAGAAGTTCACAGAACTTCTTCGAGCCGTTCGCATTCGTCCGTTCGCCAATGATCAACGGCGCCGGATTGACAATCATTGTCTGGCTGGAATACAGGCTCGATACTGACGGTTGGTATTCGATCTGCCGCTGCTTGGGAGACAATCCACCGACAGCGTTGACAACCGCTTTCAAATGTTCCGGTTTTGTTCCACAACACCCGCCGACCACATTGACGCCGAAATCTTTCACAAAGTGTGAAAGCCAATGCACCATCTCATCCGGCGAAAGATGGTAATGCGCCACGCCGCCGACATTCTCGGGAAGTCCTGCGTTGGGAATGCACGAAACTGGGATGCGTGAATTCTGAGTAAGATATCTGATGTGCTCAGACATCTCTTTCGGTCCTGTTGCACAATTCATTCCAATCACCGAGAGATCGTACGGTTCCAACGCTGTGAGAGCAGCGTTGATCTCTGTTCCCATCAGCATCGTTCCCATTGTTTCAATCGTGATGGAACTGATGACCGGAAGTTTGATCCGCTTATCAGCAAAGTACCTAAATGCAGCACTGAGCGCCGCTTTGACCTGAAGAAGATCTTGGGAAGTTTCGACTATTAATAGATCAGCACCGCCTTCGACCAATCCTGCGACTTGCTCGTAGTACGATTTTTCCATATCGGAAAAAGTAATATGCCCAAGCGACGGAAGTTTTGTTGTCGGTCCGATGGAACCGGCGACAAAGCGTGGATGTGCCGCAGTCGAAAAATCTCTGGCAACTTTCTTTGCGAGCGATGCGCCAAGTTTGCTGATCTCATACGCACGATCTTGTAAACCGTACTCAGCAAGAACAATGGACGACGAACCAAATGTGTCGGTTTCAATAACATCCACACCGACTGACAAAAAATCAGAATGGACCTTTTCAATTGCCGACGGTTTTGAAATGAGAAGATACTCGTTGCATCCATTCAAATGTTCGCCGCCGAAATCGTCGGCGCTGAGATTCTGCGTCTGGATGTTCGTTCCCATCGCACCGTCAAATACGACGATCTTCTCTTTTAATAGTTGTTCAAAACTTTTACTCATAATATTCATTCACCACAGATTCACAGATTTTGATATTCATTGTATATATTGATGCCCACTTTAAAACCAAAAACCCCGACGATGAGCGTCGGGGTATGCGATAAATTTCCCTTCGACGCTTTAGCAATTTATGAAATTGAGTGGCTGCAAGCTGTCGTTTTCAAATCGCCACTGGGATAAAATAAGAAAACCTCGCTGCAATTACAAGACCTACCGTAAATCCCCTTCTACAGTATATTTCTTCAAGATTTCATCTTTTATTGAAAGCAAATATTTCAGCGCCGGATCATGTTCATTGGGAATTCTTCCGTCGAGGATCGCCTCTTCGATCTCTGACTTCAGCACACCGACTAACTTACCTGGGGGAAGATTGCAGACACGCATGATCTCGTCACCCCGCACTGGCGGCTGAAAAGCACGGAGCCGGTCTTTCTCTTCCACCTCTTTCATTTTTTGAGCTACAACATCATAGTTTGCAGAATACTGCTGAACAAGTTTCGGATTCTTGGAAGTGATATCTGCCCTGCAGAGTGTCATTAAATCGTCAACTTCTTCTCCTGCTTCGAATAGCAATCGGCGAATGGCAGAATCTGTGACCGTACCGTCAACCAATTGCATGGGACGTTGATGAAGGCGTACGATCTTCTCGACATACGGCACATGCTCCAGCGGCAGTTTCAATTTGCGGAAGATGTGCTTCACCATCCTCGCACCGATCTCTTCATGTCCGTGAAATGTCCATCCGATCCCTTCAATGAATTTCTTTGTCTTCGGTTTGGCTATATCATGCAGCAGCGCCGCCAACCGTAAATAAATATTTTCAGTCATCACAGAGATATTATCGACAACCTGGCATGTATGGAGAAAAACATCTTTATGATGATGATCTTTCCGCTGGTCAACACCGGATAGTTCAGCGACTTCCGGAAAGACAATTGCCATAATTCCGGTATCAAACATCAATCGCAAACCGATCGACGGTTTCGGGCTTGCCAGTATCTTCATGAATTCTTCCGTAATCCGTTCTTGCGAAATAATAGCAAGTCGCTCTTTCATTTGCGGAATTGCAGCGAGCGTTTTCTCTTCGATTGCAAATTCTTTTTGAGCGGCAAATCGAATCGCGCGCATGATGCGAAGCGGATCGTCATCGAATGTCGCCAACGGATCAAGCGGTGTGCGGATTATTTTTTTACCCAGATCTTCCTGCCCGTGGAAAGGATCGACGATCTCACCCCAATGAGATGTATTGAGAGAAACCGCCAATGCATTGATCGTAAAATCCCGGCGGGAGAGATCTTCCGGCAATGTCCCGATGGCGACATCCGGTTTCCGGGAATCTTTATTGTAACTTTCTTTACGCGCACCGACAAATTCAATCTTGCCGTCGTCGTACGGCAGCATTGCCGTTCCAAATTTCTCGAATGTGATGACCTTTCGTTTGTTCAGCCGTTCTGCAACATTCGCCGCAAACTCGACACCGTTTCCTACAACGACAATATCGATGTCGTTGACTTCCTTTCCTAACAACAGATCACGCACGTACCCGCCGACGACGTATGCTTCGATCGAAAGTTCATCGGCTATCGAACCGATCTTTTTCAGGACCGTATTTTGAATTTGTACCTTCATAAAATTTTTTACATACCCCAGCCCCTCTGTGTGCTGACCGGGCACAGAAGAGAGGGGATTTGTGGAAGTGCTTCTTTAAACATCAAACCTTTGTACCTGAATTTTATTCATAATCTCCTGCGCTACTTCCAGTGCATGGCGTCCATCTTCACCGTTCACAACAGGTCGAGTATTATGCTGCACCGCATTGATAAAAGATTCAAGTTCATATTTCAACGCATTGATCTTTTTTATTTCCGGCTGCTCGTAAATGATGCTTCGTTTCTTTTTCCCTTCACCGATCTCTCCAAGTAGCATCGTTGACCAGATGCTTCCTTCACCCTCTTTTCCGAGCCGAAAAACGTCGGCGCTTCCTTGCTGAAAGTCGATAGCAATGTACGCATTGTGCTGGAACATCCGCATCTTCCGCATCTTCTTCTGTGAGATGCGGCTTGCTGTTACGTTGGCAACACAGCCGTTTTCAAATTGCAGCCGGGCATTCGCGATGTCGGGCGTATCGGAAACAACTGCAACGCCGTTCGCATCGATCTGTTTTACCGGCGAGTTCACAAGGCTCAAAATAATATCGATATCGTGGATCATCAAGTCGAGCACAACCGCGACATCGGTTCCGCGCGGATTGAACTGCGCCAGCCGGTGCGATTCGATGAACATCGGCTTCAACTGATACGATTCCAACGATACGATTGCCGGATTAAACCGTTCAATATGTCCGACCTGAATGAGAACCCCTTTTTGTCTCGCCAATTCAATCAACTCGTCTGCTTCAGTAATAGTCGAAGTGATCGGCTTTTCGATCAACACATGTTTTCCTACTGCAAGAGCCTTTTTTGCAACTTCAAAATGCGTCGTTGTCACCGTTGCAATACTGACGGCATCGACGGCATTCAGCAATTCGTCAATGGACGCAAACGATCTTACTTTGTACTTCGATGCAACCTCTTTTCTTTTTTCTTCATTGACATCGAAGACGCCGACGAAGTTTGCACTGTCGATCTCATCATACATTTTTGAGTGAAGGGAGCCAAGATGACCGACTCCGATGACGCCGATATTCAGTTTTGATTTCATATTTTTTATTTCTTCGGAATACCGAGTGATTGTTCCGGGAATGATGTTATTCTTCCTTCATCTCCTCCCGGACTCCTGCCTCTTACAACTCCAACAACACGGTCAAATCCTCCATATCTTCTGTCCCGGTAATATACCAATGCAGTGTATCTATTGACGGTCCGCCAATCATTCCCTTCGAGCGACAGCCAATCCTGATTGACGATTTTTCCGTCACTGTTTTCATCTCCAAGAACATATTGGTAATCATACACACCGCGGCGAATCCAAAAACGGAATACATAGAGACCGCTTGTTGTGTCGAAAACCATTTCATATTCAGGCAGAACCTCCCAATTGTTGAATCCACCGACCACGTACACTTTTTTTGTCTGCGGAGATGCCAAACGAAGGCGCAATTCAACTTCAAGATAATCCGAATTAGCTCCGATAAACGGTTTCAATTTCGAAGCACCGTTCGCATCGGGCCTCCCTTGCCATTGGAACCGGGAAAGGTCCGGTCCATCTTTCAATATTGCCAGTTGATGATTCGGATATGTTGTTGCATTGGAAAGATCGAGCCGTCTGTATTCATTCGCAGTCGGAACATTTCTGATCCAGAACTTTTTATTCGGCTTCATGAAATCGTCAACAAACGTCTCTGAGTTTCTGTCATCCAGATCGATACGGAACGGCTGCGTAATGCGCCAGTTCTGAATGATATCCACCGTTTTGATATCGGAATGATAGAGACTGTTCGGGTCATTGACGTTGTAGTCGTTCGGTGCACCGACATTCACCGTAATGAAGTTGACCTGATTCAATGGTGGAGGAAATTCCGGATGATATTTATTAGCGATAGACATGGATGTCGTAACAAGATCATCGGTAACGATGAACTTTCCTTCGGCAAGCACCTGATCATTTTCATCGTGATCGATAATATAGAATTTGTAATTGCCTGAAAATACGAACTCAACTCTGTTCCTTTTATTGGGGAATGAATTTTTATAGCTGTACGTATAGTGATAAACAGCGTTCGGCGCCGCCGCATAAGCGAGATAATCGGTCATGACTTTCGACGGTTCGTTCACGAAGAGGTTCTCATCCACGACCCAATCTTTGGAAGCATGTTTGAAAACGATCTGCAGATTCGGCGGGTGTGCTGTTGTAACATCAAAATCGATCGTGATCACTTCGCTCCGTCCGACGATCGGAGGACGGTACTCGTCGTTGTTGCCATATACCCGCAAGCCGAGAATTTCGACATCGGATTTTGAAACAAGAAATGAAGTTGAGAGCAATAAGAACAGAGTTAATTTTTTCATGAATGTTCTTTCATTGATAGATCGTTTTCAGCCAGTGAAAGAATTCTTTCACATCATAGAAATGATATTCAGAAGGAAGGTTCAGCACTTCCTCTTTGCTGTACGAATCCCACACCACGGATGCGATATCGACCCCCGTTTCACGGGATGCTTTGAAATCGGCAACTGAATCTCCCACCATCAGAACATCCGGGGATTGCAGCGAGAATTTTTGCATGATTTTCCGTATTCCATCGCCGGAAGGTTTGTATTCATCCACATCATCACCTGTTATGGTCACGTCAAAGTACTTTCTTATTCCACATTCTTCAAGGGTAATATCGGTCGTTCTTCTTCCTTTGCCGGTGAATAGTCCAACAACAATATTCTTCGATTTTAGAAATTCGAGAATGTCCACAGTGCCGGGATAGATTGATGCCAGACGGTTGTGTTCTGCGCGATAAAAGCGGTAATAATCGATCATCGCCGGCTCGAGATATTGCGAGCCAACCATCGTCTCAATACATTCCTCTTCCGGAGGACCGAACAGGTTGATGATTTCTTGGGGAGTCAACCGTTTGTTAATGTACTTTTCGGCAATATGATTGAACGATTCGAAGATCAACTGATTCGTCTGCGTTACGGTGCCGTCCATATCAAAGATGATGCATTTGTATTTTTTCATAAAAAGAAAAGGCGTCACGATGCCGGATGCATACAGATGACGCCTTGAATGTGATCGGTTAACAACTATTCGATATTTGCTTTCAATGTGACCGTCACATTTAAGGTGACAGCCACTTGTTGAAACTATGCGATTGTTACTTCTTTTGAAAGATAGACATCCTGGATGGCATTCAGAATTTTTACGCCATCTGCCATCGGTTTTTGGAATGCTTTACGCCCGGAGATCAATCCCATGCCGCCGGCGCGTTTGTTGATCACTGCCGTCTTCACTGCATCGGCAAGATCATTTGCACCGGATGCACCGCCGGAATTGATGAGTCCGGCACGTCCCATATAGCAGTTTGCAACTTGATAGCGGGTTAAATCAATTGGATGATCGCTCGTTAATTTTTCGTACACAAGTTTGTCGATCTTGCCGTAGCTCGAGCCGCTCATGTTTAAGGCTGTGTAGCCGCCGTTGTTCTCCGGAAGTTTCTGTTTGATAATATCCGCTTCAATTGTAACGCCCAGATGGTTCGCCTGACCGGTAAGATCGGCGGAGACGTGATAATCTTTTTCTTTCGTCTTGAATGCATTGTTGCGCGTATAGCACCACAGGATCGTCGCCATGCCGAGTTCGTGCGCCTGCTGGAACATCTGACTTACTTCCCAGATTTGTCTGCGTGATTCAGGAGAACCGAAATAGACGGTCGCACCAACGGCAACGGCGCCCATATCCCACGCCTGCTTTACACTTGCAAACAATGATTGATCGTATGTATTGGGATAAGACATAAATTCGTTGTGATTAAATTTCAGCACGAACGGAATCCTGTGTGCGTACTTTCGTGCAACAGAACCCAATACACCTAGCGTCGATGCGACGGCGTTGCATCCTCCCTCAATCGCCAGTTTCACAATATTTTCGCCGTCAAAGTACAACGGATTTTTTGCAAACGACGCACCGCCGGAGTGTTCGATGCCCTGATCAACAGGGAGAATCGAAAGATACCCGGTATTGGCGAGACGCCCGTGTCCGAATAACTGCTGAATACTTTTTAATACAGGCGTCGGGCGGTCGGTTTGTATAAAAATATCTTCGACGAATGTCGGCGAAGGAACGTGGATTGACTCTTTGGGAATGGTTGTGCATTTGTGCTCAAGAAGATTCTTTGCATCTGCTCCGAGCAGTTCAACGATATTTGTTGCCATGATGGAACTCCTTATTTCGCTATCAGTTTTTTGTACGCCTCGACGTCGAGAAGATTTTGTACTTCGTCGGCGTTGGCGAGTTTTACTTTAATCATCCAGCCCCGCTCGTACGGTTCTTTGTTCACCAGTTCGGGCGAGTCCTGAATTTCTTTGTTTATTTCGGTCACCTCTCCGGTCACAGGTGAGTACAGATCAGAGACGGCTTTGACAGCTTCGACGGTGCCGAAAGATTGTCCAAACTCCACTTTTTTGCCGACGGCAGGTAATTCGACAAAAACGACATCGCCAAGTTCTCCTTGAGCGTAGTCTGTGATACCGACAACGCCGATGGTTCCTTCAATGCGGATCCATTCGTGATCTTTTGTGTATTTTAGATTTGCTGGGAAGTTCATAAGAAATCCTAATTGCTTTGTTCAAAACGAAACAGTAAATGAATTATCATAACCTGTGTATATTAATACACTTTGAGAGAGTACATCTCTGCCAATTAAACATTGGATATGTTGTCCTTGTAATGGAGCTTCGGTAACAAGTATGGTTGGCATACTCACATTATTGGGAAAAATAAGTTGAAGGTCAAACTGATGACAAAGGACATTCATTGATGACGGAGTGTGTATATATGTTGTTCCTACAGGATTTATATTTAATTGAGCCGCAAGACCTTGTTGAATAACTGTTCCTGTTGCTCCAGTATCTATCATTGCCAATACCCGTGTAACTTTTGTGTTGTTCGGCGCAATATTCATTGATTGCAAAAAAGGTTGGGAAGGTGTAATAAGTAATTCAATTACAGGTCCAACTTGTTGCAGATTTGGTATTCGCTGGGTAAAGGAAGGCATTTATACAAATAAATAGTTATTTGCAAAATTCAACGGTTGTTGAGCGGGCACTATTTGCTTAACTAAGAACGGCTGATCCTTAAACTTCTCATACCCCGACTTTAAAGCATCATTAAGTGCGTCATAAATTCCTTCTATACGTTCATCTTTTATAAGCACAAACTTACCGACTTTTGTAGGTATTAACTCGGGCAGTTTCTTCTCAAAATAT
>JBFMFY010000074.1:0-14962 GCA_040751955.1 Bacteroidota bacterium
TATCAATCTTGTTTGAGCGTTTTACTGGTTTCATCGTTTTATCTTTCGATTGTGGTGTTCGAATATAACACTTCACCGAAAGAATTGGTACTACAAAATATCTTTCACTGAATATTTCAGAAGTCTCATACACATATATTTTTCTTATTGATCACCCATTTATCGGAGCGCGCTGTTCATTTTCATTGCGCGGACTATTCCTTGTAGATAGAGCAGTTTTTTCGTAAATTGGGAGTTACAAAAACAATGAAGCGTATGCATCGAGATTATTTGACTTTTTGTCAAAAAGTCTGGCAATTCAACGCAAAACATGGATTGATCGGAGAGAGACAAAAAGTCGTCGTAGCTGTCAGTGGCGGGATCGACTCAATTGCATTGCTGGATTTCTTCGCATGGCTTCGAGAGACAAAAAAGATCGATGTGGTGGCGGCGCATGTCAATCACAAGCTGCGTGGAAAGGAATCTGACGGGGATGAAAAATTTGTACACCGTGTCTGCGCCGAGTACGCCATCCCGTTGTTTACGGAACGTGTGCTGACAAAAAAAATTGCGAAACAGACAAAGTGCTCAGTTCAAGAAACTGCGCGCGACCTTCGATATTCGTTCTTTGACACTCTGCAAAAATCACTCAATGCCAACGCTGTTGCAACGGCTCATAATGCAAATGACAACGCTGAAACAATGCTGATAAATATCTTCCGGGGCAGCGGCGTAGAAGGACTCGGTGGAATTCCCCTCCGACGCAATGAGATCGTCAGGCCATTCCTTTGTGTTACAAGAAAGGAAATCGAACGGTATGTAAAGAAAAGAAAATTACCCTACCGGGAAGATTCAACCAACAAGCATGTTGATTACACCAGGAATTATCTGCGCCATAAGATCATTCCTAACATCGAACAGCGACTTAATCCGTCGTTGATCAATACACTTTTCCGGATGTCGGAAATCTTTCGGATGAATGCGGCATTCACTACCGATGCGTTGAAAGCAGTACCCGTCTTTGATCCATTGAAGGGAGAATTGAATATCCGGCAGTTGGAACAAATTCATCCGTATCTTCAGCAAATGCTTCTGCATCGCGTATTGACAGAAAAAAATATTGAACCGGCGTACGAAACTATTCATTCAATTTTAGACTTAAAAGAGAATCAAAAAGGAACCATTGTCGATCTGGACAAATCGTTTGTCGCCGAACGTATTGACGATGCAATTGTGATTAGAAAAAGAGTCAGCCCAAAAGAGTTTGAATTCAGACTTGAGGATGAAGGAGTCGTCAGGACAGATGATTTTATCTTCACAATCAAAAAGTCAGGTGTCCCTGACAATAAAACAAAATCAGATTCGTCTTATGAATATGTCGATGCATCGGTGTTGAAGTTTCCGGTTATCGTCCGAAACTGGAGAAAGGGAGACTCATTTACTCCACTCGGAATGAGAGGGAAGAAAAAACTGAGTGATTTTTTTGCAGAAGGAAGATTTTCTTCCGAACAAAAGAAAAAAATTCCGGTCGTCGAATCCGGAAATAAGATTGTGTGGATTGCCGGCAAACGGCTGGACGACCGGTTTAAATTGACAGACAAAACAACTGAAGCGTACCAATTAACGATTACATTCAATGGCAAAAAAAACGATCAAAGTTAACAACGAAGATTTTGCACCATACATCGATGAAAAAAAGATCCGCGCTCGAATCAAGCAACTGGGAAAAAAGATCAGCAAGGATTACAAAGGACGCGTCCCGATCTTCATCGGCATCCTCAACGGCTCGTTCGTCTTCTTCTCTGACCTGATTCGCGAGATCACCATAGACTGTGAGGTGGATTTTCTGAAACTTTCGAGTTACGGAGATGCGAAAGTTTCGTCCGGCAACGTTCATATGTTGAAAGACCTGAACTGCCAGGTGCTGGATCGCGACATCATTATCGTTGAAGATATTATCGATTCCGGGCTCTCCATCGATTTCATTAAAAGAATGATCATGGCACAGAACCCAAAATCATTCGCGGTTGTTTCACTATTGTATAAAACCAAAGCGGTCAAGATCAATTTCCCCATACAATATATCGGCTTTAAAATTCCGAATGATTTTGTCGTAGGATACGGTCTTGATTACGCACAGAAGGGCCGGAATATTCCGGCAGTGTACAAAATCGTTGACAAGGTCAACGAGTAATTTGAAAATCAATTTGTTTGGAGAATGGCAGCATGGCTGAAGAAAAGAAAAATGAACAGCAGGAAAAAAAGGAAGAGAAGCGGCAATTCATTCCAAAAATGAAACGCCCGAAACTCCCGCAGCGCAATGATGAAGAGTTCAACTGGGGTAAAGCGTTCCGCGTTGTTCTGAGCTGGTCCGCCATCATCATGGCGGTATTTTTGGTGATGACTATTTTCAAAGGAGCGGAGACAACGGAGTATGAAGTCACCTTTACGCAATACCAGGAATTCCTCAAGAACAAAATGATCGCAAAAGCGACCGTGAAGAAATCGAACTTCAACGATTTCGATTTCCACGGCACATTGCGTGAAGCGCAGGAGATCACACTCCCCAGCAACAAACGGGTCCGTGTCGAAAAATTTACGCTGACGCTCCCGTACACCAACATCGACGACGCCGTCATTGCACAATGGAATCAGAACAACGTCCAATTCAACATCTCAAAAGAAGACAGCATGTGGACGAATATGCTGATTAGTGCACTGCCGTGGATCATTCTCTTTGCAATCTGGATCGTCATCTTCCGCAGAATGCAGGGAGGAGGCACAAAAGGCATTTTCTCTTTCGGCAAGAGCCGTGCGAAGATGCTGAACGAAGGACAGATCCGCGTAACATTTGCCGATGTTGCCGGTGCTGACGAAGCAAAAGTTGAATTGCAGGAAGTGATCGAATTTCTGAAAGACCCGGCAAAGTTCCAGCGGCTCGGCGGAAAAATTCCGCGCGGTGTACTTCTCCTCGGTCCTCCTGGTACAGGAAAAACATTGCTTGCGCGTGCAGTCGCCGGCGAAGCGGGTGTTCCTTTCTTCTCCATCAGCGGTGCAGACTTTGTCGAAATGTTCGTCGGTGTCGGTGCAAGCCGAGTCCGCGACCTGTTCGATCAAGCAAAACGGAATGCGCCGTGCATCATTTTCATTGACGAGATCGACGCTGTCGGCCGGCATCGCGGCGCAGGTCTTGGCGGCGGACATGACGAACGTGAACAAACATTGAACCAGTTGCTCGTGGAGATGGACGGTTTCGAACAGAACAGCGGCGTCATCCTGATCGCTGCAACGAATCGCCCCGATGTTCTCGATCCTGCATTACTCCGTCCCGGACGATTCGACCGTCAAGTGGTCGTCGATCGCCCCGATGTGCGCGGACGCGAAGGAATATTGAAAGTGCACACGAAGAATATTCCGTTGAATGCGGATGTAAAATTGGAGACACTCGCAAAAGGTACTCCGGGACTCGCCGGTGCCGATCTTGCGAATCTCGTCAACGAAGCGGCTCTTCTCGCTGCTCGCAAGAATCAAAAAGATGTGACGATGCGGGATTTTGAAGAGGCGAAAGATAAAGTGATGATGGGATTGGAACGCAAGTCAATGATCATCTCCGATAAGGAAAAACGGATCACGGCGTACCACGAAGCAGGACACGTGCTCGTTGCAAAATATATTCCCGAATCCGACCCGATCCACAAAGTGACGATCATTCCGCGCGGACGCGCGCTCGGCGTGACAACGTCGCTTCCGATCGATGAGAAGCATACGTACTCCAAAAAATATCTTGAAGCGCTCATTGCAATGCTCTTCGGCGGACGCGTTGCTGAAAAACTGATCTTCAATGAACTGACGACAGGCGCCGGAAACGACATCGAACGCGCAAGCAACCTTGTCCGCAAAATGGTGTGCGAATGGGGAATGAGCGAAAAAATGGGACCGATTGCGTACGGTGCAAAGGAGGAAGAACTGTTCCTCGGACGCGAGATCACCAAACACCGCGACTTCAGCGAAGATACGGGACGTATCATTGATGAAGAAGTGAAAAAGATCATCAGCACCGCAGAAAAGCGTACGACCGAAATTCTGACGGAGAACATCGATAAACTCCACGCATTGGCAAACGCATTGCTTGAACGAGAGATTCTCGACAGCGAAGAGATAGACAAAGTACTGCGCGGGGAGCAGCTCCCTCCTCTTGCAAAAAACGGAAACGGCGCAGCCAACGGATCGGTAAGTACAGCACTGCAGCAATTGCCGGCTCCTGTTGTAGAACAGGGAATCGCCGCGGCGGCGCAGGATTCCGTGGAAAAGAAAGAGACAAAAACGAAAGTTACTCCGCGCACTCGCAAGACCAGGTAACATGATTCACGAAGCGAATATCGAGTACACTGCTGAGATCGCGCGGAAAGGGATTCATCTTAGTTCTCTCAGCATTCCGGTTATTTATTACTTTATCGAGCGTGATCTGGCACTGCAACTGCTGGTGCCAATTACGCTTGCATTTCTTACCGTCGATCTTCTCCGCTACTACCACAAACCGACCGCCGAACTTTTCTACAAGATATTTGGATTCATGCTGCGCAAACATGAACAAGATGGGAAATCGAAACGCCTGAACGGTGCCACGAATGTATTGATCGCGGCAACACTGTGCGTTATTATCTTCCCGAAATTGATCGTCCTGACGGCGTTCACCATTCTGATCGTCTCGGATACCTTTGCAGCGCTGGTCGGGAGGAAATTTGGAAAGAGAAAATTTCTGCAAAAGAGTGTTGAAGGAAGCCTCACCTTTTTTATCACAGCGTTGATCGTCATTGCAGTAACACCGAAGGTTGAACGGGCTGTGACAGAATATGCTATCGGAGCCGTTGCTGCGCTCATCGGTACAATTGTCGAAGCGGGATCATGGAAGATCGACGATAATCTCTCTGTCCCCTTCTCGGTCGGCATCGTCATGTGGGGACTCTACTTCCTCTTGTATCCTTCCGTTAATTTGTTTAATTATACAATACATTAGCAATAGTCATCCCGAACAAGACATGTTTGTCACCCTAAGTGAAGTCGAAGGGTGATGCTACATTTCAACGCGCTCGTCCAAACAGCGGACTCGCTTGCTCAGTGTGACTAAATCCATAATCTTGTAATTTTGTAATCATGCAATCTTGAAATGCTTTTATTATGAACAAACTTAAACTCGGTTTACCCAAAGGAAGTCTTCAAGAATCCACATTGCAACTGATGAGCAAAGCAGGATTTAATTTTTCAGTTTCTAACCGCTCGTACTTCCCTTCGGTCGATGACGAAGAATTAGAAGCAATGTTGATCCGCGCGCAGGAGATTGCGCGTTATGTGGAAGATGGTGTCTTTGATGCGGGGTTAACAGGATACGATTGGATCATCGAGAACGGCGTTGATGTCGTTCAGGTCTGCGATCTCATTTATTCCAAGCAATCAATGCGCAAAGTGAAATGGGTGCTTGCCGTGCATGAAAATTCTCCCGTCAAGACGGTGAAAGACCTTGAAGGAAAACGGATCGCCACCGAAGTGGTCGGTATTACAAAAGAATATCTGAAGAAGCACAGCGTGAATGCGACAGTGGAATTTTCCTGGGGTGCGACGGAAGTAAAGACTCCCGACCTCGTAGATGCAATTGTTGAAGTGACGGAAACAGGCGGCTCGCTCCGCGCAAACAAACTGCGCATCGTCGATGTTGTCCTCGAATCCAATACGAAACTGATTGCCAACAAGCAGAGTTGGAACGACCCGTGGAAAAAGATGAAGATCGAGAATCTTGCGATGCTGCTGCAGGGGGCGATCAATGCCGGTAACCGCGTGGGATTGAAAATGAATCTTCGCAAAAACAATCTTGAAAAGATAACAACACTCATCCCCGCACTTCGCAAGCCGACCGTCTCGCAGTTGTCCGATCCCGAATGGGTTGCGATCGAGACGATCATCGAAGAGAAGATCGTCCGCACGATCATTCCGGAATTGAAACGCGCCGGTGCGGAAGGAATCATTGAGTATCCGCTGAACAAAGTGATTTATTAGGATAAGTCTCACGCACTTTTAAGGTGCATGGGACTTCCTATTGTTCGTAGCATCCCATTGAGAACAAGATAAAGATTTTCCAAATCTCCAAGATTTGGAAAATCTTCCGGACATCCTTCCTTGAACTTCCCCGCAATCATCACTACATTGTCTCATCATGGGCATAATGATAATCTGTCACATTGAGCAGAGCGAAGTGTCCGGCGTCCATCTAAAAAATGGTGGGTCATTGCGAGGGAGCAAAGCGACCGAAGCAATCTTCTGATATTTGGTTAGAAGAAAGATTGCTTCGGAAAAAAACTCCTCGCAATGACAATGATTCTTTAAGATGGATTCAAGTATCAATGATTTCATCACTTCGTCCCGATGCACAACATTGGAGCTTCGTTTAGAATGACCTGCAAAAAAAAAGACAAAGGAATTACACTCTTGAAACAATTCATCCTCCTCCTCGCACTCTCAGGCTTTGCCTTTTCACAAACAAACGATTCCCTCTTTCTCCGCATCGTCATCCCGGAACGGGACACGCTCCAGTACGGCGCGTATCGTCACCGCATAGCGGCATCCACAAATCCCACGTCGAGAGCATTTATCAATTACAAGGAAGTAAAAGTGTACGGCAGCGGCGCGTTCGTGGGATTGCATTACCTTGCATCGGACACAAGCGTTCTGCACATTGCCGTCGTCGGTACAAAGGGAGATTCACTGACGAAGGATTTTGTTTTCATCAAACCGGCTGCCAAAACCTATCCGCCGGACGAGATTTATATCGAAAGCGTCTCTTCCCCGTCGGAAGATATGTGGCTCACCACCGGCGACATTCTCGAAGTGCGGATGAAAGGATCATCGGGCAAACAGCCGGAATTCGAGATCGAAGGAGTGGAATCCGGAATCCCGATGACTGAACAGATTGCAAAGAATGGAACAGGGACCGGCACGTACATCGGCAGATACAAAATAGAAGAGGATGATGAATGTGTGGATGCTGCCGTGAAGGTCTCCATTAAAAAGAATTTCTTCAGCAGTGTGGAAGAAGTGGCAAAAGGGAAGGTCTCCATCATTCAGGATTCTCTCCCACGTGTCGTTGAAACTCTCGGCAAGCGCCCTTTCCTCAACGCCGGACTCGGTACAGACCGACTTGGCGGCGCAAAATTGGGATTCCTTGTTGAAGGAGTGCGGCTGACCGTTACCGGAAAAGTGGGAAGACAATACCGCGTAAAACTTTCCGACGGGATGGAATCGTGGCTGCCGGAAGATAATTGCACACTTCTCCCGATCGATACGCCGCTGCCGATAACATTGACAGGTTCGATCTCCGTTACGGGGAATGATTCGGAAGATGTAGTGCGCGTGGGATTGGGACAGCGCGTGCCGTACACCAGCGAACAACTAACGGACCCAAGTGCAATTGTTGTGAACATTTTCGGCGCATCATCCAACACCAATTGGATCACCCATCAACTTTCGTCGCAGGGAATTCAAATGGTGAAGACCGCGCAGGTCGGTGCAGAGCATTTTCAAATGACGATCCTTCTGAATTACAAGCAGCATTGGGGGTATGACATTTCCTACGAAGGAAACTCAATGCGCGTGAAAGTCCGCCGTCCCCCCGCGATTGCTGATTCAGCGAATGTTCTTTCCAAATTAACAATTGCAATCGATGCCGGACATGGAATTGGAAGCGAAGGTGCAAAAGGGGCAACAGGAGTGATTGAAAAGGATGTCACACTTGCGCTTGCAAAAGAATTGAATGCACAGCTGCAGGCTAAAGGAATCAAGACCGTGATGACGCGTGAAAACGATTCGAACGTCTTCATGAGCGACCGCACCGACAAGATCCTTGCAGGGAACGCGCACATTCTTGTCAGCATCCACTGTAATTCCATCGGCGAAAGTTCCGATCCCGATGCCATTAAAGGAACAAGTACCTACTACCGCTACCCCGGATTCAAATCGCTTTCCGATATTATGTACGCGAAAATGCTGGAACTTGGACTCGACCAATGGGGCGTAACGGGAAATTTCAATTTCTCACTCAGCGGACCGACTCAATTCCCAAACGTGCTGGTGGAGACAGCGTTTCTCTCCAACCCTGATGATGAGATGAAACTGATCGATCCTGCGTTCAGGAAGAAGATTGCAGAAAAAATAATTTCCGGGCTTGAAGAGTTTGTGAAAAACTATTCGAAGTAGTTTTTGTCCCCCTTGAGGGTCGATTTTGTGCGCAAGGGAAGGGGGAAACAGGGGGATGACAGGTTTTGCAGAGGTAATGGTGTATTCAAATAATCATTACAATAAATCGCTAAAAGGATTTGCCCGAGCAAATCGAAATTCCGGAACAAAGGCGGAAATTCGACTGTGGACCGAAGTGCTAAACAGAAGACAAATGCTGGGATATCAATTTCTTCGGCAGAGGCCTATCGATAAATTTATAGCGGACTTCTTTTGCAAAGAATTGAAATTAGTCATTGAAACCGATGGATATACTCATCAACTGAAAGAGGCTTACGAGAAAGATCAGAGAAGAGAACAACGATTGAAGGAATTGGGGTATTGTATTTTACGATTTCGTGATGAAGACGTAATGAATAACATTGCTCGAGTAAAAGAAATGATCGCATGGAAAATCCATGAAATCAAAAAATCATCCCCCTAATCCCCCTCTTCCCCACTTCATAAAACTTCCCGCAAGGGGGACAATAGGTTAAGCAAAAAAGGAACAGTAAAGTGACTCTCACTCTCGACGGCAACTCCCTTTCAATCGAACAACTCTACACTGCGGCGAAAAATTCTGCCGCAACGATCGCGCTCTCTCCAAAAGCAAAGAAAGCAATGCAACGATCCCGGGCGCTTGTGGAAGAATGGCTCGCAAAGGATGAAGTGATCTACGGTGTCACTACCGGATTCGGCGAGTTCGCGAATGTCCGCATTCCGTTCGACAAGATCGAAGAATTGCAGACGAATCTTATCAAGAGTCACGCCGCCGGTGCCGGTGATCCTCTTCCGCCCGAAGTTGTGCGGGCAATGATGATCTTGCGTGTGAATGCATTGGCAAAAGGATTCTCCGGCATCCGTCCAGAAACGGTTGAGTTCATAGTAAAATTTTTCAATGCGAGATTGGTTCCCGTTGTGCCGTCGCAGGGATCGGTCGGATCGAGCGGCGACTTGGTGCAATTGGCGCATCTAGTGCTGACGATGATGGGAAAAGGAAAAATCATTACCGATTTTCAATCATCGATTGATGATACAAAATTGAAAATTGAAAATTCAAAATCTGTGTTGCAAAAGCACGGTTTTTCCCCTCTCCGCCTGACAGCAAAGGAAGGCCTCGCCCTCATCAACGGCACACAGATGATGACAGCATTCGCAGGATTGATCATCCACGAATCGCGTCAATTGACGAAACTTGCGGACATTGCCTGCGCACTCAGTGTTGAGGCATTGAAAGGAACTGACACGGCATTTGACGAACGGATCCACAAACTCCGTCCGTACAAAGGACAACTCGCGTCTGCGAAGAATTTGAGGGCGTTGATGAAAGGAAGTGAGATCCGCGAATCACACCGCTTGAATGACGACCGTGTGCAGGATGCATACTCGCTCCGCTGCGCGCCGCAAGTACACGGCGCATCGCGCGACGCATTGGAGTACGTCGCAGAGAAAATTTCCATTGAGATCAATTCCGCGAACGATAATCCACTCATCTTCCCGAAAGAAAAGGAACATCTTGAAGGGGGAAATTTTCACGGGCAGCCGATGGCATTGGCGATGGATTTCGCTGCGATCGCGCTGTCGGAACTTGCGAATATTTCCGAGCGGCGTACGGAACGGATGGTCAACGGCGCATTGAGCAGGCTCCCCCGCTTCCTCACTCAAAACGGGGGACTGAATTCCGGGTTGATGATCGCGCAGTACACCGCCGCATCACTCGTCTCCGAAAATAAAGTCCTTTCACATCCCGCGAGTGTCGATTCAATTCCGACATCCGCTAATCAGGAAGACCATAATTCCATGGGGTCCATCGCTGCGCAAAAATGCTGGCGCATCCTGAAGAACGCGCAGACAGTTCTTGCTATCGAACTGCTCACTGCCGCACAGGCAATCGATTTCCACGCGCCGCTCAAATGCGGCAAAGGGACGAACGCCGCCTATCAAACGATCCGCAAGAACATTTCTCATCTTGATGACGACAGGATATTGCACGACGATATTCAGTCAGCGTTGGATCTGATAAAAAATGGAAGCGTGCTGACCGCCGTCGAAAAAGCGATAGGAAATCTTTCATAATTTTTTAGATTGGAAAGAAACAATCTATGGGCTGCATTGAACTTTCTTTCCACACCCCGCAAACGCATTGTACTCTTCTCTCTCCTCTACGCAAGCGAGGGAGCATCGATCGGTTTCATCTGGTGGACGCTTCCGACCGAACTCCGTTCGCTTGGTATGCAGGTCGATCAGATCACCGCGCTTACATCGCTGCTTGTTCTTCCGTGGGCGTTAAAATTTCTCTGGGCACCGCTGGTGGATATTCTCCGTACGCCGCAATGGACGCTCCGGTCGTGGATCATGAGTGCACAATCGATGATGATACTTTCACTGCTGCCTTTGATCGTTATTGATCTTTCTTCATCGCACACTATTGTCGTTTCCCTTTTTCTTCTTCACGCTCTCTCCGCGGCAACGCAGGATGTTTCTATCGATGCCCTTTGCATCAATGAGGTTCCGCCCGAAGAACGCGGAGCGGTCAACGGGTGGATGCAGGCAGGAATGCTCTTCGGGCGTGCATTGTTCGGCGGCGGAGCGATCGCGGCATTACAATACTTCGATATGAGAACCATCGCAACGGCAATGCTCGTGTTCATTTGCTCTGTGCTTGCCGTTGTTTTTCTTGCTGCACCGCGCGTACGACAGGTACCTGTTCCAATTTCTGAAAAGCGGAAAGAATTTCTTCAGCGCTTTCGGCTGCTTGTGCGGTCAGAAGTGTTCTGGCTTGGATTGCTCTTCGCAATCATCGGCGGTGCAGCGTACGAAAGCGTTGGAGTTGTTGCGGGACCGTTCTTTGTTGACAACGGCTTGTCGAAAGATGAAATCGGATTCTTTTTTTCCCTGCTTTCCGTTGCCGCTATGCTCTCCGGTGCCCTGGCGGGAGGGTACGCAGTTCGATTGTTCGGTACATTCAAGATCGTGCAATTCTCAATCGTATCGGTTGCCGGCATCGTGCTTATCCTCGCGATCATTGCATCAATGGAAAATGACAGCAAAGTGCTGATTCTTTCCGTCATGACACTCTTATATTTCGGTATCGGCACTTTCACCGCATCCACATACACAATGTTCATGAACCTCACCGACCCGAATCTCGGCGCAACGCAGTTCAGCACGTTCATGGGGGGGACGAATATCTGCGAATCGTGGAGCGGCTATGCTGTGGGGTTTCTTATCGCTCAGTTCGGATATTCAATCGCGTTTGCAGTGATGGCGGGTGTGTCGCTGTTTTCGCTTTACGTTGTATTCAAACTGAAGGAGTATCGTTCATAACCCTGCCGTATCAAACCCCATTTTTGCCAGCATTCCTTTTATGCGCTGTTTCATTTCTTCGCCGCCGAAGAACGACGGATCAGCATTGATGAAGATGGCAACTCCCTCCCGTGTTTCTATCGCGCACTCCATTGCCTTTGCCGCTTCTTCAATTCTGCCGAGCCCGGCAAGTACGTTTGCCTGTGCAAAGTATGTCGATTGCGCGGGAGAATCCATTGCCCGCAATTCACCAAGTATCTGTTCTGCTTCACTCACGTCGCCAAGCAACCCCTTCAAATGTCCGACAGTGCCAAGGATGATCGGGCGCCTTCCGGAGAGCGATAACGCATTCTCTGTGCACGCCAGTGCTTCCTCATAATTTTTTTGAGAGAGATACAGATCTCCCAAAGCAAAATGCGCCTCGGCGTATGATGGATCAAGTTCCAATGCCTGCGAGATAGAACGATGCGCTTCTTCATACTTCTGCGCAAAGGTCAGAAATCTTCCGTATCCTGTATGCACGCCGGCAGAAAGCGGATCGAGTTCCAGCGCCCGCTTCATATGGACAAATGCTTCATCGAATCTGCGGTGGATGCCGAGAAACAGCCCGTACAATTCATGCGCTTTGGAAAAACTTTGTTTCAGTTCGATTGTACGAAGAAATTCTTTCTCTGCTTCGTCCCAATTCCATTCAATGCGGAATTTAACGTACGCCAGTGCAAGATGGGCTTCGGCAAGTGTATCATCGAGCGCAATTGCTTTCATCGATGCAGCAATAGCATGGTGTGCCGCTTCCTCTTTATCCAACGATCCGTAGCCGGCGCCGGCAATCAGCGTATATGCTTCGGCAAGCCCCGCGTACGAAAGAGCATTTCGTTCATCGAGCGAAATTGACTTTTGAAAATGATCAATCGCCTTTTGGATATTCTCGCCGGTGCGCTTGTTCAAGCAAAATCTTCCGAGCAAATATGATTGGTACGATTCGGAATTTTGCGTTCCCTGCTTGTGAACACGTTGCTCTTCCGATTCGAGCAGCCGTACTTTCAGCGACGAGGCAACCTGCAGCGCTACATCGCTCTGCACGGTGAAGATGTCGTGAAGATCCTTAGTGTAATCTTCGCTCCATAATAACCGTTGCGATCCTGCATCCATCAGCCGGATACTGATACGGGCTTTCTCGCCTGCGCGGCGCACTGTGCCGCCAAGGATCGTACCTGCACCAAGTCGGCTTGCAATGGAGGCAACATCGAGTGTTGAATCTTTAAATCGGAACGCAGACGTCCTTGCAATCACGTCGAGTCCGCTCACTTTGGACAATGAAGAAATGATCTCTTCCGTCATCCCTTCGGAAAAATAATCGTCGCTCCCTCCGCCAATGCTGGCGAACGGAAGTACAGCAACGGTTGTGCGCTGCAGATTCTTTGTATCAATGGTACTTGTTGTATCAGAATGCCGCTCACTGGGCTGCCAGGGAAGTTGAATAGCAAATAATTGCACGGGAAGGGAAATATTTTTCAGTTGATGCGAAGAAAGCGGCTCGACCGGGTACGATATTTTATTTTTCACCTGCCGCGTTACATCTTCGGAAATACAGATTCCTCCCGGCGCCGCAAACGGTTCAATGCGGGCGGCAATGTTGACACCGTCTCCGAAGATATCGTTCTCACGCCTGACCACATCGCCAAGATGAATGCCGATCCGCAACTGCAGCCGTCGTTCCGCCGGTGCCGAAGTGTTGTACTGCTGCAAACGTGTTTGAATCTCAATTGCGCATTCGGCTGCATCCAGCGCGCTTGAAAATTCCACAAGAAATGCATCGCCGATCGTTTTAATTTCTATTCCGTGAAACTTTGAAAATATTGGACGAAGCTCACCGGCATGCCATTGCAGCAATTCCAGCGCAAGTTTCTCGTTCCGCTGCGTCAATGCGCTGTAGCCGACGATATCGGTAAACATGATTGCGGAGAGCCGGCGGATCTCTTTCGATGACGTCATAGAATCGTGGTTATGAATGTTGGAAACTACTCAGTACCGATCTGAAAATCAATTGAGAAACAATAACAAATGTATCACAGCAAGGCAGTGCATCTTTAGATTTCTTCGACATTTTTCTCTATATTGATTGAAATTTTCATCGAAGGATACCATCATGCAACTGACCAAAGAGTTCCTCCGCTCCGTTCCCAAAGTATTGCTCCACGATCATCTCGACGGCGGCGTCCGTCCGCAGACGGTGATTGAACTTGCAAAAGACCAGCAGTACACAAAACTGCCGACGAGCGATCCGGGTGAACTGGATCAATGGTTCCAGCGCGGCGCACAGCGCGGCAGTCTGCCGTTGTTCCTCGAAGGGTTCGAACATACCTGCGGTGTCATGCAGACGGAAGAATCGCTGGAACGCGTTGCATACGAAATGATGGAAGATATGAAGAAGGATGGGGTCGTCTATGTTGAAACACGTTTTGCTCCTGTCTTCCATACCAATAAAGGACTCTCCACATCACGTGTGATGAAATCGGTGGTCAAAGGATTAGAGCGAGGAAAAAAAGATTTCGGCGTTCACTACGGTGTGATCGTTTGCGCATTGCGGCACATGGAGCCGACCATCTCGCAGGAAGTGGCAGAACTTGCCGTTGAGTTCAGGAATCACGGTTCGGTCGGATTCGATCTGGCTGGAGAAGAAGGGGGATATCCGCCGAAGAAGCATGTCGATGCATTCCATTACATACAGCGGGAGAATTTCAATATCACCATCCATGCCGGCGAAGCGTTCGGCAAAGAGTCCATCTGGCAGGCGATTCAGTGGTGCGGCGCGCACCGCATCGGGCACGGCACTCGGCTGATCGAAGATATGAAAGTGAAGGATGGCGAAGTATTGAGCATGGGAACGCTCGCACAGTACGTGCTCGATAAACGTATCCCTATCGAAATCTGTCTCACAAGTAATGTCCATACTGGTGCGGTCAGAAATCTGGAAGAACATCCCTTCCCAATCTACCATAAATACAAATTCAGATTGACGCTCAACACCGACGATAGGCTGATGAGCGGCATAACGTTGACGGACGAATATCACGTCGCTCACAAATACTACAATCTCACGCTAAACGATCTTGAAAAACTGACGATCAATGCGATGAAGAGCGCGTTCATCCCGTATAAGGATAGAATCAAAATCATTTACGACATTTTAAAACCGGGGTACGCCGAGGCACGCAAAAAATTATCATGAAGATTTTTATTGTAAGGCACGGTGAAGCCGTACCCAACACCGGTTCTGATTTTGACAGAACGGTTCTCGATGGCTGGCATCTACCGCGGCATGGTGGACGATGGCAAGGCCCTGCTGCGCAACAGTGGCGCGGATCTCTGGGTGGTGCAGCAGGACACGCTCGGCCCCTATGCCGAACCCTCC
>JBFMFY010000075.1:0-14889 GCA_040751955.1 Bacteroidota bacterium
TGATGTTTGCACTGCTGTCAACTCATTGGAAAAGCAGAAAATAATTTTTCTCTGCTTGTATTTACTCAACTTATTCTGTGGCATTGACTTACAAGATATTTTACTACTCTCTGCTAGTCAAGCCCCTTATTTTTTTGTACTATAAATCTATCCAATCAAAAAAAATCAAGGATGCTCTGCAAATAATCGGTATGATTTACCTAATGTATTGGCTATTAGAGATAACATATCTAGAGATTCCTGACAAGTTTCAAGAACAAATTGCTGTTAGTGCGAGTCTGTTGTTTATCATTGCTTCACTTTTCATTTTCTATGAACTCACAATGTCAACGGAGCATTCACTATTCAATCACTCGGTGTCTTGGATCGCCACTGGTGTAACATTGTACTCCGCGGGAACTATTGTTGTCTTTGCAATGAGTAACGTTGTTTTACAAATGGGTATGCAGTACTTCGAAGTAATGTGGCACATCAATTGGGGATTTATTATTCTATCTAACATTCTTTATGCAAGGAGTTTCTTGTGCAAGATTTTTTGAATAGCACAATGGTACTTATTATTATTGCAACCGCAGTTATTGTAGTTTTTGCAATTGGGTATCTTTTTGTGCTTATTTCAAGCAATAAAAAAATCATTGCTGAGCAACATTCAAAAATTGAAGAGATCAAGAAAAGTGAAGAGCGTTACAGAACCCTCTTTGAAAACTCTGTTGCAGGAATGATGAAATTCAATTTCACCACGTGGGCTGTGCTGGAAGCGAACCAGACACTGATGGCGATGTTTAACTGCAACAGCGTCTATCAGTTGCAAAGAACATTTACCGATATGCAGTTTGAGCAATTCTACCAGATCGAATCGTCGCTTCTCAAGTACGGCGTTGTTGATGCCATCGAAATACAGTACACGGTGCAGAATAAGATTCAGCGACGGTTTTTATTCTCTGCACGGCGGGAGGGCGAAACAGAAATCGCCCACGGCGTTGTCGTGTATATCACTGCCCGTCAGAAGATCGGGTAGGTTTGTCGCTCCCTGCACGATACGCTTCGAACGAATTCTTTATACCGGAATATAGTCCATAGCCGCAAACGATCATGCCGATCCAGAACATCGCTTCTCCGAACGCATAACTCAACTCGATCAATCCCCAATCATTCATCAGGTTCGCCCAATCGTGGTGAGACTTACTCAATCCGCCAATCAGAGGCAATTGAAGCATGCCGGCATCTTTTACATAGATGCTTACATCTACAATACTGATACCGGTAAAAACCAATGCAGTATTTCTCAACGTTGACCCCTCCCATCGTGCAACAGCATACCACGCAAGCGGCGCTAGTATCTGCATCAACGATCCCCCCATGATCATCATCGTGGTGCCAAAAATACCGAAGAGCAGATGCCCCGCTTCGTGAATGTACAGGAGCAGGAGATGTGTAAGCCACAGAAAATTTGGAAGGTTAAATTCGTTCGTCGGAGTGTAGAGATGAAACGGCAGGAGCAAGATCAGATACAGCATGAATGCATAACCGGCAAGCGATGTGAATAGTTTTCCTTTCATAGGCAGTGTTGATGCATTCGCAGAGTACTTTTTCTGCATTTAAAACAAAAAGTCCCGCCGCAGCGGGACTTGTATCGTTATTGAACGGGTATTTCCTGTTTTTCCTTCTTGTATGTTTTCTTGCGCTGTACGCTCTTCCGTTTGCGCAAGTATTTCTTTTCAATCTGCTGCGCATCGGTGATCTTCTTTTCTTCCTCTTCCACATCCGGATACTCGTAGATTTCGTACTTGTAATTGCGCATGATGATCTTATTGCCGTTCCGTCCCAGCACGTACTGCGGTAAGATTGGTATCTTTCCCCCGCCGCCGGGAGCGTCGATCACATAATACGGAATTGCAAGCCCGGATGTATGTCCGCGCAATTTGTCCATGATCTCCAAACCGACGGAGACAGGTGTGCGGAAATGATTCGCACCTTTCGTGATGTCCGCTTGATAGAGATAGTACGGACGGACGCGCATCTTCAACAACTTGCGCATTAATTCTAATATCACATCGGGATCATCATTCACCCCTTTCATGAGCACAGCCTGATTGCCGACAGGAATACCTGCGTCGGCAAGCATGGCGCACGCACGCTCCGCCTCAGGTGTGCACTCCCACGGGTGATTGAAATGTGTGTTGACATATACAGGATGGTACTGTTTCAGCATATTGACCAGTTTGTCGGTGATTCTCTGCGGAAGTACGCACGGCATCTTTGTACCGAGGCGGATAATCTCCACATGCGGTATTGCACGCAATCCGGCAACGATTTTTTCAAGCATCACATCGGTGAGCATCAGCGGGTCGCCGCCGGAAAGAATCACGTCGCGAATTTCAGGATGGGCAGCGATGTAATCCAATCCGGATTGAATATACTTCATGCTGATCTTGTCGCTGTCGCCCACCTTGCGCTTGCGTGTGCAGAAACGGCAGTACATGGAACACTGGCTTGTGGTCAGGAACAGCACGCGATCAGGATAGCGGTGCGTAATGCTCGGAACAGGGCTGTGCGCATCTTCATCGAGCGGGTCTTCGGGAAGTCCGTCTTCTTCCAATTCTTTCGCGTCTGGAATGCACTGCAGCCAGATCGGATCGCCCGGATAGCGAATGAGACTGAGATAGTACGGGTTGATCCGCGTGTGAAAAAGCGTGTTCAGTTTATCTGCGAGTTCGGGCTCAAAGCCGAACCGATCGACGAGATCTTTACCGCTGTCAACGCTTGCTCTGAGCATTTCTTGCCAGAGTTCCATAAAAAATGCACCTTGTGTTGTGAAAGATAGTGAACTAAACTTGAACCGTTTGTCATTGCGAGCGAGTGCTGTCTACGAGCGAAGCAATCTTTTTTTAA
This sequence comes from Bacteroidota bacterium, assembly GCA_040751955.1. Classification (GTDB taxonomy): domain Bacteria; phylum Bacteroidota; class Ignavibacteria; order UBA10030; family UBA8401; genus SpSt-333. The sequence goes on from JBFMFY010000075.1 coordinate 2,893, forward strand.
GAAGATTGCTTCGGCAAAGAACGCCTCGCAATGACTTACTACAGATACAGACCGTAGATGATCAGATCATCGTCCGGTTTGTAATACTCTTTTATGTGCGCCAGCTGTTGAAATCCCTTCCGTTCATAAAACGCCCTGGTCTTGCCATACTTCGGTGTGGACGATGTTTCGGCGATCAACAGTCTTCCATTTCGTTGCTTCAATGTTTCCGCTACATGTCGAAGCAGCATCGTCCCCACTCCCCTGCCTTGCGTTTTCGGATCGACCGCCACCCAGTACAGATCGTACGTAGCAACTGTTGCCGGCGTCGGACCGATACAGATATATCCCGCCACGTTGTTACTCTCATCCGTGCAGGTGAATAATTCGTAATCCTGCTGATGCGGGTCGTTCAGGTAAATCTCCAACAACTCTATCGCAATTTCAATTTCTTCTTTACTGAAAACTTCGGTTGCAATAACGATCGAACGAATCGGCTCAAAGTCGTTCCGTTCGGTGGGACGAACATTCATCTCTGCTTTCCGAGCGTCGGATGGCGCTCAATGGCATACTCGACGATCTTACCGATCATCTCCGGATAGGTAAACCCGTACGTCTTTGCGGAGCGGTTGAAACCGGCATCATCGGAAAGATCCGGATTCGGATTCACTTCCAGCACGTACGGCTTGTTGTTCTTCGAAAGACGGATATCGACTCGCGCATAATCGCGGCATCCCATCAAATGGTACGCCTTCAATGCTATTTCTTTTACTTTTTCTTCAACCGACGGACTCAACTGAGCGGGGCACTTTCCGACCGTGCCGGTGAATTCCACTGTCCCCTCCATCCACTTGGCATCGTACGTTACGATCTTCGGGTAGTCATCCGGCAATCCGGAGAAATCGATTTCGGAGATCGGCAGCACGATCGGTTTTTTATTTCCCATGATACCGACATTCAGTTCACGTCCTTCAATGTACTCTTCAACAATCGCCGGTTCGTTGAACTTACGCAGGATGTATCCCGCTCGCTCTTTCAATTCCTGGAATGTATTCACAACCGATTTGTTGTCGATTCCGACGCTGGCATCTTCATTGCTCGGTTTCACTATCAACGGATAGGAAAGATTGATATCATCGGCGATCAATTTCTTGATATCATTGCAGACAAAAAACTTTGCCGTCGGTATGCCGTTGTATGCAAGAATCTCTTTTGCGCGAGGCTTGTTCAGGCATGTACCGAGCGTGAACGGACCTGCGCCGGTGTACGTGAATCCAAGCAGTTCATAAATCCCCGCAACATGCATTTCATGGATCGCATCATCGCCGAGACTCTCCACCATGTTGAAGATGATATCGGGCTGCATCGCTTTCAAATATGCAAGAAAGCGGTCAAGATCGTCCGACATGTTGAAGATCGACGTTTCATATCCCAGCGACATCATCGCTTCTTGTATATCTTCCTTCTGTTCTACCACACCTACTTCGGACAAGTCGATCGTCTTTCCGTTCACGCGCGTTTCATTCACCAACTTTGCGTATTGATCAATCGAGAGCCCCGCCTTGCTGGCATACTGCCGCCCTTCTTCCGATTCAACTGTCGGCTCATTATAGATGATGGCTACATGAATTTTTTTTGACATATCACCTCACATTAGTTCGTAACGTTTGCAAGCGGTATCTAATACGCTATTCAGCATTTGTTCGTAACTTATTCCAGCCATTCTGGCTGCTTTCGGAAAGCACGAATTGTCTTCAGGATTCGGCAAAATTCCGGGCAACGGGTTAATCTCTATGACATTCGGTCTGCCATTCTTATCGAGCCGGACATCTATTCTTGACCAATCTTTACATCTTAAAAGGTTATACGTTTTTGTGCAAATTTGGGCTATTTCGTTTTGCAACTTATTGTCAATCTTTGCAGGACAATCGAAGATTTCAAGCGGATTTGAGGACTGATCCCATATCCATTTTGCTTCATAAGAATAGATAGGGTTAACACCGTTTGGAAGCGAATCGAATTTGATCTCAACAATCGGAAGAACTTTCAGATCATCACCATTGCCAAGTATCGCCACGGTAAATTCTCTTCCGGGAAGAAATTCTTCAACAAGTGCCGGTTCACCGTACTGTTCGATCACCAGTTGCACTTGTTTCTTCAATTCTCCATCAGTGTGAACAAGTGATGAATTGAAAATACCTTTGCTTGATCCTTCAAACAGCGGTTTTACCATCGCAGGAGTTGAAAAATTCAATGACCGAAGTTCCGAAAGTGAAGAAACAACGGTAAATTTCGGAGTCGGCACGCCGTAGTACGATAAAATTTCTTTCGCGCGCGACTTATCAAGGCAAATTCCCAGCGTCAACGGGTCAGATCCTGTGTACGGGATGTTCAGCATCTCAAGTATTGCCGGAATTTGTGCCTCGCGCGATACGCCAAAGCGCCCTTCGGCAATATTGAAGACAATATCGGGTCGGGATGACTTCAAGTTCTCAAACGCATTGTCGTCGGCTTCAATAAGGGAGACAGAATGGCGAAGGGAGAGTGCATTGCGGACGGCGTGTATCGTTTCGATTGTATCCCACTCTGCGTAGACGTCAACGCCGGATGTCAATTGTGTTTGTGTGTGAGTCGTCGTCTGCGTCAGACTCGAAGGTTGAGAATCATTCTCTGCGGATGAGTTCTCTTCCTTCTTCACATTGTAGACTAAGGCTACATCCATTCAAAAGAGTACCAAAAAAATTTTGGATACCTTTCACTCATTGTTGAATAAATTTTTTCAGAACAATCTCTTCAACTTCTCGTGTGCCTACGTTGTACTTTGTTCGATCTGATGAAGAGGGTTCGTCGATCAGAAATCACTCGAGAAACCACTACTAATATACGGAATTATAGAGAGTTGTCAAGTGTTCTGACGATTTTTCAGCAAGATTTTTTTCGGGAGGTAGTACGATGGCACGATGCTTGATGAACAAAAAAATTTTATGTCGAATGAAAATTTTTCTTCATCCGACTTTCACCACGACCATCGTCATGTCGTCGTGTTGCTGTACATCGCCGATGAATTTTTTTGCGTCGTGAACAACTGCACCAATAATTTTTTCGGAAGGAAATTCTTTTTTGCTTGCAACCGATTGCAGTAATCGTGCTTCTCCAAACTCTTCGCTCTTTTCATTGCGTGCTTCGGTAAATCCGTCGGTGTAGAACACGAGCAAGTCGCCGTCGCGCAGTTTGTATTCCCGTTCTTCAAGAACCGAATCAAATACTCCCCCTTCATCCAGTCCGAGCGCAACACCCTGCGGTGTCAGAAATTCATGTTTATCCTCCCGCAAACCGACGAGGATAACAGGATTATGCCCTGCGCGCGAGTAGCGGATCGTTTTTGTTTTCAGATCAATGATCGCATAGAACATGCTGACGAATGAATTCTTTTCAATAGTCCTGTACATCAAGCGATTGACTTTACTTAAGACGACTTTCGGCGAGACATTATCTTCTGCGTGCGATTGCAGAATCCCTTTTGTCAGCGTCATATAAATTGCAGCCGGAACACCTTTGCCTGAAACATCGCCGATGGCGATACCGATCTTGTTGTCGCCGAGATAGACAAAGTCATAGTAATCGCCGCCGACCTCGAACGCCGGAATGCAAATTCCCGCAATATCAAATCCGGCAACATGCGGATTCTCTTTCGGCAGAAGGCTCATTTGCACATTCCGCGCAATCTCCAACTCTTTTGCCATTCGTTCCCGTTCGCTGATGCGCTTAATGTGCGACGGCGTGGCATCGACGGAAAAATGGAATTCCTCGTTCCGAACGTATCCCACCGCAGCAACTGTAAATGGAATAAGCATCAGAATTCCGAATAATATTTTTTCGACATCAAAAGCGGGAGCATTTGAAAATACGATCGGCTCAAAAATGCCGAGTGTGTACACAAGAGAACTTGCAAAGATCGATGCGAGAATTCCGTAACGCAAATACGTAACACAGAGCACAACGCCGATAACAAAGAAGATGATGAACTGCCACCACGATTCCAGCGATCCGAACGGAACATCCCACAACGATGTTGCCGTAAACGACCATACCAGCGAAGAGAAAATAATTCCCAGCGCAACCGATCTGAACTTCTCTTTTACCCAGGAGACTATAAATAACCGGAAAGTAATTTCGGAGATAATAGCACCAACAGTTGCCCCCACAATCGCAAAAACAGATTGAGAATACGCTTCAGGAACTCCGCCGAGAGATATCGTGAGTATCGATGTATCAGCGACGCGCAAAACACCGTAATAGAACAGAGCAGTCAACCCAAAGAGCCCAAATCCTATACCGTATCCCCAGAGAATGGAATAGGCGACATTCGATGTAAAAAATTTTCCCTGAATGAGAGAATCAATTCCCGACAGCTTTTGACCCCACCCCTGCCGTGCGGAGGACTCGCCGACGCTCCATGCAGCAAATGTCATTGCAGTAAGAAATCCGTAGATGATGAAAAGAATGATGACAAACAAAAGCAGTTTGACGAATGTCCTGTTCGAATCCCCCATCATAACGCCGAAACCGATCGACTCGTACCCAAGAATGTTGGTAAGTGCGGCGGTGCCAAATAAAAATGCCGCAACATACACCGCCGTGCGGATGCCGACTTCTCCTTCATGATACTTTTTCAGGAATATGGAAATGACAAAGATGACGAGAAAAAATAGAATGACGTACGAAACAATGGAAAAGACAGCGAACGAACTGAACGAATCATTGATACGCTGGATGAAACTCTGCGGCGGTGTAAAATCTTTTAGAAAGAAACCAACCTCATTCCCCTGAATCCGCATCGTAATCTCCGTATGTGCGTCATGCAGCGAATACTTCTTAGCCCAGAAAAATGTGTAGTCCGTACGCTTTGCCTGATTGTTCGTTGTGGTTCTTTTTAAATAGAACTCATCTAACCGGATCGGTACATGTCGTAAAAATTGTTCGGCTAATGCCTGTGCGCTGTCGAGCGAAAGTTTTTCCCCTTGAGCGGTATCTTGAATCATGTGATTGAATCCGGTGATCGTACCGGATTGCGTGATCCATACGCGATATTGATGCGCCATCCTGCTGGTGGAAGTTTGCCCGTCGTAGAAATACAGCACCCAGCGGTGAGCAACAAGCGTATCTGCCAGGATAACATCCCGTGTTCTCCTCATTCCCAGGTTTTCTACAAGGAATTGATAGACGGCAGAATTGAACTGAAAGTTCGATTCAATGCTTAACCCATCTGTGGAATGTCCGATCGATCGTAAAAAATTTTTCGCTTTTAGTTCCGCTTCCGAACGGGAAAGATTCAAATCAACAGACGCCTTGGGTGAAACATCTGTTCGCACACCGAAATATATCGCAAGACCGACAATACCAAACAACAAGGGAAAAATGAGGGAAGAGGGTTTGAATGGCTGCATAGTAAATCCGGTTTTCTTCAGAGGACTACGGAACAAACCGCGTTCAGTTGCACGATTTATCCGACGCGGACAAAAGATAACAAATCTTTGAACACAAATTCGAATTCTTTTCTGATATTTTTATGCTCGCTTCGTGCAAGGTGCGGGTCCCGCTCAACAAGATCGAATGCTTCTCTTCTGGCACTGTTCAGGATATTTACATCTGTTATGATATTCGCCACTTTGAATCCGGGTAAACCGCTCTGTCGTGTCCCGAAATAATCTCCAGCACCGCGCAGTTCAAGATCAACTTCCGCAATCTTGAATCCGTCTGTCGTCTCAACCATCGTAGCGAGCCGTTTTTTTGTGGCGGCAATTTCAATGCGCGCTTCAGCGCGGTTGCTCGATGTCTGTAGTTTTCGGGCTGCGTATTTATCATCCGTCAACAGAATGCAGAAACTTTGTTCCGCTCCCCTTCCCACTCTTCCCCGCAATTGATGCAACTGCGACAGCCCAAATCGTTCGCTGTTCTCTATGATCATGATCGTTGCGTTCGGGACGTCGATACCGACTTCGATGACGGTGGTCGCAACGAGAATGTGAATCTTGTTCTGCTTGAACTGCTGCATCAATTCATCTTTTTCTTCTGACGATAACCGCCCATGAAGCAAGCCTGTTTTGAACTCAGAAAAGATATCCTGACTCAGATACTCAAATTCCTTTACCGCCGCTTTAAGATCGACCTTTTCGGATTCTTCAATTAACGGATAGACGATATACGCTTGACGCCCTTTCTTCACTTCAGTCCGAACGAAGTCGAATATTTTCTTTTTATCTTTTTCCGTCCTGACAGCAGTCCTGATCGGTTTACGGTGTTTCGGGAGTTCATCGATGATTGAAACATCCAGGTCCCCGTACAGTGTCAATGATAATGTTCGCGGAATGGGCGTTGCTGTCATTACTAACACATCGGGATTCTCTTTCCCTTTCTCCCTTAATGTTGCACGCTGCGCAACGCCGAACCGGTGCTGCTCATCGATGACAACAAACCCGAGATTTGCAAACTGCACATGCTCTTGAATAAGTGCATGTGTTCCAATAACAATCTGCGTCGTTCCTCTGCGAATATCCTCCAGCACATCCTCCCGCAATTTTCTTTTTTGCCCTCCAATCAGCAGCCGAATATTGATCGGGAGTGAACTCAGGAAACTCCTGATGCTTCGCCAATGCTGCTCTGCAAGAATTTCGGTCGGCGCCATCAACGCGCATTGGTAGCCGTTTTCAATCGCTGCAAGCATTGCAAATAAAGCAACAATGGTCTTTCCGCTTCCGACATCACCTTGCAGCAATCGATTCATCGGCACAGGTTTCTGCATATCCGCAAAAATTTCCTGAATAACTCGTTTCTGCGCATCGGTCAACTCGAACGGAAGTGATTCCTTTAACTTTGTCGTCAGCGTCCTGTTGGATGTGAACTGAATCCCCTTCAATTCTCCTTTCAATTCTCTTTTGCGGTATGCCATCAGTAATTGATAGTAAAATAATTCATCGAACTTCAGCCGATGCAACGCATGATCCCGTTCGGCATACGATTTCGGGAAATGAATCATTTTGATCGCAGAGTAAATGTCGAGCAGTGCATTTCGCTGAAGGATTTCTCTTGGCAAATGCTCGCTTAGCGATGTCAGATTGTTGTTGATCGCGTTCCGAAGGATTCTGCGAAAACCGCGATTGTCCAATCCGACCTTTTTTAATTCATCCGACGAGGAATATTTCGGAATAATAGCACCCGTATGCAGCAATGAATTCCAATCGGTTTCATCTTCTTCATCTTTTGTTTTTAAACGGTCGAACTCCGGATGAATGAACTGTACACGATTGTATTTATCCAATTCAGGGACGGATGAGATGGCAAGTATTTCTTCCGGTTCAAACGCTTTCTGGTACCACTCAATGCCATTATAGAAGACACAGGTAAGGTAACCGGTTTCATCTCTCACGGTGAGAATGAAAATCTTTTTGCGGTTGCGCGTGTACTTTGTCTCTGCACGAAAGACGGAACCAATGACCGTTACTTCATTTCCCGCTTCAACAAGTTTCGGCAGTTCGTTGATCTTGGTGATTCGTGAGCGATCAAGGTAGTCGTACGGAAAGTAATACAGCAGATCATGGACCGATTCGATTCCGGCATTGCGGAGCGCTGCGGAGCGGACGGGACCGATACCTTTGATGTACTGAAGGTCGCTGCTCACATTGCTCCTACCGGCGCGTGCGTGTTGAGGATTGAAATGAAGCGGGAAGTTTATAGTAGATGCGCTGCGAACCGGTCTCGACAATGATCGAATCACTCCCCGCTGTTTCTACGGTTGCGTTTTCTATCTCTGCAGCCGAAATAACGTCGGAATAAATCGTCAGGCGCAATCCGTCGGCGTTGTGTTGAACCAGCGTCTCGACAAGATTTTTTCTTCCTATCTGCGTCTGGCGTGAACGGGGCAGATCACGGAATGACTTCTGCTGCAACACAATCTGTTCGTCCACATTGCCGCGCTTAACGATCATTGTGCGGCTCCTCTGCTCATTGCGTTGTGTCGCTTTCTCTCGTGATTGCTCTCCCATCAGCGCCTGCGGTTGCACATCCGACAACGTTGATGGTTTTTTATTTTCTATCATCACTACTTTCCCGATCAGCCATATACTTTGCGTGGGAATATTTTTTTTCACTTTGACCGGTTCTCCTCCATCTGCCTTATCCAAACGACCCTTGGTCTCGCTGTCACCTTCTTCCAATGTTGCAAATCCTTGTCGGGATAGGGATGTGATCGTTTCTTCCTTTTTTACAGCAGCACCTTGGGAAGCCGCTACATCCGGTTTTTCGGTTGTTGGCTTTAAAGCAGATTTTTTCTGCATCTTGCCGGCATCTTTTTCTCCTTGCGCCCCATCTCTATCATCAGGTTTGGAAGTCTCTTGCGGAGCTTCCGGCTGTTTGATGACGATCTGCCGTTCCTTGAACTTCTTCGGCGCTTCCATCCCGCTAAACCAAACCTGATACACTCCAACACCGATTGCAATTACCACAACCGCGGCAGCAAGTCCGACGAACTGGTATCGGAATATTTGCTGCGACTGTTCCCTTCTCAATTTCAATCGCAGTCTGGATTTCAGTTGATCGCGCCCGTGCCTGCGGATTCCTGCGGCAAGTTGCAGTTCACGCTGCAAAGCAGCTTTGCACGGCTCACAGTCGGCGATTTCAGCATCGAGTCGCTTCCGTTCTTCATCAGAAAGTTGACCGAGAACGTACTTCTCAACAAGTTCGGGATCGTCGGTCCAATATTTTTTCTGTTCATTCATTTAGTTATACTTACTTACCGCTTTTGTCCCCCTTGCGTTAAGATTGTGCGCAGAAGATGGGGGTTTCCCGCTTTTTGGGACGGGGGATGTTTATATCCCCATTCCCACCAAAATCTCTTCCATCGCTTTCTTGCATTGGTACTTCTTTGATTTCGCCGTATCGGCATTCGCAAACTTCATTCTCTTCGCAATCTCCTCCATCGAACATTCTTCCCAATAGAACAACATCAATAATGTTTTACACGGCTCTCCAAGTTTTACCAATGCTGCTGCAATCTGTTTCGATACTTCGTTCTCAATAAGTTCGTCAAGAAATGATACGCTCTCTTCCGGATCATTCAATATCGTAAACTCTGTCGGTGTCTCCCTCTTTGCACGCGCCAGTTTTCGCCGCCACATGTTCTGCACAGTTGCATAGACAAATGTCGAAAGTTTTGCCGAGTACTCAAACGTTCCCGCACGTACCCGCTCCCATACAATTACAACTGCCTCCTGCAGTAGATCTTCAGCATCATCGTCGTTTCCGCTGTTGCGTGAAACGTACGACTGCACCATCCTTCTGTTCGCTTCATAGAGCATCACCAACGCCTCTTCATCCCCTTTTTTCATCAGGTCGAGAATTTTGGAATCGGTATTGAAAAATTGCAAGGGAGACTTCATTTACCTTTCGCAGATTAATGTCATTAACAGGCAGAAAGTGAATGCTTCAAAGTACAAATAACCACACACAAATTCCAAAGGAGGAAGTATGAAAAAGCTCGTCGTTTCTCTCACCGCAATGCTGTTCATGGCAGCCTCAATTCCTGCCATGGCGCTGCATGTGCCGCAGCCGGTATTCACATTGGATGGAAAACTGAACTGCCCCGTCATTACCGAACGTGGGGGAACAGCATACCTTCAACTGACCCTTACAACTCCCGACATTCTGAAGGACAAGAAACGAAAACCGATGAACCTCTCAGTCGTTATTGACCGAAGCGGCTCAATGGACGACCAGAATAAAATGGAATTTGCAAAGAAGGCGTTCGCCTCGCTCGTTGATCAGTTACAGCCGGATGATATTCTTTCCATCGTAATCTATGATGACATCGTTGACATAGTTCGTCATGCCTCAAAAGTCGGAAAGAATCGAAATTCAATAAAGCGATTGATTGACGAGGTTTATCCCCGTGGTTCGACGAATCTTGGCGGCGGATTAGTCGAGGGATTGAAACAGGCGGAACGCTTTGTGGGAAAAGAATATGTCAACCGAGTTGTACTGCTTTCAGACGGATTGGCAAATGTTGGCGTGACAAATCCGACGGAACTTAATTCTATTGTACGTAAGTACAGAAATAGATCTATTTCTGTAACGACGATGGGCGTCGGTTTGGATTACAATGAGAACCTGATGATGGGACTTTCGGAAAGCGGCGGCGGGAATTATTATTTCATTGAGCATCCGAACTCGCTCACATCGTACGTGCGGAAGGAATTTGAAATGGTCTCTTCCGTGCTCGCTCAGAATGCCGCGATCCACCTGAACCTCGGCGACGGCGTTCAAGTGCAGGATGTCGTCGGCTGCGAGTTCCGTCCTGAAAGCGGTCGGTACATTATCCCGGTCGGCGATCTCTATGCAAATGAGACGAGAGAATTTACGGTCGAACTTTCCATTCCCTCCGGTACCGGAACGAAAACAGTAGCGACTGGAGAATTGAAATACGAAAGCAATATCATCATTGCTTCCACTCCAAAATTCTCGACGGCGATCAAGTACACGAAGGATTTCGCCGAAGTGGAACGGAACCGTGACATCAACACACAGGCAAAGGCGGATATCGCAGTTTCGGCGCGCAAAGTGGAACAGGCAATGCAGTCTCTCGATGCAGGCGACAAGGATGCGGCGGAACAGAAACTGAATGAAGCTCGTGAAATGATCAGCGCATCCCCGGCTGCATCGGCGGCAGGTGCAAGCGGCGAATCTGTCCGCTCGCAACTCGGCAAGATCGAATCGTACCAAAAATCGGCGCGGGAAGATGACGCGAACAAAGCGAAGAAATCGATCCAGTACGACAATTACAAGACGAGGAAGAATAAATGAGTCCAAAAGTTACCGTCACCTTCAAGGTGACGGTAACTTAATTGATTCCCACCACCCCTTCCGCCCAAAAAGATAGCGGACAAGTAATCCCCTCCTCCAAAGGAGGAGATCATGAACACGACAATGAATACCGCTGCTTTGGAATTGAGAGGATTGTATCAGCGCTACGTTACAGAAAGTCTTCTGTTCGCAGGAATGATTCACTTTTTGTTGATCGGCAGTGTCCAACTCTATTTGAGGATTTCCGAAACTCCGGACAAAAAAATAGTCATTCGTCTTCCGAAGAATGTAATCATTAACCAACCGCCATCGTTGCAAGGTCAGACAATTCCGAATGTTGCTGTTGCGTCATCTGCACATATTTCGGATGGAATACCAATCCCTGTACCCGATGCTGAAATTAATCCTGAAGCAACAATTCCTACACAGGATCAGATGAATCAACCAACGATCAGCAGCGAAACGGGCGATCCGAATGGAGCAGTATATATACCTCCAACGACCTTTGTCGATCAAGAAACACCTCCGAAGCCTTTTACCCCGGTCGAAAAGGATCCTGTTCCAATTACACATCCGTCACCTGTGTATCCGGAAATTGCACGTCGTGCCGGCGTCGAAGGAACTGTCTGGGTGAACATGTGGGTGACGAAAGAAGGAAAAGTGAAACAAGCGGTTGCAATAAAATCGTCGGCAGATATTTTGAACCAGGCGGCGATTGACGCCGCTGTGCAATGGACATTCACCCCTGCGATCATGAACAATGGTCCGGTTGCCGTGTGGGTGAGCGTGCCGTTCAGGTTTCAGTTGAATGTGAAGTGAAGATTGGTTTCACCGCGAAGATTTTTGTAGGCACGGACGCAAGTCCGTGCTTTATTGTATTGGAAAGTCTTGCGAGAATCCAATACTGTCAGATTGCAACGCTCCGATACACAACGTGTGTGTGAAAAGTCGATTCTTGTCATGTTGAGCGTAGCGAAACATCCAGAATTTCACTGGATTCTTCACTTCGTTCAGAATGACTTAACTCAAATATTATTTGTATTAGTTAGAATATCATCTGACACAATATTAACTTAGTAACAATAGGAGGTGTCAGATGACTCAAAATCAAAAGATCATCAAGAACAAAGTCGGGTTACTTAATTTAGCCCAAACGCTCGGAAG
>JBFMFY010000076.1:0-14468 GCA_040751955.1 Bacteroidota bacterium
GTCACTTATGACGCTAGTTATTCTGTTACCAGATCGAATTGTTAGTTGAATATAAATAGATTTAACGCCACTGACACTCGATCCACTTACCTGGTTTCCGTAAATATTGTAATAGGTTACATTGAAATAAGTGACTGATCTGGCAAGTTCAAAAGGTGTTCCACTATTAATTCGGCGATATAAAGTTGTACCTGAAAGGTAAAACCGAATACTTTCAACGCTTCCATCGTTTCCTGTATCTGCATAAAACATCATGTCGGTGGTATAAGCCCGGGCAAACGTTTTTGAGGCGTTATAGCCGGCTAATCTCAAATCGTTTGCGATAACCTGTGATGGAGCCTCTAAAACTTCTGTCAGGTACATCCGGTCGTTCTTTCTGTATAGTGCTTCATTGAGTGAGATCATCAGGTTCAACATCACTGCAACGATTGCGGCACGGACAACAAATGATCCTAGAATATCGAAAATAACGCCCATTAATCAATACGCAATGATTGTGCTGAATGTTAACGTATCTGAAAAATATCGTCTGTTGATGACATGCACATCGACTTTTTTAAAGTATGTCCTTGACGATGAAATATCGTAACCTTGGTCAGATGAACTGTTTGGTGTAATGTAATACACTTCTACTCGCAATGTGTCTCTTGTAAATGTGTTGGTGGTGTCTATGCGAAAATAACCGTCGTAATCATCAATGTCATCATAATAGTAGTTATGATCGATCATTGAACTGTAGGGATAATAATCTGGACGAGGTACTAAGTAGCTTTCATTATATGTCCGACCCCAAATTGTAAACGGATCAGTCCCTAATTGTGCGGATGAAGTAAAATCCGTAAGAGGTTGCAGTCCATAGTACGATGTATCCACATTTTCGTCGAATTTCTTTTTGGCGATTTCGGACAGCAATGAATTTGCCAGATGTCCAGCCTGTTCGATTGATTCCATTTCGTATTGCGCCGTGTCGGAGTCCACAATAAGTTTATTGGCATTGATCACTGCGATGGTAAGCAATACCAGAAATGCTGACGCTATCATGGTTTGACCGAAGCTCATCGTACCGGTATCATATTGGTATAGTTGGCGAAAAGTGCCATCTCAATTTTTTCCCGTCCATGCAAACTCCACAATCGGAAAACTAGTCACAAGGTGCGATCGCTTAGACTTTTCTATACGATGACATGGGGAGGTATTATGCAGGGGCAACGTGTTCTTTTAGTCCTCAGTCGTAGCGCTCAGGACTTCGTCCATCGATGTAACACCTTGTTTCAATAAATTCAAGGCTCTATCTCGAAGCGTCAACATACCGTTTCGTATGCCGACCTGACGGATCGCTTCTTCGTTAATTGTGGAACCGGCTTCGAGAATCATCTGCCTGATTTCTTTTGTGAAATACAATGTCTCGTGAATGGCAATACGTCCTTTGTATCCTTTAAGGCAATCAATGCACCCAACAGGTCGATAAAAGGTTGTTGATTGTATTTCTTCTTCCGTCATTCCTAACTTCATCAAAGCGGGGATATCGGGCTCCTTTACTTTTCCTTTGCATCGAGTGCACAATTTCCTGATCAAACGTTGTGCAACAATAACATTGACGCTGTACGCTATTAAAAACGGTTCGACACCCATCTTGAACAAACGTGAAACTGCACTAGGAGCATCATTGGTGTGAAGCGTGGAGAGGGTCAGGTGACCGGTATTTGCCAGCTTGATTGCAATTTCCGCCGTCTCTTTATCGCGCATCTCACCGACCATGACGATATCAGGGTCGTGCCGCAAGATTGCACGGAGAGCTCCCTCAAAATCTAATTTCGGATTTAACTTTACCTGCCGGGCGCCTTCAATGAAATATTCGACAGGATCTTCCACAGTTAAAATATTCAGCGACGGATCCATGATTGTTCTGAGAGCGGCGACGAGCGTCGTACTCTTTCCGCTTCCTGTCGGTCCGGTAACGATAACGATGCCGAACGGTTTTTTGATCGCCTTCCGCATGAGCTGTTCGCTGTACGGATCGAAACCTAATTCTTCCAATTTTAAGGCAATGGAAGTTTCCCGAAGAATACGAATGACGATTGACTCGAATTTATTTTTTAATTCATGCCCGACGAGAGGGATCACCGAGACACGAAATCGTATCGTCTTCTTTTCAATTACCAGCTGCGCAAATCCGTCTTGAGCCGTATTGCGCTCAAAGCGATCGAGGTTTTTCGCGCGGTCTTTCACAACGGCGGCTACCGCTTCAGCCCGTGTTTCATTGTGTGTGTACCAGCGCGAGAGTCTTCCGTCAACCCGGAAATAAAATTCGGTGATCTTTTCACCGCGCGGCACAACATGGATATCGCTTGCGCCGACACGCACCGCATCCACAAAGATACTTTCTACAAGGTTAACAAGTCCGCTCCGGTTGATTTCGTCTTCGATTGCCTGTTCAAATTTTTCGTCTTCTTCTTCCTCGTCATTGACAAATCCCTGCTCGCGTAATTCCGATTCTTTGTCTTTGTAGATTGCGCGGTCGATGCTGACTCTGTTCCAGATTTCTTCCCATTGTGTCAACGGAGTGTAACAAATTTCGAATTTTTGGTGATTGAATGAACGTGCAATATTATAAATACCCGGGTTTGTCGGATCGGGGGTGATGATCATTAAGCGCCCTTCGCGTCCATGGTCCAGTTTGTACGGCAGAATCTTGTTCTCGATCGCTTGTTCGCGCAAAAAGAGGGGGAGTGTCTGAAGCTCTTTCCGGACAAAACCGAGCACGCCGTCATCTGTTGAGTCTTTTGAAATATCGAGGATGCGGAATGTATAGAACTGTGCGATCTCAGCGAAGAGCGCATCGCGGTTCACACCGAACTGATCGACCAGGATGTGCCACAACTGGTGCCGTGATTTTATTCCCTCTTTGGCAAGTACTTCTTCCGCTTGTCGCAGGAGCTGTTCGGAAACAATTCCTTTCTCAATCAGAATGTTGGAGAGAGACCTTTTCGATATGATTTGCTGTTCAGACATATGTTACACAGTTGGTTCCATGTTGAGCGATGCAGTTTCCGTTGAAAGGATCGTTAAAAATACCAATGCAGCCATTATCACAACCGTAATCAAGATCTCGATGAAACTCATCAGATTCTTCATTGCAAAATGGTTCTCCAACTGATAGTAATCGGCAACCTGTAAAGCGGTATCTTTCACCGCCCCGGTTTCGGTCGCAGTTTGGAATCGGGAAATAAAAATATCCGGGAAAAAATTTGCCGCGTCCAATGCCCTTCCCAGATCCGTTCCGTACTTCAGCATGCTCGGTATCGTTACCGTTTTAATTCGGTGTGCCATATACAAATTTCCGCTCGCTTCGGACGCGATCTGTATCGCTTCGATATTTTCTCTGGAGGATGCATACATTATGCCCAGCACGCGGCAAAAAATTTCTGTGCTGGTATTCCTTAAAATATTGCCAATGTAAGGAATTTGAACGATAAACCGATCCCGCAGCAGTTTTCCTTGTTCGGTCATGAGGTAGGCGTAAAATCCTGCAATGCCGAGAAATGAGGTGATGCTGATCCACGTAATGTTCCCCTGGATGAAATCGCTGAACTCCAATGTCAGCTTTGTCAACGGCGGCGTCGTTATCATCATTGGTCCGAGCATTTCCATCATACGCGGCACAAGGTAGATGGCGTAGAAGATGATTGCTCCCAATACCGTCACCGAGGTGATTGCTGGCATAATCAATGAACTAACAAGTCCCTTTTTAAATTCTGCCTGACGCTCCACAAGCAGCGCCACACTCTTAAAGATTGATGTCATCTCACCGCTCTTCGAAGCAATGCCGAGCATCAGTGCCACATGTTCGCCGAAGACTTTGCTCTGTTTGACAAAGGCATCCCGCGAATCCATCCCATTCTTCAGATCCATAATAATATTTCGCAACGCGCCTTTCAGCGCTTTGTCTTTCGTATTGTTCACCATAATGTTCAATACGTCGCCGTAAGTCATTTTCTGTTCGAGCAGCCGCGCGCTAGTGGTGACAAAACTGACCACTTCTTTGCTCGACGCGCGCATTTGAAATTCATAATGTCTGCGAACATACTTTATTTCAAATCCAATGCGGCGAAGGTTTTGTTCCACTTCATGCTTGGAGTACGCGGTCTGGTATCCGTCAATGATCTTCGCTCCTTTACGCACGCGGTACATGAATGTTTTCTTCTTACGTAAAGGAATGGGCGCATTCGTCTTCTTGACCGGCTTTTTGTTCGATTGGAACACCGACGCAATACTTTCCAGTACCGTTTTGTTTTGCGGTCTCCGCTGCGGCGTTGTTGTTGGGCGTGGTTCTGCCATGGATTCTTTGATTTACAGTGAAAGCACTTCTATGCAAATGTATCTTTTATTCTTCCATTATTCAACAGCGAGACTTATTATTAATTCCTAATGTTTACAATTGCAATTTGGGTTAAAAACACCGATTTAACGAATGCAACTTTTCAATGTAAATTACCCTTGTTTTAGGTTACTGTGAGACTATGAAGGATCGAATTTTATATTGGCTGTTCAACCACTATTTAATGCCTGTGGTTTTACTGCACCTGCGTTGAGAGGACTTCCGATTTCTATCTGATGAACAGTGAAAGACGAAAATGTTGCACATGCGTGGTTGTATTGTTGCATGTTTCAGCTCATGCAATTGCCTTTCACTCGATTTTCTTCTACTATTCATCCAACACAAATTTCACTGCCGCCACTGTTCTCTTCGGAGCTCGTATGAAAAAACTACTTGCACTCGTCTCCATTTTTCCGTTCGTGCTTTTTGCGCAACAGGAATTACATATTGTCTCTGTCACGCCAACGGGGCAAACCACGCAGATCGACCAATCGCAAATGATCACGGTAACATTCAGTGAACCGATGGTGCCGCTGCAGGAAGCGCCGCACGATGAGTTGACCGGACCGCTGAAAATCAATCCTCCCGTTGTGGGCAGGTACCGATGGCAGGGGACTTCAACTCTCTCGTTCCTCCCTCAGAAGAATCTGCCGTACGCCAGCGCATACACGGTCACAATTCCAGCCGGAGTCAAATCAGTCTCCGGGAAAAAATTGAAAGAGAATTTTGAATGGCGGTTCGTTACGCCGCTGCCGACCGTAATCTCAACAACTCCGTACGATAAGCAGACTTCCGTTGAACTCGATCATATGATCTCTATTTCATTTAATCAGCGGATCAATCCTTTTCAGGTAAGCAAATTCATCTCTCTGGAACAGATACGCGGGAAGGAAAAATCGTACCCGAAATTTACAACTGTGTGGGATGGAAAATCCGAGACCAGCGTTGTGCATCTTCGCGCGTCTGAAAAATTCTTGACAGGAGCAGTGATCACAGTAAAAATTAAAGCAGGGGTAAAAGGTGTGGAAGGAATGCTCGGAATGGCTTCCGATGTGTCATTCTGGTTTTCGACATATAATGAATTCAAATTCGTTGGTATAGAAAATGCCTTGCCTATGAGTCCGAACGTTGCTCTGCAATTGAAGTTTTCCTCGCCATTGTTTGAAGAAGAGTTATACAAACATCTCGTGTTTCGACCCGATCTCGAGGTTCCAAAGAGAGATTATTACACCGACTACGCCACGAATGTGTGGTATATCTCCCTTCCGCTTGAGCCCGCAAAAGAGTACACAGGCTACATTCTTCCAGGTATCAAAGACAGGTTCAATCAATCTATTAACGACACCGTCAAATTCACATTCTCAACACGCGGGTTCGATCCCGTTTTGCACATGGCAACAGGATTCGGCGTGCTCGAAGCATACGAGTCGCATCGATACCCGCTCGCCGTCCTCAATGTTGATACGTTTCGCGTTCAGATGGGAAAAGTCCGACTGGAAAAAATTGTTGACCTGCTGCGGGGATTCAATTTCTCGCGCGGATGGGAGTATGATTGGTACAATAATCAGGAAAATTTCTTTTCCGGCAATGTCGGCGGGACGAACATTTTCCAGTTCGATCAGACGATTACGCCAAAACTAAAAGTAGACGAATCGAAAATGCTCCCGATCAATCTCGATACGGTGCTCGGCAAATCGAAATTGGGTGTTGCGTTTGTGCAATCCTCATTTAAGAAACAATATTATAAAGCGATCGTACAGGTGACCAATCTCGGCATCACTGCAAAATTTTCTCCCGATGACAACATGATCTGGGTGACCAAACTAAAAGACGCAACTCCCGTCCCGAACGCAGAGATCGAAATCCGCAGCGACGAGAACAAGGTTGTTTGGACAGGTAAGACCGACGCGAAAGGAATTGCAAAATCTCCCGGCTATGGAAAACTCGGATTGATACAGGATACCAATCCAAACGACGATGAAAACGAATGGTACGACTATCAGCGCAAGCCGCGCTTGTGGGTGTTCGTCAAACATGGAGATGATTTCGCTTTTACCAATTCTGATTTGGATAACGGAATCGAACCGTGGTCGTTCGGCATTTATTACGAATGGAATCCGAAGTTTGAAGAGAAAGAAGGGACGATCTTCAGCGACCGCGGTTTGTATAAAGCCGGTGAACAGGTCGATCTGAAAGCGGTTGTGCGTGTGCGGAAAGATGGCTCATGGAAGATACCGAAAGGTGACAGTGTCAGAATCATTGTAAAAAATCCACGCGACGAGGAGATTTATTCGAATGTTTCCACGCTCTCGATGTTCGGATCAACAAACGCTACGTTTACGTTGAGTTCATCCGCATCGCTGGGATACTATAACGTGCGTCTGCAAAGGAAGGAGGGGAAGAACTGGAAAAATCTTTCCTACGGCAATTTCCGTGTGGAAGCGTTCCGTCCCGCTGAGTTTGAGGTAACTGCGATGATGGATAAAGAAAGTTACATCGTTGGTGATTCCATTTCGGGATTCCTCGCGGCAAAATATCTCTTCGGTGCACCGCTGAAAAATGCCGAAGTACGTTGGCGGCTTTCGGTAACTGGTGAATCGTACGCTCCGCCGGGATTCGATGGATATTATTTTGAGCCGATTTACTGGCTGTCGCGCTATTCCGGTTCAGAGTACAGAGAACTTGAAAATTACACAGAAGAGCTCGATGAGCAGGGGATCATCCATGTTGAATCGAAACTGAACGTCGGCGAGATCAATCGCACGGTGCGGTTGATGCTTGAAGGAGACGTTACTTCGCCGAACAGGCAGGTAATCTCCGGACGCACATCGGTGATTGCTCACGGAGCGGAGTTTTATCTCGGCATCGGACAGTCGAGCACGTTCGTCAATACCGATTCTGTCCTGACGCAGAAATTCATCTCTGTTACTCCTGAAGGTAACTTCGTCCGCGGCGTTTCCATCGATATGAAAACGTACCGGCGCATCTGGCGTTCCGTACGTCGTGCGGAAGTTGGTGGAAGATACTACTGGACATCCGAAATTGAAAATATTCTTGTCGATTCGGCAACACTCGTGAGCGAAGAGAAAGCGGTGGAGAGGAAATTCATTCCGAAGGAACCGGGATTCTATTATACGGAGGTGAGTGCCGATGATACACGGGGAAATTCAACATCATCAAGCAGTTATTTCTACGTGAGCGGTCCCGGGTATGTACCGTGGGAACGTTCGAACGACGACAGGATCGAACTGATTGTGGATAAACAGAACTACAAGCCGGGTGAATCGGCGAGGATCATCATCAAGAATCCGTACGAAGAAGCGACCGCGCTTGTTTCTGTCGAACGTGAAGGGATCTTGAACCATTTCACAACGAAAGTAAAAGGGAGTGCGCCTCAAATCGAGATTCCGATCAAAAAAGAGTTCCTGCCGAATGTGTTCGTATCTGTTGTGCTGTTGCAAGGAAGAGTTGACAGCATTGCCATTACACGCGAATCGGATATCGGACGCCCATCGTTCAAACTCGGCTACGCGAATCTTCCGGTCAGTCCGTTGGAAAAAAAGATCGTCGTAAAGATCGAAACGAATAAAAATGATTTCCGTCCCGGCGACAGCGTGCAGGTAACCATTTCAACGACACTCAACACCGGAAAAGGAATCGCCGCTGAAGTTGCATTGAGTGTTGCCGACCTCGGTGTTTTGAATCTCATCAATTATCGGTTGCCAAAACTCTTCGATCAGTATTATCGCGAACGCGGACTCTCTGTGTCCACTACGGAAACACGCTCCCACTTGATTGAGCAGCGGAACTTTGACGAGAAAGGTGAAGTGATCGGCGGCGGCGGCGCTGCGAAAATGATGGCTTCAATGGATGCGGAAGGAATCAGAAAAGAATTCCGTCCTTCGGCGTACTGGAATCCGAGCATCATCACCGATGCAAAAGGAAAAGCGACGATCAAATTCAAACTGCCGGATAATCTCACCGCATTTCAATTGATGGCGATTGCTCACAGCATCGAATCCGATTTCGGATTCGGCGAGCATTCCATTACCGTGAGCAAGCCGCTGTTGTTGCAGCCATCGTTCCCGAGATTCGCTCGCGTCGGCGACCGGTTTGAAGGGGGCGTAGTAGTGATGAATTATTCCGACAAGTCGAAGCAAGTGAAAGTGGTGACTAAAGCGGAAGGGATCGCCATGTTCAGTCCGGAAACAGCATACGTTACGCTGCAGCCGGGCGAATCGAACGAAGTGCGGAGCAAACTGAAAGCGGAAACGATCGGCTCTGCAAAGTTCATCATCCGCGCGTACACCGATTCCGATTACGACGGCATGCAGTGGTCCATTCCGATACAGGTTCCGCGCGTGAGCGAGACCGTTGCAACGTCATCAACGACGACAGATGCTTCTGCTCAGGAGCAGATTGCCCGTCCGAAAAATATCTTCACCGATATCGGCAGCGTGGATGTCACCGCCGCATCTACAGCAATGATCGGACTGGAAGGGAGCGTCGAGTATCTCTTCGATTATCCGTACGGATGTCTTGAGCAGAAGATGTCACGCGCGCTGCCGATAATTCTTGCCGCCGATATGGTAAAAGCATTCAACATCGAAATTTTAAAAGGAAAAGATCACAGGAAAGTTGTGCAGGATCTGCTTGATGAAGTGCCGCAATTTCAGGGAGAGAGCGGAGGCTTCTATTACTGGAAAGGAGATCACAGTGGTCCCGCGTACCCGTATCTTTCGGCATATGCTATGTACGGATTAGTGATGGCAAAGAAGAACGGATATCGCGTTGATGAAAATATGTTTAGACGCGGATTCGAGTACATCCGCTCGGAATTGAACAAGCCGAATCCTCTTCATTGGTATCGCATGGATGATATGACGAAAGCGATGATCCTTTACGTACTTGCAGAGAACGCTTCCCCCGATTACGGTCACATGGAAAAATTGTTTGCCCGTCGGGATTCAATACCGTTGGAAGCGCGTGCGTTTCTGCTGAAAGCACTTGTAAAGGCGAAGGGTAACAAGGCAATGATTGCGGACCTTGTGCAGGATTTTCGCAACATGATGAAAATCTCACCGACTACAGCCCACTTTGAAGAGCAGCCGGAACATAACTGGTGGTGGTGCTGGTATTCGCAAACGAAGACAACCGCGGTCATTACGAGTGCGCTTCTCGATGCGCAGCCTGATGATCCATTCATTCCGAAGATCGTACGATGGATCATGGATCAGCAGCGCTCCGGCAGATGGCGAACGACGCAGGAGAATATGTATGTAGCGGCAGCACTCGCATCATACTTCGCGATCTATGAAAAGGATGAGCCGAAATTTAAAACGGAAGTCCGCATTGCCGGCGAACGGATCCTTTCGGAACTGTTCGAAGGACGAACGTTGAAGCAAGGAGCCGGATCGCTGCCGATAGGAAAACTTCCCGCCGGAAATTCATCCATCGATATTACAAAAGAAGGTACAGGAAGATTGTACTATACGCTCCGGATGCATTACTATCCGCTCGACCAGTCGAAGAGAAGGGATGAAGGATTCAGCGTGTTGAAGGAGGTCGAATTCTTGAAGAATGAAAATGATTCCGTAGCAGCAATCGGCATCGGCACACTGGCAAAAGTGACGCTGACTATTTCAACGAACCAATTTCGGTCATTTGTGGTAGTGGACGATCCGCTTCCCGCCGGATTCGAGATCGTGAATACGTCGTTCCAAACGACAGCGCAGAATCTTGATGATGACGAACAACGCAACTGGCATTTTAATCATCGCGAGCTGCGTGATGACCGGGCGTTGTTCTTTGCCGACCAACTTCCTGCCGGCGCGCATACGCTCACATATCTCGTCCGCGTTACCTCGTACGGCACGTTCCAGATGCCCTCAACGCGCGTGGAACAGATGTACGAACCGGAAGTGTTCGGGCAAACGGCGTCGAAAGTGGTGAGAGTGGAGTAAAAGCATTCACGCAAAGACACAAAGAAAGTCATCCTGAGCAAGCGAGCGTTTTCTACGAGTGCATCGAGGATGTGTACAACAAACAAATGCGTCATTGCGAGTCCCGATGGTGTGTATCGGGACGTGGCAATCTGGTTGCAGCGGTGAGAGAATGACAAACGCTGAGACGGAGAGGTGAGGAGAAAACATTAACCGCGAAGAACGCGAAGTGAAAGGATGTAAGACATCATTATGCATTGAAACCGTACGGTAAAAAGATTACATTACGGCGGGATTGCGTCCGCGGGAAGGGTGACTGACTGCGGATTTTTTACGAATTAAACAAGCAAATGGACATCACTCAATTTTCTGAACGGGATATTTGCACGAAATTCATTACTCCTGCGCTCGAAAAAGCCCAGTGGGATATTCAAACGCAGATTATGGAAGAAGTGTATATCACCGCAGGAAGAATTACTATCAGGGGAAAGAAAATTGAACGCGGCGAGAGAAAACGTGCAGATTATATTCTGTATTACAAGCCAAATATTCCCATAGCAGTAATTGAAGCAAAAGATGCTACCCACTCAGTGAGTGACGGAATTCAACAAGCATTAGAATACGCCAGTCTGATTGACGTGCCGTTTATCTTTTCCAGCAATGGGTCTGGATTTTATTTCCATGACAAGACTGTAGCCAATAACATTGAACAAGAACTATCGCTCGATTCTTTCCCTCCTCCCGATCAATTATGGGAAAAATATAAAGCATATAGAAACATTTCTCATCCCGCTGTTGAAAAAATCGTTTCGGAAGATTACCACCTCGATGCGTCAGGGTACCAGCCCCGTTACTATCAACAAATTGCAATTAATCGATCTATTGAAGCGATAGCAAAAGGTGAACAGAGAGTTCTTCTTGTGATGGCAACCGGGACAGGAAAGACATTCACCGCATTCCAGATTGCTTACCGATTATGGAAAGCAGGCGCAAGAAAAAGGATTTTATTTCTTGCAGACAGAAATGCGTTAATTGATCAAGCACGAAGGAAAGATTTCAAACATTTCCGGGATAAAATGATGGTAGTTAAAAACCGCGAGGTGGACAAGTCGTACGAAGTGTATCTTGCATTATACCAAGGATTGTCCGGAAGTGATGAGGAAGCAAATATCTACAAACAATTCTCACCGGAATTTTTTGACTTAGTGATTGTTGATGAATGTCATCGCGGCAGTGCGAGAGAAGACAGCGCGTGGCGTGATATTCTGACGTACTTTAACAAGGCAACGCACATCGGGCTGACGGCAACGCCAAAAGAAACAAACACGACATCCAACATTGAATATTTTGGCGAACCGATCTATACCTATTCGCTACGACAGGGAATTGACGATGGATTCCTTGCCCCCTATAAAGTTCTACGTGTTGGTTTAAATATCGATCTTGATGGCTGGCGTCCCCCGAAAGGATTTAAAGATAAAAACGGCAATCCGGTGGAAGACCGCATTTATAATCGAACGGATTTTGACAAACATATTGTAGTTGAAGAGAGGCGGAAACTTGTTGCAAAGAAAGTATCCGAATTCCTTGGTTCCACCAACCGGTTCGATAAATCTATTGTCTTTTGTGTTGATACTGAACATGCGCAAGGAATGCGAAACGAACTTGCGAATGCGAATGCAGACCTTGTTGCACAGAACGATAAGTATGTCATGCAAATTACCGGCGATAACGAAGAAGGTAAACGGGAACTTGACAATTTTACGAACCCCGAAGAGCGGTATCCTGTTATTGCAACAACATCAAAATTAATGACAACGGGAATTGATGCGCCGACATGCAAGGTCATCATCTTGGACAGCAACATTCAATCAATGACGGAGTTTAAACAAATTATCGGCAGAGGAACACGCATTGATGAGGACAACAACAAACATTTCTTCACCATTATTGATTTTCGCAGCGTGACAGATTTATTTGCTGACCCTACATTCGATGGCGATCCGATCCGAGTTAAGACAGTGAAAGAAGGTGAACCTCTGATTGATGAAGATGAAATTGTATCTGCCGATCCTCCTCTGCCTGTGGAACCGCCTCGCGGATATACTATTGGAAGACCGGACGGTGGAATTGTCGCTGAACCTCGAAAGAAGGTTTTTGTCAACGGCATTGATGTGAGTGTGCTTATTGAACGCATATTATATTTTGATAAAGACGGCAAGCAGATTACTGTCAGTTTGAAAGATTATACAAGACAAACCATCCATCAAAAATATGCCACGTTGAATCAATTTTTGAATGATTGGAACTCGGCAGAGCGAAAGCAAGTCATCATTGACGAATTGGAAAAGCAAGGTGTGCTTGTTGACGAACTGCAGAATGCCGTCTCCAAAGATTTAGATTTGTTCGACATTATTTGCCATACCGCTTTTGATATGCCGCCGTTAACACGGCGTGAGCGCACCAATAATGTGAAGAAGCGAAATTATTTTACGAAATATGGCGAGCAAGCGCGAATGGTGATTGAAAAGTTATTAGAGAAGTATGCTGATGAGGGAATTGAAAACATCGAATCGTTAGATATTCTTCGCATACAGCCGTTCACTGAAATTGGCTCTCCCATGGAAATTCTTCAACTGTTCGGCGGCAGAGAAAAATATTTGCAGGCAGTAAAGGAATTAGAGAACTACTTATATCAAAATGCTGCGTAAAGGTAGTTGTACTCACATTATGAGGTTGTCACAATTTGTGACCACCTCAACCATTCTCAGGAGAGTTTTATATGGGTCAACTCGTTACTGTTGAGGCTGTCGAACAGAAAATTTTTCTCATTCGCAACTGCCGTGTTATGGTTGACCGTGACATTGCAGAATTGTATGGTGTGGAAACGAAATATTTGAACAGGCAGGTGAAGCGAAATAAAGAACGTTTTCCGGAAGAGTTCATGTTTCAACTGACGAAAGAAGAGAAAGAGGAACTGGTGACGAATTGGCACCGGTTCACATCATTAAAGCATTCATCCACTGCTCCTTTTGCTTTTACAGAACATGGAATTGCAATGCTTTCGGCGGTGTTGAACAGCAAAAGAGCTGTAACGATAAGTATCTTGATTATTAAAGCATTCGTCCGCATACGTGAGCTTCTTTCGGCGCATAACGATCTTGCCCGGAAATTACAGGAGCTGGAACGCAAGTATGAATCGCACGATAAGCAAATTAAAGCAGTCTTTGATGCTATACGCCAATTGATGGCTCCTCCTGAAAAAAAGAAATACAAAGTTGGGTTTTAATTCGATGCCGTCCAGTTATATCAACTTACGAAATCTTACACGATCATTTGATCCGACGGGACATTCTATCAGTCTGGCTCCTTTTATGGCAATCCATGAAGCCGAACGCACAAAGCTGCTTCATAAAGGAGAAAATGTAATTTGGGCGTGGCATTCGCCGCGTGTGGTGGAGAGGGCTTTTGAAAGTATTTGGCAGTTGCTGGGAGAATGGAGAGCAAGACGAGGCGCTCCTTTTGTCTCAACGAAAAGAATAAAAGAAGTGGTTGTCTCTGAAGTAATTTCTCTGGCAAAACTTTTTAACAGTAAAAATATTGATTGTCTAAGATCATTCAAAACATTTTCTCCCTCAACATTTCAGCGCTTACACTATGCGATAATGAGGAGAGTTCTTAACATTTCATTATTGAAGAAAACGATCGTGCCTCAGCCGATGCTTGGCTCAAAAATTCTGCATCATTTCTTCCCGACGGTCGTTCCTGTGTATGATGATTTGTTTATTTCAAAGCAAGTAATGAAACTGTCTAAAATTACAACTTATGAAAAAAAAGAATTGGCTTCATTTTATCTCACAGATTCAATTCATCAGCGAATGAATGAATTCCAGAAGTATCACCGTTTTTGTACATCTCAAATTTGTTCTATACCTATGCATGAATTAAAAATAATTCGTCGCGAGTTCGGTGAAATGTTTGCAGACTTATTGCCACACAAATTGTATCTTGATAAACAAAGTTGGGGCTTGACTAGCAGAGAGTAGTAAAATATCTTGTAAGTCAATGCCACAGAATAAGTTGAGTAAATACAAGCAGAGAAAAATTATTTTCTGCTTTTCCAATGAGTTGACAGCAGTGCAAACATC
>JBFMFY010000077.1:0-14199 GCA_040751955.1 Bacteroidota bacterium
CAGGAACAACGGCGACAGGTTTTCCGCGCAGTTTGGGATTTTCCTGCTGCTCGACGGAAGCAAAGAATGAATTGAAATCAATGAAGAGATATTGGAGAGGCATTTAATAAATTCCAAATTATCAAATTACAAATTAACAGATTAGATTTTCCAAATCTTTTAGATTTGGAAAATCTTACCTCAACCGTTTGAAAATGTGATAATTTGCAATTTGTAATTGTTAATTCGTTTTCACTTCCTCCACCTGCGGCGCTGAGGCAATCACTCTCCGTGCCCGCACGAAGCGTTTGAGGTTGTACTCGTTGAAGATCGGTGAATCGGGATCGAAACTGTTGATCTGCACTTTTCCGGAGGAATGGATGTATTCCCTGTTATTGAGATAGATGCCGACATGCACGATCCGTTCCGGCTTTCCGTCTTCCGCTTTCCGTCCGAAGAAGAGAAGGTCTCCTTTTTTAAGGTTTTCAAAATTCTTTCCGGGTTCAACTTCAACTCCCTGGTCGGCTTGCTGGTTGGCATCGCGGTTCAGCAACATTCCGTTCAGCAGAAAAACAGTCTTCGTAAATCCCGAACAGTCAACCCCTTTGATTGACGTTCCTCCCCACAAGTACGGAACACCCATCAGAAATTTGCCTGTTCGTTCCACATTCTCCGGTGCCGGCTTCAATGTTGTGCCCCATGCTGCATAATCGATGACAGAAGCAGCGGGAAGAAATCCGGTTTGTCCGTCTGCGAGTTCCACTTTCGTCCAGCCGTTTTTTGTGCCGAGATCTTTCAAGAGACCGCCGGCAGTAATGTCGCATACAGGAAGCGATTGTTGATTCGGTTCGCGGCGGACAAGTTCGTACATCGAAGTGACAAAGATTTTTTTCGCTCTGCTCCATTCTTCCGCTTGCTGTTCCGTAACGAGCTGCATTTGATCGGGATCAGCCCAGCCGAGGTATTTATCGGGAGTTTGAACGTACACATACCCACGATGACGTTTCCAGATCTTCACGATAGTTCCCATAAGAGCCTGAGTGCCGAGTTCCGCTCCTTCGCGCGGATCGGTCCGCATATTGGCAACACTGACAGTGATGATGCCCCATTGTTTTTTTCCCAGTTTGTCGGACGGAAGAACTTCTATGCTATCGAGAATATCTTTTTTTTCTTCACGGAGTTTTGCAAGAAGTTCTTCTTTTGCTTCCCTGCTTTCAACATCGCCTTTCAAAACAACATTTCTCCCTTCTTCAAGAATCGATACATTGAAGATGGCAACGCGCTTATCGGGCGCGTATTTCTGCTGCAGCTCTTTGATGATAGGATGATCTTCTACTTTTATTTCGTCTGGACGATCTTTGGAGCATGATACAATAAACAGTGAGGCAGCAAAAAGAAGAGAGTATTTTTTCATGGCTTTTAATTATGTACTGAGTGTAAGAATTGCTTCCCACAAATCATCGGGAACGGGCATCACAGAGAGTCGTGGAATCCGCACCAAGGAAAAATCCTTGAATTCCCTCCGGCTTTTGATTGTGGCAAGCGTGACAGGATTTTTAAGTTTTTGAACTGCCTGGATATCGACAACAACCATCTTCTCGTCTTTTTCTTTGGGATCCTTATACGCTTCAGCAACGACTTTTGCAATCCCGACAATCTGTTTTTCATCACCAGAATGATAGATGAAGACAAGATCCCCTTTCTTCATGGAACGCATATGCTTCAGTGCGGCAAAATTGCTCACGCCGTTCCATACTGTCTTTTTCTCTTTTTCGAGGTCGGAAAAAGAATAGACCGACGGTTCGGTTTTCATAAGGAAATGCTGCATGTCGTTCTCCGGATGTGTTCGGAAGAAAAGTAACGGAAATGTTCAGCAAATGCAATGAGACTGACGTAAAGAAGTACAAGTCCATTGTTTGGAATTCGAGGAACTAATTTTATATTTACTCAGTGAATCACTTTCCACCTATTCAACGTACCTACTATGCAACGACGATTTGAGACCGAATTACAGAACCTGAAATCATCACTTATAAAGATGGGCTCCATCGTCGAAATGGCGATTGAGCGGGCGATTGAATCGATGATCAATCAAAACAAAACTTCTGCGGAACGGGTGATCGCTGATGATGCCCAGGTGAACGCATATGAATTGAATAACGAAAAAGCAATCATCGATCTTCTCGCACTGCAGCAGCCGGTCGCATCCGATTTACGATTCATCCTTGCTGCATCAAAAATCAACAACGACCTTGAAAGGATAGGCGACCATGCTGTGAATCTGGCGGAGTCGTCTCTCGCACTCCAGGCAATGGCGCAGCCGTTACCTGCGCTTCACGAAATTCAACAGATGACACAAGTGACCAAACGGATGCTTTCCGATGCGCTCGACAGCTTTATCCATGTCGATGCCGGTTTGGGGGAAGCGGTGCTGCGAATGGACGATACGGCAGATTCGCTCAACAAAAAAATCGCGCAGGAAATGATGATCATTATGAAGAGCAATCCTACCTCCATCGATCAGGCGCTTGAGATGATCCGTGTCAGCAGGAATCTGGAACGTGTCGCAGACCTTGCGACCAATATCGCCGAAGAGGTAGTCTTTATCGCCAACGCTCGCGTGGTCAAGCATCATGCTGATGACGAGGTGAAATGATCAACGCATCTTGACGAGTTTCTGTGTCGCAGTCGTTTGTTTTCCCTGGTGATTCACGATGACACGGTACAGATACAAACCGTTACCAATCTCATCCCCGTCCTTGTCCCTTCCGTCCCAAAAAATTTTATTGAACCCGATGATCGCCGGCTGATGCATCTCATGTATTAACCTTCCTGCAACAGTGTACACTTTAATGATCACTTCCTCGGGAATGACAGGTCCCGCAAGGTTGAATGTAAAGTGCGTTGAACGGTTGAACGGGTTAGGAATTGTAAAAACATCCAGCAATCTGAATTGCGATGCCACTTTCACGAACACATTCAGCGTGTCGGAGAAATTCCCTGCAATGTCGCGAACATATACTTCTATGTAATTATCTCCGTCATCGAGAACCGGAGTCCAACGAATTTCCGCTCTTCCCGAGGTTGATGTATTCATAAGCTCGGCACTGCCTGGGGCGAACGCCTCTTTGTTTCCGTTCAGGAATATCGAGAAATTCGTGGTATCAGTCTGAAGAAGTGCCGCAGGATTGTCGTCCGTATAAACGATTCTGATTTCCGGACGCTGGCTTACATAATCTCCGTTCACGATCTGTAAACCGTCAAATGATATCTGAAGCCGCGGTTTGATCGAATCTGACCGGACAAAGAAAGGAGTGGTGACGCTGTTGTTGTTCTCATCCACCTCAATCTCGGTTTCATCGGGATCAACCACAAGAACAAATGTGCGGCTCCCTCGGCGTGATCGTGAATCGTATGTATATGTGAATGTGACTGAATCCTGCGGAGGAATCAAGGGAATGATTTCTTCTTTCAACACCGTTTTAATACCAGACTGCGCGGATGTAAGCCGCACGACAATACTCTCCGCAGGGACTGCACTGAGATTATAGATGCGGGTTGCATATTGGATGTTCTCTCCTTCCAGTACACTGTCTGCACTGATGGATGTACTGTTTGCAGAAACGGCGAGTTCGACCGCCTGCAAACCGGTAATATTCCATCCATAGACACGCGGCGATGTTTGCGATGAAAATGCCGAGAGATCGAACATAATTCTTGCGGACGAATGTGCTGTTGCATTGAATGAATTCAGCGGGATGGATAGTTGGTTCGAAGCGGAGAGAACGGTATCAACACCCCCTGAAGGTGTTATTCCCAACACTTTCGTCACCAGTTGAGAACCGGGGGGTATGATACCGTTGACGGCAAGATTGGAAAGTTGTGCAAACGAACTGAACGCAGGCGTCAGTATCGTTCCCGTATTCTCTTCCCGCACAAATGTTGTTTCAACCGTTGCGGAGCCTGTCCCCTGCGGTTTATACAATTCCGGCACTGAACCGATTGACGCCCCTTTCGTGCCGATAATTGACCATGAATCGCGGAACGAGAGTTGATCAATGTATGCACTGCCGATAGTTTTCAATGCGTTACGCGCAGCGGCAGTAAGATTATTCCCGCCGTCATCAACGACCACTGCAATAACGCGAAGTCCGGTTGGAATTGAGGTGATAAATTGAACCAACGAATCCGATTCATTCGGATCGCTTGATACATTGAAGCGCCGCTTCATCACAGATTGATAACTGACCGTATCCAAAACAATAATGTTGAATCCATTCCCGAAGATGGATGAAATGATATTCGTCCCGTTCACTGTGATCGAGCCGTTATTTCCATCATTGAATCCTGCAGAGTACGCTTCAATTCGGAATTTTGTATCGACAATTCTTGCACCACTGTCTGAAGAAAAAAGAGTTCTCGTAAATGAGTTCATCATCCATGCTGTCGAATCGATCTGCCCCAGAGCGAATGCTGTCGAATCGCCCAGATAGAAAGTGCCGGATGTCCAATCGCTTGAGAGATTCTGTTCCTTGATCCTCCAATAATATCTCTTCTTCTTGTTCAACGCACCGATGTTATAGGAAGTCGTAAATTCCTGCATTGCGAGTTGTACCGATTGAGCGGTTGAAAATGCCGGAAGTGAGTCGATCTCCAGCAGTGCGGTACGCTGTCCGAATGCCGCAGCGGAGGTCGGATTGAGAAAAATGATATGTGACACCGCGGAAGTGCTGAACTGCGACGGCTGTATGATCGTAAAGGCGGTTGTCGTTATCGTGAAATAATATGCCGCGCTGTTGTCGGATTCGGACGATTCCACAATCAATCCGACCGGATCAAGTTCCACCTGCAGTTGATGTTCCCCCGCTCGTCGTACTATCGGTACGGAAACAAAAAATGTATCACTCACACCGGGATATTTCCGGCGAACCGTCCATTGAGATGCGATTGAATTCTTATAAAAATGTTTCACGTTGATCGTGACGCTGTCGTTGATGAGTGTGCCTGTATTGTCATAATGGATTAAGAATCGAAGCGTGTCCAGTTGATCGGTGAATGAAGATGCTTGCGGGACAATTCCGGTTTGCCCAATAGCGAGGTTCGGCAGAAGCGGGCTGTTCTCGTTCTTTTTGATCACAATCGGAAAGACGAAGACATTGTTATCGCGGTACAGTTCCCTCACCGACGTATCGGGATCGATTGTGAACTGGATGTTTCGTTTGCCAAATCCGAGCTCCGTACTGTAGGTTGCAGAGAGTTCTTTATACGATTTCGGTTTCAGCGTATCGATCACGAACGAGCCGACAAGTTCGTTCGTGTTATTTTCCCACACGGCATTGATCCGTGCAACAACATTGCGTACGACAACTCCCCCCGCATTATATACTCTGAAAGTTGCTTTTACTTTTTCTCCCTGCAATACAGTATCCGAGGGGATCATTTCGATAATTCCATTTCCGTTCGTACGACGCTGCATTCTCACCGCTTGATAGTTGGTTCCGAGTTCGGGAAGTGCGTCGTAGTTGATTTCGATGGAAGAAATGGAAGGAGATGGATTCCCCGATCCTCGTGTGAGTATTGATGAAAGGAAAATGCGTGGATAGATTTGCGCGTCGATACCGGAAAGAGAGATTGACGTATCGGCAGCGGCATTCGCTATGAGTGTATCCATTGACATATCATTTTTCACGCCATGCACTGAAACGGTAATATCGCCGGGAATTTGGGATATATAGCCCAGTCGCACATCTTTCCATTTTGATACATCGCCGTACTCCCCTGTTTGTATTGTACCGGCAAGGTTGGGTATGGAGATTGTCGTATCAATTGAAATAGATCCGCCGCCATATCTTTTCTGGAATTTCTCAGGGACTGATCCGACAGATGCTCCTTTCTTTCCGATCATCGTCCACGAGTCGGCAACTTTCACACTGTCAATATATTTGCTTCCGTACTGTTTGATCGAAGTTTTTAACGATGCAGGAAACAGACTCCCGTTGCTCGACACATCGTTCGAGATTGCGATAATGACGATATACGTTGCAGCCAGCGTATCCAGCAGAGTCTTAAAGTTCGTAGCAACTGTAGCGTTTGCTTGTACGTCGAACCTGTAATACCATCGAAACTCATACGTCGATGCATCAAAAATACAAACATGAAAACCGCGTACTGTATTTTCCGGAATGAAATTCTGACCGTTCTTCGTGATCACAGCCGTATTCCCGTCATTAAATCCTCCCGAGATCGATTTGAATATCACCTTTGTCGTATCGAGCGCTATCGAACCATTGAGTATCTTCAGGTCTTGCAATGTAAGGTCGCTCAACGAAACACTGTCACTGAATGAAATATTATCCTTCTCCCCCACGACGTACGAATATGTCAGCCCTTCTGAATTGATCCCGTTGTATTTAGTCCGCAGCCATACCCGCTTGCCACGTGTTGACGGAGTGAATGTGTACGTCGTAAAAAATGTATCATACGGAACCTGATAACTTTGCACCTGGGAAAATCCCGGATCGGTCGATACTTCCGCAGTGAAGTAACTCTGCACAGAGGGGATCGCAGGATTGAGAAACGTCACCGTACCGGCACTCTGGTTATTCACTGGTGTAATCGTTAGGTTTCGTATTTCCGTACTCGCAACAACATAGGAGTACGTGAGTATATTGTCCCCTTCGTCGATCTCATCAATGGAGTCCGACGGATCAATTTTTATCATGATGGTGTGCTGACCGGGACGCCCTTTCACAGGTATTTTCATTCGAACCGAATCGACAAAGTACGGTGCATTGACATTCACCGTATCAAGATAGATATCGGAACCGCCGTACGCGGCGCTTGCGATGATCATCAACGAAGAATTCGGAACTCTCCCCAGATTGTGATACGGAACAGTCACAATAAGTGTATCGGTTTGATCTGTCGGGCGTTCCGGAGATATTTGCACAACAGAATTGCTGACTGTAAAATTTGGTTTCTCGGGAATCGGCAGCTGCACTATCGGATCGCCGATTAATGTATTTGTCTTTGCAAAAAGACCGTACGAACCGGAGGTGCCGTACTGTTTGAGATAAGCGATCTTTGCCAGCCTGTGTATATCCCCAAGCGAAGCTGTCGTATCAATTAATAATTTTTTATAGAATGTCTTCGGAAATGTGTAGGCGGTAGAGGTGAATCCGAGCGATGAATTTCCGATGTACGCTATCGCTTGTCCGTTAATGTTATTGACAGCAAGTTCAGAGAATGAGAGAATATCGGGTTCGGCAAATTTTGCAGTGGAACACCCGAAATCGGAAATCATCGGATTTCGATCGCGGATATTCGCAATCTGTGAGATATCGGTGATGCTGTTGTCCCACGTCTGCGTGCCGCTGTGCCCGATGTACGAAATGAAGACTCCACCCTTTTCTATCTGTTCCGTAATATATTCCGGAGGATACGGACCAAAGTTAGTGACATTGGGGGGCGAGGTTTTAAAAAAATTCGCCACGTTCCCGCCGATCGGCGGCGGAACAACATAGTTGTCGATGATGAACTGATTGACCCCTTTTGCCTGATTGATCTGATTCGTGTCGGAAATACTCCCGCCCGAGAAGAAGAGGAATCGTTTGTTCCATTCGTCGAATCCTTTCGATACATATTTCTGATGCTTGGCGACGTACGACTGGAATTCGTCAATATTCTTTGCCGGTATCCTGCCGATGTTCATCTGCGGGATCAATGAGCCGGTAGAATCCCACTGCACAAACCAGATATCGCTCACCGGATTGCCGTACGGCGGAACAAAATTGGGAACGCGCGGTACGCCGGCATATTTGAATTTATTTCCGTAGTAGTCGTAGGTTCCCTTGCCGAGCAGCAGCACATACTTCGGTTTCGGGGATTGCCAGTACACATGGGTGGATTTCAGAAATTCTTTAATCGGTTCCGGCGCCCAGAAGCCGTAATTATACTCATCACAAATGTCAAAGATGCTGACCAGCTTCGTCGTTACGCCGTACGTTGTTCCGATAAATGAGAGATAATTTGCCGCTTCATTCTGAAAATACGGATGGGTAATTGCAATGTAATCCGCTTTATTTGTTGAACTGCGGAGATTGACAAACTGCTTCTTGTAAAAAAAGATCGGAGCAGGGATTTTTGATTCTCTGAGAAGGAAATAATAATTACCATTGGCGACACTGTCTGAAAATCGCAGTGTGTCGTTCGACCGTGTATAATTTGTGATTTTTACGATCGAACTATCTTTGAGTGTGAACTTATACAGTGACACAGGGTTTGAGGATAATCCTCTCACTATGACAAGCGCATTTACTCCGGCGGAAAGATTGTTGTACGCAAAAGAAAGTGAATCGGAGGAGGTAATAAGATTTGACGGATATTCCAGTTCGAACCAGTCTCTTATGATATTATTGATTGAGTTGCCGGGGACAGTGTACGAATTCAGATCGACGGTATTGTTGCCGGATTTCAAGCGAGAAGAAAGAAACTCCGCTTTCAAAACTTTCCCCTGGTACTTGTTGATAAATCCGGAATCGTACGCAGGACCTGCTGAATTGAGCGTAATGGAAAGATTATGCGCATTAGTAGTCAGGTTTGAAGAAAAATCCTGGAGTTTGACGAATGCACGTGCCGGTTTGTTTGGGTAAAGATTTGTAACTGAAAACGTAACTGACGATTTCCCAACTCCTAATGTGCCATCATTCCATGTTTCATTCTCCAGCAATTCCGGATAATTCTTCCGCAAATCTCCGCCGCTCAGTGAAAAATCCCAATAGATATCCCGTTCGGAACGGAGTAGTCTGTCGTAATATCGGAGCGTGTCAGCGATGGTTTTGGTACTAGCGGCAATCGTATCCACCCTAGTGCCATTCGTACCGCTCCAGTTCAACCAATAGATCGTCGTGTCAGAATATCTGTTTAGGTATTCATAATAGGATGAATCTGTAGGAGCAACTTGCCTGTATCGAATATCCCCGTAATTCCTTCTTCCCAGAAATTCAATGTAGTCTCCGGGATCGAAGGAGTTATCCGATTCTCCGCTTACATAGATGGGAATTTCTTTTCCTTTCAAGTACACTTTCAACTGCTTCGGGTTGATGGCGGCAGGAGAAATTCCGTACGACACTAGATCATCATACCGCACTCTGTAGATACCGTCTCTTGCAACGCCGAACTTTATATATTCCTGACCATACGTAATCCAGGAGTCGGTATTTTCAAGTGTATATGAAGGTTGTGCCGATCTCCACGCGGGACCGAACCGGATATTATCTATGCCGGAAGGAGTCGGAACCTTTTTGTGTTCTGTGGCTGATGTAGCCACGATGGGTAATCGCATTTCGACCTGGAATTCCTGCACTTCGCTTACTGTACCGGCAGATGCGTCGTACCGAATGGGAAATACTTCGACGTGGAGACAGTAATACTCTCCGATCCATAAAAATCCCTTAACCGAAAATTCGGATCTTTGTTGGAGAGTTTGTGCGGAAACAAATTTCTCCGTTGACACCCTGCGATCAACTACACGGAACTGAACTTCAGGGGTAGAGGATGGCGGAAGTGCAATAAAGAGATGAGCTGAAACCGGGGAAATATCCGCCCGATCAGTAGGTAAAAATAAATTTGATCCCCCCTCGTAACGATATGTCAGCGTGTACCGTCCACCAGATAATTCCTCCTTCACAACATTAAATTGACTGTGCAGGGGTACTGAAAGAACTATAAAAAGCAAAGAGTATAGTCTCAAATACTCACCTGTGAAATTTCTGCCATAGTACAATATACACAAATTTGGGTATGCCGATGATGTAACGCCGCCATAAACGCCGCGGTTCTATCAAAAGGCGATATAACCATTCCATGCGGCAGAGACGAAAAAACATTGGAGCACGCTGCATATATCCCGATACATAATCCAGAAATGCACCGACCGTTATTGTGAGAGGCACGTTCAAATCTTCCTTATGCTTATTCACCCATAACTCCTGAATCGGGGATCCCATTCCGACCATTAGGATATCCGGTTTCGTCCGGTTGATCATTTCTGGCAGCGATGCATCGTGAATGTCAACGAAACCATCACTGCAGCCGACAACGGTAATTCCGGAATATCGTTCCGTGATCCTTTTTTGCAGCAGGTCGAGTGATACTCTGGTTGTGCCGAGAAAATAGATTCGCAACGAATGTTCATCGGCGTACCGCAGCATTTCAAAATTGAAATCGGTGGCATTGTTGTTGCTCCAAAGCCCCTTCACCGTCGTGTGCAGCAATCTTGCAGCGAGATGAATCCCTGCACCATCTGCAAGCAAAGCCGAAAATCCATTCAGTGCAGCGAACAGCTCACTATCCTCCCTGCTCAATACTATCGTATTGGCGTTGACGTATCCGACAGTAATACACTCTTTTTTTTGATGCAGACCGGCATACAGATTCGCAATGAGTTCCCGATATGAACCGAATGTCACATCGATACCGGCGATGTTGACTGTTATGCTCATACTACCCATGAATACTATCAAACATTTCTCTATACTGTCTCAACGAAACCTCAGCAGAGTATCGTTCAAGGTTTGCGTAATTACACTCTCCCATCCGCTTTTTGTCGTTCTCCTGCAATGAAGAAAACTTCAGCAAAGCTTCTTGTAATGCTTCGTCGGTGTTTTGAAAAAAGATCACACCGCGCGGATCCAAGACTTCCCGCAGCACGGGAATGTCGCTGCACAATACCGGTTTGCGATGTTGTGACGCCTCCAGTCCGACATATCCAAACGATTCCCACGACGTGGGAAAGATAAGAGCTTCAGCACCGGATAATAAGTCATGTTTTTCCCTTTCAGTCACAAATCCTTTCAAGCGAATACGTCGGTCTTGAGAAACCGCAGCGCGGAGCGACGCATCAATATCCTCCGGGCGAATGGTCATAACCAATGTGTATGGCAACGATCGCAGTGACAAAAATGTTTTCAGCAACAGATCTGTTTTTTTGTTCCCGCCCGCTCTTCCAATATACAGGATATAGGGATCTCCGACAGCAT
Organism: Bacteroidota bacterium; assembly: GCA_040751955.1. Lineage (GTDB taxonomy): Bacteria > Bacteroidota > Ignavibacteria > UBA10030 > UBA8401 > SpSt-333. The sequence goes on from JBFMFY010000077.1 coordinate 11,019, forward strand.
TCATTGAAACGGGTACGACATCCTTTTCAATAAACGGTGGGATGCGGTGTATTTTTCTTTCCGGGACGCGGAACCGTTGGATCCAAAAATCTTTTTCGTACTGTGTCAATGCCACCAGAGCATCGATGCGACCAAGCAGCAATGGAAAGATCGTCCGTTCATAGAAACTTTTTACGGGTGAGAACCGTGGAGTGTGAAACCCGAAATAAGGTGTAAGAATGATCTTCTGCTTTCGTTTATTCAGCAACGCGAGCGCAACATCGCTGAAGAAACGTCCGATGAAATTAATGCTGACCACATCGTACGTGCCATTCAATTGAAAGATCAATGATGGGGTAATATTGAACGGTGTATACTGCTTTAGATAGACGACATTATCGACTGGAACGGTATTATCCTTCTTCTCAGTCGAAAAATCGGTGGTGATAAGTTTATACTCAATCCCAAGTTGATCATACAACCGAAGCCTGTCGCGGACAAACCGTTCCGCTCCGCCGACAGAGGGATAATATAACCGTGTCAACTCAAGCAGTTTCATCATTCATCATTGATTGAAGCATACTGCGCAGATGCCGTGCTGAAGAAGAAAAATAGGTTGCAAGATAAAGCAAGCGAAACTTCACTCTTGATTCTTTGAAGCTGATAAAGAGATATTCAGGCATAAATGTGACGCACCACGCTATCATAATCCTTGGGTGCTTTAATATAGACAGACCAATCTTTGCCCAATATTTTCTCGCAACGAATTTATTTCCATAAAAATATTCCCGCCAGCCGCGGTATTCTGTTTCTTCAGCAGTGTCAGTAAAACCAAATTCCTTTGATGCGTTCCGATAATATTGCTCTTGGAGAGCGTACTGCAGTCGGTTCCGTGCACTTAAATTATTATTTGATAATGAGATCGGATGCGACCGGTAAAAGAGCATCACACGAGGTATCACATAAAAGTCCGCCTCATCCTTTGTGCGTAAAAAGAGATCATAGTCTTCAAGCCCGTACTGAACATCGCGGTACATGCCATGCCGCACAAGAAAATCTTTATAGAACATCATACCGGCGTTTGGAAAATGGCATGTGAGCGCCAGTTTTTTCTTGATCACACCCCCCTCTTTGGGCGAACGAACGATGTACAATAACTTTCTTTCACTAAAGACGGCATACCAGCACGACACGAGTGTATTCATCGGTTGTGTCTTAATGTATTGATACTCCACTTGCAATCTTTCCGGAAACGAAATATCGTCGGCATCCTGAATCGCAATGATCTCACCGTGCGAGTTCTTCACTGCTAAATTCAAAGCCGGACCTCGTCCGATATGTTGTGAATCAATTATTCGTATTCGTTGATCATTGATCTCTTGTACTTTTGCCATCGTTTGGTCTGTCGAGCCATCGTTCACGATTATGATCTCAAAGTCAGTATGCGTTTGAGACAAAATACTTCGCACGCTTTGCTGAATGTATCGCTCACAATTATAGACGGTTAGTACTACGGAAATCATTCCAACCTCATTCGTTCAAATAATGCTTCAACTGTTCCTGCTGGACAACAACCATCTTCATCAACCGGGAGGTCAATCAAATATCTGTCCACATAATTTTTAGCCATGATGCTGGACCACCCCTTGAACAAACTCTCTTCTACAAATTCAATCGGTATATTATTCAGAATTGCATGTAATGCAACCGATGTGTTGAAAGAATAGACCTTTGAACAGTACCTCAACAATTCAGTCGAACGAATTGATGTCAATTGAATCTCACCTCTCAGCGCATATGCCTGTAATCGTTCAACAAATTCTCTATCATCCTCCAGCGGATGGATGGTTACAACAACATCATTCGATTGATATCGATTGTCTGCTAATATGTTATCCAAAATATTAAAATAACGATCAATTCCGTCATATCTTTTCTTACATTCAAATGAATGTGCAAAAGGAATGTAGATAAATTGCTTTTTTGTAACCTCATACTTTCCAAAACTATCCCACGTTATCAGAGACTTGAACAGTTTTTTTATCGGATTCCTTTCTCCAACAAACCGGATACCGCTAATGGCACTATACAAAACATCAAGAAGGAAAAATAAATTAAGTTTCACTTTTTGTTGGAAATTAAAATGTTTCGTGTAAGAATCTACAGTATTTGATTCGGATTGATTCAATTCTGTGGTAAGAAACTCCTGATGCTCGTACAGCCATGAATGTAACGCAGTCCCTTTTGTGTCAACAAACATTTTCCCTTCACTATTGCCCCTATCAAACAATAAAAACCTGATATTGTTTTTTTTTGCAATCCATTTCACAGTCTTGGATGCTATTGTGTTTCCTCCCCAGACCCAAATACACTCGATGTTCTTTTGAAGCAGCAGGTCAACGTGCCAACAGATGGCGCTGAACAATATTTGAGATTCCTTGAGATTAACATGCCCCAAAAGCATTTCAAGCGACTCCTCAATATCATAAGATTCATAATTCTTCTCCCCTTTTCGAAGAAGTGAAATATCGAGACCAAAGTGAAATTTACCAACAAGCATTACGGAAAATTTATTTGTAAGGAACAGAGGGTGATATTCAAGTTCATGTAATCCCTTTACAAATGTCCGAAAAAACAGTAGTTGCTGTTCGGATTCAACAATGATGAGCATATTTTTCATATCGCTACCGATACTACTATTCACATCCATTCATTCAATGTTTACCGATTACTTCTTCGTATATCTTTTCATAATTTGAAATCATTGCTTTCAGCGAATATTGCTGCACTGACCTTCTGGCATTGGTACGGACCCTGGTCCTGTCAAATGACATAACAGCATTTGCAATAAAATCTTCATCGTGCTCAGGTATTAAGTAGCCGTTGAATCCGTCTTGAATAATTTCCTTGTTCCCTCCGTTGTTGGAAACAAACACCGGTATGCCACATGCAAGTGCTTCAAGTACAACAAGGTCAAAAACAACATTATAAGAAGTAAGCAAAAAACAGTCACACATCTTTATCACTCTGATTACGTCTTCATTTTTTAATTTACCCAGGAAATGAACATTTTCCGTAAGATTGTTTTGCTTCACAAAATGATCATACAGTTGTGTATCAGGACCGAAACCAATATTCAGCAATACTACATTACTGTCGTATTTTTCCTTGATAATTTTTATCACCTTAAGCAATCCAAGAA
>JBFMFY010000078.1:0-13989 GCA_040751955.1 Bacteroidota bacterium
TCAATAAACGCCATGCTACCGTATATTGGGGTAGTATAGATTCAGGTTTAATTAATTTTAATACAAGTTTGCCGGGTTCATCGTACTTTGTCAATGTGCCGTATAAACTGTCATCCTCTGTTCCTGGTGCATTTTCTGTTTTATATGCAATGGCAACCGCGTGTCCATCGATCTGACTGTTAAAACTTATGTACCCAGCATCAAGATTTATTTTATAATCCTTGTTTGCTTCAAGTAGTCGCCACGTCCCGATTTCGATTGAACCGCTCACTGGATTTGTAATGTTTCGGTACTGATCATAGTTCCCATCACCTGGAACATGACTTGGTAAAGAAATGAGCGCAATTCCTTGTTTTAACTTCGTATTTGTTTGATCATGATCTGTAATCCACACCTCATACTCGTTTTCCTTAATTTGACCCTGGGGATATACCAAAGTCCTATTTCTGATATACTCTTCATAAAATGGAATATACACGGTATCAATAAAGTAATAGTCACGTGAATATTCCCATGCGCGCACTGCAAATTCTACCGTTGAAGAACCGCCGGTTATGGATTTTTCCTGGATCTGCCCTTTCTTTTGCGATGCGATCGCCGTTAATTTCAACGGACCGATCTGGAATCCCGCTTTGATACCAAACAATGCCGAACTGCTCGACACAAATGATGATCCAGTAGAAAGCGACACGTTTCCGGCCTCGACGCTCTGCACGATCTCATCTTCATATCCCGTATATTTGATACGCAATTGGTTCTCATACTCGAACGTGCGCTGCGTGTTCCAGTCGGCAAGGATATTGAGTTTATCGCCGATCGTGCCGTTCACAGTGATCTGTACTTCCTGTGAAAAATCGGGTTCATTCCTTGTGTTTCCCAATGCGCTGATCGTTGATTGATCCTGCGATGTCGTTCGGAATGCCGCACGGATATCCACAGCACCCGAAATGACGAGATTGATGCGGGGAGGACCGAAAATTGAAAAAACGGGATTTGCCGGAACGGGAATGTCGATATTCGTAAATGAACCGAGCAGGTCGCCCAGGTCGTTCTTTTTCTTCTTCCCTTCGTCCTCCTTTGCAACCATCTCCTGAAAATTCTGCTTGAAGTCGGCTTGCGACCGCTGCTTCACATATTCCTCCAGCGGCATCTTGATCGGTATCTTAATATCTTTCCCGTTGATCATTTCCCGTACGATAACATACCTGCCGGTTGAATCGAGTTTCACTTCGCGCTGTACAATTGAAGGAGATTTCAAGTAAAATGGATTTTCGACAGGTGCTGCGTTTGCAACAGGAGAATCTTCACGGCGGTAGGCGAGCTGTTCAAGATACGTTGAATCTTTGATCCGGTAAACCTGCACCGTATCATTTTTTAGCGTTGACGAATCGGTCTTTGTTGAATCGACAGGGAAATGCATCGCCGTCGAATCGGCGAACATCTCATCGCTGATGAAAGCGGATTGACCGAAAGGAACGGTCATTCCCCGCGCATCATCCGGCGGGACAATGAAAGCTAAGAAGCCTGCACCGCACATCACAATAATAAAAAGACCAATGGCTTTACGCACAGATTGCGACGTCAAATTGTGGATTCGTTAGAGATTGAGAAATGGGAAAACAATCAAGTAACCCTTCGATATATTCAGATCAAAAACAGTAGCAAATCGCGGTCGATTGTTCTCCTTTGTTGAAATGCAGTTCGAAAATTGTATGTACCTTGCTGAATAAAAGTAGAGAAATATGGGGTAACATTCAACTATTCAATTAATTTCTGTTGCTGACCAATGCCGTCCCCCAACACGCTGCTGCTGGCTTGCTTTAGTTTTCCGTCAAATTGGTCTAACCTTCGCGCTGCGTCGTCGAATTTGTTCTTGGCGTTATTCAGATGTTTTCCTACGGTTTCAAAATCGTCGGAAAACTTGCCGAGATCGACCTGCAGCCGTGACAGATTCTGTATGATCTCTTTCGCGCTCTTCTCTACCTCCATGCCGCGGAACCCAAGCGCAATCACTTGTAACTGCGCATAGAATGTATTCGGCGAAACTGAGAAGACTCTCTTTTGCGATCCGTACGAATAGAGGTCATTCACATCACCGAACATCTCATTTTTAATCACGGTTTCATAATAGATATTCTCCGCGGGAATGTACATTAACGCAAAATCGAACGTTCCTTCGTCCGGAAGAATATACTTTTGTGCAATGGCATCAATATGTTTCTTGACGTCGGTAATGAACAACTTATACGCCGCTTTCTTTTCTTGGTCGCTCTGAGCATCGACCATCTTCCGAAAATTTTCCAACGGGAATTTCGAATCAATCGGGATCATCCCGTTTGCCGTCTTGATGATAGCATCGACAGCATTTCCATTCCGGAAGCGATACTGCGTTTCGTATGCACTCATCGGAAGGACCTGTTTCAGAATATCTTCCAATAACAGTTCTCCTAGTCCCCCGCGAAGTTTCGGAGCTTTGAGCAGCTCTTCCAGCTTTGTCATGCTCATACCGAGTTGTTTAATCTCTTCTCCCGCTTGCATTAACTGCCCTTGACTCTTCTGCAAATCCTGAATGACTCTGGCAGCAGTGTCCAATCGCGTACCAATTGTACTCGTCTGTGCCGAAAGCTGCTGGTTGAATTGTTCGGTTGTTTGTTTCAACGAGTCCCTTACAATCGAGAGTTGCTGATTAATATTCTCTGTTGTCGTGCGCAAACTCTCGAACATGACATCGTTGGAATTTTTCAAGTTGCTCGCAACAGCGTCGGCGGTGTTCTTCAACGTTTGCGCCACTTCACCCCGCAGCGAATCGATCTGCTGCTGGATCATCAGCTGCGATTGATCCGGCTGCTGTGACACGGCAGATTTTCTAAACAATACTGCAGCAACAAGCGCAACAAGGACGATCAGTAAAATTATAGTGAGAATTTCCATACTAATACGGTTTTGTAAAGAAGATAGACAGAACGACAATCAGAATGCTGTACATCAGCACCCGTGCATAGAACATACTCCAATTTTTAATGCGATGCCACACGTACGATGCAAGTACTGTTGCAGCAATTAATCCGAGAGTCATTCCCGCAACTTCGGGAACCGTCTTTGTTTTACCGATAATGAACGACAAACTATGATTGTCGAAAAACTGACCATAGATCACGAGCAAATGTCCGGCATATGCTACCAGCGACTCAGCGCCGACAATACTTACGACCGATGTTCCGGAACGATATCTCTGCTCCCAGTACCACAATATCGACAGCAGGATCACCACAATGCCGAGCCGAATGAAAAAGAAACCCGGATTTGACCTCCAATAATTATGTTCACCGTAGATCGTCAACGGCAGAATATCTGCGACCAGAGAGAGTCCAATCATCACAATCCCCGCAATGGAAAACCGCATGAATATTTTTTTCTGCTCGACATTCTCCTTCCACCAGACCCATACTTGAGCAGCGATACCGCCGCACAATACAAATCCCATCCACGGAAAAAGCGGAAACTGAGAGCGATGTGCCGCGGTAAAATAATTGGCGATCGGTTCGGGAACAATATGATCGATATTCCTGTCGTGCATTAACGGCGAACCGAAAATTATCACGATACCGAGAAGAAGAATTGATGCGAAATATTTCTTTTGCTCACGCGCAAGAAAAACCAGTGCCAGCATGGTCAATAGCGAAATCGCAATTGTATGGAGAACATCGATCTTCCAGAACACTCCCCACTCCTGCCAGCTGATCAGCATCAACTTATTGAATGAGAAAAATGGAAGATGCAGGGCGTAACCGACGGCGAGTATTTGCAGAATTCTGCCGACTTGTTTCCATAAAATCGGCGTACGATTGAGGTAGTCGTTCCATTTCCGCTGAGCGACAATCACAAATGAATATCCGGATGCAAAGAGGAACGACGGTGCAACCAAGCCGTTGATAAAATTCAGAACTTTGAACCACGCTTCTTCTCGGAACGAAGGGATCAAAAACGCGTTGAAGACATGCACCTCGATCATCACCAACACTGCCCATCCTCGAAGCAGGTCGATGTACACGTACCGTTGTTTTTGTTGAGCCATTTAGTAAGGACGCACGAGAAAAAGAATGATGAATATTCCTGCGACGGCGAATTTCATTCCGGTCGCGGACCGTTTATATTTCTTTTTGAATTGATACCAGCCGTATGTAAAACCGGTGATTGCAATAAGCACTATCAGGAACACAACAGTAGATTGCAGTACAGAAAGAGTCGGCAGGATGATTTGTTGCATCCCCTTGTTCACGACTGATCCGTACAGTATGATCAGATGAAGCACGTAAATGAAGAGCGACTCTCTCCCCATAATTTGCGGTATTTGCGGTTTGATCTTCATTGAATGCTCCGCAAAGAAGACGCTGCTCGTAACAACAAGCACAAATCCGAGCCGCGCGAAGATGATCAGCGGATTTACTTTCCATACATCATGGAGCGGGTAAATATTGAACGGCAAATTCACGACAATCAAAGAAAAAGTAAAAACGCCGACTCCTGCGGCGACAGCATTCTGCATCAGTTTCATTGCATGGTGATGTTCCTTCGCATTGATGAAGAGCCACGAAAATATGACTCCGCACAAGATGTATCCGGACCATGGAAAGAGGGGAAACCATGAATTGTTTCCCATATTCAGATACGAGACAAGCCAGAGAGGCAAAGACGTTGTCAGATCGACCGACCAAACGATAGGTGAGACGAAAATGACGACAACTGCCGCTGAAGCAACAACAAGTACAAATTTCCGCTCAACCTTCAACAACATCACAAGCAATTGCATCACCAGCATCGTCGCAGCAATGCAGTGAAGCGCATCAACCTGCAGCCAGACCGCAATTTCACCCGGTGTCGCTTCGGCAACAATCTTTTGCAGTGAAAAGAACGGAAGATGGAGCGCATAACCGATCAGCAGCAAGCCGATAAACTTCCCTATTCTCTTCCAAAAATGGTGCGTCGGTGTTATGTGCTCTTCCCATTTTTTGAATGTCGAAATGCCGAACGCAGTGCCCGAAGCAAAAAGGAACATCGGCGCGATGAAGCCGTGGAAAAAATCGTGCGCAAAAAAAAGTGTGTTGGATCGAAGTCCATAATCGAGCAATGCATCGAACGTGTGTCCTTGGATCATGAACACGACGGCGAGAAAGCGCAGGAGGTCGATAAACAGATATCGCTGTTTTGAGTGCGGCATTTTATTTATGAAATGACTTTCATCTTCTTCCCAACCATCTCAAATGCGTCCACCGCATGGTCGATATCTTTTTTAGAAAGCGCAGCAGAGATCTGTACGCGCAGACGTGCTTCGCCTTTCGGCACAACCGGGAACCACAATCCTTTCACATACACCCCCGCTTTCAGCATTGCTTTGCTCATCTCCTGCGCTACGGACGCTTCGCCGAGCATGACCGGCACGATGGGATGGTCTCCCTCAAGAATATGAAAGCCGAGCGCTGCGATCTCTTTTCTGAAATAATCCGTATTATCATGCAGCCGCTTGACGATCGACTTGTCTTTTGTCAGAAGATCGAACGCTGCAATACTTGCCATCACAACGGATGGCGGCAGCGAATTGGAGAATGTGTACGGGCGCGCCTTCTGACGAAGGTACTCAACCATTTTTTTGCTTCCGCTGATATAACCGCCAAGCGCACCGCCAATCGCTTTGCCCAACGTTCCCGTCAGCACGTCAACTTTATTTAAAACGCCGAACTTTTCCGGTGTCCCTCTCCCTGTTTTTCCCACAACACCAATCGCATGGCAGTCGTCAACAAAAAGGATCGCATTATATTTTTCCGCCAATTCCACCAGTTTTGCCAGTTGTGCGTAACTTCCTTCCATGCTGAAAACTCCGTCCGTTGCAATGAACTTGAAACGGTAATCAACATTCTTGTCTGCATCGAGCAATTGTTCCAGTTGAGCAACGTCGTTATTCTTATAGATTTTCTTATCGGTCGTTTCCGGTTTGCACAATCTCATTCCGTCGATGATGCTTGCATGGTTCAACCCGTCGGTGTATATGACATCCTTGTAATTCTCGTAGCCGAGTTTTTCATTCGTCAACGATGCAAAGAAAGCATTGTTTGCGGCAAATGCAGATGAGAAAAGAATTGTGTCTTCCGCACCGACAAACTTTGAGATCTTTTTCTCAAGCTCAAGGTGGATCGTCTGCGTACCGCAGATGAACCGGACCGACGCCATGCCGTAGCCGTACTCTTTGATCGCCTCAATGGCTGCTTTTTTTACCTTGGGATGATTCGACATTCCCAGGTAATTGTTCGATGCAAGCATCACAACTTTTTTTCCGTTGACTTTGACCGTACCGGCTTGCGGCGTAGTGAATGCTGTCTCGAATTTGTATGTATTCGCATCGTGGATGCGTTGAATTTCACCGGTTAAAATTTCATTGTAGTTCATGATTTCCTCTGTTCTATATAGATGTTTTCTTCTGTTGTTATGCCTTGATAAGACGAATTGCGAACGACCCATCGATACCGTGACGATGCGGATATGTCTCCACATAACCGTCGGGATGGACAAGTTTTTCATTCACATACTTTGATGCGGGATCGATGGAGAATTCGGGATGCTGCTCCAAAAATTTTTTGACAAGGTTGAAATTTTCTTCCGGTTCGATCGTGCAGGTGCTGTACACCATAACACCGCCGGACTTCAGCAGTTTGGATGCATTTTCGATCAGCCGTTCCTGACTCTTCACCACATCCACAATGTCGCGCATTTCCCGTTTGATCTTAATGTCCGGTTTCTTCGCAAGTACACCTAATCCGGAACAGGGCGCATCAATGATGATCTTATCTGCCGGTTCACTTTCAAATTCAGCGCCATCGGCTGCAACATATTCCACATTCGTGATGCCCAAGCGTTCACAGCCGGTCTTCACAAGATTCAACCTTGTTTGGTATTTATCGACTGCTATGATCTTCCCCTGATTCTTCATCGTCTCGCCGAAGAATGTCGTCTTCCCGCCCGGCGCGGAGCAGAGATCGATCACGCGCTCTCCCGGTTTCACATCAAGTAATGTGGAAGCGATGCCGGCACTCTCATCTTGCACAGTAAAAAATCCCCGACGGAATATTTCCGTTTGCGAAATATTTGACAAATTGGTTGTGCGGAGAAACATCGGGAGATAGGATGAACGCTCATACGAAATATTATGCAACTCGAACATCTTCATAAAATCTTCGATCGACGTCTTCATCGTGTTGATGCGGAGCGTGAGCCCCGGTTTTTGATTTTGCGCTTCGAGTAATTTCTCCGTTTCATAAAAACCGAACCGGTTCATCCAGCGCCGCACCATCCAGAGAGGATACGAATACATCGTGGAAAGATAGAGCGCCGCATCGTTCTGCACGTCGGGGTAATGGATCCCTTCCTTGTTGCGGATAATATTGCGGAGGACGCCGTTCACTAATCCCGCCGCCTTTTCGCTCCGGACACGCTTCATAAATTCAACCGCCTCATTCACCGCCGCGTGATCGGGGACTTTATCCAGGAAGAGAATTTGATACAACGCGGCGCGCAGTGTATTTCGCACAGTCACTTCCGCTTTTGAAAAATTCCCGTGAAAAAACCCGTTCAGCACCCAGTCAAGTTTGGACTGCCAGCGAAGCACACCGTGCACGATCTCCATCAGCAGCGCTTTGTCGAAATCGTTGAATTCGTTCGACCGCAACTCCGAATCGATCAGTTTATCGAGATACGAATCGGTGCGTTCGACGCGGTTGAGAATCTTCACCGAAGTGCCGCGCACTCCTGCAAAGAGCATTTTTTGTTCATTTTTATTTTCTTGTGTTTGAACTGTTTCCATGAATAATGACTTTCAAATAAATTTTTTACAACGGCATACCGCGTTTGCGGCGCTCATTGCTCGTCAGATCGAATATTGTACGGAACAATATCTCTTCCGAGTCTGTCAGCACAATGTTGCGGCGTATCATCACCTTGCGCGCAACGTTGATCGCCTTATCGGCATTGTACGTGGTGAATGTTTCGCCTGCTGCGCCCCACGAGAATGAAGGGACATATTTCGGCGGGAAGCCCGTGCCGAAAATATTGCTCGAAACGCCGATCACAGTTCCGGTATTGAATGTAGAATTGATCGCCGTCTTGGAATGATCGCCGATCGTCACGCCGACAAATTGCATGCCGCTGTCGATCGGTTCGCCGTTTACATATACTTTCACCGAACCGTAATTATTCTTCAGATCGCTCGTTACCGTTCCGGCGCCGCAATTGACCCACGCGCCAAGATAGGAATGTCCGAGAAATCCGTCGTGCTGTTTGTTGGAATAACTGTGCAGGATCGACGCCTCGATCTCGCCGCCGACTTTGCAGACAGGACCGATGCTCGTATCATGATAAATTTTTGCGCCAGCTTTGACAATCGAATGATCTCCGATATACGCCGGACCAACAATATTGGAAAAGGGCATGATGGTGACATTTTTCCCGATATACACGGGACCTTCTTCCGCATCGATAACAACACCCGGCTTGATCACTGTTCCAGAATCGATGAAGATATTCTTCTCATTCAATAAATAGACGCCGGGATACTTCTCGTACTTTTTCTTTTTTGCGGATTGTTTCTTTGTCAAGAGTTTAAAATCCGCACGCAATTGTTCGCCATTATGTTTGATCAGTTCCCAAGGATAGCTGATCGTTGTTGCGTCAACTTTTACGACTTTCAGTCCGTCAAAATCTGAGAGCGAGAGTGTATTGTTAAGATGATTTTTTAGTTGTTTCAGGTGTCTGCCGCCGACTCTCGCCGCGACGATTCTCCCTTCGTTCACATACACAACGTTGTTATGACCTTGCAGCGGAATCTGTTTGGCAAATTGCTCATCAACAACGGTACGACCATTGATAAAAAGGACGCTCTCTCCCGAGAGAATGTTCACCGACAAGCCCGGATTGCGCAAGCGCATGTAATCGGCTAGGTACGAACGGCAATGCAAAGCGATCTCCGCTTTCGGATAGATGTATTGCACTTTTTCTTTGAGAGAAAGGATGCCGCAGCGCAGATTAAATGTAGGACGGAAATAAACGAGAGGAAAAAGATCCGAATGATGCGTGTCTTCAAAAAGACAAATTTGTGGTGCCATAAATACCTCCAAGGTGCTGCGGGTCGCTGAAGAACATTCACCGCTGAGGTCGCGGGGAATGCAGAAATATTCTTTGATTCATCCTTCGACGCGTCCCCGATTAAAAAACGATCGGGACTTGCTCAGGATGACTATACTTGTAAATTCCGCTTTGTAAATAAATCTTCTACAAAATAAAAAACGGAATGCACAAATGATACATTCCGTTTTTTAATACATCGCATAAAAATATTATGCTGTTGCCGCTGCCTTCTTCGCATACTTCTTGTTGAATCTCTCAACACGACCGGCGGAATCCAACAGCTTCTGTTTTCCGGTATAGTATGGATGACACGCAGAGCAGATTTCGACATGGATGTTCCCCATCGTCGAGCGGGTTTCAAATGTGTTCCCGCAAACGCAGGAGACGACCGCTTTTCTGTATTCCGGGTGAATATCTTTTTTCATGAAATTCTTTCTGGTAATTAATTGATTGCAGAACAAATATAGCAAAAGTGGGTCGGAGTTGCAAGGATTTGAATTGGGGAAACTGCGGCGATTTCAGCGATTATTTCCGTTTTGTGCAAGAGCGCGTGCTTTTCTGTGCAGTTTCACATTCCTCAAGTGTTCATTATAGTCTCGAGCAAAGCGGTGGCGTCCATTATAATCTGAAACGAAATAGAGATACTTATGCTTTGCCGGATACAATGCTGCAAGAATCGATTGTCTGCCCGGATTATTGATAGGTCCGGGAGGAAGTCCGTAGTGAAGATATGTGTTGTATGGCGACTTCACCTGCAGATCTTTTGTGGATAATCTCCTCGAATAATCGGAGACGGCATACAGCACCGTTGGATCTGCCTGCAGCGGCATGCGGATGCGAAGGCGATTGTAATAGACACCCGCAATAATGGGGCGTTCATCATCATGTACAGCTTCACCCTCGACAATTGAAGCCATCGTTAACACTTCATTCAGATTATATTTCAACTCTCTCATTCGTCGCTGCAGTGAATCGACGAAAAATTTTCTGAACTCACCGACCATCTGCTCCACTATCACCCGCTCATCATCCTGCCAGGAGAAGTTGTATGTATCGGGCATTAAGTACCCTTCCAGAGACGATGCGTTGTGAGGGTGGATGCCGATCAGCGATGTATCTTTGCATATTTCGATGAAGCGGGAGGAATCGATGTTGATGTGACGCTTGAGAATCCGCGCATATACTTTGGCTCGCAATCCTTCGAGCATTGCAATGCTTGAGTTCACAGTTGATTCACCGTTTTTCAAACTCATCAGGATTCGATAATTGGTCACGCCGGATTCAAAACTATACTTGCCAATCCGCATTTTCTGTGTAACATTCAATAGATATCCGGCGACCTTGAATGTAAGTTTGCTGAAAATCATTTTCTTTTCTACCAATGAATCCGCAACACTGGAAAACGACTGCCCGCGGCTCACAGTGATAATACCCGGCGAGGGTTCAAATGAATTCGGAAGGAAAAAGATGGCAAAGAACGCGAACAGCACCGCAAAAACAATCGCGCCGCCGATAACCTGCACCTTCTTGCTATGTATTCTTTTTTCGTTCACTCATTGCCTCGCGTTCAAGCTTTCGAGATTCGTCAATAATACGTTCGAACAAACGACGCAATGCAAGATTGTCGAGCGGACCATTGTTATGCTTCATGATATTGTCGAGGACTTCTTTCTCTCGTTTCGGTGAGTATGCTTCCATTCCCAGTTGTTCTTTGATCTTCCCTATCTCATCGGCGTACCGAGCACGCTCGTTGAGCAACTCGACAAGTTTCTTGTCGATCTCGTCGATTCTATCACGCCAATGTTCGATGGAAGACATGCTCAATGACTAGACTAATGAAGAGATGAATTTCTTTGCCGCTGCAACAACATCATCAACATTCTTTTTCTCTGCTATCTCCTGCAGCAACGCCGAACCAACGACAACGCCCGAAGAATGCCGGCACATCTCCGTTGCCTGTTCTTTGTTTTTTATTCCGAATCCGACAACGAACGGCTTCTTCGTATTCTTTTTGACCCTGGAAAGAAACTGATCGATCCCGCTGCCAAACGAACTGCGCGCTCCCGTCACGCCGGTGACCGAAACGCAATAAGTAAAATCCGTTGACAAATCGTCAATCACGCGAATCCGTTCATCCGATGATGTCGGTGCAATCAGGAATACCGTGCTGATCCCGTACTTTTTTGAAAGCGCTCTGTACTCTTCACTTTCTTCAGGGAGAAGGTCGGGAATGATCATTCCGTCAACTCCGACACTCTTTGCATCGGACAAAAATTTTTCCATACCGTAATTCAGAATCGGATTCACGTATCCCATCAGCATCAGCGGAATTTCCGTTTTTGTCCTCGCCTCTTTCACCAATTCAAATACTTTTGAGACATTCACGCCGTTCTTAATAGCAATATCCGACGAATGCTGGATCGTTGGTCCATCGGCAAGCGGATCGGAAAACGGCACACCGATTTCGATCATCGATGCGCCGGCTGATTCCAATGCGAGAATCAACGGAACGGACGTTCCGCGTATCGGAAATTCCGGCGTGATGTACGGAACGATCGCCTTTTTGCTTTGTGAGTGTAAGTTTTGGAAGACACGCGAGATTCTGTTCATATATATTTCGAGAGGTCGGCGTTAACACCGATCTCCTGTCATAATTCCAAATTTGCCGTTGCCGTAACATTCAGCGGTGAAAATATCTGACGCAGATGTTTTCTGTACCCGACTTCGGCGATCATTGCACCGTTATCAGTACAAAATTCAAATCGGGGAATAAAGAGATCCAATCCATTCTTCTCCGTTTCTGTTTTCATCCGAGAGCGTAAGCAGGAATTTGCCGAAACTCCGCCGGCAACGGCAATGTCGTACACGCGAAATTTCTTTGCAGCCAGGATCGTTTTATTGACCAAAACATCAACGACTGCCGACTGAAAACTCGCACAGATATCCGCCAGTTGATGGTCGGGAATCGATGTATCGCGGAGTTTATTGTCCCGCAAATAATAGAGCACCGACGTTTTGATTCCGCTGAAACTGAAATTGAGATCTTCCTCCGTTGCGTACGGGCGTGGAAATTTGATTGCATCCGGATTCCCGCTCTTCGCGAACTTATCAATCTGCGGACCGCCGGGATACTCCAACTTTAACATCTTTGCCACTTTGTCGAACGCTTCGCCTGCCGCGTCATCCATCGTTTCGCCGACGATCTCGTATGTGAATTCATCCTTGACCAGCACTAATTGGGTGTGTCCGCCCGAAATCGTCAGATTCAGGAATGGAAATGTTGGCGTCGGTTCTTCAATGAAGTTCGAATAGATATGTGCTTCCATGTGGTTCACTGCAATAAAAGGAATGCCGAGCCCGTACGCAAATGCTTTTCCGAAATTCACGCCAACCAGCAACGAGCCCATCAATCCGGGACCTGCCGCAACAGCAACCGCCGAGAGTTCTTCCTTCCGTACTTCCGTTTTTGCGAGAGATTCATTCACAACCGGCACGATGAGTTTCTGATGTGCACGCGACGCAAGTTCGGGCACGACACCGCCGTACTGTTGATGAACAAGTTGCGATGAAATAATATTCGATAGTAATTCACCATCACGGATGACAGCAACCGAAGTTTCATCGCACGATGTTTCGATTCCAAGGATTGTTACTGACATGGAATTAATATAGCAAAGAAAGGATGAAATTCAATTTGGTTTAAAAACGAAAAATCCCCGCGAAGATTGCTTCTCCGCGGGGATCGTCAATTGCGAATTATTTCAATGCCGCAATGCGTATGCTTCCGCCGGAAGTTTCGGCACGAATAGGATTGCCGCCGCCGTTGATCTTTCCGTGCAGTTCACTGTCCCGTACTTTTCCACGAACAGTCACCGGCAAATCGCAATCAACCGAACCGCCGGATGTCTCAGCATCGATATCAGCAGCGATCCCTTCTTTCACCAGAATATCAATATCCCCGCCGGAGGTTTCGGCATCGATCCCTTTGTTTTCTCCCGTCACTTTAATCACGATGCTTCCGCCAGAGGTTCCCGCCTTTACGCGGCCATCAACCGAACGAATTTCAACATCGCCGCCTGAAGTAAATCCTTTTACGTTACCGACAATATTTTCGCATACCACGCTCCCTCCCGAAGATTCGGCATCAACATCCCCTTTCACATCACGAAGATCAACGTTTCCTCCCGAAGTTGAAACAATCGTGAGACCTTCGATGCTCTCAACATTGATATTCCCGCCACTCGTAGAATAGTCCACCTTGCCGACAAGTTTCGCTGCATCAATATCACCGCCGGAGGTACTGACCGACGTATTAAATTTTTTCGGAACTTTGATCGTGTAATATGCGTCCAGATTTCCGACATGCCATTTGAAGAAACTCTTGTCGCGCACTTTGCCGATCACGGTGACTGTGTTTCCTTCTTGTTTAAATTCCACATTGTATTTTTCCGCGCGGCTGTCGCTCCCTTCAACTTCAACAACAACACTTACTTCATTCTTATCCCATGAGTCGATCTTTACGGTTCCGGCATCCGACTCAACGATCAAATCGCCTCCTTCGTTCACGGCAAATTGCTTTTCAAAACGTCGATTCCGTTCATCTCCGGCAGAATAATTTTCTTCGCCGGATACCTCAGGAACTACATGACCGCGAGAGTTTGAGAACGCGAGAAGCCCAGAAATGAAAGCAGTTGTAAGGAGAGCAAAGATGGTGAGTTTAATAAAAGACGATTGCATAGGAGTATTCCTTTTTTTGATTTTTCTAAACGGTAATTCTCAGCAAAAGTTTCGCTATCCCATTATATTTCTTAGACTTAC
>JBFMFY010000079.1:0-13972 GCA_040751955.1 Bacteroidota bacterium
GGGATTTTTGTTTTTGAAGTCGTTGAGTATATGAGTAATTGAGTAGTTGAGACTATGTAACGGACAAACTCATCTACTTAACGACTCAACTACTTAGAGATTGTTACCAAATACTCAAAGAGAATGAACCATTTCCGAAATTTCTGCATCATCGCTCATATCGATCACGGCAAATCGACTCTGGCTGATCGTCTATTGGAATATACGGGACGCATTACCAAACGCGATCTGGTCGTCAACCAAGTGCTGGATGATATGGATCTTGAGCAGGAGCGCGGTATTACGATCAAACTGCACGCCATTCAGATGGAATACAAGGCAAAAAACGGCGAAACGTACACACTCAATCTCATTGATACTCCCGGTCATGTCGATTTTACGTACGAAGTTTCACGCTCGTTGGCTGCCTGCGAAGGAGCCATTTTGGTCGTTGATGCGTCTCAAGGTGTAGAAGCGCAGACAATCAGTAATCTCTACATGGCAATTGATGCGGGATTGGAGATCATTCCCGTGATGAACAAGATCGATCTTCCTTCCGCTTCGACGATGATGGAGACAGTGCAGAACGAAGTGGTCAGTTTGCTGGGATGCAAACCGGAAGAGATTATCAAAGCGAGTGCGAAAGCGGGGATTGGCATAGAGGAAATTCTCGAAGCGGTAGTAACCAAGATCCCACCGCCGAAAGGTGATCCGGCAAAACCGCTTCGCGCGCTGATCTTCGATTCAAAGTTCGATTCGTACCGCGGCGCTATTGCCTACGTGCGTGTGGTGGATGGTGTGTTGAAAGAAAAAGACAAGATCAAGTTCATCAACAACGGCAACACAGCAGAAGTGGAAGAGTGCGGCGTGCTCTATATGAATAAAAGCCGCACAAAAGAATTGGCGGCGGGAAATGTCGGTTATGTCATCGCCGGACTGAAGAACGTGCGCGATACAAAAGTAGGTGATACGATTACCACGCAATATCACGGTGCGACCGAAGCGCTTGCAGGATACAAAGAAGTAAAACCGATGGTCTTCAGCGGTTTGTATCCGACGAATGCCGATGACTTTGCAGAACTGCGCGACTCGCTGGAAAAATTGTCGCTCAACGATTCATCTCTGATATATGTTCCAGAATCTTCCGGTGCATTAGGCTTCGGATTCCGCTGCGGATTTCTCGGGTTGCTGCACATGGAAATTATTCAGGAGCGCTTAGAACGGGAATTCAACCAATCGCTCATTACCACCGTGCCGAACGTAGAGTTCCGCGTGATTCTGACAAGCGGCGAAACGATCACAGTCGATAATCCTGCAGACATGCCCGATCCGTCGAAGATCGAACGCGTCGAAGAACCGTACATTAAAGCGCAGATCATCACGCCGACCGAGTACATCGGCAACATCATGAAACTGGCAACCGACCGGCGCGGCATCTGGAAGAATACGAGTTACCTCGATCCGACCCGCGCTGACGTGTCGTACGAATTTCCGCTGTCCGAGATCATTTTTGATTTCTATGACAAGCTGAAATCACTTACACGCGGTTATGCGTCGCTCGATTATGAGTATCTCGATTACCGCGAATCCGATCTGGTGAAATTGGACATCCTGTTGAATACAGAACCGGTGGATGCGCTCTCCACCATCGTTCACCGTGACAAGTCGTACGAGATGGGAAAAAAACTTTGCTCCAAATTAAAAGAGTTGATCCCGCGGCAGATGTTTGAAGTCGCTATTCAGGCGGCAATCGGCAGCAAGGTGATAGCGCGAACGACCGTTTCCGCAATGCGGAAGAACGTTCTTGCAAAATGCTACGGCGGCGATATTTCCCGAAAGAGAAAACTGCTTGAAAAACAAAAAGAAGGAAAGAAGCGTATGAAACAGGTCGGCAGAGTGGAGTTGCCGCAGGAGGCGTTCCTTGCGGTGTTGCAGATGGGGGACGAATAAAACAATTACGAATAATCAATTCACAATAATCAATCACTATTATGGCAAAAGAAGAGAAAAAAGAGGAAGTCAAAGAGCAGCCGAAACCTTTTAAAGAAAGAATGATTGCTCAAATCAAAGAGTTCGTCATCGTCTTCGGCGGATTTCTCTTGTTGAATAATTTCGTTATCGCCTCTTTCCTCGTGCCGACAGGTTCGATGGAGAATGAAGTAATGACCGGCGATTTTCTAATGGTGAACAAATTTATTTACGGCGCTTCAACGCCGCGCAACATCATGTTCACCAACATCCGTTTGCCGTGGACGACGCTTCCCGGATTCAAAGATGTGAAACGGGGAGACGTGATCGTGTTCGAATTTCCCGGATACCGCGAAGAGGTGAATCCGGAAGAATTTACATTCTACCTGAAACGCTGCATGGCACTTGCGGGAGATACGCTGGAGATCAGAAACAGAGTTGTGTATGTAAACGGTGAGGCGGCACCGCTTCCAAAAAATATGAAATTCAATTTTCAGGCAAAGCCAGCCGGGTACGCCGATCCGAGAATTTTTCCTCCCGGTGCGCAATTTAACGAAGATAACTACGGTCCGATTATTATTCCTTTTAAAGGAATGCAGATGACAATTACCAGTGAAAACTTTCACATGTGGGAGACATTTATCAAACGCGATGGGCATACTCCAACCTTGCTGAATGACGGATCGGTATTGATCGACGGAAAGCCGACACACACGTATGTCGTTGAAAAAGATTACCTGTTCGGCATGGGAGACAACCGCGACAACTCGCTCGACAGCAGGTTCTGGGGATTCATTCCGCGCGAAAATGTTGTTGGCACGCCGATGTTCGTCTATTTTTCTGTGATGGGGACCGAGGCGTATGCGGAAAAATTATACCTGCAGGGAGAGACGATGCGGATGGAGTGGATCTATACGACATTTTCCAATCACAATCTTGTATTGGATTTTGTCGCGAAAGTGTTTTTGGTGATCTTCAATCCTGAAATGATCCAGTTCGGGCGCATCGGCAACGTGATCGGATAAAAAGAGAGTCAGGCTGAGCACGATGTCGCCATTTGAAGAATCCTACGACTACACACAGCGCTCTTGTCAACGCTTCGTTGTGCTCAGGATGACGCTGGTGGCGGGATCGCGTCGAAGCATGTCAGAATGCGGGATGTAAAAAATGTGGCGGAAGATTCGCGATGTCGTCATTGTTCTATTCTCGACAGTTGTCATTGCTGCATCGGTAAAGTCGTGCGTGGTGGATGCGTTTACGATTCCTACAAATTCGATGAGTGAGACGCTCCTTGCAGGCGATTATCTGCTTGTCAATAAATTTATCTACGGTGCCCGCACACCGGAAAAAATTGCCTACATCCGGCTTCCCCAGATCAGATTTCCCCAACTCTCTTCGATTCAGAACGGCGACATCATTGTGTTTGATTTTCCCGGCGAGGTGAATGAAGTACTACCCTTGCAGCATCAGTTTTTGGTTAAGCGCTGCATCGGTCTTCCCGGAGATACGGTAGAGATCGCCAATGCAAACCTGATCGTGAACGGATTCCGTTCACCCAATTCATTTTCGCAGTTCGATACCGTTCCGTTCTCTGCGGTTGTACCGTACAAGGGAATGAAGATCGGCATCGATTCTACAACGATAAAACAATGGAGCATCTTCATTCAGCGCGAAGGAAATACTGTTGCGGTTGACAGAGAAAAAATCTCCATCGGCGGATCGGAAACATCGGAATACACAGTGCGAAACAATTATTATTTCGTCGTCGGCGACAATGCAAAAAACAGCTACGACAGCCGTCACTGGGGATTTGTTCCCGAAGAGAATGTTGTTGGGAAGGCGATGATGATTTACTGGTCGAAAGGAGAGAATGGAATCAGATGGGAGAGGATTGGGACTTTGGTGAAGTAAGGACCACCGCCCCTTAATCCCCTCCTTCAAAGGAGGAGGGGAAATATTTTTATATGGCATCACTTTATTTCCACATACCGTACTGCGAGCACAAGTGCGTGTACTGCGATTTTTATTCCATCGAGAATATGACATCGATGGAGCAATTTCTTGCCTCGCTCGAACAGGAAATTATCCGCCGTGCGGATGAGTTTTCATCCAAGGAAAGTGTTCAGACGATCTTCTTTGGCGGTGGCACACCGTCGCTGCTTTCCAAAGAACAACTCGAAAAAATCTTCAATCTGCTGCACAAGCATTACAGGATAGAATCAACGGCCGAAATTACCTGCGAATCGAATCCCGGCACGGTGGAGCAGCAGAAACTGAACGATTTCCGTTCCGTCGGTTTTAACCGCATCAGTTTCGGTGTGCAGTCGTTTTATGAAGACGATCTGAAATTTCTCACGCGCATTCATTCTGCGGAGGAGGCGGAACGCGCCGTCGATAACGCGTACCGGGCAGGTTTCGACAACGTGAACGTCGATCTGATCTTTGCGCTGCCGGGTCAAACCCCGGAGCGATGGAAAGAAAATCTTCGGCGCGCCGTCGCATTGCAGCCGACGCATATTTCCGCGTACGCGTTGATCGTGGAGGAACAGACGCCGCTCGCAGCGATGGTGAAGAACAAACTTGTCGCTCCTCTCCCTCCAGAAGATGATGCTGCTTTGTATGAAATTACGATTGAGACGCTGACGTCGAACGGCTATCAACAGTACGAAGTTTCGAACTTCGCACGCCGGGGGTATGAATGCAGGCACAACATCAGCTATTGGAATCATTCCAACTATCTCGGGTTCGGTCCGTCGGCACATTCGTTTTGGAAGGATACTCCGGCGACAGGCAGGCGGTGGTGGAATGTGCGCAGTATCCAGAGTTACTGTGATGCGATCGGGCGTAATGAATGTCCGGTTGTCGGCAGCGAAGCGATCGACATGCAAAAATTTCTTGAAGAAGAGATATTTCTCGGGCTGCGCAGCAGCGGTATCGATGAAAAAAAAGTGAAACTGTTGTTTGGCAGTTCAATTTTCGATTCAAAGGCTTTGCTGCTGAAAGAGTTGGAACGGGAAGGACTTGTAAGACGTCAAAACAATACGCTTTTTCTCACCGGAAAAGGATATTCTATTTGCGATGAAATAGCGGGGAAACTTATATAGACAGAGATGAATTTCCTTTTGAAAATCAGCACTTTCCAAGTATATTGACTTACTTTTGTCGAAGTTTTTTCACATTGAGGTACTGAATGGAACATACCAAACTGAATAAAGTAGTAGCGGCGGGAGTATTCCTGATCTCTCTCGTTGTGTACATTCTCACGTTAGCGGACACGGTGGTTTTTTGGGATGTCGGCGAGTTTATTGCCGCTGCGTACCTGCTGCAGGTTCCTCATCCTCCCGGTTCGCCGCTGTTTTTACTCATAGGAAAAGTGTTCGGGATGGTTCCATTCTATAGCGACCCCGCGGTGCGTGTCCATTTCATCTCTGCCCTTTCCAGTGCACTCACCGTCCTCTTTTTGTACCTCTCGTTGGTCAAGTTGATCATTTTGTGGCGTCCGCGCACGGACGATTGGTGGAACAAACTGACATTGTACGGAGCCGCGTCCGTCGGAGCACTGTCATGCACGTTCAGCGCGACGTTCTGGTTCAATGCGGTGGAAGCGGAAGTGTACGGCGTGAGTATGCTCTTTGTCGCTCTTGTAACGTGGCTCGCTCTCCGTTGGAACGAGCGCGCCGATTCCCCCACGAATCAAAATTATATTTTCCTTATCGCTTATCTCATCGGGCTTTCGCTTGGCGTGCACTTGCTGGCGCTGCTGGTGATCTTTCCGTTTCTCATTATCGTTTTCTTCCGGCGGTA
The DNA here is from genome assembly GCA_040751955.1 of Bacteroidota bacterium. Lineage (GTDB taxonomy): Bacteria > Bacteroidota > Ignavibacteria > UBA10030 > UBA8401 > SpSt-333. The sequence goes on from JBFMFY010000079.1 coordinate 5,752, forward strand.
TGAATTCTCCGTCCGCAACTATATTGTCTTCGGTCTCATTGCAATCGGAATTTTTGCAGTCGTATATCCCGGGATTGTAAAAGAGCTCCCGAATCTTCTTGACGGAAAGTATTCCATCGGAGGAGGTAAAGAGAGTAAAAGTGTTCTCTGGACGTTGATCCCCCTCGGGGTTATTGCGGCGGCGGTGTATGGCGTATGGTATTCCATCCAGACAAAAAAAGAAATGCTTCACCTTGCATCAATGTCATTCTTGTTGATCGTGCTTGGATACTCAACATATACGATGGTGATCATCCGTGCAAATGCCCACCCGCCGATGAACGAGAACGATCCGAGTACGCTGGAAAAATTGGTATCGTACCTGAACCGAGAACAATACGGCGAAGCGCCGCTGATGAAACGCCGTTACAGCCAGGAGCCGCAGCACCAGGGAATCTATACGAATTACAAAAGCGACATGGATTTCTTCTGGCGGTACCAGATGGACGAAATGCTGCTTCGCTATTTTTTGTGGCAGTATGCCGGGCGCGAAGGTGATTGGCAGGGTGCGGGTGTCAACTGGAAACAACTCTGGGGCATTCCCTTGTTTGTCGGCTTGTTTGGGTTCTACTATCACTGGAAGAAAGACAAAGTCATGTGGTGGGTCTTCTTTAATTTCTTTCTACTGATGAGCATTGTGATGGCGTTCTATTTCAATATGCAGAATCCGCAGCCGAGAGAGCGTGACTATTTTTATGTAGGGGCATTCTTTGTTTTTTCATTCTGGATCGGCATTGGTGCGATTGGAATTATCGATGAGTTGAAAGAGGGTCTCAAAAACGAACAGTTGCGGAAATATGCTACAATTGGTGCGTTAGCGCTGCTGGTACTGTTCATTCCCGGCAACATGCTCTATACCAATTACGAACCCTCCGACCGTAGCGGCGATTATGTCGCATGGGATTATTCGTACAACCTGCTGCAGTCGTGTGAGCCTGATGCGATTCTCTTTACCAACGGCGATAACGATACATTCCCTCTCTGGTATTTGCAGGATGTGGAAGGTGTTCGCCGCGATATCCGCATTGTGAATCTGAGTTTGGTGAACACGTCGTGGTACATCCGTCAGTTAAAACATGAAATGCCGCACGGCGCAAAGAAAGTACCGATCAGTCTCAGCGATCAGGAGATCGAGCAAATCGGTCCGATGCAGTGGGAGCCGCGTGAGATGACAATCCCCGTTCCGGCGCACGTGATGAAAGAGTACGAAATGTTCAACACCGATCGTCCGGTGACGCCGAAAGCCCCCGGCGACACGGCTGCCAAAGCGGGACAGATTAAATTCATCCTGCCAAACACGATGCAGTTCGGCAACGTCAAAGCGATTCGCGCACAGGACATTATGGCGTACGACATCATCCGTACGAATAACTGGGAACGCCCAATTTACATGGCGGTGACCTCAACGCCGGACGCAAAGATCGGACTCGACCGGTACTTCCGCATGGATGGACTTGCGATGAAGTTGATCCCGTATGCCGCCCCGACTGATGAAGGGGTAATCGATCCCAAAATCATCGGTGCAAATTTACTGAACTCACCTGCCGAACCGAACAAGTCGTTCCAGCGGGGGTATCTCTATCGCGGGTTGCAGGACTCGACAATCCATTACGACGAGAATGTGACCCGGCTCGTAATGAATTACCGGAATGCTTTCATGCGGCTGGCACTGCATTATCTTAATGTCGAACGAAACAATCCGAAAGCGATCGAGACACTCGATTCGATGATGGTGATCCTGCCGACAAACGTCATGCCGATGGATTACCGCGTTGAGTTCGATGTGACAAATTTCTATTACTTTGCCGGTGACAAAAAACGGTACGCCGAAGTATCCGGCGCTCTTGAAGCAAAATTGTTGGAGATGACATCGAAACCAATCGCCGAACCGTTCCAGAACCAGTATCATCCGTACTATATGCTCTATACGATCTATCAAAATCGTGAAGAGTTCAACAAAGCGATTGAAATACTGGACCGCATCAATTCCGCGTACGGAACCGTACAAGGTTTGCCCGAGTGGGTGAACATGCAGAAAGTACAGATGCAGGCACGACTTGCGATGCAGAATTCACCGAAGAAAGATTCGATAGTAAAGAAGTAATCAAGAAGGAATTTTTTTTACCACAGATTGCCCAGATGCTTCAAGTTATAATCTGTGCATCTGTGGTTTATTTTTGGATGGATACATGAAAGAATCACGTCTCGAACATTGGGATACTTTTTGGGAAGAGAAAAAGGAAGTCAGTGAGGTATATTCCAACTCCGACCGCGTCGTACGCAACCTTGTGAAAATCACGAATGTGAAAGGAAAGAAGATACTGGAGATCGGCGCCGGTACTGGGCGGGACAGTTTTCCGCTCGTTACACTTGGCGCCGAGGTGTATCAACTGGATTACTCGATGAATTCGTTGAAGATCATGAAAAGGATCGCCGACGAAGAGAAGATGAACGTGACGATTATCGGCGGCGATACATTTGCGCTGCCGTTCAAGGACGAAACGTTTGACATCATCTTTCATCAGGGATTACTGGAACATTTTCGTCATGCAAAGGCTGAAGCGTTGCTGAAAGAGAACATCCGAGTACTGAAACACGGCGGTTTGTTGTGTGTTGATGTTCCGCAGCGATACCACATTTATACCGCTATTAAAAAAATATTGATCGCCATCGACAAATGGTTCGCAGGATGGGAACGTTCGTTCTCCGTACCGGAATTGAAAAAGGAAATGGAACGCCTCGGTCTGCAGACTGTCCATACATACGGAGAATGGATGTATCCAAGCCTGTTCTATCGAATGACGCGTGAAGCATTGCGAGTTGTCGGTGTGAAACTGCCTCTCAATCCAAAGGTACCGGTGCTCTACAACGTGCGGAAATCATTGCGCAATACATTGAGAGACACTCCGATTGCGATCTACACCGCGTTATCGTTCGGGGTGATTGGAAAGAAATCATAAAATGGATAACTGGTGTTACGCAAAGAGTTAGTAGTGGTTCGATGCGGCGCAGAAACGGCAGTCATCCTGAGCAAATCCTTCGTTGTTTGAAGGATGCGTCGAAGGATGACTTCACTAACGTAGCCTGCGCCTTGCTCACCATGACCGTTTTTCTTGTTTTGCGTAACATGAGTGAATAACTGACAATGTGAACATTGTGAATAATTCTTTTTCCATTTTCAATTTGTATGAACATCCTCATCTTCAACTGGCAAGACATCACCCACCCACTCTCCGGCGGCGCCGAAGTTCATCTTCACGAAACATATTCCCGCATTGCTGCAATGGGACACAATGTGACGCTGTTCTGTTCGTCGTACGCCGGTGCTAAACCGACCGATGAAATCAACGGTATCAAGGTCATTCGTGAAGGGGGACGTTTCTTGTTCAATTTTGTGGTGATGAAAAAATATTTTACGACGTTCAAGCACCAGAAATTCGATCTTGTTGTCGATGATCTAAATAAAATTCCTTTTTATACGCCGGCATACGTCCGTGAGCCGATCCTCGGCGAGGTTCATCACTTGCTCGGAACAAGCGTTTTTAAAGAAACTGCATTCCCTCTCGCGTCGTATGTGTATCTCGCAGAACGTGCCGCACTTCCGATGTACAAGAAAATACATTTCATGGTACATTCCCCAAGCACGCACAAAGAATTTCTTTCGCTCGGTTTTGATCCGGGTAAAGTCCATCACGTTCACTACGGCGTCAATCACCGTATCTTTCGTCAAACCGGTATCCAGAAATCGTCGGTTCCGCTCGTCGGTGCGTTGGGGCGGCTGAAAAAGTATAAATCATTCGACAATTTGATCGAAGCATTCGTCATTGTGAAAAAAGAAATTCCAAACGCCCGGTTGGTGATCGTCGGCGAGGGCGATGACAAACTGCGGCTGATAGAATTGACGCAGCGACTCGGATTGAACGAGAGCGTTACATTCACCGGATTTGTCAGTGAAGAAGAGAAGGTTGACTGGCTGAACAGAATGCATGTTGCCGTCAACACATCGGCAAAAGAAGGATGGGGACTTACCGCTACCGAAGCGAATGCCTGCGGCACCACGACCGTCTCCAGCAACGTGCAGGGATTGCGCGATGCCGTCATTGACGAACAGACGGGGTTGTTGTACGAATACGGGAACCGCGAAAAACTTGCCGAAAAAATTATCCTGCTGCTGCGCGATGCGAATCTACGGGAACGTCTGCAAAACAATGCATTGCAGCATTCCAAAGAGTTTGACTGGCAGACCGGTGCAGAGAAGACGATGGAGGTGATGGAGAAAGTAATCGCCGAAAGAAAAAAATTGCAGGACACGATCGTATCGTGTCCTACAGTGAATTAAATCGCTCTCTCACTTCCTGTATCCGTACCGCCAATGCATTCCTCAATTCCGTTGCCCGTTTGATAAATTCGGATAGAGACGGATCGTTGAAAAGATTTTTTTCTTTTGCCGTCGTTAATGCCGCAAGCGTTGTGTTGGCGGCGGCAAGTCCGCGTTTATAAATTGCCAGTTGCATTCCTAGTTGATCTTTATCATCATCGTCGCCGCTGCCGCCTGATGCACCTGCAATTTTTGCGGCGGGAATGAGTGCGTGACGGGCTGCCACCTGCATCTGTTCATCGTTGTGCACTCGTTCAGGCAACACATCGAACCATTTGATGAAATCGGTGGAGAATGAGAAACTGAGTTGATACAACGGATCGTCTTCGACATCGGGTATATCGGAATCCTCTTTGATTCCCGCCGCAACTTTCCATTCATCTCCTTCTTCAACTTCGTCGTCGGAATGGTCAAGTGATTCCTCAAATTCTTTCAGCCACGGGCGTTCTATACCGTCATCGTCTTCATCCTTGTCCCACCCCATTTCTTTGGCAATGATGTCGTCGCGGTTGGGGTCGTCCATGTATTTGTCCATCAGAGCGGAATATTTATCAACCATCTCGTCGTTCTTCTCCATCCATTCTTCCCACTCGAATTCATCCATCGGTTTGTCGTGCGGCGCATCCTTCGGATCATCTTCCATAGGATTTTCTTCCCTTCTTTTGTAGATTAATACCGACAAATTCGGATTTTCATATGACACTGTCAAGAATACTCTGTACGCTCTTCATCGCTTCTACTGCGTGTGCGCAAACAATGCAAGATCGTTATACCCATCTCGGCGAAATGTTCGTTCCTCGATTCTCTTCCGCTCCATTCCCTCACCCGAAACGGGCGAACGGCCACACGTACAATAACCAGATTTTTCCTCTCGATAAACATTACAGCGACAGCAGTGTTGCAATATTTATCCCCAAAGGGTACTCACCCCAAAAGAAAACCGATCTTGTTATTTATTTTCACGGATGGTACAACAACATCGACAGTGCCTGCGCGCAGTTTCAATTAATCGAACAGTTCACCGAAGCGAAGAAAAATGCGATTTTCGTTTTTCCGGAAGGTCCCAAAGATGCGCCCGATTCGTTCGGCGGACGGTTGGAAGAAATGGACGGTTTGAAAAATCTTGTGAACGATGTTTTGAAGTATCTGAAAGAGAAAAAGAAGATCAAATCAGCCGATGTCGGCAAGATCATTCTTGCCGGACACAGTGGTGCGTACCGGGTGATTTCATTTTGTCTTATGCGAGGCGGATTGACAAAGAATGTTTCGGATGTCATTCTTTTCGACGCGCTGTACGGGCAGACGGAAAAGTATGCGTACTGGATAGATCATTACAAAGGACGCTTCATCAATATCTACACCGACAACGGCGGGACAAAACAGGAAACGGAAAATCTGATGGCAGACCTCGATGGCTGGGGAATTCCGTACTTCAAAACTGAAGAGAACGACCTACAAACTCCCGATTTGAAGAAGAATCGGTTGATCTTCATTCATACCGATCTCGGACATAACGAGGTCATTGCATCAAGACGGCAATTGCAAATATTCCTTTCCACAAGTTCATTGCAAGAAAATTTACACCGTTAAGGACCTGAAACAGTGAGGAGAGTATGACAAAAAAACTGACACAAACGAATGATCTGAAATCACTTTCCCTGCTGGGAAAAGTTTCAACACCGCAGAAGAAACTGGAAGTGTTTCCGAATCACCATACGAACCGGGATTATGCAATTACGTTAACGACCGACGAGTTTACCTCGCTCGGTCCCGTCAATCGCCAGCCCGATTTTGCGACGATCACGATCCAATACATCCCGGATAAATTCATTCTTGAATCAAAATCATTGAAATTGTATTTGCAAACTTTCCGCGATCAAGAGACGTTTTACGAACATCTTGTTAATGTAATTCTCGATGATTTGGTTGCTGTGTTGAAGCCGCGAATGTGTAAAGTGACTGCTGCATTCAATGTGCGGGGAGGGATTGCTATGACTGTAGAGACGGATTACAAGTCGAAAGTAAAAAGTAAAAAGTCCCCTTTGTAACGTTAGGTTGCGTGGAGGGGAAGAGGGATTTAGAGGAATGTTAACGTGTCAGTGTTTCAATAATGGTTTTGTGTTGAGGAAACTTCTTTACCAATTCATCTCTCTTTGCCAATTCAAAATCATCGAACTGAAATCCCGGCGCAACAACACAGCCGACTAACGAAAAAGAATTTGGCTCATCTACCGTTCCCCCAAACCAACATCCGGCAGGAACAACGGCATGCGGCAATTCCCCTTTGTTGAGGTTTTTTCCAATGTGATGTGCGGTGTAGTCTCCATGCGGATCTATTGAATGGATCGTCAGCGCGCCGCCGTCCAAGTGAAACCACTGCTCGTCTGATTTTAGCCGGTGAAGTGAAGAAACATCTTTGCTTTCCAACAAGTAATAGATCGTTGTGGAGTACGCCCGTCCGCCGTTGTACCGCATCGGGAGTGATGATTGCGCAATTATTCCTTCCGATCGGTAGATCTCGCGGAAGTAGCCCCCTTCCGGGTGAGGGGTGAGTTGGAGTTTTTCTATCCAGTACCTTGAGTTCATACTTCTTTGTTAGTTTCAGGTCTCACGTTTCAGGTTCCAGGCAGTATGCTTTATGGCGTAACACGTGAATCCTGAAACCTGAAACTTTTACATTCAGCATCAACTCACACTGCTCCTATCACCGCATTGATCGCCGTTGTGTTCACAATATCATCTACGCTGCAGCCGCGGGAGAGATCGAACGCCGGACGTTTCAGTCCCTGCACAACCGGACCGATTGCTTCCGCACCGCCGAGCCGCTGCGCAAGTTTGTATCCGATGTTTCCAGCGTTGAGATCAGGAAAGACAAGAACATTTGCCGTTCCTGCAACATTGCTGCCGGGAGCTTTCGAAGCTCCGACTTTGGGAACAATCGCTGCATCCAATTGCATTTCGCCATCCAGCTTGAGCGATGGATTTTTTTTCTTCGCGATCTCTGTCGCCTTCTGCACTTTCTCAACCAGCGGATGCGAGGCGCTTCCTTTTGTGGAGAACGACAACATTGCCACGCGCGGTTCTTCGCCGGTGATCTTTTGATGATTTTCTGCGGATGTCAGTGCGATATCGGCAAGTTGCTCTGCCGTAGGATCAGGAACAACGGCACAGTCGGCAAATGTGAAAAGTTTTGTTGGAAAGACCATCGCAAAGAAACTCGAGACGATGCTGATCCCTTCCTTCATGCCGATGATCTGTATCGCCGCACGCAGCACATCTCCCGTCGTCGAGATCGATCCCGCAACACTCCCGTCCGCCATTCCTTCTTTCACCATCATCGCGCCGAAGAAGAGGGGCTTCTTCATGATCTCCTGCGCATCGGTGAATTGGATCCCCTTCGATTTGCGGAGATTGAAGTAGAGATGGGTGAAGTCCGATACTTTATCTGATTTGATCGGATCGACGACCCGCACTCCTTGCAGCGAAACTCCTTCTGAGTCGGCTTTCGATCTGATCTCTTCTTCAGCACCGATCAGTATCGGAGTCGCAATCCCTTCGTCAACGATAATCCGTGCAGCTTTGATCGCCCGTGGATCAATGGCATCGGGAAGTACGATCGTTTTTTTTAGTTGTTTGGCTTTGGTTCTGATTTCAGTGATGAAGTTTTGCGGATTCATAACGATTTCCTTTTCGGAGGAAAGATGTCAAACATCTCATTGAGAATGAGCATTCTATACTTCTTTTTTCACTTCTATCAGCAAGATGTCTGACCTCTTGCCGAGGGAGTAAAATTGCGGTGAAGCA
>JBFMFY010000008.1:0-79666 GCA_040751955.1 Bacteroidota bacterium
AAGCGGCGCAGCACCCAATCCCTGTATCGAATCGACACAGAAGACGATCCCGTGCTGTTTGCACAAAGCACCAATTGCCGCGAGATCCACTTTAAAACCAGAAAGAAATTGTACAAAACTTATAGAAAGTAATTTTGTTTTTGGCGTGATTGCTCGTTCGATATCATCGACCGAAATTTCACCGTTCTTGCTTTTGACGAAGTCTATTTCGACACCGAGATTTTTTAGGTTCAAGAACGGAACAACATTTGCTGGAAACTCGATGTCGTTGAGAAGAATCCTGTCTCCAGTTTTCCACTCGAGTCCGTTGGTAAGAATATTCAATCCCTCGGTCGTATTCATCACAAAACCGATCCTATCCGGCGTTGTGTTGATGATCGCGGCAAGATTCTTTTTTGTTCTGGCGCATGATTCAATGTTAGCGGGATAGACGTCGATTGCTCCGTACGATCTCTCGTTGAGATGGTGTGTTACTGCATGCGATACTCTATTGGATAACGGACTGATAGCAGCGTGGTTCAGCCAGATCTTTCCTGTCTGAATATGCGGAAACCATGATCGGTATTTGCCAAGATCGTAAGCCATGGTGTTGTATCAATATAAACAGCGATGAAAAGTGAAGCAAGTTTTGTATATTCGCACTCATGAACGTTGCTTTAGTCCACGATTGGCTGACGGGAATGCGAGGCGGGGAAAAATGTCTTGAAGTTCTCTGCGAGTTGTATCCCGACGCCCCCATCTACACATTGCTCCATAATAAAGGAGCGATGTCTCCGATTATTGAATCGAAACGAATCGTCACGTCGTTTATCGATTCACTTCCGGGCAAGGAGACAAAGTACCGGTCGTATCTTCCGTTATTTCCCCTTGCGATTGAACAGTTCGATTTTTCCGGATATGATCTTGTCATCTCGACAAGTCATGCTGTCGTCAAAGGAGCGAAAGTCAGAAAAGATGCACTTCACATTTGTTACTGTCATACTCCGATGCGGTATGTGTGGGAGATGTACGATGAATATTTCGGGAAAGACAAAGCCGGAATTGCCGTGCGCTCTGCAATGACACTTTTCCGTCCGTACTTGCAGTGGTGGGATGTTCACACAGCGGATCGGGTTCACTATTATGTAGCGAATTCGGAAAATGTGAGAAAAAGAATCAAACGGCACTATAATAGAGATGCCGAAGTTATTTTTCCTCCCGTTGATACAGATCAGTTTACTCTTTCCACCAAAAATGATGGCTACTATTTAATGGTAACGGCACTTGTTCCGTATAAAAGAGTTGATCTTGCAATTCAAGTCTTCAACAGTCTTGGAGAAAATCTTTTGATTGTAGGAAAGGGAACAGAAACAGAGAAGTTGAAATCCATTGCCAAATCGAATATTGAATTTCTTGGCTGGCAAAGTGACGAACAGCTTGCTCAACTATATGCAGGATGTAAAGCACTGATCTTTCCCGGCGAAGAGGATTTCGGTATTGTTCCGCTTGAAGCGATGGCGTGCGGTAAGCCTGTTGTTGCGTACGGTAAAGGGGGTGCATTGGAAACAGTGATGGATGGAACAACAGGTTTCTTTTTTTATGAACAGACCCCCGGTTCGCTGTTAGAAGCGATAAAAAAGACGAATGCTTCAAAATTTGATCCGCATGAGATCCGGAATCATGCTCTTCGATTTTCCCGTTCCATTTATAAGCAAAAGATGAAAGAATTCATAGGTGAGAAAGTACGGCAACATCTTCTTGCATAAGCACTTACGCTAACAATAGGGTGAAAATTTCGTTGACTCTCTTCCACTTTTTTCGTAATTTTGTAGTCCATTATAGTTAGCAAGTCACACGCTTTGCAGGAGAGATGATGCCCACTGAGCGCGATCATCACGTAACAAAAGACCGATCATTTCGGATTGTGGTGATACCGCAAGGGGAAACCGGATCAACCCGCTCTTTCAAAGCCTCTGTATTGACGATAGTGCTGGCAGGCTGTGGTGTTGTGGTGTTGATTGTAGGGTTGACCATCGCGGCAATTGTGTACACGCCGGCAGGTTTACTCATTCCGATGTCTGAAGAACAACTCCAAAAGCGTTACGGATCGGAATTGTTCCAGGTACAACAGCGATTGAACCGGGTCTCATCCGAGGTCCTTGTTCTTCGCGAATACAACAATAAGTTACGAAAAGCGTTAGGTCAGCAGGTGCTTCCTGCCGACAGTGTTATTGATTTTTCATCGGCAGATGTTGCCGTTGATGAGTTACCGGACAGGAAGACGAAAGAAGAACAGAGTGCGCAACCGGTGAGACAAGAACCGAGCATAGTGTATCGCACGTTGACAGTGGAGAAGGAAGAATCTTCGTTTCGTGCTGAGTTTCCGATCACCACGCCTGCCGTGGGGTACATTTCAAGAAAATTTGAAGCCGATCGCGGGCATGTGGGAATGGATTATGCGGGGAAAATAGGTTCGTTGATTGTTGCGGCTGCCGAAGGATACGTTGTGTTCTCCGGTTATACGGCGGATGATGGATATATGATGATCCTCTCGCACGGGAGCGGATACCTGACGATCTACAAGCATAATCAAAGTCTGTTAAAAACGGTTGGTGAACGAGTGCGGCGAGGAGAACCAATCGCGTTGCTGGGAAATTCAGGCCGCACAAGTTACGGACCGCATCTGCATTTTGAAGTGTGGAAAGACGGGAAGGCACAAAATCCGAACGATTACTTAATAGCGAGCGAACTCTAATCCGAAGGATACTTCGTATGGCAGACAAAAATGGAATGAAAGACCTGAATCTTATCGGTGTAGGGACCACTGTTGACGGTAAGATTCGCACACAGGGGAGCCTTCGTGTGGACGGCAAATTGACCGGCGAAGTCCATGCTGCGGAAAATCTTGCGATCGGTGTGACAGGAGAAATTGAAGGAGCGGTAAACGGCCGCAACGTCACCATCGGTGGAAAAGTGAAAGGAAATATCACCGCCGTCGATAAACTTGTGCTGGAAGGAAAATCTTCAGTCCGCGGCGATGTGAAAGCGGCGAAATTGGTGATCGACGAAGGGGCGATGTTCGACGGACGAATTTCAATGACCGAGAACCGTCCCGGCGGACAGAATTATTAATGCAGGCGGATCTCTTCAATGAACGAAGAGAAAAAATTTGCGGAAGTGCTGCAGTCAACCGGACCGTACTTGACACTCGGTGCACAACTTGCAGCCACAGTCGTCGTCTTCTTCTTCATCGGCAAGTATGCCGATGAATATTTCGGGACGAAACCGTGGCTGATGGTATCAATGATCATCGCAGGCGCTGTCGGCGGATTGATAAAGTTCTTTCGAACAGTAATAGATTTGAGCAACAAAGAAGAAGATGAACGGCGAAACAAAATTTAGATTTCACTTTCTCAGGACAATGTTGTTGACGCTTGTGATCGTCTGTGCTGCAGGATGGTATCCGCTGGTAGAATATGCAGATGAAGAGACTGTCAAAGGTGTTGCAGCGGGGGTGACGCTGAGCATAGTGAATGTGCTGATGGGGTATGTGGCGATAGAGTATTCGTTCAATAAATCGTACACGCATTTTGTGCAGATCGTGCTCGGAGGGATTGCGATACGATTATTTGTGATGACCGGGCTGTTATTGGTGCTGATCGGAGTGTTTAAGTTTCATTCGATTGCCCTTGTTGGCTCGCTGTTCGGAATGTATATGATCTTTCTCGCAGAGGAAGTGCTCTACATCCACAATAAGTGGCAAAGTAAAATCAATAATTAGAACTACAGGTTGATTGTGTTTACTTGGATATTGATGAATAATACACAAAGCGGACATGCAGTGGTTGACTCTGCGAGTGCAGTTTCCGACACGGCTGCGCACGCAGTCGGAACCCATTCCGGCGGAGATGAAAATCTCTTTACGCAACTCCTGCACCATATTTACGACGGACCGGAAATCGAACTTCCGTTTCTCGGTCACGTTCATTTACCCCACTTTCATCCCTTCGGAATCGATCTGTCGATCACAAAACATGTAGTGTTTCTCTGGCTTGCCGCAGTAATTTTGGTTGTTACGCTTTCAATCGTCGCCCGGAAAAATCAAAAGAACAAAGTTCCCAAAGGGCTGGGCAATCTCATTGAAGTGTTCGTCATGTTCGTGCGGGACGAGATTGTTATACCGAATATGGGGAAAGGTGGATTGAAATATCTTCCGTACCTGCTGACAAATTTCTTTTTCATACTTGTGATGAATCTTCTCGGACTCATTCCCTACGGTGCATCGGCAACGGGCAATGTGAGTGTGACCGCCGGATTGGCGATCATCGCGTTTATCATGATCCAATTGTCGGCGATTCGTGCGCAGGGACTCAGGCACTACCTCGCACATTTGACTGGCGGTGTGCATTGGTCTCTCTGGCCGATCATGATTCCTATTGAAGTACTCGGACTTTTTACAAAACCGTTCGCACTTTGCATTCGTCTCTTCGCAAATATGACTGGCGGACATATCGTTATTCTCGCCCTCATCGGTTTAATTTTTGTTTTCAAATCTCTCGCCGTTGCACCCATTTCTGTCGCATTCGCTCTCGGAATTTATATGCTGGAACTCTTTGTCGCATTCCTGCAAGCATATATTTTTACGATGCTGACGTCGCTCTTTATGGGACTCGGAATGCAGACGGAAAGCCATAGTACTGAACACGGTCACGGACATTAACAACAAATTTTCAATTACTCAAATACTAATTCAACACACATCAATCAGGAGAAATAATAATGGAATCACTCGGTCTTGGATACTTAGCAGCAGGAATCGGCGCAGGCATCTCGATCATCGGCGCAGGCATCGGCATCGGCAAACTTGCGGCAGCGGCAATGGAAGCAAGCGGACGTCAACCAGAAGTTGCAGGACAGGTTCGTACATCTATGTTGATTGCAGCTGCGCTTATCGAAGGTGCTACATTCTTTGCACTCGCGATCTGCATTATTCTTGCTACAAAGTAAAACTATATCGTGTCATTGCGAGGAGTCCCGAAGGGACGACGAAGCAATCTCCCAAAATGAAGATTGCTTCGGCAAACAACGCCTCGCAATGACGCGCAACAGTTAATTCAACAAGAGAATCCTATGTTAGATATAAATCCCGGATTAATTATTTGGACCATCATCACGTTTGTATTATTGGTGATTGTGCTCGGTAAATTTGCGTGGAAGCCTCTGCTGCATGCATTGGAATCGCGCGAGAAAGAGATCGCTGATGCGCTGCGTGCTGCCGAACAGGCAAAGAAAGATGCTGAACGGATGATCGCAGAAAATAAATCTGCAATGGAGAAGGCAAATGCTGAAACTGCCCGCCTGATCGCCGAAGGGCGTGCAGTGGCTGAGCAGGTGAAGAACGACATTGTTGCGAAAGCGAATGAAAGCGCAAAGAAGTTGCTGGAGCAGGCGAAGGATGAAATTGCCCGTGAAAAGGAATCGGCAGTGCAGCAGTTGCGCAGCGAAGTAGCCGACCTTGCGGTTACGGCGGCAGAGAAGATCCTCGACGAATCACTCGACGGTGCTAAACAAAAGAAAATGATCGACAAAGTATTACAGCAAATGCAGAATAACTGATGAGCAATCAACGAGTAGCACAACGTTACGCTTCGGCGTTAATGGAATTGACCAACGAACAGAAGAAACCCGCTGTGATTGCGGATGATCTGCAAACGGTTCTCGATATCGTCGATGGTTCGCGCGAACTGAAGAATGTCCTTGCAAGCCCGATCATTCCTAAAGAGAAGAAGCGCGCAATTCTTCGCGAAGTCTTTAAAAAGAAGGTTGGCGATCTTGTTGCCGGGTATATCGACGCCATGGTGGTGAAAGGACGCGAGAGTCTTCTCCATGAAATCCTCAAACAATATTTTGTCCTGCGTGATGAAGAGCTCGGCATTCTGCGCGTGAAGGTGAAGACCAGTGCTGAGTTTTCAACCAAGCAGGAGAAAGATCTCCAAAAACAACTGGAAACGATGACAAAGAAGAACGTGGAGATCACCTTCAGTCTTGACAAAAGCATAAAAGGGGGCTTTATTGCCCGCGTCGGTGATACAGTACTCGATGGCAGCGTGAAACGCCAGCTTGAAATTTTAAGAGTGAAATTAAAAGAAGGTTCGTTTAACAATTAAAATTCTACATCCTAAATTCTAAATGCAAGAACAGTGGCGTTGAACAAATCTCAAACATTCATGTTTAAAATTTAGAAATTGATGCTTAGAATTTTTACGAAATTTGCAATTGAAATTTTTTATTTGTTGAAATTGAAAAAAGGAAAAAACAACAATGGCTGAAGTTCGACCCGATGAAATTACCGCAATTCTCCGCAAGCAACTTGCGGGATATGAAAAAGAAGTTGATGTGTACGACGTCGGCACCGTGTTGCAGGTCGGTGACGGTATCGCGCGCGTGTACGGCCTCTCCAAATGCATGGCAGGAGAGTTGGTGGAGTTCCCGAACGATGTGTTCGGCATGGTGCTCAACCTTGAAGAGGACAATGTCGGATGCATTCTGTTCGGCGACGATACGAAAATCAAAGAGGGAGATACCGTTAAACGCACCAACCGTGTGGCGTCGATGCCTGTCGGCGAGGCGATGCTCGGTCGCGTTATCAATCCGCTCGGACAACCGATTGATGGACGCGGCGCGATCAAAACAGAAAAATTTTATCCGATCGAACGGAAAGCACTCGGTGTTATCCAGCGCCAGCCGGTGAAACAACCGCTGCAGACCGGATTGAAAGCTATCGACGGGATGATTCCGATTGGACGCGGACAGCGTGAATTAATCATCGGAGACAGGCAAACGGGTAAAACCGCCGTCGCGCTCGACACGATCATCAATCAAAAATATACGCACACCGAAGAAGCCAAGAAGCAGGGGATCCGTCCTGTCTATTGCATCTATGTTGCTATCGGACAAAAAGGATCGACAGTAGCTCAGGTTGTGAATAAATTGGAAGAAGAAGGTGCAATGCCGTACACGACAGTAATCGCGGCAAATGCAAGCGATCCGGCTCCGCTGCAATTTGTTGCGGCATACTCCGGCGCGACGCTCGGCGAATATTTCCGAGACAATGGACGCGATGCCCTCGTGGTGTATGATGATCTTTCGAAACAAGCGGCTGCATACCGTCAGGTTTCATTGCTCCTGCGCCGTCCACCCGGGCGCGAAGCGTATCCCGGCGACGTCTTCTATCTCCACTCGCGGTTGCTCGAGCGCGCATCAAAGTTGAGCGATGAAGAAGGGGGCGGTTCATTGACTGCGCTGCCGATCATCGAAACGCAGGCTGGCGACGTTTCGGCATACATCCCGACGAACGTTATCTCTATTACAGACGGACAGATCTATCTTGTTCCCGATCTTTTCAACGCAGGTATTCGTCCTGCCATCAACGTTGGTATCTCAGTATCGCGCGTTGGCGGCAATGCGCAGATCAAAGCGATGAAGAAAGTTGCAGGACGATTGCGTCTTGATCTTGCACAGTACCGCGAGCTCGAAGCATTCGCGAAGTTTGGTTCCGATCTTGACAAAGCAACGCAGCAACAGTTGCGCCGCGGCGCACGTTTGGTGGAATTATTGAAACAGAACCAATATGTGCCGATGCCTGTGGAAAAACAGGTGGTAATGATCTATCTCGGCACAAACGGATTCCTTGATGAACTGCCGGTTGAGAAAATTGGACAATTCGAAAAAGAATTCCTTGAGATGTTTGAAATGCGGCACAACAATGCGCTCAAGGAGATCGCTGAGAAGAAGGATTTGACAGACGATGTTGTCGCCACGATCAAGAAGGCGGCAACGGAATTTTTGACAACATTCAAAGCGGCATAGTGTAATGGCAACACTCCGTGAAATACGCAGCCGCATCAGCGGCGTCAAGAATACGCAGAAGATTACCAAAGCGATGAAGATGGTCTCCGCGGCAAAACTTCGCCGCGCCACCGACGCCATCATCGCCGCCCGCCCGTACGCAAAGAAGATGAAAGAACTTCTCTCGCATCTCTCCGGACAGGTGGATGTGACGAAATATCCGCAGTTCGAAGTGCGTGAAGTGAAATCTGTCGCAATCGTCGTTGTGACGGCAGACCGTGGATTGTGCGGCGCCTTCAACAGCAACATCATCAAAGCGACTGTCAACCACATTGAGAAGAACTATGCCGAGATGAACGAAGCCGGGAAAGTCAAACTGATCTGTGTGGGCAAGAAAGGGTATGATTTCTTCAGCAAACGGAACTACGAAGTCATTTCGAAGCACGTCGGCATTTTCAATCAGTTGAATTTCAACATCGCAAAGACGATCGTAGCGGAAGTTGTGGAGGGATTCATCAAGGGAGAGTTCGATAAGGTCGAAGTCATCTCCAATGAATTTAAGAACGCCGTGCAGCAGAAACTGACGGTCAGTCAATTCCTTCCCGTGATGCCGGAAGAGAGCAACGACAAAAAACATGCTGCGACCGATTACATTTACGAACCGACAAGCGACGAGATCGTCGGTGCACTGGTGCCGAAACATCTGAATTTCCAGATGTGGCGCGTACTGCTCGACTCAAATGCGGCAGAACAAGGTGCGCGCATGACTGCAATGGAGAATGCCAGCACGAACGCACGCGACCTGATCAAGATTCTTCAATTGAACTATAACAAAGCGCGTCAGGCGGCGATTACGAAAGAATTACTCGAGATCGTCGGAGGAGCAGAAGCGCTGAGAAAAGCGGGATAGTTTGTCACCGGTAATTTGTTACAGGTTATTGGAGTGAAAATTTGAGAGCATGCAGCCAATAACAAATTACCAATAACTGATAATCAGAAATGTTCGAAACACTCACTGAAAAATTAGATAGTGCGCTAAAGAAACTCCGCGGACAGCACCGCATCTCGGAAGAGAATACGGCGGAAGCGCTGCGTGAAGTGCGCCGTGTGCTGCTCGATGCGGACGTGAACCTGAACGTCGTAAAATCGTTCATTGACAATGTTCAACAAAAAGCAATCGGACAGGAAGTTATCACCAGCGTTGCTCCCGGGCAACTGATCATTAAAATCATTTACGATGAGTTGGTGACGCTGATGGGTTCGGAGAAAACGGAGATTACACTTTCTCCGGAAGTTCCGAGCATCATCATGGTGGCGGGTTTGCAAGGTTCCGGTAAGACGACGTTTGGCGGAAAACTTGCGAACCTGTTGAAGAGCAAGGGACGTCACCCGCTGCTCGTTGCTGCAGACGTCTATCGTCCCGCAGCTATTGATCAGCTGGAAGCGCTTGGCAAACAGATCGAAGTTCCCGTCTTTACAAGCAGGACGGAGAGTGCGCTGGAGATCGCGAAACAGGCGATCCCGTACGCAAAAGAAAACGCACGCGATACGGTGATCATCGATACCGCCGGACGTTTGGCGATCGATGAGGAGATGATGCGCGAGGTGGAGAACATCAAATCCGCCGTGAAGCCGCACGAAATTCTTTTTGTCGTCGATTCGATGATCGGTCAGGACGCCGTGAACACGGCAAAAGCGTTCCACGACCGATTGAATTATGACGGCATCGTACTGACAAAACTGGACGGCGATACTCGCGGCGGCGCTGCTCTCTCGATCCGCAGCGTCGTGGGGAAGCCGATCAAGTTCGTCGGTGTCGGCGAGAAGATGGATGCGCTCGAGCAGTTCTATCCCGACCGGATGGCATCGCGCATTCTCGGCATGGGAGACATCGTCTCGCTCGTTGAAAAAGCGCAGCAGACATTTGACCAGAAACAGGCTGCGAAGTTACAAGAAAAGATCATTAAGGACCGATTCACACTGCAGGATTTTTACGATCAACTGCAGCAGGTGAAGAAAATGGGACCGATGTCGCAGGTAATGTCAATGATTCCCGGCGCACACAAACTCGGGAACATGAACGACATCGACGACAAAGAATTGAAGTACGTTGAGGCGATTATCCTTTCTATGACAAAAGAAGAGCGGAACAATCCGGGCATCATCAACGGCTCACGCAGAAAGAGAATTGCGAAAGGGAGCGGACGGACGATTCAGGAAGTGAATAAACTGTTGAATCAATTTACCGAGATGCAAAAGATGATGCGCAACTTCACGAAGGGGAAAAGCATCGCGAAGATGGTGGGACAGAGGTTGGGACGATAAAATTGTAAATCAAATACATAAATAAATCACACTACAAGCAGTACAAAGGAGAACCACAGTGGCAGTAAAAATAAGATTACAACGCGGCGGAAAAAAGAAACAGCCGATTTACCGCATCGTCGCAGCGGACGGACGGTACAAACGTGACGGACGCTTCCTCGAGAAACTCGGGAATTACAACCCGAACATCGATCCCGTTTCGATCGACCTCAAGGAAAGCAGAGTGATGTACTGGCTCGGCGTCGGCGCGCAGCCGACTGATACGGTGCGCAATTTGCTCAGCCGCAAAGGGATCATGCTGAAATGGTACCTGAAGAAAAAAGGGAAAGATGAAGCGACCGTTGCCGCCGAATTCGAAAAATGGCAGGCATCGCAGCCGTTGAAGCGCGAAAAAGAACTCGCGAAGAAAGCGCGCCGTAAAGCAGCGAAGAAAAAAGCGAAATCCGCGGCACCCAAAGAGGCAGCGGCACCTGCACCGGCAGCCGAAGCTCCGGCGCAAGCGTAAGCAGTCGCGACGCTGAGCAGAAAATATTTTCCGAACAATGTTGCAGTAGGATAACTCAATAGTCTTCTCACACTAGTCACAGGAGGCAGAAATGCGTGAATTCCTGGAGTACATTGCGAAGCAACTTGTTGACAATCCTGATTCTGTCCAGATCTCGGAAGAGGAGAAGGACAACAAGGTTATCTTTAAGCTGAAGGTCGGTCAGCCCGATGTCGGCAAGATCATCGGCAAACAGGGACGGACGGCGCAGTCGATCAGAGTACTGCTCAGTGCCGTCGCTGCCAAACAAGGGAAAAGGGCAATCTTAGAAGTTGAAGACTAAACACACGCAGCCACTCCGCGCCACTGCTCAGATCGTCGGCGTATTCGGAGTCAGGGGCGAAATGAAAATTCTCTCGTATGCCCGTACGGCGGAAGAATTCGAAGGGCTGAAAAATACGTTCGTCGGGAAGAACGAAACGGCGACAGAGCAGTGCAAGATCGAATCAGTCCGCAAACGGGGAAGCGAGATCTATATCAAGCTGAACGGTATTGACGACCGGACGGCGGCGGAAGAATTCAAAAAAATGTATCTCTTCGTTGAAGAGTCGGAGAAGAAGCAGCCGCCGGAAGAAAAATTTTTCATTGATGATCTCGTTGGCTGTCTGCTCGTGAATGAAGAAGGAAAGCGATTAGGTGAAGTGACCTCCGTTGATGCTCTTCCCGCACAAATGGCATACACGGTGAAAACGGAGAACGGTGAAGTGATGTTCCCGGCAGTTCCTGAATTTGTTCTCTCCGTTGATGTAGGGAAAAAAGAGATACTCGTCCGTCCGCCGGAAGGATTGTTCGACGGCGAAATGTTGTGAGTGCGATACACAGTCAGGCTGAGCAAGTCCCGATGTCGTTTATCGGGATGCGTCGAAGCCCCGCTCGAGGGAAAAGGTAATAGTATTGTGAGCATGAGAATCGATATCATATCCGCCGTGCCGCAGTTGCTCAAAAGTCCTCTCACCGAGAGCATACTGAAGCGGGCGCAGGAAAAGAAACTGGTTGAGATCGTCGTGCACGATCTTCGTTCTTTCACACATGATAAGCATAAGATTGTTGACCAGCCTCCGTACGGCGGCGGGGCGGGAATGATCCTGAAACCGGAGCCGATCTTCGAATGCATCGAATGGCTGAAGAGCGAACGTTCATACGATGAGATCATCTACGTCAGCGCAGATGGCGAAAAGTTTGATCAAAAAAAAGCGAACGATCTCTCCCTGAAGAAGAATCTGATCATCCTCTGCGGGCATTACAAGGGTGTGGATGAACGAGTCCGGCAGACATTGATCACCAGAGAGATTTCGATCGGTGATTACGTGCTGACGGGAGGAGAGCTTGCTGCGATGGTGATCACCGATGCGATCGTGCGATTGATTCCCGGAGCAATCAGCGACGCAGAATCGTCCCTTTCCGATTCGTTTCAGGACGGACTTCTCGACGCGCCAAGTTATACGCGTCCGCCAGTATTCCGCGGGATGAAAGTACCGGATGTTCTTTTGTCTGGAAATCATAAAGACGTAGCGCGGTGGAGAGAAGAGCAACGGAAAGAAAAGACGAAGGAGAGAAGGAAAGATTTGTTGAAATAATTTTAATTACAAGATTGCAAGATTATCAAGATTTAGTATTGTGATTTGATATTTGGGATTTGGAAATTAACTACATACACTATCATCAGTCGAACAAGACTGGCAAACTACAGAGGGCATCATGGATAAAATCAAATTAGTGGAAGCAGCATTCGTGAAGTCGGATATTCCCGATTTCAAAACGGGAGACACCGTGAACGTGCATGTGCGCGTTGTCGAAGGGGACAAGGAACGTATTCAGCAATATCAGGGAGTCGTGATCGGACGCCGCGGCGAAGGAATGGGTGCAACATTTACTGTTCGTAAAGTCTCGGACGGCGTCGGCGTGGAAAGAATATTTCCGCTCCATTCTCCCCGTATTGCAAAGATCGAAAAAGTAAAAGATGGCAGTGTTCGCCGCGCGAAATTGTACTACCTGCGTGGTCTCGCATCCAAACAAATCCGCCAGAAGACAGGTGCAAATCAGTGAGCGGAAAGTTCCGCATAGGAACGCTCCGCGATCTGTACACGCAGCCGTTGTATCGCACACTTCAAGGTTCCGCTTCGGCGGAACTTTTATTTAATACGCCTGCCGTACATATCGACCGGCTGATGAGCAAAGAATCGGATGCAGCATTTGTCCATCCGATGGATTATGGGATCAACAGCTCCGACCTCATCATTTATCCGGGCATCGGTGTTTCAGCAAGCGGATTTGCGGGAACCGTTCGGCTTTATCTCCGAGGCGAACTCCGCGATATCAAAACGATGGCGGTTGGCACAGTGACAACAACAGATGTTGTGTTGGCACGTGTAGTACTCGGAGAAAAATACGATTCTGTTCCAGCCATTGTTCCCGTTGCCGGAACAGTTGAGGCGATGCTTGCCAAAGCAGACTGCGCTCTTGTTGCGGGTGAGGTCCTTCATTCCGTTCAAACAAAATATCCTTTCATCGATCTGGTTGACGAATGGTCCGACATCACGGAACTTCCCTTCGTCCATTCGATTTGTGTAGGACGGAGCGAGTCGTTTAACAAGGATTTGAGCGATCTGCTGATCGTCTCCCAGGAATCGGGGAAGAACGAACTTCGCACACTTGCGGACGAACTTTCAAGGGATCGCTCGCAGTCACCTGATGTGATCTACAACTTTCTCACGCCGTTCACATACGGATTTGACGACCAGTCGCGCGAATCGCTGGAGACATTTTTTCAGATGGCATTCTTTCATGGGCTTATGGGTGATGTTCCGGAAATTGTCGTCGCCGGATAATATACTTCTCAATTGAAACTCTCCACTTTTCGATGTAACTTCATTCAATGTTGAAGTCTCTCCTCATTAAAAATTACGCTCTCATCGAAGAAATCTCCGTCGAATTTTCTTCTCGACGTGTCGAGTCTTCGACCGGATTGACCATCATTACCGGAGAAACCGGAGCGGGCAAATCCATTTTGATCGATGCGCTCGGCTTGCTGCTCGGTGAACGCGCAAGTACGGAAATGATCCGCACAGGAGCAGAAAAGGCGGTCGTTGAGGGAGTGTTTGATATAAAAAAGAATGACCGCGTCGCCGGCATACTTCGCGCCAATGAGAATGATGTCACCGACGAGATCATCGTGCGGCGCGAAGTAACGAACAAAGGACAAAGCCGCTGCTTCATCAATGATTCTCCTGTGAATGTTTCGATGCTCAAAGAGATCGGCGATGCACTTGTCGATCTGCACGGACAGCACGAACATCAATCGCTGCTTCATCCCGAAACGCACATTGATTTTCTGGACGACTTTGGCGGGTATGAAAAAGAATTGGAAACGTACCGGGTATCGTTCAGAACATTGGCTGAATTGACATCGAAGAAAAGAGAATTACAAGAGCAGGAAGATCAACTCAAAGCAAAGAAATCATTGTTTGAATTTCAAATCAAAGAGATCGACGCAGTCAATCCGCAGGCGGACGAGGAACAACACCTTGAAGCCGAACTGAAGATACTTGAGAATACGGAGAAACTGAATGAACTGACCGGCAGTATTCATCAGATTCTGTACGAATCTGAAAGTTCATCGCGTGACAGCGTGGTGAAAGCGCGGAAGTTGCTGGAACAGTTGGCGGAGATCGATGCGACATTCTCCGATGCGGTGAATGAATTAAAATCCGCCGAAGTGATCGTGGATGAGATAGCGAAACAGGTGCAGAACTACGCATCGCGCATCGAACACAATCCCGACCGGCTCGAAGAAATCCGCGAACGGCTCGGCGCGTTGACGATGCTCAAGAAGAAATACGGCGGCACGCTCGAAGCGTTGATCGCGTACCGGCAGAAGATCGGTGATGAATTCAAGTTCGCCGAGAATTTTGAAAAAGAGATCGCGAAATTGGAGAAAGAGATCGACGCATTGCGAAGCGAATGCGGCACAAAAGCAAACACACTCACGCAACGACGCAAAGATGCTGCAAAGAAATTGGAAAAAGAGATCATTACATCGCTCGCAGACCTCGGAATTCAAAAAGCAAAGTTTGAAACGACGATCACTCAGCGTCCTGTAGAAAAGAATATGAATGCAATTGCCGTAAAGATCGGCTCCTCGCTTTTTGAAGCGGCTTCCTGCGGTGTCGATCATGTGGAGTTCTTTCTTTCAACAAACGTCGGCGAAGAAGTGAAACCGCTGGCAAAGGTCGCTTCGGGCGGCGAAGTCTCCCGCATTATGCTCGCGTTGAAATCTGCTCTTGCACAGTCCGACAAAACCCCGCTGCTGATCTTTGATGAGATCGACACCGGCGTGAGCGGGCGGATCGGGCAATCGGTTGGTTTGAGCCTGAAAAAACTTTCGAAACATCACCAGGTCATCGCCATCACGCATCTGCCGCAAATTGCGGGACTGGCGGACGTGCATTTTGCTGTTGAAAAAATTGAAGCGAATAAAAAAACCACAACCAGATTACGATTGCTGGAGAATGAAGAACGGATTAAAGAAGTGGCAAAATTATTGAGCGGCGAAACTATTACTGAAGCAGGAATAAAATCCGCTAAGGAATTGATGGGAATAAAATAATCTGTCAAATATTTTGTCATTCTGAGTCCCGACGTTCTTTGCCGGGACGAAGAATCCAGATACTGGATGCTTCGCTACGCTCAGCATGACCTTAACATTATTTTTTAACTGAGAAACAATGCGCCCTTAGCATTCAACTTATGCCTTTACATATTTACAACTCACTCACACGCAAAAAAGAAGAATTCAAACCGCTCCACGACGACATTGTGAACATGTACGTCTGCGGTCCGACCGTGTACGGGCTGTCGCATTTCGGACATGCCAAAAGTTATGTCTCGTTCGATATCGTTGTCCGCTATCTGAGATATCTCGGTTACAAAGTAACCTACGTTCAGAATATCACAGATGTAGGGCATTTGACAGACGATGCGGATCAGGGGGAAGATAAAATTGCAAAGCAAGCGCGGACAGACAAACTGCATCCGATGCAGGTGGTGGAGATGTACACGCGCGAATACTTTGCCGACATGGATGCATTGAACATTCTCCGTCCCGACATTTCTCCCCGCGCCACAGGACACATTCCCGAACAGATCGAGATGGTGCAGGACTTGTTGAACAAAGGATTTGCTTACGAAGTGAACGGCTCTGTTTATTTCGACGTCACCAAGGACAAAGAGTACGGTAAACTCTCCGGCAGAGTGTTGGAAGAAGCGGAGAGCGGTACGCGCGTGGAAGTGAAATCAGAAAAAAGGAATCCCGCCGACTTTGCGTTGTGGAAAAAAGCGGAGCCGAACCACATTATGCAGTGGAACTCGCCGTGGGGAAAAGGATTTCCCGGCTGGCATCTGGAATGCTCGGCAATGTCGATGAAGTACCTTGGCGCAACGTTCGACATTCACGGCGGCGGCATGGACAACCAGTTCCCGCACCACGAATGCGAGATTGCACAGAGCGAATGTTCCACCGGCAAGCCGTTCGTGAAGTACTGGATGCACAATAATCTTGTGACCGTGAACGGACAGAAGATGGGGAAGTCACTCGGAAATTTCGTAACGTTGAAAGACGCTTTCCAAAAATTCGATCCGATGGTGATTCGGTTCTTCATCCTCCAAAGCCACTACCGCAGCACGCTCGATTACAGCGAGCAGGCGGTGGAAGGGGCGGCAAAGGGGCTGGAAAAATTGAGAGGCACACTCGTGCGTCTCCGTTCAGAATTAGCAAAACAACGGACAGGAAAAAAAGAATTTCTCACATCATTTGAAGAATACAAGAAGCGATTCTTCGATGCGATGAACGACGATTTCAATGCGCCGCAAGCAATTGGAGTGTTGTTTGAACTCGTCCGCGAATTGAACGATCTGCTCAATGATGCGGCAAACGCATCGCACAATTTTTTAATGTCAGTCAATGAGTTTCTGGCGGCTGTAACGGAAAATATTCTCGGGTTGTCATCACAGGGAAGACAATCAGCCGGAGTTTCTGCAGAACCGCAGCTCATGGAATTACTCATTTCACTCCGCAACGATGCTCGAAAGAACAAAAATTTCGCTATTTCGGACAAGATACGCGATGATTTGAAAGCGGCAGGAATCGTGTTGGAGGACGGCAAAGAAGGAACAACGTGGAAAAAAGTATAATTTTCCGTACGTTACAACAGAACAACTATTGAATGGGAATCCGATGAAAAAAGTCATTGTCACTGTGTTGTTGATCCTTGTGTCGTCGTTTGGAATTGCCCAGAACTCTGCCGGCGATGCAGCGAACATCGAACCGCGCTATATTATTGATACGCCGACAGCGGGATTGCTGAAACGTGGAGCATTCTCGTTCGAATCAAATTTCTTTCAGGATGGCGGTGTGATGTTTGGATTGTATGCAGGAGCGTTGGATCGTTTGACGTTCGGCGTGTCGTACGGCGGTGTCGGGATCATCGGAAAGAATAAAGTGACAACACAAAAACTTCCCGGCGTGATGGTGAAATATCGTTTGATCGACGAAACGGAAGTGATGCCTGCAATCGCATTCGGATTTGACTCACAGGGAAAAGAGACGTACATCGACTCTCTGGAACGGTTTACGATTAAATCAAAAGGGATTTTCATTGCAGGAAGCAAGAACTATACGATGCTTGGGTTCCTGTCATTCCACGGCGGAGTTAATTGGAGCATGGAAAAAAAGGATGGCGACAAAGATATGAATATCTTTGCCGGTATTGAAAAATCGATCGGACAAGAATTATCATTTCTTGCCGAATACGATTTTGCATTCAATGATAATCATGGTCAGGCGTTCGGAAAGGGGAACGGATATCTCAATGCAGGGTTACGCTGGTCGCTTGCCAGCGGATTGACCCTTGGCTTTGACCTGAAAAATATCGTGAAAAATCAAAATAACGTGACATTTGCAAATCGGACATTGAAGGTTGAATACGTCCGGACATTGTAATTAAATCAAAGGAAACCCCGCCATACCCCTTGCTTCTCTTTAATTAATCCTGCAATATAGTGTTGTGTCCAATTCGTGGGAATGAATTTATACCGCAAGCTGTTCATACAGATGAACAAAAAAACGAGGTGCGTTATGAAAGCAGTGACGAGATTTCTTCCGGTTTTCTTTTTTGTATTGGTCAGTCTCCCTCTCTCAGGATGTTACACCGAGCTGGCAACAAACGAATACGCTGACGATGAATATTATGCTGGTTCAGATACTACGTACGACCAAGAGGGGAATGTCACCATCAACAACAATTACTACCTCGATGACGATTACCGCCGTTCGCGGTTCCGGCTCTCGTTCAATTACTATTACCCGTCGTATCACTCTTCTTGGATAGCCGGATATTATCACTCGTTCTATGATGATCCCTACTGGGGTTGGTACAGACCGTGGTGGTGGTATCATTATTATCCGCAGTATACAATCATTTATCCGAATCCATGGTGGCCCCCGATTTATGATCCGTGGTACCCATATCCGTATTATCCTGTTGCGGTGTATTATCCGCCGTACTATTATCCACCCGTCTATGGATACAATCCGCCGGCTACTCCGGGAAAAATACGGGACAACGGATCGACTCGCGATCCAAACAATCCTGGTGATCGATCAAGACCAATTCCGCCGCCAACTACACCGGGAACGACGGTTGCGACTGGAACAACTCCCCCGCGCGAACGGGTGACTCTCGACAGAGTAACTCCCAACGATGACACAAAAACGGATGAAAAACCTTGGTGGGAAAAGATGAGAGCTCGCCCTGATGCCGAGGGAAAACCACAAAGAACTGTTCCAACAGAAAGAACTACTCCCCGGGATGATCGCACTGTAACACCGCCTCCTGTTAGGAATACGCCGCGCGACGATCGTACTGCCAGTACTCCGCCGCCGACAAAAATCAAGCCTCGCGACGACAGAAGAGGTGGCGATGAGACAAAATCCTCTAAGCCGGCATATAATCCACCAAAAAAATCTGTCCCTCAAAATGATGGGGGGCGCGTGGAACGTCCGCGTGATGATCGCAGATCATATTCGCCTCCGCCGGCTCAACAGCCATCTTCACAATCCGTACCACCACCCAGAAGTAGCGGCGGAAATTCGGGCGGATCGAATAGTGGAGGAGGCAGAAAGAGAGCCGATTAAGTATGCATACTCAAAATGTGAAAATTATTTTATCGTCGATACTTTTGCTGTCGTTCAGCGGCTGTTACACCGTACTGATGTCTCCACAGGAGTTTTTACAAAGCCGGGACGAGCATTCTTCGACCTACTCCGATGCTTCCTTTCAATTGAATTACAACCGCAATTGCCTTTCGTGCCACAGCCGCGCCGAACTTGACGACCGTTACCTGGAGTTGAAGTACTACGGAGTCACATCCGTTCACAACGGTATTATTCTTGAACCGACGGCGTGGAATAATCCGTACGTATCTCCGGTGTATGAACCAGATCCGTACGGATGGTATAATCCTGTTCCTGCACAGCCATGGTGGTTTCCGCCGGCAACCAGTGTGAGCGGCGGTGAACAACCGAAAACGGCAACTGCGAATAATAATCGTCCGCGTACAACAGGATCAACACGGGACAACACAGGGTCACGCGAGCGGTCGCAATCAAATCCGGCACCAACGCAGGCGACACCTTCGCAGTCGGGGACAGGGACGACAACAACTCAGCCGTCAACTCCGCCGCCGGCAACAACAACTGCGCCACCACCGGCGACGCAAACACCTGCTGCTTCTACAACGAGCGGTGAGAGAAGCCGTACCGACACGAAGCCGAGCGACAGCGGCAGCCGTACGAGAGACAGTGGTTCATCGCGCGATGGAAACAGACCACGATAAATTATTTCAATGAGGATAGTATGAAGAGCACCCTGAAAATTTTAGCGATCACTCTATTCATCTTCTCACTTTCTGCAGCACAATTTTCCGAAGATGCATTGCGGTATTCCACGAGAGGAACAGGGGTCGGTTCCCGCGCACTTGGGATGGGGAACGCCTATATCGGTGTGTCAGACGACTATAGCGCGTCGCTCTGGAATCCTGCCGGACTGGCGCAATTGCGGCGGCTTGAATTCACCGGCGGTGTTTCAAATTTCGGATTGACAAATGACGCAGCATATCTTGGAAATAAAGCAAGCGAAAATGTTACCGCCACGTCTCTCGATGACATCGGATTTGTATTTCCATTCCCCACAGTGCAGGGGAGTTTGGTCTTTTCATTCGGCTACAATCGTATCGCAGATTATGCATCGTCACTTTCTTTCAATGCGTACAACTCTCAGAGTTCGATTATTCCGACTTTGTACGATGCTGACGCAACATATGACATACCTTACAATACATATTTAACGAACAACACCGGATATACTGCAATCCAAAAAAATGTTCAACAGCATGCTCTTGTCAAAGAAGGGGGTAATTTAGGTCAATGGTCGTTTGCCGGGGCAATTGATGTTGAGGAGAATATCTCATTCGGTGTGTCGCTCAATATCATGACAGGCTCGTATGACTACACCCGCAATTATGTTGAAGAAGATGTCAATAATGTGTACAGCAATACACAGACAGCGCTGCCGCGCGATTCGGCATACTTGCGATTTAATAAGTTCTACCATGATCGGTATATTAACAGTGAAATTTCAGGCGGGGGTTTCACATTTGGGATGATGTATCGCTCTGATCGATATCGAGTTGGTATCATTGCAAAAACGCCAACTTCAGTAACCATTCGAGAATCTTATAGTGAATCCGGTGAGAGTGTCTTTGATAACACAGGGACATGGGAGAATAATACTCCACCCGCAACAAAACACTCTTTTGACGCAACAAACGAGTACGGTGTCAGCTCACCGTGGACATTGGGTATCGGTGCGTCATTTTTTATTATCCCGGAATTATTGATTGCTGCAGATATTGAGCAAACCGACTGGACGCAGATGGAATTTACCGACAATGCCGCACTCGAAAAAAAGAATCCAACCCTTCAAAAAGATTTCAGGGGGGTGATAAGTTACAGAGCGGGAGCTGAGTTGGATATTCCAAACACCGATGTGCGTCTCCGCGCAGGGTACTCGTTGACGCCTTCACCGTACAAAAACGATCCAGCTTCGTTCAATCATGCTGTTTATTCTGCTGGGGCGGGAATTTTCCTCCAGCGAAACGTCGTTCTCGACGGCGCGATTGCCTTCGGTTCATACAAGTCATTCCGCAATCAATACTCATTCCCGGGGATTGTGAACGCGTCCCGCACCGATGAATCAATCACAACGACAACCATGAATATCACGCTGAGCTATAGATTTTAAGAATATTCTAATCCGCAAATTCAGATAAAAGCCGCCGATTGAAGCGGCTTTTGTTTTTTCAGCTTGTCTTTCAATTGAACATTCAATAGGTTACAGTCAGTTTTAACAGTATTGCAATGGGGGAGTACCATGTTTGGAAATAAACCGACTGCAGAACAACAAGCACTATCTCACAAAGAACAACTCTCAAAACATCTCCGGGCTGCAGACGAACATTTCCGGTTTAACCGGTTTGATGAAGCGCTGACAGAAATCGATCAGGCACTTACACTTGATCCGAAAAGCTTCCTTGCACGCTCATTCAAAGAACGGATCAAGATGATGCAGAAAAGGACGCAGCCGGATCCTTCGCAGGCGAAAAAGGTTGAAATGACCGATGAAGAACGCAATGCTATCATCTCGCGGCTGCTGACGTCTGCCGAAGGATTTATGCGTGCGAACGATTACAAGATGGCGTTGAGCAAAGTCGCAGAAGTCTATAAAATCGATCCGCAAAATGCATTTGCGCGCGCTTATTCCGACAGGATTGAGACACTCCAGCAGGAACAACAAGCGCGAGCGGGAAAATTTTTCGGAACGACATCGGAGCCGCGCCAATCACAACCAATGACCGCTCCGCAGGTGCATGGTGCTTTCTTTATGTACCGGGAGCTGATGAAGGAGGTTTGGGCGGATGGGAAAGTGACGGAAGACGAAGCGAAAGAATTAAAAATTGTCCGCGATCTCTTTGGCATCACCGAAAAAGAACATTTTGCAATTCAGCGGGATGTGAAAACGGGTGCCTATATTGATGCGCTCCGTCTTGCATGGCGTGACGGTGTACTGACAATGAACGAACAGGCGACGCTTGAATTAATGCGTCAGCGGTACGGCATTACGACTGAAGAACATAAGACTTGTCTTGCCAGCATCGAGGAAGCAAAAATGGGTATGTCGGTGAAAGAGACGATACTTATTGTGGATACGGACGCGGCACACCGCATATCGCTTATGGGATTTCTGAAAAAAATGAATTATGATGTCATCGTCGCATCATCCGTTGAAGAGGCGTTCCGGCTCATCGCCGATAAATTTCCACACATCGTATTGGCGGAATTGATGTACTCTCCCCAGCAGCAGGATGGATTTTCTCTCTTTGAAAAATTACAGGAACATGAAACGCTCCGCCACGTGCCGTTCTTTTTCATGAGCCGTCTCAAAGACGGGAAGGTCATTCGTGCCGCGCTGCGGCTCGGTCTTGATTTATATTTTCCAAAACCGGTTGATCAGGAATTACTCCTCGCGGCAATCGAGGGGCGTTTGAAAAAGCACGGATAACTGTTGCACAAGTCAAATATTTTATAGATGTTGAACCATCCCGACACTCTTCGTCGGGATGGTTTTTTATTTTTTGTGCTTTCGTTGCAAGGCTCACTGTCGCATATCATTTCCGCTGACGATTTGATCATTCAGCCGATCGAACGTGCAGAAACGATCCCCGCCCATTGGAATTACGGCGAGGAGATGTATCGCTTTGAACGCGACCATCTCTTTTCACAACTCTGGAATTATGCGGGACATGCATCGCAATTAAACAATCCCGGCGACCAGATTGTTGCTGAAGTTGCCGGTTCACCGGTTATCCTTGTCAAAGGGGAGGACACAACGATCCGCGGGTTCTATAATGTCTGCCGCCATCGCGGCGGACCGTTGGCAATGGAGAATTGCAACTCGCGCGTGCTTCAATGCAAGTACCACGGCTGGACATACCTCCTCGACGGAAGTTTGCGAGGCACGCCTCGATTCAACCGCACAGAACTGTTCGATAAAAAAGATTTTGGACTTTTCCCTATTTCAATTTCCGAATGGGAAGGAATGTTGTTTGCATCGCCGCAGTCCCCAAAAGTCTCTCTTCACGACATGGTGAAAAATATATCCGGGAGAATTTATCCCGAACAACTTTCAACAAAAAAATTTGTCCGGAGAGTCGTGTACGATGTCCGCTGCAATTGGAAAGTGTACGTTGATAATTATCTTGAAGGGTACCACGTACCGTACGTTCATCCGGAACTTGCAAACCTGCTCGATTTGCAGGAGTATGTCACAGAAACAAGCGATTGGTATTCTCTGCAGTACAGTCCGTTGAAGGAGAACGATACCGTGTACGGCAGCGGACAGGCGTACTATTATTTTATCTTTCCCAATTTCATGCTGAATATCCTTCCCGGCAGATTGCAAACAAATCTTGTACTTCCGACATCGCACAATACGTGCCGCGTGATTTTCGATTATTTCTACGACGACATCGAGTCTGATGCTGCAAAGAGGAAGTTGGATGAAGACCTGCAGTACAGCGATGCGGTGCAGAAAGAAGATATCGAGATTTGCGAATACGTGCAGCGCGGATTGGAATCGCGCGTGTACACGAAAGGGAGAATTTCACCCGAAACAGAACTTGGCGTGTACCATTTTCAATCGTTGTTGAGAAAAATTTATTCTTCGGCAGCAGAGCCAAAATAAGAGCGATATTATTTCCTCACGATCATTCAACGAACGATGAGCCAGCCCGCTCCGGGGAACGAACTCCCGCGTCAGTTGTCATTATTCGATTCTATCATGTTGAATGTCAGCAGCATGATCGGTTCTGGTATTTTCCTCGTGCCGGCAACCGTTGCGCTCTATTTACATTCGTCATTTGATATCATCCTTGCGTGGGTGATTGGCGGTATCGTCAGCATGTTCGGTGCATTGTCGTACGCAGAACTGGGAGCAATGATGCCGCATACGGGCGGACAATATATCTACTTACAACGCACGTACGGTCCATTGTGGGGATTCCTGTTCGGCTGGTCATCGTTCACCGTTATTATGACGGCGTCGATTTCGGCAGTGGCAGTCGGGTTCGCGCAATACATGACATATTTTATTCCGATGAACGAAACGGAAGTAAAGTTCGTTGCAATCATTTCGATCTTATTTTTAACAACAGTGAACATCATTGGGACAAAATTCGGCGCTCAATTTCAAAATGTCATTACTTTGAGCAAGATCGCATCATTGTTGGTGCTGATCGTGTCGGCAGCATATTTCTACTTTTCATCTCCGCAGCAACCTGTACAGGTCGTTGAGTTGCAGGGAACGGAATGGGGTTCATATCTTTCATCGTTCGGCATGGCGATGCTGGCAATCCTCTGGGCGTACGACGGCTGGGTCGATCTCAGTTTTGTTTCAGGCGAGGTTGTGCAGCCGGAACGTTCGATTCATCGTTCGCTCATCATTTCCACAGCGATGATCATCGTTCTCTACGTCGCAGTGAATCTTTCATACCTTGTTGTGCTTCCGGTTTCATCGATGGCGTCGTCGCACTTCATCGCTTCCGATGCAGCGGTGCGGATGATGGGGAATTTCGGTGCATCATTCATTACAGCATCAGTAATGATTTCGATGCTTGGCGCAAATCAATCGTTCATTCTTACGGCGCCAAGGATATATTATGCAATGGCGCGCAAAGAATTATTCTTCCATTCAATGCAATTACTTCATGCGACGCGGCGAACACCGGTCATTGGATTGCTTTCGCAAGCGGCGTGGGCGAGCGTCCTTGTACTGCTCGGAACGTTCGATCAATTGATCACCTACATCATCTTTGCAATTTGGATCTTCTACGCATTGTCGTGTGCGGCGGTCATTATTCTTCGCAAAAGAAATCCGGACGCTGTGCGGCCCTACAAAACTTGGGGCTACCCATATACACCGATTATTTTTATATTATTTGCGCTCGCGCTTGTCGGGAACACGATCATTGAAAACCCTATGGATGCAGCAATCGGGCTGCTGCTTGTATTTTCCGGAGTCCCCGCATATTGGTATTGGAAGAGAAAGATTCTACTTAATGAAAAGGATAATAATGGAACACAAAGAGATTTATGAAAAAATATTATCAGCGGATGCTAACTACAAACCATTTCCAAGTTTTGCAGATTGGACAAAATCAGTTGTAATAGATAATCAAAAATGGTCAATATATTATGCATCATTAAAAGAAGCACGAAAGAAAACAGATGATAAGTCCCTTAATAAAGCTTTTGAGGTTGTTACAAAAGCTGCTGCTATTGATACCGGAGCAATTGAGGGTTTGTATGAAGTAGAGAGAGGTTTCACTCTTACTGCAGCAATGGAAGCGGCAGTCTTTGAAAAGCTATTGGAATCAAACGAAAAGAAAACCAATTACATTAAATCCCAATTGGATGCATACCAATATGTTCTTGACTTTGCTACAAAAAAACAACCAGTGATTGAAGCTTGGATAAGAGAATTACATACAGAGATCTGCAAATCCCAAAATACTTATCGTGTACTTACAGCAGAAGGATTCGTTGAGAAAGAATTAAAAAAAGGATCTTATAAAGAATCTCCAAACCATGTGCAGACTCAAACGGGTGAAATACATTCGTATGCTCCGGTAAATATGGTTGCTAGTGAAATGGAAAGATTGTGTAGAGAATTGAGAGGTGATGTGTTTGAAAATGCTCATCCAGTCTTGCAAGCGTCTTATGTTCATTATTCATTCGTAGCTATTCATCCTTTTTCCGACGGAAATGGACGCGTAGCACGTGCACTCTGTTCAATTTACACATATAGATCCCTTTCAATGCCTTTACTGATTTTTGTTGAATATAAAACATCGTATTTCAACGCATTGAACGATAGTGATAATGGTAACTTTCAATCATTCATTGATTTTATTTTCTATAGATGTATTGACGCTATTTCACTGATTACTGAGAGTATTCTGAATGCTATTGAAGAAGAGTCAGATGTTTTAGTGAGTAAACTAAAAACCTTTTATTTCACAAAAGGGGGATATACACATCAACAAGTAGATACCGCATCATTAAATGCATTTAGAATCTATGCACAAAAGATACAAATAAGAATAAAGGCCGTATCACAGGAACGAATGAATTTAAGGGTAGATACGACAAACTCAACATACGCCCCTTTAAATGATAAATATAGGCTATTGATTACTCCGAATACAAACTACATAAATGTTGTTGCTCAAACTGAACAACCTGCAGATGCATCTCACTCGTTTCATTTCTTTTTACACATTCCCAAAAATGGTGCTAAGAGCGATGAGATAATTTTTAAGTGTAATGAAAATGATAAAACATTTATGTTAAGACTGGAAGATATTATTCCCCAGATAAATAATATTGCCGATGTAAAAATGAATTTGCATGTAGATCGTATAATAAAAAACTTGGTAAAGTCCGTGATTTATAAAGCAGAAGAATCATTTAAAAAAAAGGGGTATTAGTCTTGAAGGGAAAAATAATTGGAATACTTATTCAGCAATTAGAAGAAGCATACCACACACAGGCGTGGCACGGTACGAACCTGCGAGGTTCCATCCGCGGGTTGTCGCTCGAACAGGTCTGCTGGCGGCCTTCTCCACAGCGCCATAATATTTGGGAAGTGATGGTGCATTGCGTGTATTGGAAATACACCGTGCGCCGAAGATTGACGGGGGAAAAACGCGGTTTGTTCCCTCTGGAAGGGAGCAATTGGTTCAAGCGTCCCGATGAAAAAACTGAATCGGCATGGAAGTCCGATGTCCGGCTGCTGGAAGAGATGCATTTCCATCTTGTCGAAACCGTAAAAGGATTGTCACCGGCTGATCTCAACAAAAGAACAGCGACCAAAAAATACACACATCTGCAAACGATACAAGGGATTGCGCTGCACGATATCTATCATGCAGGACAAATTCAATTGCTCAAACGGCTCCAAAAATAATCTATTCTCACGCACACTTTATGAAACAGTTCTTACAACCTTCGCTTAACTGGCTTCTTATTTTTGTTCCGGTAACGGTACTGATGGAATTCGTTTTTCATTCCTCTCCAACCCTCTTGTTTATTTCTGCATGTATCTCAATCATTCCTCTTGCGGGGTGGCTTGGTAAAGCGACAGAACATCTCGCTGAAAAGACAGGCGAAGGGATCGGCGGTTTGTTGAATGCAACATTCGGCAATGCGGCTGAATTGATCATCGCTCTTGCAGCGCTCCATGCGGGATTGTACGATGTGGTGAAAGCATCCATCACTGGTTCCATCATCGGAAATATTTTACTGGTTCTCGGCGCTTCACTGCTGACAGGCGGACTGAAATACAAAGTTCAGAGATTCAATCCTGCTGGCGCCCGTTCGATGAGCATCATGCTCACACTCGCATCGATCGGATTGATCGGTCCGGCAATCTTTCATTACTTCGGAGGAAGGGACATTGCCGACCGTGAAGCGGATCTTAGTGTGGAAATCGCAGTCGTGCTCGTCATAACGTACGGACTGAGTCTTCTTTTTTCATTGAAAACACACAAGCAGTTGTTTACTGGTAATGTTGCAGAAGCGGCAGAAGTTGATTCCGGAAAGCAGCATTCGTGGAGCTTGACGAAATCGTTGACGGTGCTGGCGATCGCCACCGCATTCATCGCGTGGATGAGCGAGATTCTTGTCGGTTCCGTTGAACATGCTGCGGAAGCGATGGGAATGACGAGCATCTTCGTCGGTGTCATTGTTGTAGCGATCATCGGCAACGCGGCGGAACACAGCACGGCAATCCTTGTTGCATTAAAGAACAGAATGGATTTGAGTTTGGGAATTGCGATCGGCAGCAGCATTCAGGTTGCGCTCTTTGTTGCGCCGGTGCTTGTCTTTGCAAGTTATGTCATTGGTCCTCGCCCGATGGATCTTGTCTTTACTCCTGTCGAGATCGTCGCGATTGCACTGTCTGGATTGATCACCGAGCAGATTGCGAGCGACGGAGAGAGCAACTGGCTGGAAGGAGTGCAGTTGATATCTGTCTATATTATTTTTGCATTGGTATTTTATTTTTTGCCGGCATGATTCCTTGAGTAGGGAAAAATTATTGAAGCGAGATAACCTTGGGAAATTGCATTTGGTATTTATTAAGACTATTTTTATAACATCAATAACTCATACAGCCCTCATTTTTTCTATTCACCATCTTCACCCTGAAAAGAAAAATTCTCTTACCCATCTTCCATGAAAAAAATATTGTTGATCACACTTTTAGTATTCCCTTCGTTATTTTCTCAAACAATCGATTGGAAACTTGCAGACGGTACGTTGAGGGTTCCGATTTATGCTCTTGGTATATCCCCGACCGGTGAAGTGTTTGCTGGTGGTCTCGGGAGCGTGTTTGTTCTCGATACGTTGAAAAAGTGGGGTGGTTCATCACAAGGGATTACTGCGAACGGTATCGAAGCAGCAGGGTTTGGTTTTTCATCTTCCGTGCAATTTGTTTCTTTCTTTATGTCGAATGGAATATTTCGCTCGACAGACAACGGAAAGACATGGAATAAAATACCGTTAACAATATCTAACATTGTCATGAAATTCTTATGCAAAGGTGACACTATGTATGGACTGACGCGCAACAGAGCTGTCTATTGGTCGACAGACCGAGGAGATACCTGGACAGTCAGAACCGTACTACCTGGGGGCACAATTATTTTCGACGGTGGTTTTCTTGCCGATACTTCCTTAGGACTGGCGACCAACAAGGGTCTGTATCGTACCAACAAAAGTGGTGCAGGATTTCTCCTTGATTCCATGTTTCTAAATATAGAATGTCGAGCGATTGATGTTACGTCAAGTGGAACCGTCTATCTGGTAACAAACGATTCAATATATCTGTCGGATTCAAACGTACAACAATGGAGTGTTGTACAGAAAATGCCTGAAGATTCCTGCTCCAAAATGTTTATTTCGGATACGACCCTATTTGCATTCTGGAGAGAGCCGAATATCTTATTTCGATTGTCCAATGGAGAATGGCAATTAAGCATGTCGGGATTGGAAGGAACCAGTGTGACGGATCTAGCGAAAGGACTTCGTGGAGAGAACTATGTTTCGACGCTCAATGGTGTGTTTCAGTGGAATAAAAACTCATTGCAATGGATTCCTGTATCAAATGGATTTAAGGATGATATCGTCAGCACATTTTCGATAGAGCCTGGAAATGTTTATGTAGGAATCAAAAACAAGGGGGTATATCGTGCAAATATTTTTGATATGCTTTGGAAAGAGTTTAATTCATTATCAAAAAATCCTAAATCAGTCTATGCAGCATCTCCTTTGTGTCTTGTTTTTGACAGTGCTGCTATTTATCGTACGACCGATGGGGGGTCGACCTGGAACATTTCCAACGCTGTTGTAGGGAAAGGTGCCTTATCATATACACTTTCTGGGACATTATTGTTTATTGGACTTCAAAACGATGGAATATATCTGTCGACAAATATGGGCGAGACATGGATGTCTCGTTCATCGGGATTGAACGGGAAAGATATCACTTCATTGATTACAATCAGGGACAGCACTTTGCTTGCCGGGTCATCCGATGGCTTGTACAAAACGACAAATAATGGGCTCAATTGGATTAAAGTATCTTCCTTATCTTCTGTATCCTCATTATTCAGAACTCCAACCGGGGTATTGTATGCAAGTACTGCTAACGGTCCCTACAATTCAACGGATGAGGGAATTTCATGGGGTTCAGTCAATTCACTAACCGGCACTGTCCACAACTTTTCTGGTGATATGTTTCTACTTTCCGCTGCTTCTACCGACGGTTTATTTCTTTCTACGAATAGCGGTGTAACTTGGAAAAATTACTGGCTCACAGGTATAAACAATTCGATTACATTACTGGATAAAGTAATTGCTGCAACAGATGAAGGAATATATTCAGGCATTTTTCGACATAACAATGCTCCGGAAGTTAAATGGTTAACGGTAGGCTCATTGCACAATTGGTTTTCTTCTTTTGGATCTGAAGTGGAGGAAGGGCTCATGGAACAACTTCAGTATGGGTGGCAATGGCCGGCAATTATTTACCGTCAAGATATGCAAGTGTCAAAGGGGCTTTGGATAGGTTCAAAAAACTTTCAAGATATAGTTTCCGGGTCAAGGTACAACCATAAAGTTGTCTCAGTCGGTCCCAGGATGCGAGGTCTTGGAGAATTTTTTCCCATATCCTTATCTATGAAAAGTAAATTTGCTCCTCCCAAAGTGCTAGTCAATGGTTCCCCTTCTTTCACAAAGACAGTTGCGAATGATTCGATTGATATCACTCAAAAGGCGGATCGGATGATCGTGAATGAATTCCTTACGTCAAACAAAGTATTGATACGACGGAATGTTTTTCAATTCAGCCAACAGTATCATGACAATTATATCATTCTTGACTATACATTTAGAAATGTTAATACCGATACTTTACGTGAAACTTATTTCTATTTCTTATATAGATGGGGAATTAATGCCTTAACACGATATGTTATCGGTAATCCGACGGGGTGGGGAATCAATACGATGTTGGATCAAAGGGGCGACGGACTTAATCCTGGCTCTACATTCTTTCCGGGTAATAAGGATAATGATATACGTTCCGTATATGCATGGCATGGGAATTATCCGCCGTTTACGTTGTACGACAATATTGGCGGACCCGTGTGGAAATCATTCTATACCATGAATGACACAATGGGGCGACTCGGTGCTTCTCAATTCGTTGGCGTGGCGACCTTGCATGCGGATTCATCTCCTGCAGATACAACAGATGATATGATGCAACCATCCACCATGTCATACGAGAGTTCTGATCATCAAAATACATTGTACCACGATCAATATGATGCCGATGTAATGACCTCTAAATATGCATGGATGAGCAAAGGAAGAGCGCTACAACGGCATGCAGATATAGTCGGAGAAAAGGGTGATCCGTCAATGAGTACCCCCGGAGGATTTTCTGCAGGGATTGGTTATGGACCGTATACGCTTGCTCCGGGGGACAGTATTCATATTGTGTTGGTTGAAGCAGCCTCAGGATTAAATATCGATGCAGCAAAAGAAATAGGGAAGGCATATAAAAAAAATCAGTTAACACCGATTACCTATCGAGGTGTTACAAAAACAAAAAACGAATGGGTATATACGGGACGTGATTCCATTTTCCAAACATTTCGTCGTGCAATGGCAAATTATCATTCGGGATATAATATTCCATCCCCTCCCGATCCTCCAAAATCATTTTCAGTTTCAAAAAGTGGAAATGTAATTGTACTCGAATGGGATGTCTATAAGGAAGATGATCCGAAAATAAAAGGGTTTGAAATTTACCGTGCGGAGGAACAAGAGTACGACACCTATAAAAAAATTGCGTCGTGCCATCCATTGGATAGATCGTTCGTTGATTCAATGGTTGTTCCGGGCGTTTCGTATTACTATTACATCGTTTCTGTAGGAGATTCGATGGATAATACTGGCATCGGATTGACCCCATTAGGTCGACTCCAAAGTAACCAATACTATACACAAACGTACGATCCGGTTGGCATACCAACTTCTGTTAACAATAAATCTGAAGTGCCGGCAGAATACGTTCTCTCCCAAAATTTTCCTAATCCGTTTAATCCGTCGACGACGATTGCATTTCAAATCCCACGCCGCGGATTTGTGACATTGAAAGTATACGATGTTCTGGGAAAAGAGATCACAACACTTGTGCAGGAGGAAAGATCTGCCGGGAGATATACGGTGCGGTTTGATGCATCGTCATTGGCAAGTGGTTTGTATTTTTACCGGCTTAGATCCGACAATAACGTCTCAATCAAGAAGATGATATTGATGAAATAGAAATGTTGGTATTGAATTTAGGAATTACAAGACTTACGTTATCCGGCTTTTTTGATTTTTAACTACTGCAAACTTCAAAAATTTCAATTTTTTCGAAAGATTGTTTTATCCACCACATTGTTTCTTGATTTCACTGCAATATTCTTCTACATTGAGTCAGGCAAGTTCACCGTTTCACATCACCTCCAGAAACTTCGATGAAAAATTTATGTACTCTTTTTTGCTGCGCCGTCATTTTTCTTTCCTTACTTGAAGCGCAATCGGATCCGCCGAAGAGAGAATTCCGCGCAGCATGGGTTGCTACTGTTACCAATATTGATTGGCCTTCGAGCAAATCACTCTCTTCTACCTCGCAAAAAAATGAAGCACTTGCCATTCTCGATAAGCATCAATTGAACAATATGAATGCTATCCTGCTGCAGGTGCGACCTGCATGCGATGCATTCTATCAGGGAGGATACGAGCCACTTTCCGAATGGCTTGTCGGTACACAAGGAGGGAATTTGAGTTTGTATTACGATCCGCTGCAATTCTGGATCGATGAAGCGCATAAACGGGGAATGGAATTGCATGTATGGATCAATCCGTATCGTTCGGTTCATTCCGCTTCCAGTTCAATTCATTCAACACATATTTCAAAGACGCAGCCTACATGGAACATTAATTACGGTGGGAGCCCGTACAAATTTCTCGATCCCGGGCTGCCGCAGGTGCGTGAATATGTCATTAAAGTGGTGATGGATATTGTTCGACGGTATAATATTGACGGTGTTCATTACGACGATTACTTTTATCCGTACGGCGGAATGACGAATCAGGACAGTGTATCGTGGGCTGCATATGGCGGTGGCTGGGCGGATAGAGGCGACTGGCGACGAAATAACGTGAATACATTTGTCGCCCAATTATACGACAGTATTAAGGCAGTGAAACCGTGGGTAAAATATGGAATTAGTCCGTTTGGAATTTGGCGTCCGAACAATCCACCAGGCATTACAGGTCTTGATGCATATAATGTTATTTATTGTGATGCGTTGAATTGGATTGCCAATAAAAAAATTGATTATCTCACGCCGCAGTTGTACTGGAAATTTGGCGGTGGACAAGATTATGCGAAACTGATGCCGTGGTGGAGTCAACAGGTTTCTTCAATTGGCAGGCATTTATACACCGGTAATGCAGCATATAGAATTGCCGCAGGCTCTGGTGATTGGTCTCCAACAGAAATTCAATGGCAGATTGATTCCAATAGAGTCGGAAAACGTGCGCTCGGATTTGTTGCGTTCAGTTCAAAATCGGTGACCAATAATTTAAAAGGAATTCAGGATTCACTACGCAATAACCAGTTCAGGTGCAAATCACTTCCTCCCGCGATGCCGTGGCTTGATTCTGTTCCTCCACTCTCTCCGACGAATCTGACGGCAACAATTGCTTC
This sequence comes from Bacteroidota bacterium, assembly GCA_040751955.1. Classification (GTDB taxonomy): domain Bacteria; phylum Bacteroidota; class Ignavibacteria; order UBA10030; family UBA8401; genus SpSt-333. The sequence continues at coordinate 33,199 of JBFMFY010000008.1, forward strand.
CAATAGTGTAACGTTGCAATGGCAAAAACCGGCAAAGGCGTTGGATAATGATACCGCACAATATTTTGTTCTCTATCGTGTTCAGTCACCGGATACGATCAATACAGATAAAGTGAAGCAGATCCTCTTCATCACAAAAAACGATACGACACGATTCGTGGACAACGGAGTTGTGAACGGACAAACGTACACCTATGCCGTTACGTCATTCGATAAGTTGGACAATGAGAGCAGCACGTACGCTTCTCTTAATCTCACAATTACGGGTGTTGAGGATGCCATTGCATCGCCGCAGGTATTTTCTCTCTCTCAAAATTATCCGAACCCGTTCAATCCGACAACGACGTTTAATTTTACATTACCGAGTACGAATCACACAACGTTGAAAGTATATGACCTGCTTGGCAGGGAAGTTGCAACGATCGCGGATGAGATACTCAATGCCGGCTTGCATACGTATCAGTTCTCAGGAGCAAATCTTGCAAGCGGAGTGTATATATACCGTCTAGCGTCTGGGTCGTTTATTGAAACAAAAAAGATGATATTACAGAAGTAAACAAAAATTTTAATCATGAACTGAAACATGGATACCATTGAAAATCCATCAAATTCTGCACACTATAGTTAGATTAGGACGACAGGGTGAAAGGGCTTCCAAAAGTGATGATTTTTTTGGTTTTTGGGTATTGCATTCTTGCCATTATCTTTCTAATCTTGCAACAAGCAAGTAATCACTTCTGTTTACCCACAGAACAAAAATAATTTCCAACGCACAATCTGCGACGGAAAACAAATCATAAATCGTAATTTCATTCATCGAATTGCAAGTGTAAGGAGATGAAATCCGTGAAACACATTGTAACCACCTTCGCTATTCTTTTAACAGTAGAGTATTCGCTTCTTCTTGCCGGCACAACGGGGAAGATCTCCGGAACCGTGAAAGATTCCCAAACCGGTGAAATGTTGGTCGGAGCAAATGTCGTCATCGTTGGGACGACTTTTGGAGCGTCAACGGACATCAACGGAACGTTCTTCATCATCAATGTTCCTCCGGGAGAATATACGGTACGGTCATCCTCACTGGGATATGCTGCCGTCTCTCAGACAAAAGTGAGGGTCGATATCGATCAAACGACAGAATTGAATTTCTCGCTGACGCAAGAAATTATTCAGGGGGAAGAAGTAGTCGTCGTTGCCCAGCGTCCGGTCGTTCAGAAAGACGTTGCCTCATCCCGTGCCAATATCAGCGTCCGTGAAATTGAAAGCCTTCCTGTTTCCACTGTGACTGCTGTTGTTTCATTGCAGGCAGGTGTGCAAAGCGGTCTCGTCGTTCGTGGCGGGGGAGCAGATCAAACGGCGTTCATTGTTGATGGGTTGACATTGAGAGATGAGAGAAATAATACGCCGTACAGCGGAATCAGTTTGAGCGCAGTGCAGGATATTCAAATCCAGACCGGCGGGTTCAATGCGGAATACGGCAACATCCGTTCAGGAGTGGTCAATGTGATCACAAAAGAAGGGAGTCCCACGAAATATTCCCTTTCGGCAACAATACGTTACAGTCCCCCTGCAGCGAAGCATTTCGGTCCATCAATCTTTAACCCCAATTCATACTGGATCCGTCCATTCGTTGATCCCGGTGTAGCATTTGTCGGTACGAAGAACGGAACATGGGATGTATTTACACAACAGCAGTATCAGGAATTCGAGGGGTGGAATTCCATTTCACAGAAATCATTAAACGACAATGATCCGAAGAACGATATCACCCCCGAAGCAGCACAGCGCCTCTTCCTGTTCCAGCACCGAAAGAAGGGTGATATTACAAAACCGGATTATGACATCGATGCAGGGTTTGGAGGACCAGTACCTGGCGGCGAGGAGCTTGGCAACCTTCGATTCTTCGGGTCGTATCGCGGTTCAAAAAGCATGTACGTTGTTCCTCTCTCAGAAGAAGCGTACAGTGATTATAATGGACAGCTTCGGCTCACTACCGATCTCACTGGCAGCATGAAATTAATGGTTCAGGGGATGATCGGCAAACAGTTTGGAACGAATAATAACAATGCAGGACTTCCAGGTTTGTTCCAATCGCCCGCTAGTATTGTCAGTAATATGGATAGAGTGAGTTACATCGACGCGCGCATCTATTCAAATGACTACTGGGCACCTAGCACCATATCGATGTACAACGTCGGCGGAAAATTTACGCATGTCATCACTCCTTCTACATTCTATGAAGTAACAGTCAATCAACAGCAGTACAAATACTCCACCAAACCAGGCAGATTTCGGAACACAGACAGTATCTACACGTTCGGCGGTGTTAAAACAGATGAAGGACCGTTCGGATTTTATCCTTCGCTTCCAACGACCGGTATCGGCAGCGGACTGCGCATGAGCATTGGGTTCAGCAATTCGCGCGATCAAAGTGAATTGACTTCATTCTCATCACGGTTTGACATTACAAGTCAGATGAATCAATACAACAATGTGAAAGTTGGTTTGGAAGTCGTCTACACAGACAACAATGTCAATTACGGTTCTGTCGATGAATATCTCCCGAGTGGACGCTCACGCTCAAAATGGCGAACGTTCCCGATTCGGGGTGCTCTCTATATGCAAGATAAACTGGAATTTGAAGGGATGATTGCGAATATCGGTCTTCGTGTGGATTACTCAGATCCGAGCGGTTATTGGTATGACTTCAGTCCGTACAGCAAAGCATTCTCCAGCGAGCTCTCGCTCGGTCTTGACACAATGCTTGCGCATATAGAGACAAAGCGAAATATCTCTTTCAGTCCGAGAATCGGTGTTGCGTTCCCTGTGACTGAGTATTCAAAACTGTTTTTCAATTACGGACATTTCCGCCAGATGCCGACACCGGAGAATTTATATCTGATCAGGAGATTCTCGGATAACAACCAGGTGACATTTATGGCAAATCCGAACAACCCTCTTCCGAAAACTGTCGCTTATGAATTGGGTTATGAACACAGTCTGTTCGATGAATACTTACTGCGTCTTTCTGGCTATTATAAAAACGTTACCGATCAGATCACGACGGTAACGTACGTTTCCAGGGATACCAAAGTAAATTATGCGCTTGCGGTACCGAATTCGTACGAGGATATACGCGGGTTTGAAATCACGCTCACACGAAATCGAGGAGAATGGGTCAACGGATTCCTAAATTATACTTATATGGTACGTTCGACCGGGCGCTTTGGGTACCGTCTGCAATACGAAAGTGCAGCAGACCAACGTACATATGAACGAAACAACCGAGAAACGGATATTTATCAAACCAAACCGATACCCGCACCGTACGCGCGCGGCAGTGTGGACTTCTTTACGCCGATAGATTTTATGTCGGAAGTTGAGCTTGGCGGCGTTTCATTGCTCAACGAATGGAAGCTGAATTTTACCGCCAGCTGGGTTGCAGGAGATTACTTTACATGGGCAGGGGGCGGAAGTGCACCGGGAATCCAGTACAATGTTCAGTATAAGGACAACTATAATTTCGATATGCGCCTGAGCAAGAACTTCAAGATCATGAGTGCGAACATCCAGTTGTTCATGGATGTGCAAAACCTGTTCAATATCAAGAACTTCTCACGGTACGGTTTTGTCGACGGGAAGGATTATGAAAACTACATGAAATCGCTTCACCTGCCTGCATCCATCGGAGATCCGTTGAATTACGGAAATATTCCCGGCGACGATCAACCGGGAGATGTCAGAGCGGATGGCGTTCCGTACCAACCGATCGTATCTACAACAATTTCTACCGTAACCACTCCCCAATCCACGGCGATCTATTATGATCAGGCAACGAAGAGTTATTACGAGTACAGGAACGGTGCATTTGTGGCTGCAGATCCGGCACGGTTGCAGAAAACACTGGATGATAAGGCATATATAGATATGCCAAATATGGATTATTTCGTCTTTCTGAATCCGCGCGATATATTTTGGGGACTGAAGATCAGTTTTGAATTTTAGCCCAGCATTGAAACAATGAGGAACGTATGAAACACCTGCGAAACATATTCATCACACAATTAGCTGTTCTCATGATCGTCTCCGCTCAGAATTCCAAATGGATGAGCGTCGGTTCGCTTCATAACTGGTATTCCGAATACGGATGCGAGATCGAGGAAGGAAGAGTGAAAGTTCAACAGGATGGTCTTCGATGGCCCGCGATTTATAAATATCAGGATGCACAGGCGGCAAAAGGATTTTGGATTGGAACCACGAATTATACCGAACCTGCCGGCATCTTTCCGCATAAAGTGGTGCACGTCGGACCGAGAGTTCAGGGGATCGGAGAATTTTTCCCGGTCCGTTTCAAAATGATCAGCAAGTATGAACCGACGCAAGTGTATGTCGACAATAACCTGTCGTATGGGACCAGCGTCGAGAACGACAGTGTGGATCCGAACCTAAAGTATGACCGGGTGATCGACAATATCACTCACACATCCATCGGCATTACCATGCGTCGGAAGATCATCGGCTTCAGTCAGCAATATCACGACAACTACCATATCCATGAGTACACCTTCACGAATACAGGTATCATCAATGCCTCTGGTGCAACACGGGCTCCGGCAACATTGACGGATGTGTATTTTTACTACCAATACCGATATGCGCCTGTTGCCGATACACGATTCGTTATTGGGGGAAATCCTACGGGATGGGGAATCAATACGATGAATGATATTACGGGTGATACGACCGTACCGCACGTTTTCTTTCCCGGAACTCAGTATGACGATATTCGTGCCAATTATTCGTGGCACGGAAAATATCCTCCATTCGTTCAATATGACAACATCGGAGCTCCAATATGGGCAGGGTACTATGATAAAGCTGATACGATCGGCCGACTGGGAGCTCCGCATTTTGTCGGAGTTGCTACACTCCATGCCGATACATCGCCAACTGATACTACCGATGATAAGTCGCAACCCCGAACTACTTCGTATGAAGGGTCGGACGAACCGAACCAATCACGCAACGATCAATACAACAAAACACAAATGTCCAGTGAGTATGGATGGATGTCCAAAGGTCGCAATTTGCCGAGGCACGCAGATAAAGTCGGTACGACAGGTGATCCTGCACTTGGAACCCCCGGAGGATTTTCCAATGCCAACGGGTACGGACCCTATACACTTGCTCCGGGACAAAGTATCCGTATTGTTATTGCTGAGGCTGCCAACGGATTGAGCAGAGAAGCGGCGATCGAGATCGGGCGGGCATTCAAAAATTCCGGAGGGAACACTTCTGCGTTGATAACTTACAATGGTATCAGCAAGACGAAAAATGACTGGGTCTATACAGGTCGGGATTCGCTATTTAAAACATTTCGTCGCGCATACAGTAATTACAACACAGGATTCGGCGCGCCGCAGCCCCCGCCGCCACCAAAAATATTCAACGTTAATTCAGGTGCAGGAAAAATCAACTTGAACTGGGTTCCGAATAACGACATTCCTTCTTCACCCGATGTCAAGGGGTGGGAAGTATGGCGAGCGGTTGGACGGTATGACAGTACATATTATAAAATTTGGGAGGGCGGCGCTTCAGCAACAAGTTACAATGATACGAGTGCGGCGATTAACATTGCCCATTTCTATTATCTGGTTGCCGTTGGCGATCCTGCACAGAATACCGGCGGTGCGAATACGCCCGGTGGTGCATTACGAAGCGGACGCTACTATACGCAGACATTCGATCCGGCGTACCGGCGTACCGCCGCTGCGAGCAGTCTTGCAGAAGTGCGAGGGAAGATACGCGTGGTTCCCAATCCATACAACATCTCTGCCGACCCAAATAGATTGTTGTTCCCCAGTGAACAAGATAAGATTGCTTTTGTCAACATTCCGGGTCAATGCACGATACGGATTTATACCGAATTGGGGGAATTGATCAAAACAATCGAGCATACGGACGATACCGGATCACAGGACTATGATCTGACAACTTCATCAAAGCAGATCATCGCCAGCGGTGTGTACATTGCGGTCTTAGAAACTCCCAAAGGGGAACGTGAAATTTTAAAATTTGTCGTCATTCGATAATCAGTAACGGAAAAAGATCATGAAACGATTATTGCTCATCATACTCTCTGTCGGTCTCTTCTCGCTCTATTCGTGCGAAAAGAGCACTGAAGCCGACGAATATAATTCGATTTGGAAGCCATATACCGAGACGAAATGGGTGCGGAGCGGTAGTGTTGCCGAGGCATTCACACCGACGAACGGAGGATTCTCGTTCATTGCCAACATTGCCGATACCGGTTCATACTCTTACACATTCGTTCCGTCCATTTACATCGTTTCAAATATCACCACTGCAAAGGAAGCGTTCCTCTCTTTCCGTGGCGGGATTATAGACCCGCCTGATACACTAACGTTGGCAGGGGGAGGAACGCAAACACATACGTTTGGAGCGTTCAGCGGCGCTGTGCGGACAAAAGGTGCAGATAGCATCGCGACGAGTGCAAAACCGTTTACGAATAATGCCAGCACAACGATTCAACTGAGTGTTAACCCCGATTCGTGCAGTAGAGAGGTACGATTCACGGTCAACATTGCATGGAATCCATACACAGGGGGAGCGACAGCGAATCCGCTACCCAAACAAAAAAAGATTGCCGTTGAATTTTTTGATATAGAGATGCGCGTCAACGGAATCGATGTTATGAGCGAATAATGATGTATCGAAAAATTTACAGGTCGAACCTATGAAAAAATTATCACTCGTTTTATTTGTCGTGCTCATCTGCACGTTCACTTTTGGTCAAACGAACAAAAAACTTGCCCAAACAGGACTTAAGTTCTTGAATGTTGCGACCGATCCGCGTGCTGTGGCGATGGGTGAAGCAGTCACATCGGTTGAAGGAACATCAACATCGCTGTTTTTCAATCCGGCAGGACTCGCCCGATTTACTGGCAATGCCCATGCTTCATTCGGCTCAACGCAATGGATCGCGGGAATCAATCACATGTACGCAAGCGCAGCAATTACAACACCCAATAACGACTACGGCGTATTCGGACTTACATTCCAGTCAGTTGACTACGGCGACATTCCAAGGACGATCCTTGCATCAAACGCCGAGGGATTTATGGATATCGGTACATTTCGCCCGACAGCATTTGCAGTAGGATTTGGATATGCACGGGCGCTCAGCGATCGGTTTTCGATTGGCGGGCGAGCCTCCTATGTTTTTCAAGATCTCGGCGATGGTTTTCGTAACGTCAATACTAATGGCAATCCGTTGAAATCAGAAAATACGGTCGATGTTGTTTCTTTTGATTTCGGCATGTTCTATAAAACAGGGTATAAGAGTTTAAATTTTGCCATGAGCGTGAGGAATTTCTCCAAAGAGTTAAAGTACCAAAAAGAGGGATTCCAACTCCCGCTAATGTTCCGGATCGGCGTATCGATCAATGCAATGGATTTCGTCTCCGAGAGTGCCGGATCCGATCCGTTTCTCCTTACCGTTGATGCTACCAACTCGCGTGACTATCCCGAAACGATCAATATGGGTGGAGAGTATGTCTTCATGAATACTCTTGCGGTGCGGGGAGGATATATGTTCGGACAGGATGAACGGGGATTTAACGCCGGAGTTGGTTTGCAGCAAACGTTGGAAGGGATCGGTATCGGCATTGATTATGCCTACACTCCGTTCGGAATTTTCGGCACCGTGAACAGATTTGCCATCCAACTTACATTGTAATATTCATAGAGAGAGCACGTACCATTATGAAACACATACATTGTATTTTTATGAGGACCATATTCCCGGCAGTCATTCTTTCTTTTGTAGTGGTGTCAGGCTGCACCGAAGAGCCGGCAGTATCTATCTATGATCCAAATGCACCTACCGCTGCTGCTCCGGTGATAACGGCAATTTCGGTAGAAGGAGGAGGCGGATTGCTTTCAGGTATCTCAACGATAGTTATTGACGGACAGAACTTTTCTACCGATTCATCAAAAGTCATTGTCTTTTTCGATGCTGTGCGAGCTACACTGCTGTCAACTTCGATGACACAGATTAAAGTAAAAGCTCCCACCATGGTCAAGGATTCGGTGAAGGTGCGCGTTTCAATTTTAGGAGCGGAAGATTTCAGTCCGATTCGATACGTTGATTTGAAGCCTGCCGTTTCCCTTTTTGGAAACTTTACATCTTTTGAAGAAGCGTACGGGATAGCAGCAGATCAAGCAGGAAATATTTATGCAGGGATGCTCTCAAGCGGATTGGGAATCGGGCTTCGCAAATATACGCCTGCAGGTGATACGAGCACTTATTCACAGAGAGGTGGAATTGATTATTTGTACGGACTGAAAGTTGGGCCTGGTGGTGTTATTTACGCTAGCCGAAATTCGCGAGTCATGTATACAATCGTACAAGGGGGTGTCCCCGTGCCGTGGGTACAAAGATCAGGTGCAATATTTTATGATCTCGATTTTGATAAAAATATGAATATTTGGACTGGTGGAGCAGATTCAAGCGTGTATCGTATAAAACAAGACAAGACGATAACTCCATTTTCTTTCTTACCTAATGCAAATGTTCGTTCGGTACGTGTCTATAACGATTATCTTTACCTCGGCGGTAAAGTTGATTCGATTGAGGGTGTATGGCGTGCTCCTATTGATGGTTCGGGCAATATCGGAACATTCACAAAATATTTTGATTTGTCCGCTCAGCCAGGGTATTCTCCGAATGGAGCCGGAGTTTATGCAATTACATTCAACACTGATGGAGAAATGTATGTGGGTACCAACGGTCCCGACGGAATATTGTTGGTCGCACCGAATGCGTCTGCTGTTCAGAAGTATTACCCGGGACTTTTTGTGCCGAATGCAATAAATTTTATGTTTGCATGGGGTGATGGAAGCAACCTGTATGTTACCCGTCGCGGCAATAGCGTTACGACAAACATACTGCTCAAGATCAATACGCAGAAACAAAGTGCGCCGTATTATGGCAGGGGAGATTTATGAATTTTACCACAAAATTTACCATCATGGTAAACATCTAATCCACACATCCAACCACATATCATCGGAGGGTACATGAAATCACGTTTTCTACAAGTTTTGGTTGTGTTGCTGACGCTCGCTGTAACGGCGTTTGCACAAACAACCAGATATAATTACCAGTTTGCCGGCGCGTTCCCGGATACCGGATTTAAAAGTCCAAGCGGTGCACACGGCGTTGCTGTCGATCCTGAAGGCAAGGTTTGGATACAGCTTTTCACGCCTCCGGATAGCCTCAACGTAGGTGGTGTGTACAAAAAAGTTGCATCTGTTCATGTGTTTAACGCTAATAAAACGGCTGCTGCATTTTCACCGATAAGAATGGTCACCGTCGGAGCTACAACTGATACGTTCTATGCGGGGAATAACCGCGGTATCGCAGCAGATAAAAATGGGAACATTGTATTTACAAATAACCTTGCATCACCGACCCGCAATGGCAATGTGTTCAGAGTGAACTATAAGACCGGAGCCGGCATGACGAAGGTTGTTCCGCAGACAACCTCACTCGGTATGCCTGCTTTTACAAGTGATAACGATATGGTTATCGGAACAGTGCTGAGTTCAGCAGGTCCGATCAGGATTTTTGATCAGAATTTTGCTCCTCTTGGCAATGTTGTCGATACGTCGCGCGGATTTTCGCGTTGCATCGGTGTATCTGCCGATGGCAATGATGTGTATTGGACATCATATACACAACCCGGCGTTATTGTGTACCACAGCAACAATGGAACACTTGGACCGTATACGGTTGCCGATACGATAATGTGGGGAATGACTGTCGAATCGATTTCATGGCATCCTGTAACAAAATACCTGTGGGTGAGTACCGGCAATGGATTTGCCCCATCGGGATATGATTCTGTGTACACCAAGAAAAAATGGAGTGACTTTACCTTCTATGCATTTAAAACTCCTATTACAAGAACATCCACACCCGTTGATAGTTTCACAATTAACGGAGCCAATACGACCATTGATCCTCGTCCGCGCGGAATCGCATTCAGCCCCACCGGCGACACAGTCTATGTTGCGCAATTCAATGCAAGTGGATTTGAAGCCGTTCAGCGTTTTATCGGAAGTCCGACTCAATCAGTTAAACGAGAAGAAGGCGTTGTTGCAACCGATTATCAATTGATGCAAAACTATCCGAACCCCTTCAACCCGTCTACAAAGATTGAGTTTAGTCTTTTAAGGTCAGCTTCCATCACGTTAAAGGTATATGATGTACTTGGTAAAGAAATAGCGACCTTGGCAGATGGTGTTCAGTCCGCCGGCGTGTACACAGCAGATTTTGATGCAAAAAATCTTTCTGCTGGCTTGTATTTCTATACGCTTAAAACTTCCGACGGCTTTGTGCAGACTAAGAAAATGCTTTTGCTCAAGTAATGTAGTGAAGGATTTTTTTGCTTCTATAAACCCCGCTTTCGCGGGGTTTTTTGTTGTAGAGTCTCCAACCAGTTCATTGATACTCCCCGCATTATTGGCTATATTCTTTGTAATACGGAGAAAATGCAAATTCTGAAAAATGACACTTCAGCATAGTAGAATACAACAATTACTAACGGGTATAAAAGAGAAGCGTCTTGCGGTCATAGGCGATGTAATGATCGATCGTTATATCTGGGGGAATGTTTCGCGGGTATCGCCGGAAGCGCCGGTTCCCGTAGTGGAAGTTGAAGGCGAATCGACACGGCTTGGCGGCGCGGCAAATGTCGCCAATAACATCACCTCGCTCGGGGCAAGAGCATTTCTGATCGGTATAGCAGGGAATGATGCGAACGGGAAAGAACTGAAAAAAATCCTCGATGAACAGAATACTTCATCGGAAGGAATTATTATTGATCCGTCACGCCCGACGACCGTGAAAACACGTGTTATTGCGCATAGCCAGCACGTTGTGCGCATCGACAGCGAGGAAAAGAAAGATATTGATGACACGATTCAGAAAAAGGTATTATCTATATTACAAAATTCTATTGAGAGTATTGACGGAATCATCATTGAAGATTACAATAAAGGTGTGGTTGTACAACAACTGATCCATGCGGTGATTGCTCTTGCGAAGAAATACAATAAGGTGATCACGGTCGATCCCAAGTTCAATAATTTTTTTGAATATAAAAATGTCTCGGTGTTTAAACCAAACATTAAAGAAACCGAGGAAGCATTGGGAAAAAAATTACGCTCCGAAGACAATGTTCTTTCCGCAGGGAAGTTGCTTCTTGAAAGACTGCAGGCGGACAATGTTCTGCTTACCCGGAGCGAAAAAGGGATGAGCCTCTTCGAAAAAAACGGCGCCGTTACGCATATTCCCACCCGTGCACGTGAAGTGGCGGATGTTTCAGGCGCAGGAGATACCGTTATTGCCACGTTGACCGCAATGCTTACCGCGGGCGCGACTGTAAAAGAAGCAGCGATCCTCGCTAACATGGCGGGAGGAATTGTAGTCGGTGAAGTGGGTATTGTGCCGATCAAGCCCGAACAATTGCTTGCAGAAACAGAGAGTGCATAATGGGTATGATCTATTCCCTGCGTGACCTGACGGAACAGCGGCAACAATGGCGGCGTCTCAATAAGAAAGTGGTCTTTACAAACGGTGTGTTCGACATTATCCATCGCGGACATGTTGAATACCTTCTCTCTGCAAAAAGATTGGGAGATATTCTCATTGTTGGCGTAAATTCCGATTCGTCAGTTCGGCGCATAAAAGGTCCGCTTCGCCCAATTGTGAATGAACAGGATCGTGCCTTTCTCCTTTCTCAGTTAGTGTCTGTCGATGCTGTTTGCCTGTTTGACGAGGAGACTCCCTATGAACTTATCAAAGCAATCGTTCCGGATATCCTGGTGAAAGGAGCCGATTACACGCTCGATGCTATCGTGGGACGTGATATTGTTGAAAATGCAGGAGGGCACGTGCAGACGATTGATTTTATTCCGGACAGGTCAACGACCAATATTGTCGAAACAATTATTCAGCGCTTTTCCAAGTCACAGTAGTGTGCGGATGGTATTCAGGAGATCATGACTAAAAAAGCTTCAAAAATATTTCTCTATTCTTTTCTTTCCTTTGTTGTACTGCTTCTCTGCCTTGCCGGATATACACAGACAGCTGCCTTTCGCAGCAACCTTCGATCAGCCCTGTACGAAGTAATTAAAGATAACTTAAATGCATCGGTCTATTTTGGGGAGATCAACGGGAATCTTGTGACAGGGTTTTCGATCGATACTGTAATGATGTACATTGATAACGCTCCATTTATTGAATCCGGGAAAATTTCGGTGAGGTACAACCTGTTCGATCTGCTCAGCAACGAGGTAAATGTCGATTCACTTGCGATCCAAAATCCTGTAGTGCACCTCACCCGCTGGAACGATGGTACGTGGAATGTCGATCGGTTGACGGAGCCCTCACCAACATCGGATTCGACCCCCTCTCTCTGGAAGATCAATGCACGCAAGATCGTGTTGATGAATGCCTCGTTCCGTCTTGTCGATTCTACCGGAAGGATTGATTCATCGGTCTATATCAACGGCAGAAAGTCGATCAATTATTCAAATCTCTATCTTAACGAAATCAATCTGAACGCCGGCGTATCGTACGCGTCAGACCGGATTACGGCAGATATATGGAAATTGTCGTTTGTATCCCCGCGCGAGAAATTCACACTCTCCTCGTTATCAACAGCTTTTTATTATACCAACAACAGCGCTCGTGCGGTGAATCTGACGATTCTCTCTCCCCACACATCTATTCGAACATCGGCTGAGATCGAGGGCATTGATATTTTTTCTGCGGGTGATCTTCCGGAATTTGAAAATGTTCCCGTTAAATTAACGCTGGAAGAGTCAGAGATTTCGACATCCGATCTGCAGGTATTTTTACCTGAACTCTATTTTCTTACGGGAAAAGTGAAGATCGACGGGGCGTTTCAAGGGACCTTCCGCCAGTTGAACGTCAACTCGTTGAATGCTTCATTCGGAAAAACATCCCTTGCACTGAACGGCACAATCTCCAATATTCATCACCCCGAAGATTTGAGATTGAACATCGTCTCGAAACAAAGTTCGATCAATCCGCCCGATGTGCCGCAGCTGCTTCCGTATTTCGGAATCCCCCTCTATTCGCAACTCGGGCAGCTCACGCTCGACTTTCAATTCGTCGGCAAGCCGCTTGATTTCGTGGTGATTTCAAAAGTGCAGTCCGCCGCCGGAACCGTTACCGTTGATGGGGAAATGCTGATCACAGAAGAGAATCTTCACTATAAAGGATTACTTGCCGGAAATAACGTGAATCTCGAAAAGATATTTGAAAGCTCCGATTTTGCATCGCATATCAATACGAAAGCTTTCATTGAAGGAGAAGGGACATCAATTGAAACGTTGAATGCCGAAGCACGTATTGAAATAGATTCTTCTTCGGTCAGAGGAATTCCTGTGTCGTCAGCAACACTCGAATTGAAAGCGAAAGAAAGAACCATTGATGCCGACATTGCGCTGAATTCAACGGAAGTGAATCTTCAAACAGCCGCGCTGCTCGATTTTCGTAATATTGAGCCGTCATATATGCTTTCAACGCGGGTTCGTAATTTGAATCTCGCTTCCATGCTTCGTGACGAGTACTATGATTCACATCTCTCATTTGACATTCATCGCACCGCAAAAACGTTCGATATTCTGGATGGGATTTCCAATACGAATATTCAAATACTCCCGTCGAAGTTCAAAGATCACTCTTTTGACAGCAGTTTAATTCGAATTGTCGTGGCATTGGATTCATCGAGCCAACGGAACATTTCTGTCCAGTCTCCGATTGTCGATGGAGAACTCAAAGGAACATTCGATTTCAACGGTTTTTTGAAAACGTTGCAGCGTGGTGTTCATCATATTACGCAATTATATACGTATCAACGCCGCGTGGTAGATTCCACGTTTAATGAACGGAGCATTGACACCGTACGTATTATGAATAGTGACAGCACGCAGAATGAAATCCGCTACGCCCTTACAGTAAAGAATCTCCGTCCCATTGCCTTGTTTTTCAAATTGCCGATGATGGATGCGCAAGCCACACTGGATGGCGTGCTTGCAGGGAATGAACAATCTGCAGAGCTGACCGGATCGATGCAGATGCAGCGGGGGTTGATCGTATCGGATTCGACAATAGTTCAGATCAAACAGACATCATTGGAATATTCGCTCCGGGACCTGCCTTCATTTAAACCCGACGACCCTCTTCCGTTGAAGGTGGAATTATCTTTGGACGGAAACGAAATTGATGTGAATAAGACAGTACTGAAGTATCCCAAAACCTCTTTCAGTTATGACGGAACAGCGGGCGAGTACAAAGTATATAGCGATGTTGATACCACAATTTCCATAGCGCTTGAAGGCAGTGTTACTGCTCATGAAGGGGAAGAACTCCTGAATATCTCATTGTTGAACCTGATCTATCAAGGATACGATATTCGGAACTCAAACCCTGTTATCGGGCGCCTCAGCAGAAAAGGTGTCTCGCTTGATTCCGCCTTATTTGAACATCGTGATCAGAAGTTGTTGCTTGACGGGACGTACAGTTTCAATGGTGCCGTGGATGCTGTCGTTCAGGTAACCAATTTTTCACTTCAAGACCTCTATTACTTCAGTTCATCGTCGGATTTTCGTGAAAATGCTCTTGCATTCGGAGGAACGGTTTCAGCCAAGTCATTATTGACCGGAACGATTCGAAACCCTTCATTCTGGGTGCAAATGGGGGGAGAAGATTTTTCGTTCAAGCAAACGTCGTTTGGACATATGTCCGGTGTTGTGACATATACGGATAAAGTTGCCGATGTCCGATTTGAATTGCACCATCAACGCGATTCGGTTGAATCCAAAGATTTAACACTATCCGGCAAAATCCCGGTCGATCTCAGATTTATTAATGTTGAAAACCGGACAGATCTTGAAGGAATGGATCTGCAGTTCACTACGTCAAATTTACAAATGGCGGCTCTTGATCCGTTCATTCCCGAATTGACGATTGTAGGAGGTATCGTAAAGAGCGATCTCCACGTGAGCGGATCATTGAAACATCCTTTATTCTCCGGAACGGCAAAATTGGACAGCGGACGATGGATCCTTGAAATGACAGGAATATCTTATCTCGCAAATGGTACGCTGTTATTCGATGGCAATAATGTATCATTCCCGGAATTTTCTGTTAGGAATCTTTCCGGTGATTATTCAGACGGACTGATGAAGGTCGGTGGATTTGTCACCTTAAAAGGATTTGTTCCTGACGAATACCATCTTGCAGCAAACGGCGAGTTGATGGTTCTCCATGAACGGTCCCGTGCTCAAGGTTCGGCATTTTTTGGAACATTGATCGCATCGACCGGATCGGACAGCATGAGGTTCGATGGTAATTTTGATCGGTCGCGCGTCAGTGGCGTTGTGTACATTCAGCAAGCATCGCTGACATTTCCGCCGACTCAACAAGCGTCATCCTATTCGTCGTCACTGTTCAACACGGTGGAGTTTATCGATGATACATCCCGGCAGATCATTGACACGACTGCGGTCGAATCCGTGCTCACTATTGTTCAACAACTTCTTGCGCAGCCAAAGTCGAATGAACGAACCTTCCTGGACGGATTCGGGTATGACCTTACGATCCAAACGCGAGGTTCCGTCCGCGTCAATATGATCTTTAATGCTAACGCCGGTGCCTATGAAGAATTGTACGCGGAACTTGATGGAAAACTGGCGCTGTCGAAGAATGAGAATGGTTTGCAACTGAAAGGTTCCATCAATGTCGGCAACCAATCGAAGTACACATTCTACAAGGAATTCAACGCAAGCGGTTCACTGACTTTTGACGGCGACCCGCAAAATCCGAGACTTGGTATAACCGCGACGTACGAAGGGACCCACTGCATCAACAGCGGTCCGCTGAAGGATGACTGTGCAAAAGAAGAACGCGTGATTGTAACATTGAACATCTCCGGTACCCGTCTGCTGCCGCAAGTAAAACTCGGATTAAAAACCATCGATCAAAACGGGAAAGAAACGATCCGGAGCGGCGAAGTAGAAAACGATGCTATCTCGTTCCTGCTGACCTCGTCCTCCGGTACACCGGGCAAATTCCGCGACGAACTGACCGCGCAAGACCGTGATCGCATTAGTGAACAGTTAACCTCCACTATTGGAGGAACATTCCTCAACAGCATGTTGTCCGGTTACGTTATGGAATTTATCACGCGCAATAACATTCCGTTTGTCAAACGGGTGGAAGTGAGCGATGTCGGTGCCGATCCGAATATCAATGTCCGAGTCGAGATCTTCGATGCCATCATCAATGCCGGTGGCAGAGTCTTTTCGAACATCAATAATACGAATATCAGCATTCAACGACCCATATTGGGGAAAGAGAATCGCAACTTTATGCTTGAAGTTGAGAAGAAGACGGAAAATTTCAACTACTCGCTCGAATCACGCACGATCTTGAGTGCGAGGATTTTTTACCGCTTCACATTTTAAGGAATTCATGGATCGTTCAGAGATTAGATCGAAAATAGTAGAGTACTTCAAAAAACATCCCCACGAAGGATTTAAGTCCCGCCAGCTCAAACGCCGTTTTTCCATTCACGCCGATCACGAATTTGAGGTTTTGCGCGATGTGCTTCACAAGATGGTCGATAAAGGAGAACTGGCGTGGACAAAAAGACAAGGATACCATCGTGTTGCACCGAAGCAGCGAGGGATCGTCGGAACGATCATGCTTACCAAGCAAGGGGTCGGTGTTGTCACGACGGAAACAGGCGATGAGATACAGATCGACAAACGCTCGATAGGTACTGCGTTGAACGGCGACACCGTCGAAGTTGCGTTATTCGCCGCGTCGAAGAAAAAAAAGCGTGAACCGGATCAGAAAATCGAAGGGGAGGTTGTGAATGTTGTAAAGCGGGCGCAATCGGAGTTTATCGGCAAACTTGAACGGAGCAACAATTTTTATTTTGTGCTGCCGGACGATGCGAGAGTACCGCGCGATATCTACATTGCTCCTGAGTCGTTGCATGGCGCGCGTCCAGGCGAGAAAGTGCTTGTTGAATTGTTCGAGTGGAACGATCCGCAATTGAACCCGGAAGGAAAGGTTATTAAAATCCTCGGCGCTGCCGGCGATCCGTTTGTTGAATTGCGTTCGGTAATCCAGTCGTTCCGTCTCCCCACCTCGTTTCCACAGGAAGTTGAGCAGGAGGTGAGTGCAGTTTCTGAGACGATACCGCAGGAAGAGCTCCGCAAACGGGTGGATCTGCGATCAATGAAAATAGTGACGATTGATCCTCATGATGCAAAAGATTTTGATGATGCGCTTTCAATTGAAGTGCTCGATGAAGGGAAATTCAAACTCGGCGTACATATAGCCGACGTTAGTGCGTACGTGAAAGAAGGGACAGCGGTTGACGAAGAGGCGTTTGCACGCGGAACGAGCGTCTATCTGGCAAATCAGGTGATACCAATGCTGCCGGAGAAATTGTCGAACAAGTTGTGCAGCCTGATGCCGAATGTGGACCGTCTTGCGTACACATGCTTCATGACTATCTCCGGAAAAGGGAAGGTGGTCGATTATTCGTTTGCACGGAGTGTCATCAACTCGAAACGCCGGTTTACGTACGAAGAGGTGGAGACCATTCTTGACAGCGGCAAGGGGGAATTCCACACGGAGTTGTCGCTGCTCTGGACGGTTGCATCGTCATTGCGCAAGAAGAGGATGAAGAACGGCAGCATCGACTTCGATTCGCCAGAGGCAAAGTTCAAGTACGATGAACATGGCAAACCCGTCGAGATCATGATCAAGAAACGATTGAAGAGCCACCAGCTTGTCGAAGAATGCATGCTGCTGGCAAACCAAACCGTGGCTGCGCATATTTCATCCATTCAAAAAAAGAATGAAACGCTTCCGTTCGTGTACAGAGTGCATGATACCCCCAATCCGGAAAAATTACAGGCTCTCGCTCAATTCGTCCAAAAGTTTGGCTACAAATTAAACATTCACGAATCGGCAACATCTAAAGATTTGCAGAAGATGCTGCTCGAGATCCAGGGAACAAAAGAAGAGAATCTGATCAACGAAGTAACATTGCGCAGCATGGCAAAGGCGGTCTATTCAACCGAGAACATCGGTCATTTTGGGCTTGCATTTGACGACTATACGCACTTCACATCGCCGATCCGCCGCTATCCTGACCTGTTGGTACATCGCCTGCTCGATGAATACAGCAGGGGGATGAATGATAAGCGCAAACAGTACTTTGAAAAAAATCTCGCGGAGTGGTGCAAACATTGTTCGGACCGGGAGAAGGTTGCAGCAGAAGCGGAGCGGGAATCTGTGAAAGTGATGCAGGTGGAATACATGAAGCAGCATGTCGGCGATGAATTTGAAGGGATCATCTCCGGTGTAATGCAGTTCGGTATTTTCATCGAGATCAACGATCTGCTTGTCGAGGGGCTGCTCCATGTCCGCGATCTTGACGATGACTATTATTCCTATGATGAGCGTCAGTATTCATTGATCGGCGAGCGGAGCGGTAAAACGTACCGGCTGGGAGATTCGATTATTGTAAAAGTGGCGAAGGTCAATCCCGAACAGCGAAAGATTGATTTTGTCCTTTCAGAGAATGATATTTCAGTAAGGTCTGCAAAAAAGTCGAAACGGCGACGGCACTAATTGTCCGCAATCGGCGTTTTTATGAAAGAAGCAAGAGTGAGGTCCGTATGAAACTATTGAACATATCACTGCTCACACTCGTCATTGCTGTCGCGCTGATGGGGCAGGATGGCAATTTCGGGAAGAATAAAGTGCAGTACAAGAAATTCGAATGGTACTTTATTCAAACCGACCATTTTGACATTTATTTTTACGACGGCGGCGAACAGATTGCGAACTTTACTGCGGCTGCTGCGGAATCTGCATATACATCAATCAGCCGCACATTCCGATATCAACTCAACAACCGTGTGCCGTTGATGGTGTACAATTCCCACAACGATTTTCAACAGACCAATGTTGTCGGCGAATATCTTGAAGAGGGGATCGGCGGCGTAACGGAGTTGTTCAAAAACAGAGTTGTGATTCCGTTCGAAGGAAATTACCGCCAATTCCGCCATGTCATTCATCATGAACTTGTCCACGCCGTGATCAACGATATGTTCTACGGCGGCTCCATTCAAGCGATCATCACGAACAATATCCGGCTGCAGATTCCTCTCTGGATGAATGAAGGGCTTGCGGAGTATGAAGCGTTGAAGTGGGATGTCAACTCCGATATGTTCATGCGCGATGCAACGATCCATACGTATCTGCCGCCAATAGAATATCTCGGCGGATACTTTGCGTACCGCGGCGGTCAATCTGTATGGTATTATATCGCCAACAAGTACGGTGAACAAAAGATCGCCGAGATTTTGCATCGTGTCAAAGGGGCGCGGAATCTCGATGCGGGATTCAAAAGCGCAATCGGCTTGAGTGTGAGCGAACTGTCCGAGCGTTGGATGAAAGAACAGAAAGTGCAATACTGGCCCGATATTGCGAAAAGGGAAGAACCGGCTGACTTTGCCACACGCATCACCAACCATGTTAAAGAAAACAATTTCTATAACACCAGCCCGGCAATTTCACCGCAGGGAGATAAAATTGCGTTCATTTCTGACCGCGACGATTACTTTGATGTTTATGTGATATCGACGATTGATAACAAGGTTAAAAAAATTGTCGATGGACAGCGGACAAAAAACTTTGAAGAGCTGCATTTGCTGACTCCGGGCATGTCATGGTCGCCGGACGGCAAAAAGATCGCACTGGCGGTGAAGAGCGGCGAACATGATGCAATTTACCTTGTGGATGTGAACGAAGGGGAAGAAGAAAAACTTGCGATTGAACTTGACGGTATCTTTTCCGTCGATTGGTCGCGCAAGGGGGACAAACTTGCATTTGTCGGCAACACATCAACGCAATCCGATATCTATGTCTATGACCTGAATACGAAAGAGCTGACAAATCTCACCAACGATCCGTTCTCTGATTCCGATCCTGCATTTTCACCGGATGGAAAAACGGTGTACTTCGTTTCTGATCGGAAGAATTATATCGACAAAACGCAACTTCCAAAAAATTTCAAGATATCACGGTTCGATTACTCGCAGCTCGACATTTACGCTATCGACACACAATCGAAAAAAATAAAACGAGTAACGGATCTGGAGGAAAGCGACGAAACAAATCCTATCCTCTCTCCCGATGGGTCGAAAATGCTCTATGTCTCCGATCGAACGGGAATCGGCAATGTCTATGAACGGAATCTTTCCTCCGGCGAGGATCGTCCGATCACGAATTCCATTACCGGCGTCTATCAATTATCGGTCTCTGCGGACGGCAATAAACTTGCTTTTTCATCATTAAATCAGGCAGGTTTCGATATCTTCCTTTTGAAAACACCGTTCGAGAAAAAACTTGCCGTTGCAGAACTGGAACCGACAGAGTATATAAAGAAAAAGAACCTGACGGTATCACTGCAAAAGGATTCAACAGCAACAACCGTTGTGGAATCCGAAACGAAATCCACAAATGATTCTTCCGGTGTGTACGGCGACAACGTGAGAATCGATTTCAACAACTATGTATTTACAGATGAAGGAGTGCGCGAGCAAGATCAGAATTTCTATCCCTCCGGTAAAGAGAAAGACATCACTGTCAACAACAATGTGGATGAAGAAGGGAATTACGTTGTTAACAAATACAAGCTGAACTTTTCACCCGACATTATTTACGGCAATGCCGCCTTCAGTACATTCTACGGTGTGCAGGGGACGACGATGATGGCGTTCAGTGATATGCTGGGAGATCATCAAATCTATTTTCTCACCAATCTGCTGCTCGATCTGAAGAACAGCGATTATGTCCTCGCCTATTTCTATCTGCCGTCGATGATCGACTGGGGTGTGCAGGGATACCACAGTGCGAGATTTTTGTACAATTACGACAATGCCGGCAATCTCTGGCTGTATCGTTTCAGGACATGGGGGCTTGGTCTTTCTGCCTCATATCCCCTTGACCGGTTTAACAGGATTGAAGGTTCGCTGTCATGGATGAATCTGCTTCGGGAAAATCTTGATTATGTCCTGGATCCGAAACAGAATCGCGAATTGATCATCCCGTCATTCAGTTTTGTGCATGACAACACGTTGTGGGGTTATACGTCGCCCAATAACGGTTCACGGTATAACATTAATGCAATGTTCAGTCCGAATATCGGTTCCAATGCGATCGAATTCCAGACGTACACATTCGATTACCGGACCTATACAAAGTTTTGGAGGAATTATTCGTTCGTGATGAGGTACTCGGGAGGCGTCAGTCTTGGAAAAAATGCCCAGCAATTTTTTATCGGCGGCACGGATGGTTGGATTAATCGTGAATTTGAAAACGGCGGGATCCCGATTGATGATATTGAAGATTATGCATTTCTCTCCCCGGCATTGCCGCTGCGTGGATACAACTACAACGTGAAGAACGGGACAAAATTCGCATTGGTAAATTATGAACTCCGATACCCGTTCATTCAGTATTTGGTGACCGGAGGATTGCCGATCTCGCTTGGGAACATCACCGGTGCAACGTTTCTCGATGTCGGTTCTTCATGGACCGATGAAAAAGTATGGAAAGGGTTTGGTACGGATAGCAGGGGCAATACAGTAACCCAGGATTTGCTCATCGGAACAGGTATGGGAGTGCGCATGTTCCTGTTCGGGCTGCCGCTGAAGATCGATGTCGCATGGTCGTACACCGGCGAAGGATTTTCGATCCCGAAGTACTACTTCTCGCTGGGCGGAGATTTCTAAGAGGATACGAGTGTACAACAAATCCCCGCGATGTTCAGCATCCCGGGGATTTATATTTCAAAGCCGCGAACAGCAAACCCCCAAATCGTGTTACGCCTTTTTCATCTGCTTCTGCCAATAGATATAAAAAGGAATTCCTGCCACCAATAACAACAATCCAACCATTGAATCTGCCGTCTGTTCCACGATCGTGTTGTACACAAACCACGTGGCAACGAGGATGAAGACAATTGGAATGACCGGATAGAACGGAACTTTGTATGCTCGTTCCGCATTCGGCTGTTTGCTGCGGAGTATGAACACCGCTGCTGCGCCGAGTGCGTAGAAGATCCATCCGGCAAAGATTACGTACGTGAAGATCTGATCGTATGTACCGGTCAGACATAATATGGATGCCCATGTTCCCTGGACGACAAGAGATTTTGAGGGAGTGCGGAACTTTGGATGCACTTGTCCCATGCTCTGGAAGAACATTTTGTCTTTTGCCATTGCATAGAAGACGCGCGCGGTTGTCATCGACGTTGCATTCACCGTGCCGAATGTTGAGATCATGACCATTGCAGAAATAATTGCGCCTCCCCAGCCGTAAAAGATTGCGTTCATCACGTCCGCAGCGACAAGTTTCGATTGCGCTATCTGACCGATCGGCAAAATGTAGAGATATGCAAGATTCGTTGTTACGTAGATTACAATGACGGCAAGCGTGCCGATAATAAGTGCGCGTGGAATATTCTTTTGCGGCTCGATCACTTCTCCGGCAAGATAGGTGAGTGAATTCCATCCGTCATATGACCACAATGTGGCTATCATTGCAACACCGAATGCAGCAAGCAGCGCTCCGGATGACGGCGTTCCCCAGAGCGGAAAGAAGTTATCCGTACTTCCTTTCCCTGAACCAAATGCCAGGACAATAATCGATCCGATGGCAACCACTTTCAGCACGGTAAAAACATTCTGAATCATCCCCCCGAACTGCACTCCGAAATAATTGATCGTGGTAACAGTGACGACCGCAAGGATCGCCACCATCGTAATGCCAATGTCTTTGAGCGGATAGAATTCACCGATCAGGGGCATTTGCCAGCCTTCGAGCTCCGGACCGAAGTTCGGAAGATCCACGAAGTACCCGAAATATTTTGCGAAGGCAACGGCAATTGCGGCAATCGATCCGGTTTGGTAAACAATAAATGTTGTCCAACCGTACAGAAATGCAGTTAACTGTCCAAAGGTTACACGAAAAAAAACATACTGCCCGCCGGCTTCAGGAATAAGACTGGCGACTTCGGCGTTCGTCAGCGCCCCTGCAAGCGTCAGCAATCCCGTAAGAATCCACACGCCGATCATCAATCCGGGAATATCAACATTTGCCGCGACATTTTGCGGCGTCAAAAAAATTCCCGAACCGATCACCGATCCGATGACGACCATAATGGCATTGGTTAATGTTAAACGGCGGGCAAGTGTAGAGTGCGGTTGTTCTGCAGGCGACTCTATTCGCTGTGAATTCATTCAGTACTCCGTTGGTGGACTATGTGATGGCAAAAACGAATGGGAAAAAATATGCAAATGCAGTGCAAGATGCAACGAATATGGTTGGTTCAATGGAAAATTTCCAGTTGAGGGGTCTGTGGCTTTAACGGGAGCGAAACCGTGAATGTGCTTCCCCTGTTCACTTCACTTTCCACCGTGATTGAGCCGCCGTGAATTTCTGTGATCCATTTCGAAATCGAAAGTCCTAAACCGCTGCCGCCGAGTTCGCGCGAGCGGGCTTTATCGACACGGTAGAAGCGATCGAAAATTTTTCCAAGATCTTCCTTCGGAATGCCGATGCCACTGTCTTTCACGCGAATTTTTGCATACCCGTTTTCCCGAAGGAGCGACAATTCAACAGTTCCGTGTTCCGGTGTATATTTGATAGCGTTGTCAATGAGATTCAGAAATAACTGGCGAAGCCGCACAGGGTCGCCGTTGATGAGCGTATCGTCGAGAGAGCCGATTGAGACGGTGATCTTTTTTCTCTCCGCCAGAATCTCGCTGTCTTCATATAGTTCCTGAATAATTGTCCGCAGCCATACATCCTGCATTTTAATGTATGATGTTCCCATGTCCGCTTTAGTCAGCGTGAGAAGATTATCGACAATCGTTGTCATGCGGATCGTTTCTTCGAGTGCGCTTGAAACGGTTTTTCGATACTCGTCCGATGAGCTCCTTTTTGAACGGAGCGCAAGTTCCAATTCGCCGCGCATAATTGTCAGCGGAGTGCGCAGTTCGTGTGATGCATCGCTGGAGAATTGCTGTATCTGGCTGAATGATAATTGCAGGCGGCTGATCATGTCATTAAACGTAGCGACCAGCCTGCCAAGTTCATCGTCAACACCGGTATATTGAATGCGCTTGTCCAAATTTTGCGCTGTGATAGCTCTTGCTGCGCGCGTAATATCATCCACGGGCCGCAAAGAACGCGTTGCCAAAAACCATCCGCCGCCGACGGAGACGATCAACGCTACAGGAATGAGAAAGATGAAGATGGAGAAAAGATTGCTGAGCAGGTCGTTGATCTCGGATATAGGATACGCGACGTACACTTTCATCGATCTGTCCTGACTTACCGCAAGACGGAGCGGCTGTCCCTGCGCATTCCATATGGTCACAAGTTTCGTGATATCCTTCGGCACATCGTCAAATTGAATCTCCTCTTCTTTTCCCAGTCCGGATTTGTAGAGCATGTCGCCGTTGCGGTCTTTGATCTGTATGATCTGCTTTTTCGGCGTAAGAAGTGTGTGCTCGTAAATTTGATTCCAGATGGCGTCGAATTCTATGTCAACCGAATCGATATTGCGCAATTCGATTTCATCCGACTTCCGGATCTCCTGCTTCACCGTTTTCTTATCTTTCGAGATCTGCAGTTTCGGTTTGACCCGTTGTTTCTTTACGCGGACACGCCTCGCTTGCGGCTCGATGAAATTCTTCAGCCACACCACTTCCTGGTACAGCGAACGGTCGAGACTGGTCATCAGATTCTGTTCGGTGTAGAAATACGAGGCGACTGCGAAGACAAGCAATGTTCCGCCAACAATAAGCGAATAATAGAGCGTCAGTTTGAATCGTATGGATCTTCGGTACTTCATCACGATTCTTTCATAACATAGCCGACACCGCGGACCGTATGAATCAGTTTTTTACTGAATCCGCCGTCAATTTTTGTGCGAAGGTGATTGATATACACGTCGATTATGTTCGTGCCGGTATCGAAGCTGTAATTCCAGATATGTTCGGTGATGGTGCTGCGGTTCAGTGTTTTGTTTCTGTTGCGGATAAAGTATTCCAGCAGTGCGAACTCTTTCGATGTCAGGTCGATCATTTTTCCGCCGCGGACTGCTTTGTGCGATACCAGGTCGAGCGTTAGATCGCCGATTGTAAGCATTGTTGCGGATTTTTCCGCCCCTTTTTTTCTCCGGAGGAGTGAACGAACGCGCGCAAGTAACTCCGTAATTGCAAAAGGTTTTATAAGATAGTCATCTGCTCCGTAATCCAATCCTCTCACACGATCATCAACGGTGCTTTTTGCGGTCAACATCAACACGGGTGTTTCGTTCCCCTGCTTCCGGAGTGACGTAAGAACCTCCAAACCGTCTTTCTTCGGCATCATAATGTCGAGAATGATAAGATCGTAGCGGTTTCGCAGAATGAGTTGTTCACCTTTTTCACCGTCAACCGCCTCTTCAACAGAATATTTCTCTTCCTCCAATCCTTTTCGGATGAGTGCAGATATCTTCTTTTCATCTTCTACAATAAGTATTTTTGCCGTTGTATTTTTCATGATGGATGCCGGCGCTATTGTACGGTTAAATCGTTTACGCGGATTTCTTTCGACCAGCGCACTGCTCCGGTGATATCGTACGTCTCCATCAGCACTTTACGATCCTGGCGCGGACCGCTGAAACGCAGAATGCCGAAGTTTCGCTTGTCGTTCACCAGTGTACCGGGAACGCGGAGCGGATTCGAGAATTCTTTCGTCGGACTTCCCTCTTTTTGTTTCATGGTATTCAAACCGGAGGTGAGGGGAGAACTGGTAAATTCATAGAGGGGATAGAATGTTGTGTCATTATGCAGAATCAACTCCGTATGATGACGATCGCCCGATAAAAAGATCACACCGGATATTTTGTTCTTCTTTATGTACGATATCAGGTCGCTGTATTCATGCGGAAATTGAGGCAATGCCTCGTAATACAATCCGTTGGGATTGAGTATTTGATTTCCGTTGACAACAAATTTGAACGATGCTGATGAATTTATCAACGCATCCTTCAGCCATTGCAATTGCGATTTGCCGAACATCGTTTTCCGTTCGTCGTTCGGCGCATCATTCGGCGAGCGATGATACCGATCGTCGAGCAGGAAGAATTCAACGTCACCCCACATGAAGCGGCTGAAAATTCCTTTCGTTTCATCCGTTCCGTACGTCTGGTTTCCCCAAAAAAGTTTAAATGTTTCGAGCGCATCGTTCTTCAAATGGTAACTTCTGTCTGAATTGTTTGGACCATAGTCGTGGTCATCCCAAATCGCATAATTATGTGCAGCTCCGAGCAATGGCTGCATCTCCGGTGTTTGCCGCGTGTGAGTGTACCGGTGGATAATTCCAGATTTGGTATCCCAATCAATTTCGCGTAAATAGGTGTTGTCACCCAGCCACAGCATCAGATCGGGATTTTTTTGTGCTATGACAGAAAAGATTTCGTAATTGCCGCCGTATGTATCGTTCGGGCGGTCCCACGGTGGTTCATTAATGTACGTGCAGGAACCGAATGCAACCGAAAACTCCGGTGGATCGGTACGCCATTGCCACAGCGGCTGTGTTTGGAAGCGGAGCGGATAATTTCTTTTTACAACGTTGCCGTCAATAAGAAGTACATATTCGAATTTTTTTCCCGGCAGCAATCCGGTGATCAATGTTTTCGCAACAAAGGCATTCTCTTCCGTAGTTTTCGCAGTGGTGCTTTTCAGTTTGGTTTTTGGTTCTGCGGCATCCCAGTACAGATATTGCACCGTCGCCGTTTTCGTCGTCTGTACCCACAACAATACCTCGGTCATCTGTCCGTAGCCGACCATAGGTCCGGAACGCAGCACAGATGATTGTGAAAAAAGGAATGAGGAGAGCGTGTATGAAACAATGAAGAACCGGAAAATTTTCAATGCTGAACCTTTCTGTGATCTGTATTTCCCTTCACAAAAGTAGCCCAATTACAAAAAGGAAGCAAGTGCGTGCACCATGCAAAAATTTGGCGGATACCTTAACAATTTTTAATGCACTGAGAAATCCGAATCTTGGATAATGCGCAACTTCTTTCTATATTTCTCGCATGAAAATTTTCTCCATTGTTTTCCTCCTTGTAACCGCACTGGGGAACTGGTCGTGCGGTCTCGTCAATACCGTTGCAGTCAACGCCACAACGGATATTGTTGACTACGGGCTTGGTTCCGTGTTTGAAGAGTCCGATCTTGATCTCGCAGAAAAAGCAATCCCCGGCAACCTGGTGCTGCTTGAAGCTCTTTACCGAGCAAAAGAGAAAGATGACGAGCACCTTGCGTTCTTGTTAACGCAGGGATATACGGGTTATACTCTGGGATTTGTGGAAGATGTTGATGCAGAACGGGCAAAAGTATTATATAGCCGTGCACGGGAATATGGGTTGAGTGCATTGAAGAATAAGAACGAAGCGTTCGCGCATACAATCGATGATGATGCCTCTGCTTTCAAGAAAAGTTTGGAGAAATTTTCAAACGATGATGTTCCGCTCATTTTTTGGACGGCGAATGCGTGGGGCAATCTCGTCAATGTCAGCATCGCCGATCCTGCTGTTCTCGTCGAACTTCCGAAAGTGAATGCGATGATGGAATTTGTCCTTAAGCACGACGAAGGATATTTTTACGGCAGCGCTCATTTGTATTTTGCAACGATTCTTGCCACCGTGCCGAAGAACCTCGGCGGGAAACCGGACAGTGCGAAAATCCATTTTGATAAGTGTTTTGCATTCGGGCAGCAAAAATTCCTCCTCCCGTATGTCTATATGGCAAAAAGCTATTGTGTGCAAATGCAGGATAAAGAGTTGTTCCAGAAATTATTGACAACTGTCGAAGAAACATCCGTAGATGTACTTCCAGAACAACGGCTTGTGAACGCCATCGCAAAGCGCAAAGCAAAGAAGTTATCCGAACGAATTGACGATCTGTTCTTCTAATATGTTAATGAGGTGACAAATGTCTAGTGAAATTATATTTGTAGTAGAAGAATCGCCCGAAAGTGGCTATACCGCCCGTGCACTAGGAGAATCGATTTTCACCGAGGCAGAAACCCTTGATGATCTCCGTTCAATGATCAAAGATGCAGTGAAATGTCATTTTGAGGAAGTTGCAATGCCGCGAATGATCAGACTTCATTTTGTGAAAGAAGAATTACTTGCTATATGAGACTTCCGAGGGATGTTTCTGCAGAAACTCTTGTCAATCTGTTGAAAAAGTTCGGGTATAGAGTCACCCGGCAATCGGGAAGCCATATTAGACTAACAACTGATGAAAACGGAGAGCATCACCTTACAATTCCGAATCACAACCCTCTCAAGATTGGAACGCTTTCTGCAGTGCTAAATGATGTTGCGAGCCATTTCAATAAGACCAAAGATGAAATTACTTCGTCACTTTTTACACAATAAAATGAGTATGAATAAATCGTTCGTTGTTTCTTTCCTAATTTTCATCATCACATCTCTTGTGCACACACAGGAATTTAAGATCAAGTTCGCCACACTCGCTCCTGAAGGGAGCACATGGATCAATGTGATGAAAGAATATGATGCCGCGATCCGGAAAGAGAGCGGGGGCAGACTTGGCTTTACGATCTATCCCGGCGGTGTCGCGGGAGATGAAAAAGATGTAATGCGCAAAATCCGTCTCGGGCAATTCCACGCGGCGGGCGTAACCGGATTCGGCATCGGCGAAGTTGCAAAGCCGGTACGAGTTCTTGATTCGCCGTTCATGTTTAAAAATACCGCTGAAGTTGATCACATCCTCGAACAGTTTGAGGGCGAACTGCGCAAAGAATTTGAGAACGGGGGATTCGTGCTGCTGGGCTGGGCGGAAGTCGGCTTCGTGTACGTCTTTACAAACACACCCGTATCAAAAGTTGAAGATATGAAGAATGTGAAGATGTGGGAGTGGGAAGGGGATCCTGTTGCCGATGCGACGTTCAAACAATTCGGCATCAATCCGATCCAATTGTCGATCACCGATGTCCTCACATCGCTGCAGACCGGTTTGATCAACGGCGTGTACACATCTCCGCTTGCCGCCGTATCTTTACAGTGGTTTGCTGCAACAAAGTACATGATGGATCTGCCGCTTACAAATTCGATGGGAGCTGTGATTATCGCCAAGCGCGAATTCGATAAAATGCCTGCGGACATTCAACAAATCTTATTGAAACACGGCAAAACGTACATGCGCAAATTGACGGAGCAGAGCAGGAAAGACAATCAGAAGTCTCTCGAAACATTGAAGAAGAACAAGATCCAGTTTGTGAAACCCGACCCGAAGGAAATGCAATCGTACGACGAGATCGGCAAACGGGCGCGGCAAGCGATGGTCGGCAGGTTATTCTCGCAGGATCTTCTTATGCGTGTCGAAAAAGCGCTGGCGGACTTCCGTGCAAAGGGCAGTAAATGAAGCCGCTGCTTTTTATCGACAGATGGTTTGAAAAAATTTCCGGGTGGCTGCTCATTCTTTTCCTCGGTATTATGATCGTGATGTCGTTCGGTCAGGTGGTGCTGAGGAATTTTTTTGACACGAGTATTGAGTGGGGAGACGTGTTCCTCAGGCATCTTGTCTTGTGGGTTGGGTACTTCGGCGCGGTCATTGCAACAGGAGAACGGCGCCATCTCAAAATAGAATTTTTGACCAAGCTGGTTCCCCTCAAAGTCCGAAAAATATTTTTTATCATTACAAATCTATTCGCTGCATTCATCTGCTACCTGTTGATGCAGGCGTCCATTTCATTCGTACAACTGGAAATTGAGTCGGAAAGCACATTGATTCTCGATCTGCCGTTATGGTACTTCATCGGTATCATTCCTGTCGGGTACGCCATCATTTCCTTCCGTTTTGCCATTCATTCACTCGGATGGATCTCTGAAATACCGAAAGGTGATTGGGAGATCGAGGAGGTTCAGCATTTATGAACGTTCTCATCATTGTTCTGGCTCTCATCATTCTCGTATTAATCGGTTCGCCTCTCTTCACAATTATCGGCGCTATCTCTCTCTATGGATTTTCTGCTGAAGGGATCGACACCGCTGCGATCATTATCGAATTGTACCGCCTTGCAAGCCAGCCGGTGCTGCTGGCAATCCCGCTGTTCACTGTTGCAGGATATTTCCTTGCAGAAAGCAAAGCGCCACAGCGGATCGTTGCGCTTGCGCAGGCACTGATCGGCTGGATGCCGGGAGGATTGGCGATCGTCGTGTTGATCAGTTGCGCTATCTTCACCGCGTTCACCGGCGGATCAGGAGTTACGATCGTTGCGCTTGGCGGGCTTGTTTTTCCGATCCTGCTCGCGGAAAAGTATTCAGAAAAATTCTCGCTCGGATTAGTCACCACTTCCGGTTCGCTCGGATTGTTGTTTCCCCCGTCGCTGCCGATTATTCTTTACGGCACATTTGCCGAGGTTTCGATCGACTCGTTGTTCCGCGCGGGAATTGTTCCGGGAATTATCCTGATGCTCGTTATCGCGATCTACAGTATTCAACAGGGTGGCAAGGCGCACGTGCCGCGTCATCCGTTCGATGCAAAGAAAGCGTGGAAGGCATTGAAGGAAATCGCATGGGAAATTCCGCTGCCGTTCTTCATCATTGGCGGCATTTACGGCGGATGGTTTACCGCGACCGAAGCGGCTGCGGTGACAGCGTTCTATGTATTCGTTGTCGAAGTGTTCATCTATAAAGATCTGAAGTTCTTCACTGATGTTCCGCGCGTGATGAAAGAGAGTATGGTGCTCGTCGGCGCGATCCTGATGATCCTCGGCTGCGCGATGGGGTTGACGAGTTATCTTATCGATCAGCAGGTGCCGCAAAAATTGTTCGAATACATCAGTCAGGTCGTTACAAGCAAGATTTTCTTCTTGGTTCTGCTTAATATTTTTCTGCTCATCATCGGGATGATGATGGAGATTTTTTCAGCGATTGTTGTCGTTCCGTTAATCGTTCCGGTGGCAAAACAGTACGGCATCGATCCGGTTCATTTAGGAATCATCTTCCTTGCAAACCTCGAGATTGCCTACCTGATGCCGCCGGTCGGTTTGAACCTCTTCATGTCGAGTTTCCGGTTCAAAAAATCGATCGGGCAGGTAGCGGCGGCAACACTGCCGTTTATCCTCGTTCTGATTATCGCTCTTATCATTATTACTTACATTCCTGAATTGAGTTTGTGGTTTGTACAATAAAAAATCCCGCTTCGTGCGGGATTTTTATTCTGGAACAAACGATGATCTTATTTGATTAGAAGCATTTTCTTTGTCCGCACAAAACTTCCGGCGACGATTCGATAAAAGTACAATCCCGAAGCGACCTGAAAGCCATCATCTGTTCTTCCATTCCACTCAGTATTATATATACCTTCGCTTCTTACTTCATCAAGAAGCGTTGCTACCTCTCTTCCAAGGGCATCGTACACTTTTAGACTGATATGTGTCTGGCTGGGGAGAGCAAACCGGATCGTTGTTGATGGATTAAATGGATTGGGATAATTTTGATGAAGTTGGAATGATGACGGTATCTCGATTTCAGATTTGATATCGGTCGGTCCGAGTGAGGTTGGAGATGCAACAAACTCAAATTGATCAGTGGGTGTGAACGGTTTTGTCGTACGTGCGATAAAAACATCTCCCGGTTTGATGTTGGGAGTGACAACCTCATTTTTTGAAAAACGAATTTCCATCATCGTGTTATTAGATGACACTCGGTACGGTGGCGGTGTAAGAATGATAATGCGGTCTCCCAGATCCCATCTATTATTTTTGGAGACCGGTATCGCTTCATTCACAATCGCCTGGAGACTCGTTGTATCATCGACAAACCGTATCCGAAACGGCGTTTGAATATTTCGCGACATCATGATAGAGTATAACGTATCTCCCGGGGTGACATACACACCATAGATCGTCGTATCCATCGAATTGAATTCAATCCGGACATCCAGTGGCGCGGGGCGGTAAGTACCGGTCAGCGGTCGTAATACTGAATAATTGATATTCGGTCCATTGTTATTGATGAATCCGGATTTTAAAGAGTCGATACCCATGGGATCGTTCTTTATAGTCAACCTCATTCCGTCGAAATATGATCCTCCAGCAATAATTCCGTTTAGAGGTTCTTCGGCTATTCGTACAAGATCGAGCGTCTTATCTTTCACGGAATATGTCAATGCACCTCCGACTGAATCAAATGTTACCTGATAGGTATGTCCGTTCAGTTTTGTGCTGTCTATTACGACGGGGATGATTTCCCCGGTACCGCGGCCGGTTGTCCTGACGACAAACGTATCGCGAATGGCACGGTACGTATTAAGAATTTTGAATGGTTTGGTCATCACGGATGAAGTCATTTTTCCGTCCGATGCTTCTAATTTTAGGACGGACACATACGAATTTGGCAATGTCCTTGTATTAAGGTGCAGTTCATTAACAGAGGAAGAATCGATCAGAGAGAATGTCGTTCCCCCGTCGGACGAATGATAGAGCTTTGTCGTGACCGGATCTCCTTCGGCATCTCCCTTTGCCCACCGAACGATGACTGTATCGGAATACATTGGTCTGTCGAATTTTGTTTTGAAAGCGATGTCGGGAGGCGCATTGCCGGCATTGTTAACCTTAAAGAATGACTGCGTGGTTGCGTATCCCTTGTTCCCCGATTTCTTCGCCGTGAGGCGCAGATTATAAAATGCTCCGTCGGAAAATGACGTGGTATTCCACTGATAGGATCCGGCATCAACAACGTCGCCCGCAAGCAACTTCCACTCCTTTTCATACGTTTTGCTGTACCAAACGTCGATCAGTCGATTGGTCAATTTTCCACTCGACTGCCATGTGATCGATACCGATCCACTAATGCTCTGCTCTCCAGCCGGCGTGAGTAATTTGATTCCAACGCTGGCATTTCCATTGCTATCAGAATAGAATCTGGTTTCATACTGATCGTGCAACGTCATCGCAAGTGCCAATGTATTTTCAAGATTCCATGCCGAAAAGAGTCCAAGTGTGTATCGAGTCTGTTCGCTTGGATGCAGGGAAAAATCTCCAGAGCCAAACAATGCGATTATGTCCGAGTAATTCGGAATCGCAGATTCTAATCCGTTATGCAACTTTGCCCATGTGTTTTCATCATCACGCAGCAGCATTTCTGTCCAGCGCCACGAATAAAAACTTGTCAAGCCGACTTGGTCGGATTCCTCACGGTCGAGTGTCTCATAATTCGGCTCCCCCTGCGAAGGAATTCCATCTCCTTCTCCCAAATCGTTTGTTCCGGGAACACCATCGGAGCCGACGTCATGGATTGCGACATCCCAATCTCCGTCATCGTCGATATTGTTCGATTGACTTTCATCAATAAAACCGTCATTGTCGTTATCAACTCCGTCAGTTGAATTCGAGGGAGACTCTAGAACCACGCAGCCTGTGTAATGCGTTGAGCGCCCCAGTTCGCCAATACCATCATTATCCCAAAAATACACCAGATTTAACTCTTTCTTAAATGCCCCAAGATCATCCTGGTTTTCGGGCGACATGCCACCAACATCCACATCAATGTAAAATCCCGCTGCAGTTTTTTGCAGTGGCTTCGGACTTGTGTTTGTAAGTGTGTACATCGCAAAAAGTACATCTTCGGCATTCGGATCGTCGAATTGAAATATCCTTCCTT
Organism: Bacteroidota bacterium; assembly: GCA_040751955.1. Taxonomy (GTDB): domain Bacteria; phylum Bacteroidota; class Ignavibacteria; order UBA10030; family UBA8401; genus SpSt-333. Next base: position 67,110 of record JBFMFY010000008.1, read on the forward strand.
CAACTTCAATTCCCAGTCCTCGTCGTAAAGAATCGGGAAACGGAAAGTACGCGAACTCGCTGTTTGAACTGTCGTTCAATACATAGTATGCCTCTTTTTTTGCGAGAACATTTCCCGTTCCTTTAAAACCTTTCCACGCAGACCAGTGTGTAGGCCAACTTGAGGGATTGTCGCTTGTTGCAATACTATTCTGGGCAGGATTGTCAAATCCTGCAATCGGTTCCCAGCCGTACAGAATTGTATTATCCAGCGGATTGAAATCTCGTGCATAAATATCGTTGATTGCATCGGAAACAATATGAATTGTCTTACCGGATGTATCGATTACTTCCGAGCCGACAATCAGTCCGGAAGTGTAAAAATCTCCAAGGGTATTCCAAACGAAATTGTTGACATGACGTATTAAACCGTCGCCAGGCGCGATGGAGCCGTAATTTGTAATTTGAGTAGTAATATTATTGGCATTCATCATTGCTGTTTTTCTATTAAGATTTGTGAATGCCGCATGATTTTTCTGCGAATTTTTATTTTGCGCATTAATCTGATCAGAAAAGAGGAAGAGAATAAATAAAAGACGTAAAAGTGGAATTCTCATACCGACCTTAAGTCAAAGTTTGATTGAATATAGAGTTCCTTTGCTCTATATTGTTCAAGAATTATGGCAAAAGCAATTACAAAATACGTCTGTCAATCGTGCGGGTACGTTTCTCCCCGATGGATCGGCAAATGCCCGAATTGCAACGAATGGAACACATTCGTCGAAGAAGCGCCTGTACCGGCATCGATTGCACGAAAATCCGGCGGAATTTCGTCGAAATTAAATCCAATACCGTTGTCCGAAGTTGACGGTATTACCGACGCGCGGTTTTCGACCGAGATTGCTGAGTTTGATCGTGTGCTCGGTGGTGGAATTGTCTCAGGAAGCGTAATTCTGCTCGGCGGCGATCCGGGAATCGGAAAATCGACTCTGATGTTGCAGGTTGCACTTCATTTGAAAAAGAAAGTGGTTCTGTATGTTACGGGAGAAGAATCGCCGAAGCAGGTGAAACTTCGCGCTGAGCGGCTTGGGAAAATTTCGGATACCATCCAGCTTCTCGCCGAGACGAATCTTGAAATCGTCGCCGATATCATCGAGCGCGGAACACCCGATCTTGTCATTGTTGATTCAATTCAAACACTCTTTCATCCGAATCTCGAAAGTGCACCGGGAAGTGTCGGGCAAGTGCGTGAATCAACCGCGTTGCTTACGCGCATCGCAAAGACAAAGCAAATTCCAATCATCCTCATCGGTCATGTTACAAAAGAAGGTGTGATTGCCGGTCCGCGCGTTATCGAGCACATGGTTGATACCGTGCTGCAATTTGAAGGAGAGAGACATTACGCGTACAGGATTTTGCGCGGAATAAAGAATCGTTTTGGCTCGACGAACGAGATCGGTATCTTTGAAATGCACGACACCGGATTGCGCGAAGTGTTGAATCCGTCAGAAGTGTTCCTCTCCGAACGGACATACGGTTCCAGCGGAGCAACGATTGTTGCAAGCATGGAAGGGACACGCCCGATATTGATTGAGGTGCAGGCATTGGTCTCAACAAGCAATTACGGCATGCCGCAACGCACTGCGACCGGATTTGATTTACGACGTCTGTCAATGTTACTTGCAGTGTTGGACAAACGAGTCGGTATCAACACGGGGGCACAAGATGTGTTCGTGAATGTCGCCGGCGGTATCCGAATCGATGAGCCTGCTGCTGATCTCGGCATTGCGTCATCCATTGTTTCATCGTTGCGTGATGTGCCCGTCGATTCGCAAACAGTTGCTATCGGCGAGATCGGTCTTGGTGGTGAAATTCGCACGATTGCTCATTGCGACAAACGTGTGCAGGAAGCGGCGAAACTGGGATTCAAGACAATCATCATCCCGAAGACGAATGCAAAGAAAATGAAACCGTCGAACGGAATCTCGATCGTCGGAGTGGAGACAATTCAGGAAGCGATGAAACAACTTATTGCATAAATCTATTCTATGAACGCAGAATTCATGTGGGAAGCGATACGGCTTTCGCAGCAAAATATTCGTGACGGCAAAGGGGGTCCTTTTGCGTGTGTGATCGTGAAAGAGGGGAAGATCGTTGCGCGCGGGACGAATCTTGTGACATCAACCAATGATCCGACGGCGCATGCTGAAGTTGTGGCAATCCGTGAAGCGTGCAAAGTGTTGGGAACATTTCAATTGAACGGTTGCGAAGTCTATACAACCTGCGAGCCATGTCCAATGTGCCTCGGCGCCATCTATTGGGCACGTCCTGACAGAATTTATTTTGCAAACAGCAGGGAAGATGCGGCAAAGATCGGTTTCGACGATCTTTTTCTGTACGAAGAACTCCCGCGAAAAATTTCGGAACGAAAAATTCCGACACAACAACTGATGAGAGAAGAAGCGCTTGCTGCGTTTCGCGAGTGGGAACAAAAACAGGATAAAACGCACTACTGATGTGTACGAAGGGATTCACGATCCGGGTTTCAAGATGAAAAAGGCTGCCAAGAAATTATATAGATAGCCGTTTTTTATAAATAGAGAATAGTCATACTGAGCAAGATGTCGCCGCTATAAAAAATCCTTCGACACATGCCCATAAAAAAGCATCGGCATTGCTCAGGATGACTACAGACGGCGGCATCGCGTCGAAGTATGACTTAAAAACACAAAACGATTTAGAGAGAACCTGACAAGCATCTCGAGCATCCAATGAATAAACTTCTTCTTGCTACCAACAACAAACATAAGGTGGAAGAGATCAGCCACCTGCTTGCAGATTTGCAGTGGGACATTCTCAGTCTTCGCGAAGTGCCCAACGCACCGGTGACGGATGAAGATCAACCGACGATCGAGGGGAATGCATTGAAAAAAGCGCGCGAAGCATTCCGATCGACAGGGATCCTTTCGCTTGCCGATGATACGGGATTGGAGTGCTATTTTCTCGAGTTGAATCCGGGAGTCGTTTCTGCGAGGTATGCCGGGGAGAAAGCATCCTACGCGGATAACAACAAGAAATTATTGCGTGCACTCAAGGGGGTTCCGCCGCGTCATCGCAATGCCCGGTTTCGGACTGTCGTGGCAATCGTCGGTAAGAATATAGAAAAAATCTTTGAAGGAAGAGTTGAAGGAAGGATACTTGAAGTTCCTCGCGGTACAAACGGCTTCGGGTACGATCCACTTTTTGTACCTCGCGGATATGACAGATCCTACGCCGAAATGACCATCAATGAAAAAAATAATTTGAGCCACCGTGCAGAAGCGTTGAGAAAGGCAAAAGAGTTTTTAAAAACAATGTAAGGAGGGCAGCAGGTTTTGTCCGTTTCTCTTTTTCCTGTATGTACTGTTGAAAAATTTTGCTTGTAAATATTTCCTTTCAGATGAATTTTTTTCCGATGTTCTTTCCTCCATTTTCCATTCCCGCTTAATCCCTTACAAGAAATCCAGAAAATTTCTGTAGTACCGCCTGTAGCACTTCTGAACGACGGGTGCTGATGTGTATTTTTTAACTGGCATGTTTGTTGCCTTTTTACAATTGAGAATCACTAGCATATCGGGGTGAAGCATGGCTCAATTTACAATCAATACTTTCATTGATTCTGCAATTCGGGACGGCGAATCGTGCCAGTACAGAGTAATGGAGTACGCAAAGAACTGTACGGCAGAATTCGGAAGGAATAAAGTTTACCCTGCGTTGTCGGAGTTGATTGATCTGGTGAACGGGTTGGAACAATTTCTTGAAAGGAAGAATACGTTTCATGCACAATTGCCGCAAACGATCAAGGAGATTGATCTTGAGAAACGTGAAATTGTCTTTGAATCGCAATTCAACGAATACCCTGATCTTCTGCGCATTGAAGAATTGGTTCAGTGGGCGCTGCCGCTGCTGAAGCAGTGCATCAATGAAGGAATCTCTATCTATGATTTCGTCGAAGACAATGTTTCCGTTTCGGGCGTCGGTATTTTACCGATCTACAAAGACGAAGGGTATTGTATCATTCCCGAACATCGTGCGTTCATGATTCACTACATGTATTATCAAGTTTCGCTCTATGCATCGGGGAATGAAAAATTCCGGACACTGAAAACTTCATTCGTTGAATCAAAACAGAAAACTATTCTGGATATTTCCCCAGTGTCGTTGAAGCAGGATTTCATCAGCCGTCATGGAGATCTGCCGAATCCTGCGACGTATGTCTGCGAGACCGAACTCGACTTTCCGCTTCACGAGACGATTTTGCCTGTGGTGAAACGAAAGTTACTTGCTAATATTACATCGTCAGCAGTACACTAAAATGTACAGACAATGGGATCCTTCATCATTCGATTGTCACAGCAGTCCCGCTTGCACTCACCATCAACATAGAACCATTGCCAACTGTTTCGTAATCCAAATCGACGCCGATAACGGCATTTGCGCCAAGCGAACGCGCCTGCATCTGCATCTCCTCCAGTGCGATATCTTTTGCCTTGCGCAGCTCATGTTCATACGCTGCCGATCTGCCGCCAACTATGTCCCGGATTCCGGCAAAGAAATCCTTGAAAATATTCGCTCCCAAAATCGCTTCGCCGCTGACGAGTCCGTAATATTTTGAGATCTTTTTGCCTTCAATAGTGTTTGTCGTTGTCATAAGCATTGTTGTTCTCCTGTTGTGATTCGTTCAAATATACAGTTCTTTTTTGTGAAAAGGTTGCACGATTTGTCTTTCTTCTTGAAATAAAAAAGCGCTCACGTTATCTGTGAGCGCTTTTTGCATGTGATAATAGGTCGTTTGAGGATGATTATCGCATCCCGTTAATATTTCGGCTTGTCCGATTTTTCAACCACTTCTTCGATGGAAGTGACCGCAATAGTATCGCCGTAACGTCTTCCTATGACGATCACCCTGATTCCAGTCTCCTTATTGGAGTCCCGGACGATCGCTTGTGCTCTTCCGTTACCGGTCGCATCCAGTTTGAACCATTCGTTGCCGACCAACAGACTGAAACCGTTCGCAACTCCCAGGCTGACGGCATTCGCTTTCGGGTACTCGGCTGCTTTTTTCTCTGCGTTCAGCGGATCGTTCCCGATATCGGAGGCTGTCCTGCTGTCAACAAGATAGCCCTCCCAGGTAAGTTCCTGCATCTGCGTTTGTGCAGGATCCTGGTTCCATTTCCCCATTCCCGTTTCCTGAGCAATCGTTAGTCCGAATAACGAAGCAACGATTGCCGCCACCACGATGTTCCTTTTCATATAACCCTCCGAGAGAATGTTGATAAAATCTATTCGTCCGATGTCATCATCGGACACGAACAGTCGCGGCAGTTGTTGCCGCTTTCCAGTAAAGATACAGTTATACCCGAACCGCAAACAAGTTAAATTTTGTTAAGAGAAATTTTTTGATAAATTATTCTTACAGTAATGTGTTGATGACTTATTGTCCGCAGGATATCGGTGACTCACAAAATAATTTCACAACGTACGGGTGATGAATGGATAAAAAAAACAAAAACAGATTTCTAGTACTCTTTGCATTTGCAGCGGCATTTGCTTTTGTTGAATCATCGGTGGTTGTGTATCTTCGAGCATTGTACTATCCCGATGGATTTTATTTTCCGCTTAAAGTGATTCAACCGGATCATCTTTTTGTTGAGCTGGCAAGAGAAGCTGCAACAATCATCATGCTTGTTGCAGCGGGAATGATCGCCGGCGAACACCGATGGGAGAGGTTCAGTTATTTCATCTTTGTGTTTGGCGTGTGGGATATCTTCTACTATGTCTGGCTGAAAGTTATTCTGGATTGGCCACGATCGTTGTTTGATTGGGATATTCTGTTTCTCATTCCGATGCCGTGGATCGGTCCCGTCATTGTTCCGGTACTTATTTCATTTTTTTTTATTGCAGCAAGTATTCTCATTGTGATGAAAGAGCGGGGAAGTTTTCACCCTTCGCGGACGGTGTGGATACCGGCGATTGTTGGAAGCGGGTTGATTCTATATTCCTTTATGCAAGATACTGACGCGACACTGCTGCTTGCAATACCACAGCCATATCTGTACGGATATTTTATTGCCGGATTTGCACTGTACTGCGTTGCGCTCATTATTTCCCTTCGCACACCGGCAACATAACTGTTTAAAATAAAAAGTGCGGATGTTCATCCGCACTTGTCATACGATAATAATAATCTGCGGTTAATGCGTATTGAATGCTTCCAATTCCCCGACCGGATTTACCGATGCACCATCGGTGCCGTTTCCGTTTTTTCTGAATCGTGCAAACATTCCCGAAGGATGCTTGAAGAGTGCCGGTATTCTGGTTTTCCATTCATCCACTTTCATATATACAACAGGAACAAGAAGCAATGTCAGGAACATGGAACTTGTTAATCCACCGACAAGCACCCATGCCAATCCCGTCTTCCACTCACCACCTGCCGATTTGGACAATGCAATCGGCAGCATGCCGAAGATCATCGTTAATGTTGTCATCAGGATCGGGCGAAGACGCGAAATACCTGCTTCGATCAATGCGTCGTATGTGGATAGTCCACGTTCAAGTTTTGTCTGGTTGGTACGGTCAACAAGCAGAATAGCATTCTTTGCCACAAGTCCGATAAGCATCAGGAATCCGAGCATGGAGAAAATGCTGAGCGCTTTTCCTGTGATTGCAAGGGCAACGAATGCACCGATAATCGCCATCGGTATTGAGAACAAAACAACAAACGGGTAAACATACGAGTCGTACAGTGCGACCATAATGAGATACACGAACAAGATGCCCGCAAGCATTGCAAGTCCCATGCTTCCGAAACCTTCCTGCTGATTTTTCTCTTGTCCGAGATAGACGAGGGATACGCCGTCAGGAAGTTTTGTTTTTGCAAGATCACCTCTGAATTCCTGCACGATAGTGCCCGCCGGACGATTGACGATCTGCGAGTTCACATACAGCACATTGATGCGATCTTGCCGCTGCAACTTCGACGGTCCGGACGACTGGAAGATGTTTGCAAACTGCTTCAGTTCTATCTGCTGTCCGCGGTTGTTCATGAATGTAATGCTGCCGAGATCGGAAGTCTGTGAACGGTCAAATTCATCCAGTTGAATGCGGATGGTATATTCGTTAGTACCGTCGCGATACTTCGATTCATCATCTCCAGCAAGCGCAACGCGTAACGCAGCACCGACTTCAGCAACAGACAAGCCGAATTGCGCCATCTTAGCCCGATCGATATCGATCTGCATTTCCGGTTTTCCCGCCTCAGCGGAAAGCCGCACGTCGGCAGTACCATCGATCCGTTCCAAAAGATTTTTTACGGTGTCAGCGCCAGCCTGCACCGCTTTCATTTCGGTGCCGGTTACAGCAATCTGAATCGGTGCCTGATCTGCCGCGCCGAAGATTCCGATCGGACTGACGTACACTTTTAATCCGGGGATCTCACGAATCTTTTCTTTAATTTCCAATCCCACCTGTGTTGTTGATTTCTTCCGTTCTGTTTTCGGTACGAGTGCGACGTTCAATTGTACAACGTTGTTGCTTGAAGTACCGATGAATCCGTCTGCAGAGACACCGACGGTGGTGAATACCTTCTTCACCTCCGGCATCTCCGAAAGAATCTTTTCAACCGTCAGCGATGCCTGATTTGTCTGCTCGATATTTGCTCCCGGAGGTAATTCAACGGTAACGCTGAACTCGCCCCTGTCAGTCTGAGAGAAAAATTCAAAGCCAATAAGACCAAGTGCGGGCAATGTAAACGATCCGAAGAACAATCCGACCGCAGTGAGAGCGACCCATCGTTTGTGTCCGAGAGACCATTTCAACAGTACGAGATAATGTTCCTGGAATTTGTGGTACAATTTTTCAAAACCGAGCGCAAATTTTCCCAGCAATGTCTTGTCGGTCAACCGTTCTACTTTCGCAAAGCGCGATGCGAGTACCGGTGTTATGGTGAATGAAACAAAGAGACTCATCAATGTTGAGCCGACGATGACAAGTGCAAACTCGCGCATGATGTTGCCGACAATTCCGCCGACAAGAGAGAGAGGAAGAAACACTACGACGTCCACCAATGTAATGGACAGTGCTGCAAAACCGATCTCGTTTCGCCCACGAAGTGCGGCGGCTCGTTTCTCTTCTCCCTTTTCGAGGTGGTGATAAATGTTCTCAAGTACCACAATTGAGTCGTCAACGAGAATGCCGATGACCAGCGAAAGGCCGAGCAGCGTCATCAGATTGAGTGAGAATCCCATTGCATAGACAAAAACAAACGTGGATATGATCGATGACGGAATCGCAATAAGCACGATAAGTGAATTTCTGAAGCTGTGGAGGAACAACAGCATCACGATTGCGACCATGAAAATGGCAAGCACAAGATCGAATTTCACCGCGTTTGCCGCATCGAGTGTGAAGGTGGAACTGTCCTGTGCAATATCGAAGAGAATACCTTCATCCTTGAAATCGTTTTGGATCTTGATCAATTCGGCGCGTACAAGGGCGCTTACGTTCACGGCATTTGCGTCGGTCTGCTTGAGCAATTGAATTCCTACCGAGGTAACGCCGTTCACTCTGTTGAGCTGCGTATAATCTTTTACACCATCTTCAACTTCAGCAATGTCTCCAAGCCGCACATCGCCCCCCTGCCGCGACCGTGCGACGACGAGATTGCGCAGATCTTCGATCGAAGAGAATTTTCCCGCAACGCGGACAACGAACTGTCCGTCGGAATCTTTGATCTTTCCGGTCGGGAAGTCGAGGTTTGCATTCTTAATTCCTTGAGTGACTTGAAGAAGTGAAAGTCCGTAGTTTCTCAGTTTATGGATATCGAGATTCACTTTTATTTCCCGCTCCTCACCCCCGCTCAGGATTACCTGTGCGACGCCGGGAACTTTGGAAATTCTCGGCTGCACGCGGTCTTTCATGAACTGGTAGAATTCGCGCGAGTCCATCTGGCTTGTGACACCGATACGCAAGACAGGTACTTCATCGATAGCGATCTTGGAAAGTGTCGGTTGTTTTGCGCCGCTGGGGAGCGTGGCAACGATCTCACCCACTTTTCGCGTTGCATCTTGCAATACAATGTCTGTCTTTGCTGATTGTTTGAACTCAACGATGATGAGCGACATCCCTTCGAATGAGGTCGAACGGATCGCATCGATCTTATCGAGGCCCGACACTGCATCTTCGATCACTTTCGTGACGTTGTTTTCAACTTCGTACGGCGACGCGCCGGGATAGATGGTGCTGATCGTAATGACCGGCGGCGACATTTTCGGGAGCAGTTCGTAATTCAGCAGCGAATAACTGAAGAGCCCCAGCACGCCGAGTACCGTAAAAATTACGACGATGATCGACGGGCGTTTGATTGCTAATTCTGTGAGTGTCATAGTCTGTTCTCCTGCATCCTTCCGTTATTGACGCACCGTGACGGCGACGTTATCTTTAAGATTGTTTTGCCCATTCACAACGATGATCTCACCGATTGTAATGCCGCTCAGCACCTGAACATTTGTTCCCAGTTCTTTTCCGACAACGATGGGACGGATTTTTGCGGTATTGTTCTGCACAACGTACACTTTCGGCTCCTTCACGCTTCCCACAATTGCCTCACGCGGTATCACGATATGCTGATCGTTTGTTCGGGATGAAAAAGAGACGGTGCCGAACATTCCCGCTTTGAGCGGATGTTTGCTGTCGTTGCTCAACACTACTTCAACGGGATACGTGTGCGCTTCATCTGCCTTTACCGATATGGTGGCAACGCGCCCGTTGAATGTAACGCCGGGATAGACATCGGTGGTTACGTCAACCGCATCGCCGATCTTTAACTTGAAGACGTCTTTTTCGGAAACGTTGATCTTTACTTTCAATTTTGAGATATCAACCACATTGGCAACCACCGTCGGCTGCGGCGCACCTTGCACCATCGTGCCGACGTTCACCGGACGTGCCGTGACGATGCCGGAGATTGGCGTGGTGATCTTGGTATCGCGGTATTGCCGTCGTGCAACAATGTACTGTGCTTCGGCATTCTGAAAATTCCAGCGCGCTTGTTCGATCTGCGATTCCGAAATGGAACCTTCTTTATACAACGACTCGAAGCGTTCAAGATCTTTCTTTGCTTTGTCGTACGTCATTGTTGCAGTTTTGTATGCCGCTTCTTTCAGTTCATCGTCCACTTCAACGATGACCGAACCGGCTTGCTTGTAATCGCCAACTTCGGCGTTCACTTTCACGATGCGTCCGTTCGTTTCAGAAAGTATAACGACATCGTTGTTCGCCATAATTGTGCCGACGAGCGAGAAATTCTCCGAGATATGCTGTTTGTTCGCCGTGACGACTGAAACCGAATATGCCGTTGTGATTGTGTTGGATGATTGAGCTGTTGATTCTGCCGTGTTTGTCATCAGAATTGCAAGAACAACTCCGACAGCCACGACCGCTGTACTGATGACTGTGAAACGCCTCATGATGATATCTCCTTCTTTAGTATGGTGATAGTGAAAAAAAATTATTCGCCGATGGATTTCGATAACCGCGCGACCGCCAGTTCGTATTCTACAAGCGATTGTGTTTTGTTCAATTTCGCCTGCAACAGAGCCACTTCCGCATCGAGCAATTCCGAGTTTGGAACAAGCCCCTTTTTAAAGCGCTCATTCATGACACGGTAATTCTCTTCTGCTTGTGCAACTCCTTGTTCTGCAACGGCGGCACGTTCTTTTGTCTGGTTGACGGTGAAGTAACTTTGTGTTACTTCGAGCGTCACACCGTCTTTCATGAGAGACAATCCTTCTTCTGCCTGGGCTACCTGCGCTTGAGCCTGTGTTGTCTGATAGCCTGTTTGGTTCCAATTCCAGATATCGAATGAAACAGAGACGGATACATCCCACGTATCTTTGAATTCGTCCTTTGTAGGGAAGATCCGCTGATTCGGGCGGAGGTAATTGTAATTTCCGACAAGATAAATCTGCGGCCACCATCCGCCGCGGGCAGAGGTCAGTCCGGCTTCACTTGCTTTAACCCGCGCATTCATTGCAAGAATATCGGGACGCGAATCGAAAGCCTTCTTGATAAGATTGTCAATATCCGATTGCACTGAAACAGGAGGCTGTAATGATGAAACGATTTCTATTTCGGTGGAGAGGGATTGTCCAAGCGTGTTATTCAAAGCGATCATTGCCAGTTTTACATTGTTGGTTGCATCAATCTGGCGGACCTTTGCGTCGGACAACTGAACCTGGACTTTTAATACATCGTTCGATGTCAGCATTCCCTGCTTCAATAAATTTTCCGCATCGGTAACATGGGATTGGATCTGTTGAACATTTTCATCGACAAATTTTTTGAATTCATTCGCGCGGTACAGATTCCAGTATGCACTCTTGATGTTATAGACGACCTCCGCTTTGTCTTTATTGTAATCCTGTTTTGTAGCTTCTGAGGCAAATTCTGCAGCATCTTCTGCGCCGGAAATTTTCCAGCCGGTGAATAACGGTTGCTGCACAGTTGCTTTCAACCCGTAGTTGTTGACGACGGTCGGAGACAATTCAAACGGAGGCCCTGCTGGATTAATGGGATTTGGGATTGAACTTGCCGGAACATCGCTCAAACGGGTATATGTACCGTTGAATTTTAACGAAGGCAACCCGAGTGTTCCTGTCTCGCTTGCTTTTGCTTCTGCTGCCTGTACCTTAAACTGTGACGTTCGTAATGCTTTGCTGTTTTCCAAACCTATTTGTACGGCCTGTTCAATCGTCAATGACATTTTCTGTTGTGCTGAACCGATCAATGCCGCAGAGATCAATGCGATAATTATTTTTATGTTCGAACTCATTGAATTACTTCCTCCTTTGCGTCTTTTTCAGTAGTATGTGTTGCGTATTTCTCTTTTGCATCCTGTGTAAATACTCCGCCAAAAATGATATCGACGATCGCTTCGTATGCCTGTGATGCATTCAGCGGTAGGCGTGACAATGTTTCGGGATTGATGATCGACTGCATTGCGTTGCCGTACATCAAAACCAGCACATCGACATTCACATCTTTTCTAAACACACCGATCTCAACTCCTTCACGGATCATTGCGGAAAAGTCCTCATAGATCCGCTGTGTACGAAATTCATCGACTTCTTTCCAAAGTGAAGGCATTGTTTTTTGCAGATCGGTATAAAATTGTGGTTTCAATTTTCTCATTTCGGAAGAGATGAATCCTGTAACATTTCTGATCCGCTGCATGAAATCGACCGATTTGTCTTGCTGACAATGCAGGCAGCCGTGATGGACATGCTGCAATTTTTCCCGGGTTATTTCTTTGATGATGTCGTCCTTGCTCGGGAAAAATTTGTAAATCGTCTTCTTGCTCATTCCCATGCTTTGAGCGAACTCTTCCATGGTTGTTTTACTGAAGCCATTCTCAAAAAAATATTGCCTGGCTGCCTCAAGTATTCGTGATTTTAATTCTGTATCGGACATCGTTTAATTCCTTTATTCTTTATGGAAACTTTGGTCGTTTTTATAGTTTCCATTTTACATTAAAAAAAT
>JBFMFY010000080.1:0-13968 GCA_040751955.1 Bacteroidota bacterium
GGCATAGAAGAGATGTATGTTGGAGATGTTTTTCATGTATGAATTAAGATAAACTACTTCTAATATACTAATTCTATCAAATTAGTCAAGTAGAAGAACAAAAAAAATTACTTCTTTTTGATGAAATCTTGGATAGTCGTTTTGCTCATTATTGTCCGTGTCCCTTCGCGAATTTTGGTGAATTCGCCCCGTAAGGCGCATTTATCCTCATCGAGACAATCATCGCATGGTTCATAAAAATTGAGAGAGATGCAGGGAAGCAGAGCAATAGGACCATCGAACATGCGGTAAATATCGGCAACAGTAATTTCCTTCGGAGACTTAAGCAAATAATAACCGCCCCTATTTCCCTGTTTACTATTGATGAATTTGGCGTGCTTTAGCTCCAGAAGAATTTGATCGAGAAATTTTTTGGGGATTGTTTCCAACTCCGCAATTTCTGCTGATTGCAAATAGCCCTTCTCATAATTCTTTGCAAGTCGAATCAGTGCTTTGAAAGCATATTTGCATTTCTTGGACATCATAATGGCTGCACGAATATAAGAGGAAAACGGAAGAAGATAAAGCGGATGAAACAAGAATTAAAAACAATAATCCCCAAAGCATAAATAACTTCGGGGATTATTTTTTCTTTAGGTGTCAGTGATCTTGAAGGTGTCAGAGATCTTTGCTATTAATACCGATAATAATCCGGTTTGTACGGACCCTCCACAGAAACGCCGATATATTGCGCCTGATCTTCGGTAAGAACATCCAATTCCACGCCGATCTTTCTGAGATGCAGACGTGCAACCTTTTCATCAAGATGTTTCGGAAGCATATATACTTTCTTCTCGTACCGTTCAGGATGATTCCACAATTCAATCTGTGCCAATGTCTGATTGGTGAATGAATTGGACATAACAAACGACGGATGCCCCATTGCGCAGCCGAGATTCACAAGGCGACCTTCGGCGAGAACGATGATGTCTTTCCCGTCTATCGTGTACTTATCAACCTGCGGTTTGATGGTGTCTTTCGTATGGCCATAATTCTTATTCAACCATGCCATATCTATTTCAATATCGAAGTGCCCTATATTGCAGACAATGGCATTATGCTTCATCGCTTTGAAATGACGCGCAGTGACGATATTCTTGTTTCCAGTTGTCGTCACAATAATGTCCGCTTCTTTCACGGCATCGTCCATCCGCTTTACTTCGTATCCTTCCATCGCCGCCTGAAGGGCACAGATAGGATCGATTTCGGTAACAATGACGCGCACTTTTGCATCACGCAATGATTCTGCGGAACCTTTTCCGACATCACCGTATCCGGCAACGACCGCAACCTTACCGGCAAGCATCAGATCCGTTGCGCGGCGGATCGCATCAACAAGCGATTCGCGGCAGCCGTACTTGTTGTCAAATTTGGATTTTGTAACAGAGTCATTCACATTGATCGCGGGCATCAACAATGTTCCATTCTTCATTCTTTCATACAAACGGTGAACACCAGTCGTTGTTTCTTCCGACAATCCGCGAATGCCTGCGGCGAGTTCGGGATACTTGTCGAAGACCATGTTTGTCAAGTCGCCGCCGTCGTCAAGAATCATATTCAACGGTTGATTCTCTTTGAATGCAAAGAGTGTCTGCTCAATGCACCAATCAAATTCTTCAGCGTTCATGCCCTTCCATGCATAAACAGGAATTCCTGCCGCCGCAATCGCCGCAGCCGCATGATCCTGCGTTGAGAAGATGTTGCATGATGACCACGACACTTCCGCACCGAGATCTTTCAATGTTTCAATCAGCACTGCTGTCTGAATCGTCATATGTAAACATCCGGCGATGCGTGCGCCTTTAAGCGGAAATTTTCCTTTGTATTCCTCTCGGATCGACATCAAGCCGGGCATTTCCGCTTCAGCCAGTTTGATCTCTTTGCGTCCCCACTCTGCCAGGGACATATCCTTCACTTTGTACGGAAGCGACGGCTTTGTTATTTTTCCGTTCACTTTCGTCTCTGCCTCCATTACTGCGCTCATTGTTACTCCTTTGTTTATTAGTTTAACCTTACGGGGTTAGTTGGTATTTAAAATTCTAATCTCAAATATCCAAATCCTAAACAATTACTGCATCATGCTGTCTAGAATTTAGTGCTTAGAATTTCAAAAAATTTTTCTTTTATCTCGCTGCTTTTTTCAACGCCGGAACAAGATCCAAGTGTTCCCACGAGAATTCTTTCTCGTTGCGTCCAAAATGACCGTACGCAGCTGTCTTTTTATAGATCGGGCGAAGCAGATTCAAACGCTTGATAATGCCGCGCGGCGTCATATCGACATTCTTCACAAGAATTTTTGAGATCTCGCCATCCGGCATGATTCCTGTGCCGTACGTATTCACATAGATTGAGACCGGATCTGCGACGCCGATTGCATACGCGACCTGAATCAAACATTCTTCAGCAAGTCCTGCTGCAACAACATTTTTTGCAAGATGGCGAGTTGCATACGCTGCGCTGCGGTCAACTTTTGACGGATCTTTTCCGGAAAACGCGCCGCCGCCATGCTGAGCACGACCGCCGTATGTATCAACAATAATTTTCCGTCCGGTCAATCCGCTGTCGCCGTGCGGTCCGCCGATTTCAAAACGTCCGGTAGGATTCACATAATATTTTGTTTTCTTATCGAGCAGACGTGCGGGAACGACTTTTTTTATTACATATTCAATCACATCTTCTTTGATTTTCTTCTGAGAAACGGAAGGATCATGCTGGGTTGAAATAACAACAGCATCAACACGAATTGGTTTACGTCCGTCGTATTCGATCGTCACTTGCGATTTTGCGTCGGGGCGGAGATACGGCATTAACTTCAAATTCTTTTTGCGAATATCTGCGAGACGTTTCACCAATTGATGAGCATACATAATCGGCGCCGGCATATACTCTGTGGTTTCGTTGTTGGCGTACCCAAACATCATCCCCTGATCGCCTGCTCCACCCGTGTTCACACCCATTGCAATATCCGGTGACTGTGAGTGAATCGCGTTGAAGATACCGCATGACTCGGCATCAAATTTATATTCTGCTTTAGTATAACCGATTTCCTTAATCGCAGTACGGACAACATCGTGTATATCAACATATGCATTCGTGGTTACTTCACCGGCAACAACCACCTGACCGGTGGTGACCATTGTTTCGCATGCAACGCGTGAATATTTATCCTGTGCAAGAAGCGCATCGAGAATTGAATCCGATATTTGATCGGCAACTTTATCCGGATGCCCTTCGGACACAGACTCGGACGTAAAAAGATAACGCATGTAAAAATATGCTCCTGATTAATGAATTGAAAGAGATTAATAATATTCTAGTTCCGAGGAATCGCCGATATTGATGCGCTTGAATCCCCCTTTGACAACTGCATTGCTGCCGATAATTGAATCTTCGAGCAATGCGTTGTGAACGTTAGCGTGCTCGCTAATGATCGAATTCTTGATGATCGAATCTTCTACTAACGCACCTTCGGCAATAGTTGCAAAAGGACCCACGACAGAATTTTTTACTTTTGCAGATGGTGAAATAAAAACGGGAGGTATGATAACAACTCCGTCATGTTGTCCATTTGTTGCGGTAGAGTGTAACAGATGTCGGTTCGTGCTTAGAAGGGTTTCCGGCTTTCCGCAGTCGTACCACCCTTCAATACCAAATGTTGTCAGTTTTTCCCCACGCTCAATCATCAACTGAAGACCGTCGGTTAGCTGATATTCGTTTTTTGTTCGTACATCCCGTTTAATCATTTCCTTCAAACAATCTATCAGCACATCGGGGTGTTTAATGTAGTATAATCCGACAATAGCAAGATTGCTTGTCGGATTTTCCGGCTTCTCTACTAATTTTGAAATAAAACCGTTTTGTGTCTCGGCAACGCCGAACCGACGCGGATCGGCAACCTCTTTAACACCGATGGTTGAATGCTCGCTTTTAATCATTGAAGCAAGGTTTACATCGAACACTGTGTCGCCAAGTATTATCAAAATCGGATCTTTTGAGATGGTATGGCGTGACATATAAATGGCATGCCCCAATCCCAGCCGTTCCTCCTGCTCAACAAAATCTACCTTAATGGTGTAATGCGACGTTATATATTCCTTAATCAAATCGCCAAGATATCCCACTACAATAGTAGCAGAATCGAACC
Source organism: Bacteroidota bacterium (assembly GCA_040751955.1). Lineage (GTDB taxonomy): Bacteria > Bacteroidota > Ignavibacteria > UBA10030 > UBA8401 > SpSt-333. Next base: position 4,184 of record JBFMFY010000080.1, read on the forward strand.
CTTCCGCAATGATTTTATCCATTATGTGGCCAATAATCGGCTTACCGGCAACATTCAGCAAAACCTTCGGAACTGTGTATGTATGGGGTCGAAGGCGGCTGCCGACACCCGCTACAGGGATAATTGCTCGCATAATTCGCTCAAAAATGGACTAAAAGATACCGAAACTTCCCTTTAGAAGCAATGAAAACGCCCCCGTACAATTATTTTCAAAAAAGTAAAAAAAAGTTCATTTTTTGGCTCTGAAAAAAATTTTTTTCGTGTATAAGTACTATAGGAGACCACAACAACATCATTCACTAACATCAAAGGTACTTCTATGGCAATATCACATATCTTATACCTGAATGGAGCGACACCGTTTCCGGCATCAACGGCACACACCGTTGTTGTCAATCGTCCTCCCAACACAAACGTGTACGGCGAGCCGTTCGACGAGGCGACAATTGATGCCGTGTGGGAAAAAGCCCGCAAGGAATTCGGGTTTTATTTTTACCGAAGAGATGTTTGCGAAGCCGTTATCGCAAAGCATGAATACGGCAAGCGAACAAAGTACGGTTGGGAAATCGATCACATCATACCGGTGTCGGCGGGAGGCACGGACGACATCGACAATTTGCAGCCGCTGCATTGGGAGAACAACGCATCAAAAGGCGATTCTCATCCCAATTGGGCGTGCATTGTAAAGGAGTAGCAATGAAAATATTGTATCAATACTTCACCGTGTCTCGTATGTACCCCGCAGCGGCGATGTTGCAGACCACAGCCCCTGTTCGTATATTCTGCTGTGGAAGCGGACTCGCCCGCCTTACAGACACATTCTTCTTCACACAACATGTTTGCCGATGCACTCTCATCACGAACAACTTACTATCACACTTCTGCGCGACGATCCGAAAAAATTTCTTCGTTACTGTCAGCCTATCATTGAGATCTGCGTGCACCAGTACATGGCAAGCGGTATGTTTCCGTACGCTGAAGCAAAAGACATTATCCAGAGCGTTAACGAGAAGCTCTACGCCCGGCTCGGAACAATTGACCAGCATTATACCGGGCGCGTTTTGCTCCGGACGTATATCAACGCCACCGTCAGAAACATTTGCTTGCGAATTCATGAAGAACGAAATCATTCGATTAAAACGATACAGATCCACGAAGAACACGGCATCTACACGATCGATCCGACCAATGCATTTGTTTTCGACGAAGAACTGGAGCGCCTACACACGGTACTGCAGCTGTTCCATGAAGAGCGCAATAAACTATATATAGCAATGAAACTCTACCTGAAAATACCGTTGCGCAAAATGGATATTTACCGCTGGAATAGACATCTCGCACCCGCACAGAAAGAGTTCTTAATCTCTTTGTTCGGGAAAAATTATGACGAAATGACCATCCACGAAATTTTTGCCGCATTTGCACCGGTATGGAACTCTGTTGAACGCACTTCCTCGGCACCAAAGAGCATCGAACGGTGGACAAACGAACAGATCAATGTTGTCATCAAACTTATGAATGGGAACCCGCCGCGGCGCTCACACTCAAAAGAGACGTTACAGGTATTGTTGAGCGAAGAATATTCGCGGCATCTTAACAAAGAATCTTAATCACTATAAGAAAGAGAAGAACCATGAACTCCACATCATTCTTTACCGACCGCATGCACCTCACAGACGAAGGTGTTGCGTTATATGTTGATGCGCTTAAATTGCAGCGCACATCCGACTTACCAAAAGAAATGCTGAAACATGTCTCCCATTGCCCCGACTGCCAACTGCAGATTGTGGAAGTGCACGAGATGATGAAGAACGACCTGTACGACGCCTCCATGAAACACCCATACTTCGATACGGTTGTGCATGAACCGGCAGTACGCTATGGCGCTTCGCTGTTTCGAATAGCCGCTATCGTTACGGGCGCCGCGCTGTTGGGATTCGGGTATTATTTTGCAACAAACAATACTACGGTGCAAACGCCCCCCGCCATAGTTCAGCATGAAACACCAAAAATGGATCAGACAAATGTCCCTGCGAAAGAACCTCCGGTGAAGGAACAAGAGCAGTTGCTCGCCGATAACTTTTCAGAATCGCTCAATATGGAAGATCTTGTGCGGACGCAATTCCGCTCCATTTCCGTTGAAGTGATCACGCCGGATGTCGGCGAAGTGGTACAGCAGCCGGTCCAATTCAAATGGAAAGATGTGGGCGAGCCGCTGACGCTTAAAATTCTTTCCAACAAAGAACGGACTCTGATTTCCACGCAGGTAACGACAAACTCGTACACCGCGCAAAAGAAATTTGCACCGGGATTGTACTACTGGAAGTTGGAAACGAAGGATGAGTTGATCTTTGTCGGGAAGTTTTTGGTGAGGTAAAATAAAGATGGGTTCCCCTTCACGGCTGATTGAGGTGTGCACCGATTGGAGAAATTAAATGTGAAACGGAGTTTCAATACCAATGCGTTCCCACATGGAAATGTGGGAACGACAGGAAATTTACAATGAACACCAGCCACATTTTTTAACCAACAGTAATAGAAATTTGGAAACAAGAACAACGTAGGGACGGATGCCCATCCGTCCAATAAACAATACGCACGGATGTCCATCCGTCCAATGACAATACGCGCACGGACGGGCGTCCCTCCAACACCAATATGCACGGACGGGCGTCCGTGCCTACAGTTACAACATTAAAAATTTGGAACAAGAAAAAAAATTTTTCTCGTTCCCAACGTCCCGTTGGTGAACGCAGTGTAAGCGAGCTCTGCTTCGTCAGCAAAAGCGAGCCGAAACACTGGAGATACTCCAGCGCACGAAATTATGAAGGGATGGGAGAACTATTAGAGGTGTGCACCGATTGGAAGAACGAAATTGGAATTTGGGAACGAGAGGAATATCTCGGGGATTTTTTTTCTCGGAATTGTGTATATTCATTCAACAAAAAGGCGAACCCTTCATGACCAAGAATAAACGAATTCTCCTGATCCTCCTTGTTACTCTTACTACACGTCTCTACCACATCAACTTTCCCATTGCAGGCTGGCATTCATGGCGGCAGGCGGATACGGCAGCGATCGCAAGGAACTTTGCAACCGAAAATATGAATATCGCCTACCCGGCAATCGATTGGCGGGGTGCTACGCCAGGATATGTTGAAAGCGAATTTCAATTGTATACATTCACCATCGCGCTTCTCTATAAGATATTCGGCATTCACGAAATTTTTGGAAGAGCACTTTCCGTCATCTGTTCGGTCTTGACGGTGCTGGGACTCTACCTGCTCGTCAAAAAAATGATCGATGAAAAGACGGCGTTATGGGCGGCATTGTTCTATTCCATTCTTCCCTTGAGCATTTATTACGGCAGGACATTCATGCCAGAACAGATGATGCTGATGTTCTCGGCATTCGGCATTTATTTTTATTCTCAATGGCTCGATGATAACAGGTGGGAACATTTTCTCGCAAGTGTTGCATGCATCTCTCTGGCGGTATTGTTAAAACTCCCGACGCTCTACCTTGGACTGCCGCTGCTCTTCCTCAGTTGGACGAAATTCAAATTTGCGCTGTTCCGCCAACCGAAGATCTGGCTCTTCGCAGTAATCGTGTTCATTGCAACATTCGCCTGGTACTATCACTCACACTCATTGAAGTCGCTGACCGGATTGACATTCGGCATTTGGGAAGCGAGTACCGATAAATGGGGAAATCTCGACCTTCTTGTAACATTCAAATTTTATAACGACGTGCTGTTCAAAAGCCTTGCCGAGAGGCATTTCACGTATCCGGCGTTCGTACTGTTCTTCTTGGGGTTGTTTCTGAAACGGAAATCGGAGGATGAACGAATGTTTGATTTCTGGCTTATTGCCGTGGTTGTCTATTTTCTAATTGTGGCGAAAGGAAATCAAGTGCACGAGTACTATCAATTGCCCTTTATGCTTCCCGGAGTGGTCTTTCTTGCTAAACCGTTCTCACGGCTCTCCGATGTTGCGGCAACGATACATCTTAGCGAAAAAACAAGCCGCGTTGTGCTGGCTTCGTTCTTCGTGGTAACGATCGTTCTGAGTGTGCTTCGATTGGTCCATATATTTAACAGTGAGAGATACGACGCACCGCTCTTCGCTCTTTCAAAGTCTGTGCAGCAGATAATACCGGAAAATGATCTCGTGATCACCTTAGCGAACGGAAATCCTGTGGTCCTGTACAATGCAGGACGGAAAGGGTGGAATTGCAGCGTTGCGGACATTAACAACGTGTATCTTGAGAAAAAAAAGAAAGAGGGGGCGCAGTATTTTATAGGGGAGAAGAACAATTTTCCTGAAAACGGCTCGGAGTTGAATTTCTTGAGAGACAATTACAAGATTATTGCAGAATCAGAAGAGTTTGTGATAGTTCGGCTGTAAATGCGGAGTGCTATTGCTGCTCTAAATAACTTCCAAATTTTGATAATCTTGCTATTTAAAAATTTTGAATTGTTTCATTCCCCGATCAACACAAACCCGCTCCACTTGCTCGGGAAGGCGGATTCTTGAGAGGCAATCATTTTCAGTTTTGCTTGGCGCAGCGATGACGAGTACGATTTTCCGGTAAGCATCTGTTTGTAGAATTCATCCATCAACAGGTAGGTTTGCTTGTCCGAAACTTTCCAAAGAGAAAATACGATGTTCTTTGCGCCGGCGTAGAATAATCCCCGTGTCAATGCCATCATCCCTTCACCCTGCACCAATGTGCCGAGTCCGCTTTCGCAGCTGCTGAGCACGACAAGGTCGGCTTTCAAATCGAGTGCGTAGGTTTCGTTCAAGTAGAGGATGCCATCGTCCGTCGCCGTTGGCTCTTGTGGCTGGGAGAAGAGCACAGCCGAGAGTTTTGGATTCTTTTCGTTCATAAAGCCGTGCGTCGCCACATGCACAACATCATACCTGCTGCTGAAGAGTTTGAAATTCGTCTCGGTTGCCGATGTATGGAGAAAATTTTTGTAGGGTAATGAACGAGACTGGAAAGAATATCCGATGGAAAGGAGTTCCTCCTCGGAGTATTTCAGTTCGTTGAACGTCTTCCCGTCGAGTGTGATCGATCGGACGTCGGAAAGCCCGCTTTCTTCCACAAACGATCTATTTGCGAGGAAATCGCCGTTCTTCGTCGAATCGCGGAAGACCGGTGCAAACCCTGCAAAACTCATCGAACTTTTATCCCGCTCACCTTGTATTTGTGTACTGAACGCTGCCGAATAAGAATAATTGACATCGCAGTACCGGATGAGATACGGCACGGATGTAAAGTCCATGGTCTCTGGCTTATACTTTTTTACAGGAAGCGCCTCGAACGGCACATAATGCATCTTGCCGTCCGGAACGATAGTCACCCGACGTTTTCCCTTGAACACGCGTTCGAACGGTTTCAGCAGTTGCGCATACAAATATTTTCCCGCACTGTGATATGTACCGGTTTCGTACTTCTTCAGTGCAGCGGTAAATTGATCGATTGAATGACTGATACTTGCGGCGCGGGAAGTTGTAGTTGAAACAATGCCGCTGTTTGTTACCGCAAACGAGTGGATCGCCGAACCATCGGTTAAGTATTCGATGAGAACCTCGTCCTCTGCCAATCTATGCTGCACGGTTTTCAAGGTCAACGAGTAGTCGGCATATTTCAATGCATGGTATTGCGGGTATTGGTGTTCCAGATATTCAACAAATTTCTGATGTTGTACTTTTAAATCGAATAATTCCGATTGCACCTTTTGTCGCATGCGCTCAGCATTTTCATTGTTTTCTTGCGGTTTTTGCATCCGTATCTCGTGCGACGCAATCGCTGATAATAGAGCATTCTCCTGCTGTAATAACGAATCGGGAATTCCTGCAAAATGTTTTGCTTCCCGGTCAAACAATTGCTCCATAAGCGCGTTTGCCTTGCTGCGGTCTGCTGCCAGGAACGCCTGTTCTTGATACGTTGAATTCCCGGTCAACGCAAAAAGATCAAGCGCGGTACGGCATGCTTTTGCATAGATGGTTGTACTCTGTTCGGCAAGAATAAATTTAGAGCCGTCTGTTGCATATCCCCTTCTGATATCATCCACAAGGTCCATTGCAATTCGGTAGTATGCAAGCGCCTGTTCAAGATCTGCTCTCTTCTTCCCCTTTGCAAACATTGTTCTGTACAGGTCTGCAATCCTTACCACAACATCGTATGTTTCTTTTTTGTAGTTACTCTTTTTAATATCTCCGGCATCCGGCGCTGCATTTGAGCTGTATGCAGTTCCGAGGATAGCGACTCCCTTTCTATACGATGACAGAGCGTCGGAATATTTTCCCTGTGATTGATAGTATTCGCCGAAGCGCTGGAACAACAATCCTTTTTGAGGAGTATTTTTAACGATTGAACGGGATTCAAATTCTTCTGCTCGATGCAAACAGACCAATGCAGTATCATACCTGTTCATCTGCATATACACATTTGCCAGCGACAGATAAATTGCAATGACATCGCCAAATGATCCTCGTGCACCCACTGCCAGTCTGTTCGTCAATGCTTTCTGATAGTATTCTACAGCCTTGATATATTCTTTCCGGTCAGAGTAAACGCCTGCGGCAAGTTCGTACATAAATCCCGCCTGCGGATGATTCTTCCCGTACGATTTCTCCGTTAAGGATATTCCTTTGGTTGTGAACTCAAGCGCCTTATCAAGTTTCCCCATACGTCTGTAAATATCGGCAAGGCGCTGAATATGTTGTGCTTGGGAAGAAAGCGTAAAAGGATATTTGCTTCTGAGCAAATTAAGTGCCTTTAACGAGTACTCTTCTGCTTTTTCAAGATCACCGAGTATTGTATATACCTCACAAAATTTTCCGAATAAACCAGCTATCTCAATGTGTTCCTGCAAACTCAGTAATGAATAAATCTCTATTGATTTCTTCCCATGTTCAATTGCTTTGTAGTACTCTCCCATATCAATCAATGTTGACATGATGTAGAGGTGAGAGTATGCAGCGTCGTCACTTTCGCTTCGATTGTTTTTACTGAGTATCTCTAATGCCTTATTATAATTCACCAATGCTCTATCAAAATCATTCGTTCTGTTGTAGCTGTTCCCCAATGAAATATAGATACGAGACAACGACAGATGATATTCACCAAATAATTGAACCCTGATATTTTTGGCTTTCTCTAAATAGTGGATTGACAAATTAAAATTATTCCTGGCAGCATGTACATTTGCCAGCGAATAAAAAATGGTTGCAGCATCAATACTTATTTCGTTTTCAAGATTGGGGAATTGTTGCAGTACCAATTGAATTGTTTGCGATGCCTCGTCGTTTTTTCCAAATACGGTATGCAGATAGCTTTTCAGAACAGGAATTCTTATCCTGTCGGATTGGTATATCTCTTCTTTTTGCTGTATAATGGAATCGATTCTTGTAATCTCAGTTAGCGCATCTGCCATCAACCCCTGCCTTATATAACACTCCGCTATATTTCTCTCACTGGCGGTAAACTCTTTCCAGTTCTTATGTTTCAACCACAGAGCAGAGGCGCGTTGGAAGGAGCTAACAGCGCTATCGAATGACATCGTTTCAAATTGTGAAAGTCCGGTTATATAGTAATGACGAGCCTCCAGCGTATCTTCCACAGAGAGCTGAGAAATTAGCGTTTGGAACGCTAAGAGAGTACAAAATGCGATCAAAAAACTACCGAATTTTCTCAATTTTTGACGTTTTTGGAGGTTTTAAAAAAAAATAAAAAAAAGTGATTTTTTTCTGTTTTTTGGCTCTGAAAAAAAATTTTTTCGGATATAAGTACATATAGGAGAGACCATTCAGAATCTCCATTACCAATCTACTAACAAAAGGGGTCAACCATGACATCCACACTCGAAACAATCGCATTAATAATAACCCTCGGCGTTGCTGTAACAACAACTATAGTAGAAACATCTGTTGATGCTGAAGTAACAACAGTCCTTTGTTCCGAACCTGGTGGTAGTGGTGTCAATCCCCCTCCACCGCAAAATTAAGACCCCAATAGCAGGGATAGTACTCTTTTGTACAACATCGAATCTGATCAGTTCGATGTTGAGGGCAGTTTTACCTTTTCCCACTCTGACAAGGTAAAACATTTTATTGAATAAGTAAAGTCGGTAACAAGACCGGCACCGCTGGAGTGTCTATGGATAAAAGTGCCGAAAATAAAGGGGTTATTCTCATCATTGATGATGAGGTAACGTTTGTTCAGGCAGCAACATTGGCTCTGGAACTGGAAGGATACACCGTACTAAAAGCGCACGACGGTATCCAGGGTCTCGTGATGTTTACTCAACATCAACATTTGATATCGCTCGTACTTTGCGATCTAAATATGCCTCACCAGGATGGTGATTCGACCGTCCAGAAAATCCTCGCACTAAAACCTTCCCTTAAAGTGATCGTCATGAGCGGGTCGATCGATTATGAAAACCTCCCCAACATCATCCATCGCCCCTCATGTCTTTACTTGCAAAAACCGTTCTCAGTGCAAACGCTGATTGAAGGTGTGGAGAAGATGATGAGATGAGGATGATTCATATGAAGCACACATACACTTCTATCTTGTAATCTTCCATCCTTTCAACTGCTCGATCATTTTGTAATCGGTAAGATCAAACTGTATCGGTGTAATTGAGATTTGGTTATTGAGGATCGCCCGCTGATCGATATCTTCTTCTTCATCCAATTCCACCAATTCTCCCTTGAGCCAAAAATACTGACGGTTGCCGGGGTCTCTACGCGCTTCAAACTCATCGTTCCAGACAGATTTTCCCTGGCGCGTGATAACGATTCCTTGAATCTCTTTTTCCGGCAGCGGCGGAATGTTCACATTCAGCATCGTGCCATTCGGCAATCCTTTTTCAATCACCTGTAGTGCAAACTGGCGGGAGAATTTTGCGGCGTATGAATAATCCACATTGCTTTCAAACGATGTGAGCGAGACGGCGAACGACGGAATGCCGAGGATCGTCCCTTCGGTCGCGGCGGAGACCGTTCCAGAGTAAATGACGCTGATGGCAGTATTCGATCCGTGATTGATTCCCGAAACGACAAGATCAGGTTTCACCGGCATCAAGTGGCGGATGGCGAGTTTTACGCAGTCGGCGGGCGTGCCGTCCACCGCGTAACCGAAAAATTTTCCATCCCTCTCCACCTCGCGCACACGCAATGGGCGATGAACAGTGATCGCGTGACCGACTGCGCTTTGCTGCGTTTCCGGTGCAACCACAGTAACATCGGCGATCGTTTGCAATTCCCTAATTAATGCGCCGATGCCGTCGGAAAAAATTCCGTCGTCATTCGAGACGAGAATCGAGAGTTTCTTCTCCATAAAATCTTATCTTGACTGCCTTTACTTATTTGAGTATATTGATATACGAAATTGATCGCGGGGTGGAGCAATTGGTAGCTCGTCGGGCTCATAACCCGAAGGTTCTAGGTTCAAGTCCTAGCCCCGCTACAAAAAACAACAGCATTTGGCGACTTATCGAAGTCGCCATTTCTGTTTTTAGGGAATTTTCTCTTTCAACTGTTCGCATTTTTTACGGAGTATTTTTTTAAGTAAAACCGCAAGTATTGCGAACAGATTTGTTTACAGAACATTCCGAAACTGTTCAAGTGTTTTACTTCTTAAAGGTTACATGACAAATAAAATCAGAGTACCTTTTTCAGCGTAATAGCATTCATTTTGAAGGTTAGTTCTTTGACAACTATAGATTTCTGATTGTTTTCATAACAGATTCGTAAACGTTGACGCTTAAG
>JBFMFY010000081.1:0-13820 GCA_040751955.1 Bacteroidota bacterium
ATTATGGAGTTTGTTATCTTAATTAGCATTCGACATTATTGGAGGAAATATGATAAGAATCTATCTGATGATTTTTGTGTGGCTTTCTTTCACTGCGAGGGGACAAGAAAAGGATACGGTTCACACGGAATCAAAATTACGTCAGTACTACAGTGGTAAATTTGGATATTACCAGCCAGACAAAGGGATTAACAATGGTTTAATAGTCGGAGTAGATGGTATTACTGAGTTTGTGCGGTACGATTTTGGGCTAACAGGTGCTGTTGACTTATATCAGAAACAAACCTTCAATCCATTCGGTAATCCGAAACCGAATATCCAGCAACAAGCTCTTCTTCTCATACCACTTCATGCAAACATCGGCTATCGCGTAGCAAATATTAAGGATGCCGATACACGAATTTTTGTTGGTATCGGTGGGGGATACTACTTCTATTTTTATTCACTTGAATATACTAAATCATCCAACGGCGGGTTGCTTAGTCCGGGGCTGAGCATTACCAGTAAAACCGCTTCAGAAAACGGTGGCAATGTGTTCGTTACAGCATTTCTCCGCATTTTGATTGGAAAGATATTCATTGAGCCGCGATTTTACGTTGCTTCGAAAACGGAAAAGAGCATCGATTCTTATCCGATGACAATAAATCCGTCCGGATTTGCATTGACACTTGGCTTTCAGTACGAATAGCACTTGCTCACCGACTTTTGTTTTTCTATTATGAAAGGGACCATCTACGCTTAAGATGTCTTTTTCTTTTTTTTCTGGATAACGTATGACAGTACAATTTCTTGGGGCGGCTCGCAGTGTTACCGGCTCCATGCATCTGATCCAGGTAAACGGTAAACAAATTCTACTCGATTGTGGATTGTTTCAAGGACGACGAGCGGAAACGTACGAACGAAACAGAAATTTCCCTTTTCATCCACCCTCCATTGATGCAGTTATTCTTTCGCATGCCCATATCGATCACGCCGGCAACCTACCGAACCTTGTCAAACAGGGATTTTATGGACCAATCTTTTGCACACCGGCAACCGCAGACTTGTGCCGGATTATGTTGCTGGACAGCGCCCATATTCAGGAGAAAGACGCAGAGTTTGTCAGCAAGAAACAGGCAAAGAAAAAACTTCCACCGGTTGAACCGATCTATTCGGTTGACGATGTGCAGCCGGCGCTTGACTTGTTAACCGAAATTTCATATCACACATCGTTTGATGTTGTTGATGGTGTCCATGCGAAATTTTTTGATGCGGGACATATTCTTGGCTCCGCCTCAATTCATCTCATCATAAAAGAAGCAACAGGAAGGGAAAAGCATATTGGATTTACCGGTGATGTTGGCAGACCAAATATGCCGATTTTGCGTGATCCGGAATTTATGGGAAATGTGGACGCACTGATCTGCGAAAGTACGTACGGCGGTAGAGTGCATGTCTCCGCCGATGAAATGCCGAACAAGTTTTTGGAAATCGTCAAACGAACAGTTGACCGCGGCGGAAAGATTATTATTCCATCATTCAGCGTGGGAAGAACGCAGGATATTGTTTACCAGTTGAATATGCTGAAGAACGAAGGAAGACTTCCCGACATTCCCGTGTTTGTTGATAGCCCTCTTTCAACTAACGCAACCGACGTGTTTCGAAAACATCCCGAATGTTTCGATAAAGAAACATTGGAATTGATGAAACACGATGACGATGTTTTTGGGTTTGACCGTCTGCAGTACATTCGCGATGCCGAAGAATCCAAAAAACTGAATGAGCGAAAAGAACCGTGTATGATCATTGCCGCATCGGGAATGTGCGAAGCCGGCCGCATCGTTCACCATCTGTATAACAACATCGAAAATCCTGTCAACACTGTTATGATTGTCGGCTATCAGGCGGAACATACGTTGGGAAGAAGAATCGTGGAGCGAAATCCGGAAGTTTCAATTTTCGGTGAAACGAAGAAATTGAACTGCGAAGTTGTCGTGATGAATTCGTTCAGCGCTCACGCGGATAAAAACGAATTGTTGAACTATGTGGGAAATTTTGACAGGAGCGTGTTGAATACTATTTTTCTTGTTCACGGAGATTTGGACCAAGCGCAGAAATTTTCCGCAGCGCTCATGGAGAAAAAATTCAAAAGAATAGACATTCCGGAACGAGGGGAAAAGTTTGAAATCTGAGACAAGAAAAAGATACCCGCGCTACTGAAAAAAAACTACGCCGACTCTTCTACAGTCACTTTCCTCTTTGCCATGCGGTTACGCTCGTTGTGGTCTAGATATTTTTTGCGCAGACGAATGAAGTTTGGTGTTACTTCAACATATTCATCATCACCAATCCATTCAATAGCTTGTTCAAGCGTCATCACCCGCGGCGGTTCAAGCCGTACCGCTTCATCCGAGCCGGATGCCCGCATATTGGTTAACTGCTTTGTTTTACAGACATTCACCACCATATCTCCTTCGCGCGAATTTTCACCAACAATCATTCCTGCGTACACTTTTGTCCCCGGCTCAATAAAGAAAACGGCGCGTTCCTGCAGTTTAAACATGGCGTACGCTACGGCTTCGCCGGTTTCAAGCGCTACCAGTGCGCCGCGAGTTCGATGTGCAAGTTCCCCTTTGTACGGTTCGTAGCCGTGAAAATTGTGGTGAAGAATGCCCGTTCCTTTTGTTTGTGTCATGAATTCGTTACGAAAACCGATTAATCCGCGCGCAGGTACAAAAAAGTCTAATCGCGTGTTGCCGTTCGATGAAATCATGTTCTTCATTTCACCCTTGCGCTTGCCGAGATTTTCGATAACCGCGCCGGTAAATTCATCGGGCACATCAATAATGACATGCTCAATTGGTTCGCACAACACGTCGTCAATTTTTTTCATGATGACTTCAGGACGCGAAACCTGTACTTCGTATCCTTCGCGACGCATGTTTTCAATCAACACACCAAGATGCAGTTCGCCGCGTCCGCTTACTTTAAAGACATCCGGCGAATCGGTTAATTCTACACGCAGTGATACGTTTGACCGTAACTCACGCATCAATCGCTCTTGAAGATTTCTTGTTGTTACATATTTGCCGTCTTGTCCGGCGAAAGGGGAATTGTTGACGACAAAATTCATCGACAGTGTCGGTTCTTCGATAGCAACGAAGGGGAGCGGTGTCGGATCTGCCGCATCGGCAATGGTTTCGCCGATATCCACATCTTCCATTCCTGCCAGCGCAATGATATCACCGACCGATGCTTCTTCAACCTCAATCCGTTTTAATCCTTCGAAGGTATAAATTTTTGTAACACGAGCGTCTTCCATACCTCCCTCGCGGTGAATAACTTTCATTGGTGCGCCAAGGCGAATTGTGCCGCGATGGATTTTTCCGATACCGAGTCTTCCTAAATAATCGTTGTAGTCAATCGTTGTAACGAGCATTTGAAACGGCTCGTTCAAATTTCCTTGCGGCGCTGGGATCTTGTGAATAATAGTTTCGAACAACGGATCGAGCGATGTGCTTTCTTCTTCTAATTCTCGTTTTGCAATACCTTGTTTGGAGATTGCATAAATGGTGGGGAAGTCAAGTTGCTGATTGGTTGCGCCGAGCGAGAGAAATAATTCAAACACCTCATCAAGCACTTCGTGTGCGCGTGCATCTTTCCGATCGATCTTGTTGATAACAACAATTGGTTGAAGGTTCAAGTCGAGCGATTTTTTGAGAACGAACTTTGTACCGGGAAGAGGACCTTCTGATGCGTCAACGAGCAACAGAACGCCATCGACCATTTTCAATGTGCGCTCAACCTCACCGGCAAAATCGGAGTGGCCCGGAGTATCAACGATGTTGATTTTGTATTGTTGTTTTGTCTTTTTGTCTGTGTAGAAAACTGCGGTGTTTTTAGCAAGAATAGTAATACCTCGTTCGCGTTCCTGTGCGTTTGAATCCATCACCCGGTTTTCTACCTGCTGATTTTCACGAAATGTTCCCGTTTGGCGCAGTAGTTGATCCACCAGCGTTGTTTTGCCGTGGTCAACGTGCGCAATAATAGCGATGTTGCGAATATTGCTTTGTTGAATCATAATCCTTCCTGTGCATATCACCCAAACAGTCTGGCGATCGTTTCATGAAAGTATGGATGGGGTTACCCACACCTTCACGAAAACAGCATAATAAAAAAACGTCCCTATTTCATATGGGACGTTTAATTGATTGAACTAAGGTACGAAATTTTTAGCGAATCACAAAATCAGATAGATATGCCTTTTACCTGCTAATCTTCAATCTCATATATGTTGAAGTTGAGCCACATATCGTCTTAAACTCTTCCGTATGTAGTATTTGAATAGGAGCGTTTGCTCTTTTGTCAACGATAAATCCTTTCTTCAGGAAGAATGGTTCTGCGGTTGTCGTCAATAAGTGCAGATTGCTGATGTTAATAGAACGCGCGTATTCCACAATCTTGTCATACAATTGTGAACCCAACCCGTTATTCTGCCGTGAAGGTTTAACACTTAACGAGCGGAGCAACGCATTCTGATCAAAGACTTCAAGTCCCACACAGCCAATTACCTCGTCCGCCTCTTCGGCAACAATAAAATGTTGGAACTTTTCTTCCTTAAGGTCGGAAACAGGAAGGTTATTTTCTTTTAACAAGCGGAGAATGGCATCGTAATGTTTCTTTTCTGCTTTGGTAATGTGAATCATAAAAATATCCTTTCACTGTAGCGGTTACGGTTTATCGGCATATACTGTAATACTGTAAATGCCGACGTTTTGTTTTTTTAACTCTCTCAGTTGGTCGAGCGTGATAAATTGAAGAAGTAATTCGTTTGGAACGTTGATTTCGCGTTCTTTTTGAATAGTGATATTTACAAATCCGGCTTCTTTAATAGTAGCAAGGTATTCATCCATCTGTTGAGCGCCTGCTACACAACCGGCGTACAGTACCGCGGCATTTTTTAACGCCGGCGGCAACTCGCCGCGCAACACGATGTCGGAAATCGAAAAATGTCCGCCGGATTTAAGAATGCGAAAAGTTTCAGCAAATGCTTTCTGTTTATTCGGAACCAGATTCATTACGCAGTTGCTGACGACGACATCTGCCGTATCGTTTTCAATCGGCATATTTTCGATATCGCCCAATCGGAATTCCACATTTGTGAATCTGAGTTTTTTTGCGTTCGCTCGTGCCTTCTCAATCATCGGCTCGGTCATGTCAATGCCGATGACCTTTCCTTGCTCTCCGACGATAGAACGTGCAACAAAAGCGTCGTTTCCTGCACCAGAGCCAAGATCAACAACTGTATCGCCCTGTGTAATCTGTGCAAATTCGGTCGGCAGACCACAACCAAGACCAAGGTCTGCATCGGCAATATAGCCGGGTAACGAAGAATAATCTTCCGCCATCACGGCGTACTCAACCGGACCGCAGCAAGCGCCACCGCTGCCACAGCAGGATGCTTTATTGAATTCTTTCGACTGCAGAGCAATTTCACCATATTTTTCTTTTATCAGTTGTTTCAATTTTTCAGGTGAAGCATTAGAAGTGTTATCGAGCATCTTGTTTCTCCTTCTTAATTTATTGACAGATGTTACACATTGACGAAGTCAATCCGAAAGATCCTTCGGATGCGAAGCATGCTTTGCGTCTACGATTTATCATTAGCGTAAAATCTACGAGTACGCATAGTGCCGTTCTTTTTGTGTTATGGTAAAGCAACAAATTTATCGTAATATTACGATTGAATACGGCAAAAAAATTTCTAACAGCACTTTTGGATAGTTGTTAAAAACTGTCCGAGTAATTCTTTGGCTTCCGCCCACCCTTTTTCATTGATGCAATAGCAGACTTTTGTTCCCTCGATATCTCCTTTAATGAGGCCGGCATTTTTTAATTCACGCAAGTGTTGAGAGACAGTCGATTGAGACAATGGCAGTACATCAACAATATCGCCGCACATGCACACGTTAGTCTTGGCAAGATATTCGATAATCGCCACGCGTGCAGGATGTGCAAGCGCTTTTGCTATTGCCGACAGACGGTTTTGTTTAACCGTGAATTCTTCTTTTTTGGAAAGCCCCATACGCTGATCTATTTATCGTAAAAATACGATAGAAGTTACATCCACGCAAGGAAAATTTTTTAATATCCTTTTCCGGGGATATTACAACGTGCCACGAACTTGAGACAAATTAAAAATTGCAGGCAAAAAGAATGCGAGAGT
This sequence comes from Bacteroidota bacterium, assembly GCA_040751955.1. Lineage (GTDB taxonomy): Bacteria > Bacteroidota > Ignavibacteria > UBA10030 > UBA8401 > SpSt-333. The sequence continues at coordinate 6,206 of JBFMFY010000081.1, forward strand.
TTAGAACACTATAACCTATTTAATTTTGCGGACTTGGAAGGATATTTGCAAAACTTACCGACACAAGGCGTTTGCTACCTGTGCCACATATTTGAGACGAAAACTAACCCACCAATAACCCTGTGCCACTTATTTGAGACAAGATGTGCCGAGATTTTAATAAAAACTGCAGTTTATATTTTGTGAGGTGAGACCTTTAGAACACGATAGAACAAAAAAATGCCTAAAACATTAAAATTATCATACCCTTTCGAACAGACCTTTCGAACAAATTAAGACCTTTCGAACATCAAAAGTTATAGTTGAGCGAAAGCTGATTTGGTGCTATAGTGACTTCAACTTTTTCAAAAGCAAAAACTGTGTTTAATATTCCAGCCGCCAAAAACATTGTAGCGATAGCATTTCTTCTTGTTTTTTCCTTCTCTCCTGATATTGAAGCTGTAGCGTAATACTCCCAGGAAAACGCAAATGATATGATGCTGATGGGGATAAATTTTAGATTAGGATATTCGTAATAATGAATACTTCGTCCTTGTTTGTAAGTCTGTTGTAATGAATCTCTTTTGAATTTGCCCTCAAGAGCTCGGTTTTTTGAATCTTCAATGTAGATTTTAGCTAACAGTTCGTCATACTTTTCCATTCGGGCGCCCTCTGAAGGATTTATCTCATTTTTTACAACCCTTGATATTTGATCTACCGCTACCTTTCTATTGCCGTTTGGCGCCTCAAGCGTGACAAATGAATCAATAGTGTCTTTCACAACTACATTGCGGAAAACGTATCCGGTTTTTAGATACACATCATCGGCATGACATAGAGCCGATAAAATGAATGCAAGAAATACTACTATTCTCTTCATAGCAATTTCCTTAATTCGTGTTCGATGCGTATTTTTGCCAGCCATGGGGAAATATTATATCGCTCACGCAGAGAATCAATAGTGTCTCCCTCGCGTACTACCGGCGCCCGGCATAGCGCAGCAAATAAATTTGCCTTTGCCTCTTCTTTTGCCGAACCGTGATGGTCCGACCGGTGAGGGCTTTTCAAAGCGTGCCACAGTTCGTGAAATGCCCAATCTCGGCGCTCTTCGCGGGAAATAGCCTCATTGAGAATGATTACTTTGTGTATTCCGTCTGAGACGTAGAGACCATTGATTCCTTCAGGTAGTTTTCCTTTTACCGCGATGATTTTTTCATCAGAACAAATCTTCTTAAAATTAATTGTGCCATCGTACTTTAACTGAAGTTCTCGGTAGAAATCCAATACTGACCGCATAGTACCGTTACTTTTCCTTTTTCTTTTTTCCTTTCTTTAATATCACACGAGCCACATCCATTGCATTTTTTCTGTTTTCTTCATCGGCTTCCGCCAACAGTTCGCGAATAAATTTGTCCAGTTCCCTTTTTTCTTCCTCTGTGATGTGGGAGATTTGGGACTTCCAAATTGTGACATGTTCAGGGATTTTAAAATTAGTTTCACCGCCGCCAGTTGTCAGCCATTCGATAGTGACATTTAATGCCTTTGAGATATTCACCAACAATTTATTATTTGGTTGCGCTCTCCCCTGTTCGTAGGCAGCAATGTTTTGTTTTTTTGTATCAACAAGACGAGCCAGCTCAGATTGACTCAACCCAGCCGATTCTCTCGCTTTTTTTAGACGATCGCCAAAGTTCATTATGCAAAAATTTTACACTTTTTCCTTGACAAGAGTATAAAAATTTTATACCTTGTTTCCAATCGTAAACTCACAAAAATATGCCAAAATCTCGCTCTAAAATCAAACCGATCATTAACAAAGCAGAAGTAGCACGAAGACTCGGCCTGACACGGCAATATGTCGGTCAATTGTTGAATCCAAAAAACAAGCGGAAAAATCCGAAGCGCCTGAGCGAGATAAGCAAACTCATTCATGAAGAATTACACGAACTCAAGCGCAGCAAAGCCGCGTAGAAATTTATCGTTGCTCTTTGCAGCAATCAAGCGTTTGGTAGTCACAAAATTCAATCTCTTCTAAACACATGACATCAATACAGTGGATACCTTTAAGAGAGCTTGCATCGCTGATGCAGAAAGATTATGACGCAGTGCGAATGCAGGTCAAACGAAGTCAGTCATTAAAAACCCGTTATGAAATCATCCCCACCGGCCGGCAATTGCAAATCTCGGTTCAGTCGCTGCTCGAACAGAAGTGGATTACTGCCGACCAAGTGAAGCGTCTTGCGGTGAAACAGATTGCCGCTGTGCCGGCAACAGAGGGGAACCGGCTCATTGCATCATCTATCGTCCGGAAGAATTTTGACAACCTGACGCCGAGTGAGGCAGAATTCATGACGTTGTTTCCGGACATCGCCGAGTTGAGCAAGACGCAAATCGTGAAACTCTTTTGTGAAGTCCTTGGCGTGTCGCGTGCGTGGTTGTATCGCGATCACAGCCAAGATCGCCGCAGCGAAAAAGAAACCGCATTCACCCGCATGACCACAGAGCAACAATCCATTGTTCAGCAGAAGAGGATCAAGTATCACACCGCGAAGAAGTTTGTGCAGGAATGTTTGAATGACGAAAAGTTGCCCGACCTTTCACCACGCACGTGGTATCGAATTCACGCAGAACTGACAAAAACACTCCATTATGAAACTGAATTTATCATCAAAGGACCGATTGCGCTGCGGCAGTCCAGTCCATCAATCCTGCGCGACCGCACGCACCTGAAACCGCTGGAAGTGATCGTTGGTGACTACTGGAGAGTTGACAGAATAGTGAAATGGATTGACGGCGAATTGGTGATGCCATACTTGTGCGTGTGGATCGATTGGAGAACATACAAGATCGTCGGCTACGCGCTGGCGAAAACTCCGAACTCGCTCGGTGTGAAGACGGCGCTCTTCGTCTGTTTCACCCAGCACGGAATTCCAACATACGCGTACATGGACAACGGAAAAGAGTTTAAAGCGATGCGTGTGAGCGGATCGAAATTGGAAGAGATCAATACGGTGTTGAGACTGGATGACGTGGACGACCTGGTGAAGCAATTCGAATACAAAGGGATCATCACCGGACTCGGCATACGGGACATCAACGCGATATTCAAAAATCCGAGAGCGAAGATCGTGGAGCGTGCGTTCGGGCGCGGCGGATTTACCGATTGGGCAAAAGAATTTTCCGATTGGACAGGCGCAAAGTACTGGCAGCAGCCGGAGTGGCTGCGGATGAATGTAAACCGTTACCGATTGGAAAAGAAAGTGCGCTCACTGACCAATCTTGAATTCATCAACCACAACACCGGCGAAGTATTTCAGTTCGCAGATTATTTCGATCTGGCGGCATCGGTGCACGAATTCATTCAGCGGCACAACACCAGAGTTTCGACCGGCTACGGCATGGATGAACAATCGCCGGAAGAGTTGTGGGAAACATTAACCGCCGCGCATCCGGTGCGCCGCGTGAGTGCGGCAACAATTGCGTTCCACTTTTTGGAAGGGGACATCAAGAAAGTTCGCAGCGATGGAAAAATCGAATTCAAGCGTCACATGTTTTACGAATCACCTCGCTTGCCGTTGCATCGGCTGGAGCGCGTGTATGTGAAGTACAATCCGATTGACGGATTTTGGTTTCATCGGCCGGATGGATTGCAGCACGAGTTCCTTCCGAATTCGCTGCTGGTATTCGACGAGAGCGGAAAGTACATCGATGAAGCACGCTACTGCCAGCGCACACATCCCATTGACGAGCCGAACCTTGCAGAGAAGATGAAGAAGCAGAGCGAGTTTACAAAGGGAGTGCGCGAGTCGGTGAAATCGATCATGAACGGCAAATCGAAGATGCTGCCGATTGTTGATGTGAAGACAATTGGCGAAGAAGCGAAGAGGCAACTGGAAAGAAAGCGATCGGACGACGAAAACGATCCGCTCGCCGGTAATCAATTCAATAAGATAGTCTTTTAAGTAAGGACCGACTGCTATGATGACCAAACAAGAGAAGAAGGAACTTGCACAACTGCACGATGAGTATGCTCATCGGTACAATGATTTTATCGATGCGGTGAAACGGATTGTGGTTGATCATCCTGAATTCTTCACAGAAGAACAACGCGCAAAAATACAGGAGATGAGCGTGCATTCTACGATGATTCGTTACCACGTGAACGCGATGGATGCCATTTTAAGCGATCTGGGGTGCTTTTACCGGTTCTATAAAATTGCAGACCATGTGAGAAAGGAAGTAGCAGCCAAGCCGCTTCAGTTGTCATAATTTTTTTTCAACCGTCAGGCAGTCAATTAAACAGCGGTTATCATAACTGCGCACTATTAACCACCATCAAGGAGCTAACAATGAAACAGAATCACTCGCAAGGTTTTCGACACGATGAAGAACTGATTGGTACGTTAGTGTACGTCTTCATCACACAAAAACGGTACGACATTTTGAAACTCTCACAGCAGCTCGGCATGGAGTACGCTGATTTGTATGCGTTTGTTTCCGGTCGCCGCACAATGCCGATTACACTGCTGAAACGGATCACCGAACTCACCGGCGACAGAATCTTTTTCGACACTGTCTTCGCGGGCTCGAACATTGTGTGGAATTTTAAGAAACACCCGCACCAGCACACCGGCAATCCGGTAACCGAAGCGTTAGATGTTGCCAGTGCATTCGGCAAACTCAGCGCTTCTATCAAAGAAGCAATGAACGATGGGAAAATCTCCGGCACCGAGCGCATTATGCTCATCGGGCATATTGCCAATTTGCAACAGGAAGTGCAAGACCTGTTAGAATCGGCTAAAGCAGCCAGCGAGGCATAACCATGACACGCGAAACTCTTATAGATAAGGCGATAAGAGAAGTCCGTTCTATGCGCGACTACAAGCGGCTCATTGCCTTGCGAGCAGCGGTGGACACGCGTGTAGTGGACACATTGATTGATCAACGCCAATCGGATGTGATTGATGCCATCTTATCGTTGGTTGGGTACGGCACAAAAATCCGCATCGTCGATACCATGCCGAAAAAATTCATCGAAAAAGTCATTCTGAGCGCGGCGTGGGACCAGCGTTTTTACATCGTCTTCGGACCGCCGGGCGTGGGCAAGACAATTACTGCCGATTATTCCGTCACTGCGGTGCGCGAAAAAAATCCGATCCCGATAGGCTGTGTTCGTGTTACGGAAATGAATAAATCGAATCTTCGCTATTTTTATCGCGATCTGGCGCACGCGTTGGCAGTGAAAGACATCAGCGGCAAAAAAGAGAGCGTAATGAGTTGGCGCGGCTATATTACCTATCGCAATCTCAAAGACCAATTTGCCGGCAACCGCGGTGTGATAGTCATAGACGAAGCGCATCGTTTGCGCGACAATATGTTTGACGGAATTCGCGATTTGATGGACGAGACGCAATTATCCATAGTTATGCTTGGCGCCACAGAATTCAGTCAGCGGCTCGATCAACAATTTTTGCGACGCATTGCCGCTAACGGCGATAGATATGTAATACCGGAAGCAACAGCCGGCGATGTGCGCATATTTTGTGCCGCCTATGGCGTGGAAATAGATGCTGACGAATCGCGGGCAATCGCACGGAAGATAAAAAACAAAGGAAGCATCGGCACGCTAAATGCCGCCTTTCGAATTATTACAAAACAAGTGCGCGATGATGAATTCACATGGCAACATGTTGGAGCCGGTCAAATCATGCAGGCTATTGATAGAGCGATCACCGAAATGAAGGTGCGAGATGATCAATCCGATAATCAATAGAAAACTTCACGCACTGGCGAACGGCATTGCACCCGGCCAGGCGCATGAGTTTCTGAAGACGACTGCGAAGGAGCGTTTCGGCGTGGAATACCGCGACCTGACACCGGCGCAGTGCCGGGAGTTAGTCTTTCACCTGCGCACCCTGAAAGATCGCGTGCGTAAGCAAATCTACCACGCGTTGCACGGCGCGGAAACCGAACCGATCAGCGAGGAGCAAATTGCCAAGGTGAAAGAATTTCAGCGATTGCTCGGCTGGCAGAATTACTCGATGGAAACGCTGATTAAAAACCGCTACGGAGAACACGCGCTCGACACGATGCCGCGGTGGAAAGCAGTACGGTTGGTGGCGTATCTGGAAAAGCGGTGGCACAACAAACAACGGAAGAAAACATCCCCCGTCTCCGCTAACGCGGAGCCACCTCTGGACGAGTCGAGTCGTCGACCTTCTCCAACGCATCAGCCAACGCTGGAAGGGGAACAACGATGACTGAAACTACACATACGTCAATCGAGATTTGTTCAGCATGTGGAGGCGTTGGTGTTATTCATACCTACGTGCGCACTTCTGGACACGACGGAGAAGTTGAAACAAAAACGTGTTACAAATGCGGCGGTGGCGGAAGAATGCAGGTGATCACAACAACAACTGTTGAGCCGTTTACATCTCCCGCCACGGTACGCACGGACGCCCGGCCGTTCGCTATGCACACAATACAAGGCAACAAGAAACGAAAAGACAGAAGATTTTAATGGACGAAACCTACAACGAACGAGTGTATCGCATTTGGCTGCACACGCCGTCCAGCAAACACTCGCTGTGCAACAAGTGCAAATCAGAAATCATCTGGATGAAGACCGAACGCGGAAAGAATATTCCGGTCAATCCGCGTAAGGTTTCGCTGAAACGATTGTTTGAGCAGCCGTTACAACTGATTGACCGCCACGGCAGAATGGTGCGTCGCGCGTCGTTCGACGGCTATGGATGGGAAGTTCATTATTCCACATGCACAGGACCAACGTATGAAACACAACAGAATCATTCTCATTTCTGAACACGCTATCGATCGGTTTATTGAGCGATTTCATTTTGCGGGCAAAGAATCGCCGCGAACGAGCGAAGTACGTATTGCCGCGGAGCGTGCAGTGCAGCAGGTGTGGAGCGAGGCGAGTTACATCAGCGATGATGAAGAAGGAATTTTATTCCGTAACCGAGAGTTTCAATGCGACTTTATCGTGAAGAATAAACAGATCACGACACTGTTTCCGACGAAAATCAACGGTGCACACGCTCAACCGGATAATCACTCAAGCGAGGAGTTGAGAATGCAGCATCACCATTCACGTTTTAGAAAACCTAAAAACCCCACGGTAAGGAGGTAAGTATGGAACAAACAACAATCATGATCGCAATCGTTGCGGGCGTCTTCTTTATTCTGCTGTCGGTGTATTCCATGATCACCACCGGCTCGCGCAACGATGATCAGCAGCGGCTGAACCGTTTGCGGCAGGAAGCAAGCGAACGGTTTTCCGTTTTCGATTACAAAACGATGCTCATGCATCTGCGGCACGACAGGTTTCAGAAACTGAAATTTTCTGTTGCCAACACTTCTACTGTTGCCGAGTGGATGGAAGATTATCTGGTGCTGAATGACGAAATCCAGCGGGTTGAACAAGATGAGAATCAATTCGGCGGAGAGTTTATGCCGTACGCCGAGCGGAAAGATACATTAGTATAAAAAAAGATTTTCCAAATCTCTAAGATTTGGAAAATCTGCCAACACAATTAATAAGGAGAAAAAATTATGCCACCGACCAAAACAACCATTGATCCGAAAGTGCTGCCGGATGTTCCGCAGCCCGAAC
>JBFMFY010000082.1:0-13588 GCA_040751955.1 Bacteroidota bacterium
CACTCATGCAGGCAAGTCGCTCAGCTCGTTTTCAGTGTACATAGAGTCCGGAAACGATTTCCCACTAACAGGGCGCGAACAAAAGAATGGTGTTTTCATACCGATAAAACTCTCAGCAAATTATGTGAAATCGGAAAGCGGCTATAAAGGTCAGAAAAATTTCGATATCGGAAGTCTGGGGGTTGGGACAGGAATAAAATACAGATTTATCACCAGAGAATTTGGCGTGCAAGTATCCGCAACGGGAACGCTTCATTTCTCCAATGTAGGTTTCGGAACGGAGTACGGTTCTCAAACAGCACTGACTGGAGAAATTCAGATCATCATCCCGAATATTTTTTTTGATGGGATGATTGTCGGGTACCGATATGATAAACAACAGTGGAACATGAACGATTCTTCATTGGATTACGAGCGATACTACCACGGTCCATTTGTCGGGATTTTCTTTTGAAAAAATCTCGCACGGTGAAAAATTGCAAAGCAGAATGAACTTTTGTATATTTGAACTGCGCTGGCGTAGCTCAGTTGGTAGAGCAGCTGATTCGTAATCAGCAGGTCACGAGTTCAAGTCTCGTCGCCAGCTCAAGCAAGTAATCCCCGGTAAGAAGCCGGGGATTTTGTTTATTATATCAGTATATTGTGCGCGTTCAAGACTTGATCCATATCCATTCGAACGAGCATGCATTATGGAAATTACTCTTACAACCCCGGCACTTTTGTTTCCCGCATTATCCCTGTTGCTCCTTGCATACACAAATCGCTTTCTTGCCTTAGCAGCCCTCACGCGTGAATTGTACGCACAATACGTGAAGACGAATGACGAGATTCTTAAAGAGCAATTGATCAGCCTTCAACGACGGATATGGATCATTAAAAACACGCAGTCGTTCGGCGTGGCAAGTTTTTTGGGGGAGTATTATGTATGATTTTTCTCTTTGCAGGGTTTCAGAATTTTGCCGTGTGGACATTTGGACTAAGCTTGGTTTTGATGTTGATATCGCTTGCCCTTTCGTTGCGCGAAGTTCAACTCTCCATCGAAACATTGTCGCTTCAGTTGAAAGATCTTGACCTTCCAAAAAAGTGAGAACTATGTCACGTTCAAACTCCGTACTTTTCTGTATATTTGTCGTCAATTGTAACAACTCTTAACACAGGAACCAATGAACCAGCGCTCGCTCCATAAAACAATCGAAAGTTTTGCTAATAAACAATTCACATCAACAGAAGAGTTGCTCACCCACGTGCTGCACCAGATCGTTGAAAATGACCGTATTGAGATCAAGGGGGGAAGAGTATGGAAACTTGACGCTACAAAGGGTACATACGAACTGATCGCCCAGGCGGGAATGGTGGAAAAAATAAAACCGCATTTCTCGCTCAAGGTGGACGAGTACAAGATGTTCAAGCAATTGGCGCGTCATCGGACGATTGTAGCAAAGGAGACGAATGAATACCTCCGCAGTAAAGGAATCGGTAAATATTCAGCAACAGGAGTCGGTGAGATATTTAAAGTAAAAGGATCGGACTACTTTAGTTATATCCTTTCATTCAATACCTCACTTGATCATGAACAAGTCGCGCCGACATTGAATATTATCGGCATTGCCGTCTCGTCGATGCTGAAGAATCGTAGTATCGAGAAGCGGTCCTCAATATTATTAAAAGACCTCGATAAAGCACGCGATATACAACGGAGCATCCTGCCGGAACATGAGCTGCACTTTCACAACTACGAAGCTTTTGGCGTATCGATAGCAGACAGGATCGTCGGCGGAGATTTTTTTGACTACATTGTGAGTGAGGAAAAAGATCGTGTCGGTATTGTGATCGGCGATGCTGCAAGCAAAGGTCTCTCTGCGGCAGTTCAGGCGCTCTATGTTTCAGGTGCACTACGAATGGGAGCAAGTTACCAAACGAAAATCAGTAACCTGATCCGTAACATTAATTCTCTTGTACACCGTACGTTTCCCGACGACAGAATTCTGACACTGTTTTACGCTGAGTTATCGAATGATAGACAGGGTTTGTGCGTCTATGTGAATGCTGGGCACACAAGTCCGATTGTTTATCGGGCAAAGACCAATTCAACAGAACTGCTGGAAGCGACAGGAAATATTATTGGACCCTTCCCAAATCAGTTGTACCGCAGTGAAGGGATCATGCTCGCGAAAGGTGATGTGATGCTGCTGTTTACGGACGGCGTAACAGAATCGATGGACGCTTCCGGAAACCAATATTCCGAAGAACGTTTGATAGTGAAACTGAAAGAGCTGCATCACGAAAAAGCACAGAACATCGCAAAGATGATCGTGGAGGATGTTCAAAAGTTCAGCGCAAAAAGTAAGTATTCGGATGATAAGACGATTGTAGTGGTAAAGAGAGTGAAGTAAAATTCTCTCTCTTACGTTTACAATCCTCAACATAATCTCCTCAAATCGGATAAACACCTCTTTTCTTGCCTATTGTAGTAAACCGCACATAACGTCATCCGTAACCATCTCCTATAATCCCACAAAATTTTTCACTGATCATAGGAGATCATATGCAACGGATCGCGTTGGTACTATCCGCACTTCTGTGTTGTACAGCAATCCTGGTTTCCAATCCTTCCTCACTTTCATCCATTAACGCAATAAAGACTTCCGAGCAGATTCATGTCGATGGCTTCTTGAATGAATCAATTTGGCAGCGGGAGGGATTCACCGATTTTAAACAGCGCGAACCGAATCAAGGTGAACCGGGAACGGAAAAAACCGAAGTGTGGGTGGCGTACGATGAAGAGGCGGTGTATATAGCAGCGAAACTGTACGACTCCAGAGCTGATTCTATAGTTGCACGATTGGTGCGAAGAGACTTTGTCTATGGCGATCCGTCGGACGGATTTCTCGTGTATATGGATCCATTCCACGATAAAATGACCGGACAATTATTTTATGTATCGGCAGCAGGAACAAAAGCGGATGGGCTTGTCGAGAACGATGGTCGATTTGAACTATCGTGGGATGCCGTATGGGATGGCGTCTCACAAATACATCCGGACGGATATGTCGTTGAGATGAAAATTCCTTTTTCTCAAATACGATTTAAGGAAGCGGAGAAGCAAGTATGGGGAATAAATTTCGAACGATACATCGGACGAAAGAATGAAACCGCGATGGTCGTCTATACTCCACGTAACGAGAACGGATTCGTCTCCCGTTTTCCTGATCTTGTTGGACTCGAAGGAATCACTCCGCCGTCGCGGCTCGAAGCACTGCCGTATGTAACGGGGAAAGCGGAATATATCGGCAACAATCCGAGCGATCCGTTTAATCCCGGTGAAAAATATTTGCCCGGCGCCGGGCTTGATATGAAAGTGGGACTTGGTTCAAGCTTAACGCTTGATGCCACGATCAATCCTGATTTCGGTCAGGTGGAAGTTGATCCTGCAGTTGTGAATCTTTCGGATGTTGAAACTTCGTTTCAGGAGAAGAGGCCGTTCTTTACCGAAGGAGTGAGCATCTTCCGATTCGGTCGCGGCGGATCCAACAACAACTGGAATTTCAATTTCAACGAGCCGAGTCTCTTCTACAGCAGGCGTATCGGACGTACGCCGCAGCGCCCCGGCTTCAGTCTCCCGTATTATGATTATGCTGATTTCCCAAACGGAACAAGAATCCTCGGCGCCGGAAAAATTTCCGGACGCATTGGCGACGATTGGAAGATTGGAATGGTACATGCGTTCACAAACAGAGAGCTTGCAGATATCGATTCGGCAGGACGACGGTCACGTGTTGAGATGGAACCGCAGACCTACTACGGAATCTTTCGTGCACAACGCGACTTTGACAGAGGGCAGCAGGGAATTGGTCTGCTCACGACATATTCAAGCAGGCTTTTTAGTGACAACATTCTACGAGACTACATCAATGAAAACGCGCTTGTTACTGCCGTCGATGGGTGGACCTTCTTTGATCAGGAACGGACGTACGTGTTGACCGGCTGGGCAGGCGTTTCACACGTAAAGGGAAACCAGAACCGGATGATCGCATTACAACGGAGTGCAGGGCATTATTTCCAACGTCCTGATGTCAGTTATATTTCTGTTGACAGTTCAAGAACATCATTGACCGGATATGCAGGGAGGTTGATGTTGAATAAGCAGCGTGGGCGATGGACTTTGAATGCAGCTGTCGGTGTGATCGATCCGTACTTTGAATCGAACGATCTCGGTTTTATGTCATTCGCCGATATCATCAATTCACATCTCGTTACCGGCTACCGGTGGAGCGATCCGACGGAATACTACCGCCAAATGGGAGTTGATGTTGCAACGTTTGCCAATTACGATTTCGGAGGAAACAAGACCGGTCATGGCTATTGGTTCGGCGGTTATTTGACGCTGTTAAATTATTACGGCGGGCAGATCAGGATGACATACAACCCCACGTCGTACAGTGCACGCAGAACTCGTGGCGGTCCTTTGACACTGAATCCAACTTCCCGCTCGTTCAATGTGAATTTGTACAGTGATAACAGAAATTGGTGGGTGGCATACGTTGGCGGTGGCGCGAATTCCGGCGAGGCGGGAAGCGGATGGTTCTCATACATTGAAACGGAATTGAAACTGACGCCAACATTCACGCTCACGGTAGGTCCGGAATTTTCTAAGGATATCATTGCAGCGCAATTTATCCGTTCGGTGGGGGATGCAAATGCTGCGGCAACGTACGGACGGCGATATGTTTTTGCAAATCTCGATCAGACAACCGTTGCGGCAACGATCCGTTTGAACTGGATATTGACGCCGGAACTCAGCTTTCAGATTTACGCACAGCCGTACTTTGTATCGGGCGTCTATTCAAACTTCAAGGAATTACGAACACCCAAGACATTTGATTTTCTTTTGTACGGGAAAGAGGGATCTACATCCACCCCGCTGACGGATGCAGCCAGTAATATCACCGCCTATTCATTTGATCCGGATGGTGCAGGAACATCTCCGTCATTCGCAGTTGGGAAACCCGATTTCAATTATCGTTCGCTGCGCGGCAACGCAGTGTTGCGTTGGGAATATATGCCGGGTTCGGCGTTGTTCCTTGTGTGGACACAAAGCAGGGAAGACTTTGAATCGGTGGGAGACTTTCAATTCGGTCGCTCGGTTGATCGGATCGTGGCGACAAAACCAGACAACATTTTTATGCTGAAAATAAGTTATTGGCTGGGGATGTAACGATGGATATCGAAAGGACAAATATTCCTGTTTGTCCTTTCGATCAGTAAAACATTTTGCAAATATCTATGGTGCAACAATTCTCTTTAACTCTCGCACATCCAACTTCGTCGGGAATCCTTTCTCATGCCAGTGCTTCTTGCAGCCGCATTCATCAAGCAGAACGCATTGCGCGGGAATGTTGTTTCGTTTGAGTTCCCAGCCTCCTTGTACAAGCACTGGTAAGCATGCAACTCCGACGACCGCTGTTGTTGATTCACCGGGCTTTGCCGACCATAATCCAAGATCGGTCGAGTGGGGAATTACCATCACATCAAAATTATTTCTCCTTCCCATTTCTCTCAATTGATTCACATGACAGGCAGATTCACAACCTGTGCATTGGATCCCTTTTTTCGTTTTAATCCCTTCACAATCTTCTTCCGAGCGTTTCCGCATGCAGCCGGGAAGGAGTACAGTTCTGCTATCGCAGGAAGCAAATTCTTTTCTGTACGCACGATTCATAATCTCTGCACCGACCATATTCATGTGATATTCAACTCTTGATCGCAAGCAGGAAAAACGATCCTCGCGCCAGCGATAGTGTGATGAACGTGACGAAATAAATGAATCAACATAAGGAGTGTAAACACCCATCTGCAATTCGCTTTCCTTTTCAAACCAATCAGCAAATTCAAGCACGTTCTTCATCAATGAATCGAAATAGTCAACAGGCTTTGTCCCAAGAAACCCAAGCCAGCGGATGTACCGGAACGCATCTTCGCGGAAATCCCCTGTTGCTTCCAGCCATGAGATTAACCGACCGAGATCACTCAGAGTTCTCGGCGCATATTCGGTTCGGTGTATCGGCTGTGGAACAAGAAAATACGAAAGGATCATCCCACGGATTGCATCGATCAATGGTTTCCATCGCGGGTGTGTTTTTCTCCATTCTCCGAGCCGCGCCATGAAATGGAACGGAGCAACGTTCACTGCCAGCGCCGTGCTGCCGTACGCGCGCCATAAAATGCCGAGATTGAGCAATTCATAAGAATACTCTTCGATTGAACGTGGATCTTCCAATTCATAGCCAATGAGGAAGATGCGGTACTTTTTTGCTATCGGAGTTATTGTCCTTTCAGCGCGCTCCAGCACTTCATCGGTGAATGAAGCGACCGCAGGATAATATGATAAGGCGGATGAGCCGTTCAAATTCAATTTATAGGTAATGGGGTTCATATGTAATCAAAGATTGTTTCCAATGTACACACTTGTGAACATATACGATGAACAACATTGCGTTGTTGCAAAGACGAAAGTGTCTTAATTGCAGAATGGATAGAAAAAGTTTACCTTGCAGACAGTCAAAAACAAGATTGCATTATTCAGTAGCGTCTCAGTTTGATTGCTTAGATATTCTTTCAAGAGAAACCTGTCGTGCTGAACTTGCTTCAGCATCTTATGCAGCCCCCGAAACAAGTTCGGGGTGACGAAACTGATTATTTACTTGATGGAGAATACCAATGGACACAATTCTCAACGAGATCATCTCAAATGATACCTATCTGATCATCACAGCAGTGCTTGTTATTGTCATTATTTTTTCGGCAATTAAAAAGATCATGAAACTTCTCATGTATGCTGTTATCGCACTGGCAGCATTTTTCGGTTATCTCTATTACACAGGAGGAACGATTGCCGATACAATTGAACAAGGAGAGAAAACTGTTGAGAAAGCGAAAGAAACGGCTAAAGAAAAGAAGGAAGAAATTGATGCCATTAAGAAAAAAGGAGAAGAGCAACTCAAAAAATAATTAAATACAGTCACGGATTTTCATCCGTGCCTACGTTGGTTTTGTGAAAAAGAAGATTTCTTCCTGTAAAAAAAACTCCGCGCAACATCAGTTAAAAAATATTCCAATCATCCAGATGAAACTCAGCATCATTGGTATCGCTTGTCTCTTCCTGTTTTACGGTTGCGCAGGATTCTTGCCCTTTGGCGAACAGGATGATTTCGTCAAAGTTAGGGGAACACAATTCATTTACAACGATGAACCGTATTACTTTGTAGGAACGAATCTGTGGTATGCATGTTACCTCGGCTCCCCCGGTACCATCGGCGATCAGCAGCGTTTAGTGAGAGAGCTCGATTCACTTCAGGCAATGGGTATCACAAATATTCGCTTGCTTGCCGGCTCCGAGCGTTCTGAAATGAAACGGACTCTTCGTCCTTCAATAACATCCCTTCCGGAAATTTTTGATGATTCACTTTTACTCGGATTGGATTTTGCGCTTGCAGAAATGGCAAAAAGGAAAATGAAAGCGGTTCTTTTCCTTACCAACTATTGGGAATGGTCCGGCGGTATGGCACAATATATCGTCTGGGCAGACAGTGTACCGGCATTTGACGCTGATCAGTACGGCTGGGATAAGTTCATGGATTTTTCTTCAACATTCTATCGGAATGAGAAAGCGAATTCCATGTATCGCTCGTTCATTAGGAAAATGTTAACGAGAGAAAATTCATACAATGGCAGATCCTATTGTAATGATCCGACAATTATGTCATGGCAGCTGGCAAACGAGCCGCGCCCCGGCGCCGATTCGGTTTGGAGTCTTGAAAATCTTCCAAACTTTTTTCGATGGATCGACGAAACAGCCGCCTATATAAAATCACTCGACACAAACCATCTTGTTTCTGTCGGCAGTGAAGGAATTGTGGGATGCTTGATGAATGACGAGTATTTTCGAAAAGCCCATTCATCTGCAAATGTTGATTATCTTACTCTGCATCTGTGGCCCGCAATCTGGCGATGGTTTGATCCGATACGGGATGAAGAAACTTTTCGCTCGGCACTTGATACTTCAAAAGCATACATTGCCAGGCATTTTCCAATTGCACGGCTCCTTCAGAAGCCAATCGTTTTGGAAGAGTTTGGCATCGTACGCGATAGTGCAAATTCTTCAATTGCCTCTCCTGTCAGTGTGCGTGATAATTTTTACGAAAGCATCCTCGGGATGGCGTACGATTCGGCGCAGCACGGAGCGCCTATTGCAGGCACAAACTTCTGGGCATGGAGTGGGGAAGGAAGAGCGAAAAATATAGACAGAATGTGGAACGAAGGCGATCCCTTCACGGGAGATCCTCCTCACGAACAGCAGGGGATGCATTCAGTCTTCAATACCGATCGCTCAACAATCGCTATCATTCGGCACTTTGCGTATAAGATGAATAGTTTGAAAAAATTCGATACATTGGGGATAATATCGGCTGCACTAAACTAACCGCATGATGTTGGCAAATAAAGATTATCTTCTCGGTACAAATCGTTTGGAACATGAACGTCTTCAGTTCCAGCATGAGGTTTGGCGGAATGTGACGAATAATTTTTTCGATCGACTCGGCGTGAGCAAAGGATGGCATTGCCTCGATATTGGTGCCGGTCCCGGCTTCGTTACAATTGATCTTCGCGAACGTGTCGATCTGATCGGTTCGGTGACGGCACTGGAACCTTCGGCACTCTTTCTTGATCACCTTGCCCATGTTGTACAGAAGAACAATTGGGAAAATGTGCACCTGATTCGATCGACAGTGGAAGAAACAGTGCTGCCGCAGCATCAGTACGACCTTATTTTTGCCCGATGGGTTATTGCTTTTGTTGCTCATCCAGAGAATTTTTTTCTGAAGCTCCTCTCTGCACTCAAGCCGGGCGGCATCATTGCTTTTCAAGATTACTATTATGAGGGATTATCGTTATATCCCCGCGGCGGTCCGTTCGATCATATGGCGGATGTCGTGCGCGCGTACTATAAGAGTGTCGGCGGCGATCCATACATTACCGGGAAAATTCCCGGATGGTTTCGGAGGCACGGATTAAAGGAAATTGATTTTACACCGCATTTGTTTTCCGGCGGTCCTCAAAGTTTAATTTTCGAGTGGGCGCATCGGTTCTTTTCCACTCATATTCAACATATGGTTGATGCAAAGGTAACATCACAGATGCAGGGAGACGCAATGCTTGCCGATTGGAACTCCCATCGCACAAACCCCGATGCCCTTTTCTTTTCGCCGATTGTTGTGGATGTGGCGGGCAGAAAAGAATAACCTTAGTGTTTTTCATTATAGAAGTATCCAATCGTACCAAATCAACCGCAATGTCAAAACAAAAAGAAGTGCAGCCGATTACCGTAAAATGCCCAAACTGCAAACAAACCCGCGAACCTGATTTCAACGAAATAACGCGGCGATATGTCTGCCCGCTGTGTAATGAACCGGTGGATCTGCAGGTGATCATCGAGAGGAAGAAACGCGGCATTAAATAAAAAGGAACCACAATGAAATATTTTTTATTGTTGGCTTGCGTTCTCTATTTGCAAACTGGCAGAGCGCAGGAAGAGATACCGATCCTCATTCGTTGTGACGATCTCGGCATGTGCCATGCTGTTAATACTGCGGCAGAGGAAATGCTTCAAAAAGGATTTCCGGTATCCACTTCAGTTATGTTTGCATGTCCGTGGTACCTCGAAGCGGTCGAGATATTGAAAAAATATCCGAACGCTTCTGTCGGCATTCATCTGACGCTGAATTCAGAATGGAAAAATTATCGCTGGGGACCGATATCAGGCGCGACAGTTGTACCTTCACTGGTTGACAGCCAGGGGTATTTCTTTCCGTCACGCGCAAAACTCTTCGGTAATAATCCTTCACTCAAGGAGATCGAAGTTGAATTGAGGGCTCAAATAGAAAGGGCAGTTCGGTCAGGGCTTCGGATTGATTATGTGGATTATCACATGGGTGCGGCAGTACAAACGCTTGAAACGCGTGTCATTGTTGAAAGACTCGCCGCCGAATATCATCTCGCAATCTCGCGCTATTTTGATGAAGTGGATGTTGAAGGAGCTTACAGCGCACCAGTAGCAAATAAATTGGATACGCTCATTGCAAAAGTGAAGGAACTAAAAGCGGGCGGGACGAAGTTGTTCGTGTTTCACATTGGTCATGATACACCTGAACTCAGCTCAATGGAAGATCTTAACGTATTTGGACCAAAAGATATGAGTAAGCATCGTCAGTCTGAATTGAATGCGCTAGTCTCTCCGGAATTTCAGAAAGTGATTCACAATAAAAAATTCCGTCTGGTGAATTATCGGACGCTCATTGAAGAGAAGGGCTTGAATATGATGAAACGACCCCGTCTGGATTAGCAACAATGACATTTCTCGCCATCGATTTTGAAACAGCGAACCGTTATCCGAACAGTGCATGTTCCGTTGGCTTGGTGAAAGTGAAGAATGATCGGATTGTCGCCAGGAAGACATTTCTCATCAAACCGCCGTATGTTCAGTTTGAAAACTCACACGTGCATGGAATAACGTGGGAACAGGTAAAAGATCAACCGACATTCAAACAACTTTGGACAAAGATAGCAAAATATTTTGAAGGGATCGATTTTGCCGTTGCGCACAATGCATCATTTGACTACAATGTGTTGAAATCATGCTGTGCAACGTACGGATTGGAGATACCGGATGTTGAATTCAAATGTACCATGAAATTATCCCGTTCGGTCCTCAAGATGAAGCCCGCGAATTTGTTTCATGTCAGCAGAGAACTGTTCATTCCGCTCAACCACCATGATGCCGGTTCCGATGCGGAAGCGTGTGCACGGATCATGATCGAAGTGTTGAAAAGAATGTAGTTATTCTCCGTGGTTACTTCTCAAATTCAAAATCTGTCTTCTTTTACATATGACACAAATTTGTTGAAAGGATATTCTATGAAACAGCGAATGCTTTTTTTAATCTCTCCGCTTATGATATACTTGTCTCAATTCATGCTGTCGCAGCCGCTGCCCAAAGATTTTGATTCGTATGTTGAAAATGTCCGCAAGGCTTTTGGTATTCCCGGCATTTCTGTGGCAGTGGTGAAGGATGGCAAGGTGATTCTCGCAAAAGGGTACGGTGTGAAAGTGACCGGAACAAATGACAAAGTTGACAGCAAAACAAACTTCAGCATTGCTTCAAACACGAAGGCATTTATCGGCACTTCGCTTGGAATGTTGGTTGACGACGGAAAATTGAATTGGAATGATCGAGTTATCGACCATCTTCCATGGTTTCAAATGTCCGATCCGTATGTGACACGCGAGTTACGGATCATCGATCTCCTCTGCCACCGCAGCGGTCTTGGGCTCGGTGCCGGCGACCTGCTCATCTGGCCGACGAATACTAACAAACAAAAGGATGTGATCAAACGATTCAGGTATGTTCCGCTGGCGACGAGTTTCCGCAGCGCGTACGCGTACGACAATATACTTTATCTGGTCGCCGGAGAAGTGATTGAAGCAGTGAGTGGTATGACGTGGGATGAGTTTGTACGGACTCGCATTTTCAATAAACTCGGTATGAACAATAGTACCTTGACCTTTACCGAAGCGGTGAGGAAAGGGAATAACGCTACCCCACATGCCGAAATTCACGGAGTGGTTCGTCCCGTTGCCGCTTCAGACAGTGATAAGACTAATCCTGCCGCAACAATCAATACAAATGCGGAAGACATTGCAAAGTGGATGATCTGTCAAATCGATTCCGGGAAACTTCCGGATGGTTCCAGATTATTTTCAGGAAGTACTACTCAAACATTATGGTCTGTGGCAACACCAATAGGAGTAGGGAAGGTAGCAAAAGAACTCGCGCCGCTTCAGCCGAACTTTGCCGGATATGGCGGCGGATTTTTTCTTCGTGATTATCGTGGGAAAAAATTAGTTTGGCATACCGGCGGATTGAGCGGTATGGTATCGCTCGTGGCGATGATTCCTGAATTGCGTGTTGGTGTTGCGGTCTTTACCAATCAGGAAATATCCGGTGCATTTTATTCCATCGGGTGGAGAGTGCTCGACCATTATCTTGGTGAAAAGTATGACTGGCTTAGCGCATATAAAGCGGTGAAAGCTCGTTCTGATTCTGTTAATGATGCAGCGGATAAAAAGACAATGGCAAAACGTGATTCACTTTCCAAACCATCGCTGCCGCTGGAGAAATATGCAGGAAAGTACAACGATGCTTGGTACGGAGATATTGCAGTTGAGTTGAGGGATGGAAAATTGTTCATGCAAATGGGAGCAACCCCTTCGCTGGGCGGATATCTGGAACATTATCAATACAACACATTCATCGCACGCTGGAGCGATCCCGAAATGCGTGCCGATGCATTTGTAACATTTTCTCTCAATCCGGATGGCAGCATAGAACATGCAAAGATGAAAGCAGTCTCGCCGGCAACTGATTTCAGTTTTGATTTTCATGATCTGCTGTTGAAGCCGGACAAATAGTACATAGTACTAAGGCACGAAGAACACAACGAAGCATAAAGCACATTGTTGACGTACGACATTATCATCATCGGTGCAGGACCATCCGGACTTTCTGTCGCCATTGAAGCGCAAAAGGCAGGATTGAAATATTGCGTTATCGAAAAAGGGAGCATAGTCAACGCCATTCAACATTTTCCCGCGGAGATGACGTTCTTCTCCACTCCGGAATTGTTGGAAATTGGAAATGTTCCGTTCACTTCTGCACAAATGCGTCCGACACGCACCGAAGGGTTGGAATATTACACCCGTGTAGCGGATTTTTTTAAGATTGAATTAAAGTTGTTCGAGAAGGTTGTTTCAATTTCAAAAACTGCCCCTGAAATTATAGTCACCACCACAAAAGGGATCTATTCAACAAAGAATTTGGTGCTTGCTATCGGGTATTACGACAACCCGAATACGTTGAATGTTCCCGGTGAAGATCTTCACAACGTGACGCATTATTATACGGAGCCGTATCAATTTTATCGTCAGAATGTTGCCGTGATCGGAGCGAAGAATTCTGCGGCAATTGCTGCACTTGAATTGTATCGCCATGGTGCCAAAGTAACGTTGATTCATCGAGGCGACACGTTGAGTGAGAAAATCAAATATTGGATTTTACCTGACATTGAGAATAGGATCAAGGAAGGATCGATCAGAGCATTGTTCAACACAACAGTGACGAGAATTTTTCCTGATAAACTTGAATTGCGTCAAAATGGAAAGCCCATCGAGATACCCAACGCCTTTGTTTTTGCAATGACAGGCTACCATCCTGATTATGATTTTTTGAGATCAATCGGAATTGCTTTAGATGAAGAGACGCTTGCTCCAATTTGTAATCCGGAAACTCTTGAGACAAATGTGAAAAGAGTCTATGTTGCCGGTTCTGTTGTTGCGGGGAAGAATAACAATAAGATCTTCATCGAAAACGGCCGCTTGCATGGAAAGATGATTGTCGATGCAATAATCTTAAGCCGTACCTGACAGGAAGCATCGGTACAGAACTAAACTTTCCTCAAGTTCTTCGTTGATTGTC
>JBFMFY010000083.1:0-13258 GCA_040751955.1 Bacteroidota bacterium
CCGCATTTCTTCTCAACCAAAATCTTAGTATAATGCCTCTGTTGTTAAGAGGCATTTTTATTATGAAACGGAGAATCCCATGAAATACAGTACAATATTTTTGTTGTTATTCGTTGTTGCATTGAACGCTGCCGATTCTAAGAAATACGGCAAAGAACTTACACTGAAGGAGAAGACAAAAATTTCTGACATCCTCGCCGCTCCGGAAAAATATGACGGAAAACTCGTGCAGGTCGAAGGGGCAATCGTGGCTGTCTGCGAGCATCGCGGATGTTGGATCAAAATTTCGAGTGACAAGGAATTTGAATCGATCCGGTTCAAGGTGGAGGATGGGGTGATCGTCTTCCCGATGGAAATCAAAGGAGCGAATGTTGTTGCAGAAGGAATTGTAAGCGTGAAGACAACTTCGAAAGAAGAATTGATCGAGCAGGGAAAGAAACATGCGAAAGAAGAAGGAACGACATTTGATCCTTCGACGGTGAAAGGACCGCAAACGACAATCCAGTTGATGGGCGAAGGAGCGGTCGTTACAAAGTAATGAGTTTCAACTGGAGACGGTGGAACAATATACTTCATCGCGACGTCGGATACTTGACTGTTGCGATGACGCTTATGTACGGAATTTCAGGACTTGCGGTTAATCATGTAGCAGATTGGAATCCCAATTACACCAAAGAGAAAGAGTTTATAAAAGTTGAGCCGTTTGTTTCCGCATCAAAGGATTCTGTTATTGCAGAAGCACTGGAGAAACTGAAACTTTCCGAAGAGCCGAAGAATTTTTTCCGTCCTGATCCCGAAACAGCGCAATTGTTCTATCAGAGCAAAACATATTCCATCGATCTGCCGACGGGAAATGTTCTGATCGAATCCACGGCACGCCGCCCTGTTTTATTCGAGATGAATCAACTGCATCTGAATGCGCCGAAAGGGATCTGGACGTACATTGCTGATCTGTTTGCTGTGGGATTGATCTTTATGGGATTCACCGGATTGTTTATGCTAAAAGGAAAGACGGGGTTGGCAGGGAGAGGAAAGTGGTTTGTCGGGGTGGGGATTTCTATCCCGTTGATATATTGGCTTTTATATCTTTATACGTGATATATCTTGTTGGAACTTCTTGAACTTAGCTCGGTGTTGTTGAGGGTAGCGGTTAAAAAATTTAAATGTAAAGGAGAATTATTCGTATGAACACGATGAAAACGTTTCTTCTCATGGGCGTTCTCACCGTTATGGTTGTCATGGTCGGGGGCGCGATCGGAGGGGAAAGCGGAATGTTGTTTGCCCTGTTCTTTGCCGGCATTATGAACTTTGTCTCGTACTGGTGGAGCGATAAGATCGTTCTGCGGATGTACGGGGCAACAGAACTTACCCAAAGCGACAGTCCGGCGTTGTTTCAGATAACACAAGATCTTACCATGCGAGCTGGTCTTCCGATGCCGAAATTGTATTTGATTTCCGGCGACCAACCGAACGCATTTGCAACGGGACGCGATCCTAATCATTCTGCTGTTGCGGTGACGGAAGGGATCATGCGTTTGCTGTCAAAAGATGAATTACGAGGTGTTATAGCACATGAACTGGCACATATAAAAAATCGGGATATCCTCGTCGGCACAGTTGCGGCAACATTTGCCGGTGCGATCAGTTATCTTGCGCAGATGGCGCAGTGGGCAATGATCTTTGGCGGCAGAAATTCAGACGATGAAGAGGGTTCAAATCCGATTGTTGCAATTGTCATGATGATCGTTGCGCCGATCGCGGCATTGCTGGTACAAATGGCGATCTCCCGTTCGCGCGAATTCCTTGCGGATGAAACGGGCGCACAGATGAGTGGAAATCCGTTGTCCCTTGCAAGTGCATTGAAAAGACTGCACACAGCATCGCAGCAGATTCCGATGCACGCTACGCCGGCAACTGCACATATGTTCATTGTTAATCCATTACGCGGCGGCGGTTTTATGACTCTCTTCAGCACACATCCGCCGATGGAAGAACGCATTGCGAGACTTGAAGCAATGGTGTACGGAAACACAATTCGATAGATTTCGAGCCTTGCGAAGTTAAGAACCTTCGCAAGGTTCATAATAAGATTTGTGCCGTGAAGAAAATGTATGGGAAAATCTTTACGGCATTTTTATGTACTTAAAAGGAATGTATGGAACAAACAACATTGATGTGGATCCTGTTCAACCTCTTCGTTCTGCTGATGCTGGCACTCGATCTTGGTGTATTTCATAAACAGTCGCATGAAGTGAAGATGAAGGAGGCATTGATATGGAGTGCGGTGTGGATTACACTGGCGCTTGTTTTTAACTCGTTGATCTATTATTACTGGGATTGGATGTCTCCCGCCAGCGAGTATTCGAATAGCGAAGCATCACTCGCATTCTTGACTGGCTATCTCATTGAAAAATCGTTGAGTGTTGATAATGTGTTTGTCTTCCTGATGGTGTTCACCTACTTTAAAGTTCCTTCGACGTACCAGCACAAAGTATTGTTCTGGGGAATTCTCGGTGCATTGGTGATGCGTGCAATATTTATCTTTACCGGTGTCGCACTCATAGAAAAATTCCACTGGATGATTTACCTTTTTGGCGCATTGCTGATCTTTACCGGAATCAGAATGGTGACACAAAAGGACAAGAAACTAGAGCCCGAAAAAAATCCGATCATCAAGACATTCAGGAAATGGTTTCCTGTCACTGATGAGTATCATGGCAGCAGATTCTTTACGAAAATCGAAAAGAGGAAATTTGCGACACCGTTGTTTGTTGTTCTCCTGTTCATTGAAACAACCGATGTCATCTTTGCTGTTGATTCTATTCCCGCCATTTTAGCGATTACAAGTAATCCGTTTATTGTTTACACTTCAAATGTCTTTGCGATACTCGGTTTGCGTGCGCTCTATTTTGCGCTTGCCGGTATCATGGGTCTGTTCCACTATTTGCATTATGGATTGTCGTTGATACTCGTCTTTGTTGGCAGTAAAATGATCCTCGTTGATTTCTTCAAAATTGAAATTCAGGTTTCTTTAGGCATTGTGCTTGGTATTCTGCTCATTTCTGTAATTGCATCAAAGCTTTTTCCTCCCAAAGAGAAACTCGAAACTGTGTAATCTCTCCATAATTTCGCCTACTGAAGGGGCATACCAGCGCCCCTTTTTGATACTCCCAAACTTTCAATTGACATTTGAACGAGTATTCTGTATAATTGCAATAGTTTCAATAGGTTACAAAGATTAGTTTTAGAAAAAGTATGAGTAAAACTGCTAAATGGCTGTTGGGAATTTTTGGATTTCTGTTTCTATTCTTCAGCTTCATTGTTGTTATGGTGGCAATTTTTATTTCCGACAGTGATACCGAAGATGTTTCCTACGGCAGCGGCGGTACAATTGCACTTGTTGAGTTGAAAGAACCTATTGTAACATCCGAGAATGTTGTGAGACTTTTGAAACGGTACCGCGACAACATCAACGTTCGCGCAATCGTCCTGCGTGTTGAATCTCCCGGCGGCGGCGTTGCTGCAAGTCAGGAAATTTATGAAGAGGTGAGGAAAACACGGAAGAGCGGCAAACCTGTCGTCGTGTCGATGGGCGCGGTTGCGGCGAGCGGCGGATACTACGTTGCATGTGGTGCAAACAAGATTGTTGCGAACCCCGGTTCGATCACCGGCAGTATCGGGGTGATCTCTCAGTTTATGCACTTCAATGAATTGCTCGACAAGATCGGGATTGACGCAACCACAATCAAGAGCGGGAAGTTGAAAGATTCCGGCTCGCCGTTCCGTCCGATGAATGCCGAGGATAAAAAATATTTCCAGGATATGATTGACGACGTGCACGATCAGTTTATTTCTGCAGTAGCAGAAGAAAGAAAATTAAAGAAAGAGGTTGTGCGAAGGCTTGCCGACGGCAGAGTCTTCACCGGACGAAAAGCATACGAGCTGCATCTCATCGACACACTCGGCACGTTTGAAGATGCGATCCGTATTGCAGCAGATCTCGGACAGATTTACGGCACACCGCGCATTATAAAAGAACGGAAAAAAGAAAGACTCTCCGACATTCTCTTCGGCGAGATGCGGAATAATTTTGAAAAACTCAAGAATGAAATTTTGGATCAACCGATCGTTCAGTACCGTTACGTTCAGCCACAATAGAGGAGGACTACTGTGACAAAAGCAGATATCGTTGACATCATTGCATCAGGGACCGGATTGACCAAGGTCGAGACGGAAGCGGTGGTGGATGGCTTCATTCAAACAGTAATTGCATCATTGCGTGACGGAAAGAATATCGAGATCCGCGGTTTCGGCAGTTTTAAAGTGAAGAAACGAAAGGGAAGAATGGCGCGCAATCCCCGTACCGGACAGCAAGTTCCCGTCGATGACCACTATGTGCCGATCTTCAAAGTATCCAAAGAATTGAAATCAGTCGTGAACGAAAATTTAAAAAAAACGTTGGGATAGTGTGTTGAACGTATGACCTCTGCTCTTCATTGCCCCCATTGCGGTGCATCTATATCTGCTGCCGATAAATTTTGCGCACACTGCGGTACAAAGTTGATATCACAAACCCCGGAAAGCGAGTCTCCCAAAACGCACCAAGGCACGATAGTCTGTGCATCGTGCGGCAGAGTAAATCCTATGTCCGAAAAAATCTGCTTCGGGTGCGGCTCTCCCCTTGATGCCGCTCCTGCTGTTACTGAAACAAAAAAAGAATCTTCTGTTTCTAAAACGCAGGCAAAAAAGAAAAAAAAGATTCCGCAAACGAATTATGTCATCGGCATATTCATTGCACTCGCAATTGTCATTATTGCTGTTGAATATTTCCGTTCTCCTTCGGGCGATACGCATGTGCATACACCGGCAACCCAACAGTCTCAACCGACCGATCCGTCCGTTGTAACAGAGATTACAAATCTGGAAGCGAAGATAAAATCTGACCCAAAAGACAGTGATGCGTTGCTCCGGCTGGCAAACATGCTGCACGATGCAAAATTTTATCCACGCGCTATTGAAACCTATAAACAATTCCTTGCATTGAAGCCGAACGATGCCGACGCACGTGTGGATATGGCAATCTGTTATTTTGAAACCGATGATGCACCTCGAGCTGTTCGGGAAATTGAGTCTGTCGTAAAACAATATCCAAAACACCAGATGGCGGTTTTCAATTTAGGCGTCATTCATTTGAGTTCGGGCAATATGGATGAAGCCAAAAAATGGCTGAAAAAGGCTGTTGAAATTGATTCTTTATCACCGGCAGGGCAGCGCGCCAGGGATTTGCTCCACCAACATTAACTTAACGAAAGGAGGTTTTTATGCCAAGCGGAAAAAAACGTAAGCGCCATAAAATGGCAACGCACAAACGCAAAAAACGTCTTCGCAAGATGCGTCATAAGAAGAAGAACCGATAGAATACTGTGCGGCGATCCGGTTGCCTCGGGCAATCGGATCGCTCGAAAGTATGCTTGCATTTTGGGGATTTTTTCTCCACTTTCCAAATGAAGATTGAACCACATTTTTTTACGTAGAGGATTTGTATGGCTGATAATAATGACGAAAGCAAAAGCAGTTTTTTAATCGGATTTCTTGCAGGCGGTGTGCTCGGAGCAATCATCGCTCTGTTGTATGCGCCGAAACCGGGCAAAGAGTTGCGCGCGGACATTCGAAACAAAGCGGGTGAAGTAGTGGACAGTGCGGAAGAGTACGTGAGCGCTGCCCGCAACAAAGCGGTTGACATCATCAACGAAGGAAAAAGAAAATCGGAAGGGCTGATCACCGAAGCAAAGAAGCGTGCCGAATCCCTGCTCGGCGATGCGGAAAAGATATTGACCGATGCGAAGGTCCGCGGAACTTCATCCGAGTCACATAAACACGACAAAACCCGCTCATAATTTTCGAAGGAGTGCATTGTGGAAAATGTTCTGCTCATTGCACAGATCGTTGTACTGTTCGCACTTTCCGGTCTTTCAATATACTTTATTCTCGTGCTCGTAAAATTGCGCGAATTGCTCGGTACGTTCGATACGAATCTGAAAGAGGTCACCTCTCGTGCAATTCCGACTCTCGAAAATCTCGAAATTATCACTTCGAAACTCAGATCGATTGTCGAAAATTTTGACGAACAGATTGCGCTGCTTCGTACATCGGTAGAAACAATCCGCAGCGTTGCCGATAATGTTGCCGCGTTTGAACGCAGAGTGCAGGAAGCAATCGAATCACCGATCATGGAAGTGATGAATACCCTGGGGGGAATCATCAGAGGATTTACCTCGTTCCTCGGCCGCATTACCGGCGGATCATCATCCTAAAAAAATTTTTCTTCTTTTAGTTCATGTCGGTCGTATCGTCGGCCGTCGTCCAACACGGCTTACGATCCTCCTCGCTGTCGATACCAATCTACTTTGTATAGGAGTACACTGTGAGCCAACATAATCAGCACAAAGAATACCTAACACCTCAAATCCGCACCATTGCGCTTATCGGTCACGGTGGCGCGGGCAAGACCTCGTTTTCCGAAGCCGCACTTTTTTCCACCGGGACCATCAATCGTCAGGGGAAAGTGGAAGATGGCAACACCATTTCAGACTACCATCCGGATGAGATTGAACGAAAAATTTCCATCAACACTTCACTTCTTACCACCGATATCAACGGCATCAAAATCAACATTCTCGATACACCGGGATATACGGACTTTACGGGGGAAGTAAAAGCGGCACTCCGTGTTTCCGATACGGCTGTCACATTCGTGAAGGGATTTGAAGGAGTTGAAGTCGGCACGGAGATCGTTTGGCAGTATGTCAAGGAGTACGGTTTGCCGTCGATGTTTGTCATCACTCGTTTCGACGCCGAAAAAACAGATTTCGATAGTGTCGTTGCATCAATTAAGGAGCGGTGCAGTAACGATGCCGTCCTCATTACATTCCCTGTGCGTCAGGGAGTCGGCGCCAATGCTGTGATTGATGTGCTGCGAATGAAACAGCTCGTCTTCACTCCGCACGGGAGCGGGAAATATACGGAAGAGGAAATTCCAGTCGATCTTAAAGAAAAGGCAGCGCACCTTCACGAAGAATTGATCGAGAAGATTGCAGAATCGGATGAAGCGATGCTCGACAAATTTTTCTCGAATGGTACGTTGAGCGAGGAGGAGATTAAAAAAGGGCTTCACAAAGGACTTGTCGATAGGAAGATCTATCCGATATTTGCCGCCGGGGCAGCGGCAAATGTCGGAGTGTTGAATGTGCTTGAATTTATTGCCGCCTATTGTCCCCCTCCCAATGAACTCGTCAAAGTTCCCGCATTTGATGTCACTACAAAAAAAGAGATCGAAGTACAGGTTACTGACAAACTGGACACATCGCTGTTCGTGTTCAAGACTGTTTCGGAACACCATGTTGGCGAGCTCTCGCTGTTCAAAGTGTACACCGGCACCGTTACACCCGGTCTCGATCTTGTCAACGAAGCGAACGGAAAACCGGAACGCCTCGGACAGATCTATGTGATGAATGGCAGGGATCGGAAAGAGGTTGCAAAGCTGCACGCAGGCGATATCGGTGCGGCGGTAAAGTTGAAAGACACCCACACAAACAATACGCTCTCCTCCAGATCGTTTCCCGTCACCTATACACCAATCATTTTTCCCGAACCGGTGATCACCTCCGCGATCCAGTCGAAATCAAAAGGAGATGAGGACAAGATTGGCGGCGCGCTGCACACGCTGCACGAAGAAGATCCGACGTTTATGTACAAGGTAGATCCGGAAATAAAACAAACCGTCGTTTCCGGACAAGGTGAATTGCATCTTGTTATTATTACAAAACGATTGAAAGAAAAATTCGGTGTTGATGTTGATCTGATCGAGCCGCGCATACCGTTCCGTGAAACGATTCGCGGCGTGGTTGCCGATGCGGAATACAAACATAAGAAACAATCGGGTGGACGGGGACAGTACGGACATGTACACCTTAAGATAGAACCAAAACCTCGCGGAACAGGTTTTGAGTTTGAAGATGCGATCGTCGGCGGTGTCGTACCGGGACGATTCGTCCCTGCCGTAGAGAAAGGTGTCAATGATGCACTGGAGAACGGTGTTATTGCAGGGTATAAAGTTGTGGATGTGAAAGTGACGTTGTTTGACGGTTCGTACCATGATGTGGATTCGGATGAGATGTCGTTTAAGATTGCAGCGTCGCAAGCGTTCAAAAAAGGATTTAAGGAAGCAAAACCGATTTTGCTGGAACCGATTTACGAGGTTGAAGTGATCGTTCCTGAAGAATACATGGGAGACGTGATGGGTGATCTTTCAAGCCGGCGCGGCAAGATTGCCGGAATGGATTCCGACGGTCTGCATCAGATCATTAAGGCGACGGTGCCGCTGAAGGAATTGTACAAGTACTCCACCACGCTTCGGTCTATGACACAGGGGCGGGGAATCCATCGGCAAAAATTCTCGTCGTACGACGAGGTACCGCGTGAAGTTGCCGACAAGATTATTCAGGAATACGAGAAGCAGAAGCACGGTGAGGAATAGCAAAGCAATCAATTCACACAGTTTTCCTTCGAAAAACCTCCGGAAATCGCTTCCCGAGGTTTTTCGGTTTTTGGACATATGCTTATGTTCATTGGCGGTAGAGCAAGAGAGTGACAGAAAGGAGTGTGCATGTTATTTGAAACTAAAATAGTTAAAAAAATTTCCTATATTCTTCCAGCAGTCGAAAGATATTTCTTCTATTTGTTTGCAAAGGTTTCTGTATGCCAAAAAATCTGCTCACCTTTGTAGATGCTCCGACAGAGTTCTCGTACTGCATGCGGCTCCGGCACGGTTTGCATGCCAAAGGATTCCGGCTGGTATTGATGACGCCGAAGCCGTCGATCGTTGCGAAATCGTACTTGCGAAGCACTCCCTGTTTGCTGGTACAAAATTCTGAAAACGGTACAGCAGATCTTCACATCAATTCAACAACAGAAGTTCTCGCGAAAGAAATGGGGGAGCGCGGCGCTGCGCAGTACTATTTCGGAGTTATGGAAATACTTGAGCGGATGCATAGGGTGGAAGGAATTTCTCTCCTGCTCATCCGTAACGGCAATTCAATACCTGGCAAGGCAATGTCTATATTTGCACAGCAAAACGGTATTGCAACTTTGTTCTATGAGCCGGCGGGTATTCAAGGGAAATTGTTTGTCGATCCGCGCGGAGTGGGGGCGCAGTCGTTGTTGTTTCAGAAGCCGGAGATTCTTGACAAGTACACTGTCAACAACGGAGCGTTCGATCAATGGCGGAAATCATACCTGCAACAGCGTTCGGTGGAGCGGATAGAAAATCCTGAGGTGTCGTCGGATACAGAGCACAGTACCAATTCGCTTCTCGATCTTCTTGCAGGTGCATTCTACTCTCTCCCCTCTTCTGACAGTGTGCCAAACCACAACGCTCTCCGCGGTGTATTGCAATATGATACATACGATGTGAATACCGGTGCATATAATTTCTTCCCGATGCAGGCAAGCAATGACAGCCGGGTGATGTTCAACAGCTCCGTCAATCTGCAAGATGCAATTGACATTGCGTATGATAAATCGCGCGAGCAGCAAAGGGATCTGCTCATTCTGCCACATTCTCACGAGCATAAAAAAGAGACCTTTGACCATCTCTCGTCTATGCGAGGTAAGAAGGGAATATTTATTGTGAGCGGATCTCCCTACGGTTTTGTAGAACAATGCAAAGAGCTCATCACGATCAATTCCGTGTTGAGTATTGATGCGATGCTCGCGGGAAAGAAGGTTACATTCCTCGGCGCAACGTACTATGCGCAGATGAACGATGACCGCCTCAAGAAATTCCTGCTCGGATATCTTATCGATATCGATTACTATGCAAAAGAAAGTATCTCTGCCAAACAGGTCGAAGGAATGCTGTCGCGGTTGCTGCTGCAGTAACGGGATGAGAATTTCCCGAACAATATTCACTATAGTAAATGCCAGTGTATGATCAGCACCGATATGAATCAAGAAACCACTATCATCCTCGGTGCAGGTGTTACCGGATTAGCGTGCGGGGCTGCTACAGGATACACGATCTTTGAAAAGAACCGTTACCCAGGCGGCATTTGTTCATCCTACTATATGACTGCAAGCGGGGAAGAGAGATCGGCACAACGACGAACAGATGAGGAAGATTACCGGTTCGAATACGGGGGCGGGCACTGGATATTCGGCAGCAACGCGGAGGCGATGAAGTTCCTTTCGGCGTTTGATACATTCAAAACGTACAACCGAAAATCATCGGTATATATCCGTTCTCTTGATGCATCCATTCCATTTCCCATCCAGAATAATTTGCGATATCTCCCTTTCGGTCTTTCACAAAAGATTCTCACTGAAATTTTGCAAGAGCACGATTCAACAGATGCAGGCACGATGCACGAATGGTGCGAACTCCATTTCGGCAGGACCTTATCGGAATTATTCTTCCACCCATTTCATAACCTCTACACTTCCGGATTATGGAAGGTTATTCAGCCGCAGGATGGCTACAAAAGTCCTGTCAACAAAGAGCATATCATAGAAGGAGCGCAGTCGCACGTTTCATCGGTCGGTTACAATGTCTCGTTTGTCTATCCTGAACATGGCTTGAGTGCGCTGACATCGGGAATGGAAAAGCGATGCACAATCCAGTACAATAAAGAAGTGATTTCCATCGACGTGAACAATCGGCGGATCTTCTTCAACGACGGTTCCGACGTGGTGTACGATCAGATTATTACTACCCTCCCTCTGAATGTGATGCAAAATATCACGCGGCTTTCCACTCGTGCGCAACAAGATCCGTACACATCTGTTCTCGTTCTGAATATAGGTGCAAAAAAAGGGAAGAGAGAGATTGACGACCACTGGATATATTTTCCGGAAACTACATCCGGATTTCACCGTGTCGGATTCTATCACAATGTGGATCAGAATTTCCTGCCGTTGTCAAAACGGAACGGCGGGTACGTGAGTCTCTACGTCGAAAAATCATTCCGCGGCGGCGAGAGATTGATTGAAGTGGAAATAGAAAATTTGACCCGATCAATAATCAGCGAACTGCGCGGTTTGGAATTGATCGGCGATGTGGAGATTTGCGACCCCACATGGATCGACGTTGCGTACACGTGGAGTTTTCCCCGGTCGTCATGGCGGGAAGAGATGATCTCATCACTTCGTGCCAACAACATCCGTCCAGTCGGCAGATATGCGGCGTGGAAATTCCAGGGCATTCTTGATTCTATCCATGACGGCTTGAGGGCAGGATCAATTGAAGGGCGAGGGTAAGATTCCGGTGATTCCTTCCGTGCTGAAAAATATTCCGCTTCGCCAGTATCCTTGGTTTCTCAATATTCAATTCATCAATCTTCTCCTTCCGCTGGCAAGTTATCCGTACCTGCTGCGTGTCATCGGTCCGGAG
The DNA here is from genome assembly GCA_040751955.1 of Bacteroidota bacterium. Lineage (GTDB taxonomy): Bacteria > Bacteroidota > Ignavibacteria > UBA10030 > UBA8401 > SpSt-333. Next base: position 11,447 of record JBFMFY010000083.1, read on the forward strand.
AAATACGGACTTGTGGCGGTTTCGATCGCTGTTGGTTTAGCGGTTACGACGATTACGGAGTACGGAATTTCATTTACGGGCGTGAAAGATGTTTCACGTATGTCTGATGATAGCGAAAAAGTATCCTATTATCTTTCTGAAGTGCTCCTTACCCGGTTCATTATGTTGTCCGGTTGTTGTGCGATCCTTTTCATTTTCTTTTTTTCTATCCCAATTCTGAAATCGGAATTTCTGCTGTTTGGTCTTACTGTCGTAGGTATATTCCCGAATATGCTATTCCCTCAATGGCTGTACGTAGGATTGCAGAAGATACGGCGCTATAATGGTATCCTTTTCTTCAACAGAGCGTTGAGCGTCATTTTCATATTTTTATTGATCAAAGAAGAATCCGATTATTCGATATACCCGTTGGTGAATCTGATTTCTGCAACTGTTACTGCGGCAGTAAGTTTCCGCTCTCTGCGTACCATCGGTATCCGGCTGCGCCCGGTCCCGTTCAATGTTGTATGGAACCATATGCGGCATGGATTCTATCCGTTCATCTCGCAAAGTTTGACACTATTGTATGTACAGATAAATCCGATCCTGCTGCTGGCGCTGATCCATGATACGGCACTGGTCGGTTATTACTCGCTTGCTGAAAAGATCGTCGTGACATCAAGAAATTTAACTGCGCCATTGAATCAACTGTTCCTCCCCGGCATCAGTAAAAAATTTGCCGTATCAATAAAACAAGCGCTGCATGATGTAACACAATTCGCTGCAATTGTAGGGGTTGTTAATATTCTTTTGGTCGCTGCATTGGATATCTTTGCCGGGTATATCGTTCTTATTGTTGCTGGGGAGGAGTACTGGCAGGCGGCATTGACAGTGAGGATACTGTCACCGATTATTCTTTTTATTTCGCTCAACAATCTCGCCGGAGTGCACGTGCTGTTGAATCTGGATCTAAAAAAAGAATTCTTTATCGGGATTGCTGCCGGGGTTGTTGTCAATCTCTTTCTCCTTTTACTCCTCTTTCCGTATGCTTCATTCAACAGTCCCGCCGTCAGCTGGACAGTTTCCGAGGCAGTTGTGCTGGGAGTCTTCATACTCTATATTAAGAAATACAGAGAGAGCGGCATCGATGACTAAGATTGTCTATACATCACTCACGGGATTTCCGACCTTACATGAAGGGGGAGGGAACAGAATCATCCATGATCTTATCAAGAATATCTCTACCGATCAGTTTTCACGGGCGTACGTCTCCTACACTTTTCAGAAGGATTATGGAACGGACAAAGATACACCCGATCCGGTTTCCGAACTATCGCCGAAGAAAAAGATAGGGAGGTACTTGGTTCAAAACATTCCGTTTTACAAGGAAGTAGTTTCATCATCCCTTTATTTGAAATATTATCATAAACGAATCCGGAAATACTTTCGAACTTTTGCCGCACAAAACAGTTTTGATATAGTTCATGCTCATGATCCACTTTCGTTGCAGTATCTATTGGGAAATCCATCTAAAAAAATACTCACGGTCCATTTTAAAGGTGGAATGATCAATGAAATGGTCGAAAAAGGAACATTTGCTACTTTGTATAGTGAAGATCTTGAGAGGTTGAGAACATATGAGATTGAATCAATACGTAACTCTGATATAGTATCATTTCCGAGTCGGGCTGCGAAAGAACTATTTTTTGCTTCCAATAATGTAGTTTGTGACGATTCGAAAATACGAATTATTTATAATGGCATAGATATTGACCGCATAGACGCTATCAAACCTCATAACAAGGAATTAGAAAAGAGGGGACTAGTTACGTC
>JBFMFY010000084.1:0-12460 GCA_040751955.1 Bacteroidota bacterium
GAAGGATTTGCAAGCAAGCACTTGTCTAAGATACCAAAAATCAATCAGTTAGAGAAAAATAGTGCGTTGACTCTGCTGACTGTTTTTCGTAACTTTAGTGAGAAAAATATCGGGAACACATTGCCGGAATATCTCGTCTCTTTTTGTATCAGTTATCTCATCGGTTCGATTCCCACAGCATATCTTGTCGTCAAGAAAACATCCAAAATGGATATACGTACTGTTGGAAGCGGGAATGTTGGGGGACGCAATGCATTGGAAGTGACCGGTAAGAAAACCGTCGGTGTTATTGTCGTGGCGATTGATGTTCTCAAAGGAATTCTTACAGTTATTCTTGCGACAGTGTTGTTTCCGGAAAATGTACTCACCGTAGGCGCTGCAATGGTGGGATCAGTAACGGGACATTGTTATCCTGTGTGGTTAAAGTTCAAAGGAGGAAGAGGGTTAGCGACAGCTGCAGGAGTATTTCTGGTAACGTGCTGGATTTGGGTTGGTGTATGGCTTCTCCTGTACTTTATCGCATTAAAAGCGGTAAAACATGTTCATGCAGCGACTGTGATTGCATTGATTGTTACACCGCTTACAATGTTGTTCGTCTCGAAGGAAATATTTGTTCGAATGATTCCGGATTACTTTTTGCCAAATCAGTTTATCATTGCCGGCGGTCTGCCAATGTTCGTGTGCCTGACCCGGCATATTGAACCTTTGAAAGAATTGTATGAAGAGAAAAATCATTAGCCTTTGTACTATAAGCATCGTCTGTTTGTCAATACTTGTTGGACAGCAGGATGACATTTCGAAATCACGGCAGAATGCCATTACAAAAGCAGTCGAGATGGCGAGTCCAGCCGTTGTGGGAATCAACGTCATTGAAGTTCGAGAATACCGCGATCCGTTTGCAAATTTTTTTGGCAACGATCCGTTCTTCCGTCAGTTTTTTGGCGATAGGAATTACCGGCAAGAGGTGAAGGGGCTTGGATCAGGATTTATCATTTCCCCTGACGGCTACGTACTTACAAACGACCATGTTGCCGGAAATGCAAAAGAGATTACCGTTACGTTGACGAACGGAAAGAAATATCAAGCCGAGATCATTGGAACCGATGATGTGTCGGATGTCTGTCTGATAAAGATCACTCCGGAGAAAGGAGAAACATTCCCATTTGTTAAGTTGGGAAATTCTGATAATGTCCTCATCGGCGAGTGGACGATTGCATTTGGAAATCCGTTCGGTCTCTTCGACAATATCGACAAACCAATTGTAACAGTCGGTGTAGTAAGTGCTAAGGGAATGAATTTGAATGTTGATGGCAACAGATCGTATAGAGGATTGATCCAGACAGACGCAGTCATCAATTCCGGAAACAGCGGCGGTCCCCTCCTCAACGCTGATGGAGAAGTTATCGGCATCAATACGCTGATCTATACCGGCGGCGTAAGTCAGGCATACATCGGCTATGGATTTGCGATCCCGATCAACCGCGTGAAACCGATCGTTGATGAATTGCAGCGAAAAGGAAAAGTAGAAAGAAATTTCTGGACGGGGATGGAAATCCGTCCTGTCGATGTGCAAATCGCACGATACTTTAGTCTTAAGCAAGCACAGGGAGTGATCGTCTCGGATGTCAAAAAGAACAGCCCGGCAGACAGAGCGGGGGTGCAGATCGCTGACATCATCGTTGAAATCAACGGTGAAAGAATTGTTGATGAGAGCAGATTGATTAGTGTTATGCAAGACAGCCGCGCGGGAGATGTATGGAAAATGAAAATTTATCGTGATAAAAAAATCGTTACGGTTGAAATGAAACTTGAAAAACAAATATAGATGATCACCCGGTACACCCGCCCGCAGATGGGCAATATCTTTTCCGACGAGAACCGATTCTCAATCTGGCTTGAAATCGAACTGCTTGCATGCGAAGCACAAGCATCCCTGGATATTATTCCAAAAGAGTCTGTCGGCACGATCCGCCACAAGGCAAAGTTCAATGTTGACCGCATCAACGAGATCGAAGCAGAAGTGAAACACGATGTCATCGCTTTTTTGACGAGTGTTGGCGAATTTGTCGGACCGGATTCCCGCTTTATTCATCTTGGCATGACATCGTCCGATGTTGTGGATACGGCACTCTCCGTTCAATTGAAACAGGCGGGCGAATTACTGTTGAAAGACCTCGAAGAGTTACGGGATGTTCTTGCACGCCGCGCAAAAGAATTTAAAATGACCGTGATGATCGGGCGCTCGCACGGCATTCATGCAGAGCCGACCACATTCGGGTTGAAATTGGCGATGTGGTTCGATGAGACGCGGAGAAATATTGTACGATTGAAGCACGCAATAGAAACGATCTCAGTCGGCAAAATTTCGGGAGCGGTCGGTACGTTTGCCCACCTGAGTCCCAAAGTGGAAGAATATGTGTGCGAAAAGCTCGGATTAAATCCGGCGCCTGTTTCAACACAAATAATACAGCGTGATCGCCATGCCGAATTTTTAACGACACTCGCCGTAGTGGGAAGTTCGTTAGACAAATTTGCTACCGAAATCCGCCACATGCAACGAACAGAAGTATTGGAGGCAGAAGAATATTTTTCCAAAGGACAAAAAGGTTCTTCCGCAATGCCGCACAAACGGAATCCCGTGACATGCGAACAAATTTCTGGTCTTGCCCGCGTATTGCGCAGCAATGCTCAAGCAGCGATGGAAAATGTTGTACTGTGGCATGAGCGGGATATTTCACATTCTTCGGTAGAGAGAATTATCATACCAGATAGTTGCATCCTGCTTGATCATATGCTTGCAAAGTTCACCAGCATCATCGATAAACTGATTGTCTATCCTGAGAACATGAAAAAGAATATGGAAGCGACGCACGGATTGCTCTATTCTCAACCGGTGCTGCTTGCATTGGCAAAGAAAGGAATGAAGAGAGAAGATGCCTACCGCATCGTTCAGAAACATGCAATGGATGTCTGGCAATCCAAAAAGAATTTTAAAGATGTATTGAAAGCAGATCCCGAAATTGCATCAGTGCTCAGTTCGGCTGAATTGGACGAAGCATTTGATCCTCAAAAGAGTTTGAATAATGTTGAGTATATTTTTAAAAGAGTCGGATTGGAGTAAGGAGACTATATGAAACTGACAGCGGTGTATCAAAAAGTGAATGAAGGATATATCGGATTTGTAGAAGAATTGCCCGGTGCAAATTCTCAAGGTACGACGATTGAGGAAGTAAGGAACAATCTTCGCGAAGCTGTTGCAATGGTGTTGGAGGCGAATCGTTTAATGACAGAAGAAACACTTCCAGCCGAAAACATCATAAAGGAAGATTTTGTTCTTTATGAAGCGTCGTGAATTGATAAGGTACCTCCGTCAACAAGGATGCGAATTGTTACGTGAAGGTGGCAATCACACCATATTCATAAATCGCAAGACAAGGAAATCATCCACCGTACCACGGCATAACGAGATAAATGACATTCTCGTTAAGAAGATTTGTAAAGATTTGGAAGTAAAAAATCCCTGAACCTATTATGGAGTAAATATGTCGCAAAAGTTTCAGAATCTTATCAACGGAAAATGGGTTGACGCAAAATCAGGTAAAACATTCGAGAACAGAAATCCTGCCAATTGGAATGAAGTAGTCGGAATATTTCCGAAATCCGGAAAAGAAGATGTTGATGAAGCAGTGAAAGCCGCCCGTGCAGCGTTTGAGAAGTGGCGTTTGGTTCCCGCTCCAAAACGCGGAGATATCATGCGCAAGATTGGAGATCTTTTAGTTGCACGGAAGGAAGAAATCGCACGTGAAATGACACGCGAGATGGGCAAAGTACTTGACGAAACCCGAGGCGATGTTCAGGAAGGAATCGATACAGCCTACTATGCGGCAACAGAAGGCAGGCGGTTGTTTGGACATACTGTTCCTTCAGAATTGCCGAACAAGTTTGCGATGGCGATCCGCGTTCCGATCGGCGTTGCAGGAATCATCACACCATGGAATTTTCCAATGGCTATTCCCACGTGGAAAATGTTTCCGGCAATCCTTTCCGGCAATACATGCGTTTTCAAACCGGCTTCCGACACTCCGCGCACTGCAACAATGCTCGTCGGGATTATGATGGAAGCGGGACTGCCGGAAGGAGTTGTGAACATTGTGCATGGCGGCGGCGGTGAAGTAGGGAATGCAATTGTCGGACATCACGATGTTGATTTGATTTCGTTCACAGGTTCAACAGCAATTGGAAAAAACATTTCAAAAATGGCTGCCGACACATTGAAAAGGGTGTCGCTCGAACTTGGCGGCAAGAATGCACAAATTGTTATGGATGATGCAGATCTTGACCTCGCACTCGATGGAGTGCTCTGGGGTGCGTTCGGTACTACAGGACAGCGTTGCACAGCCACAAGTCGTTTAATCCTTCATGAAAAAGTGTACGACAAATTTATGTCGATGCTGATCGACCGAACCAACAAATTAAAACTTGGAGACGGTTTGCTGCCCGGTTCACAAGTTGGTCCTTGTGTTAACGAAAGCCAGCGCAAAACTGTACAGGAGTACGTTGAAATTGGACAGCAAGAGGGGGCGAAACTTGTTGCCGGTGGAAAGATCGCAACAGAAGGTGCGCTCTCAAACGGCTGGTTCCATCAGCCGACAATCTTCACCGAAGTGACGCCTGAAATGAGAATCGCAAAAGAAGAAATTTTCGGTCCTGTTCTATCCGTAATCCGGACAAAAGATGTCACCGAAAGCATTAAGATTCTTAATAATACAATTTATGGGCTCTCTTCCTCCATTTATACGAAAGATGTGAATAAAGCTTTTCAAGCAATACGTGACATTCAATCAGGAATTACCTATATTAATGCACCAACAATCGGCGCGGAAGCACACCTTCCATTTGGCGGAGTAAAGCAGACCGGAAACGGTCACCGTGAAGGAGGATGGACAGTGTATGATTTTTATACAGAATGGAAGGCAGTCTATGTTGATTACAGCGGCAGCCTGCAACGCGCACAAATTGATAATTATTAAGAACACCCGATTCCCGCAGCTGTAAATAGTTGCGGGAATTTCCCACACACAATGAACGGCAGACCATATATTACCTCACTCTACGAGCATCAGGAGTTTTACTGATTCTCCTCATACTTTTTTCTTCGCTTATTTTTTGAACCAAAAAGTATGAAAGGAGGGGGACCATGTCCGCCACTGCAGTCACTAACAAGGAACCAAACGTTTCTTCCAACGGGAAGAAAGTACCATTCACCCCGGTATCAATTACGCCGTCTGAAGTGCATCAAACGCTCTCGCGCCATATGCTTGCCGACGGATTCGATATGGTCATTGACTTGAAGAAGAGTCAAGGATGCCGCATTTACGATTCACGCCACGGAAAAAAATTCCTCGATTTCTTTTCCTTCTTCGGATCCTCAGCGCTCGGTATGAACCACCCAAAATTGGCAACGCCGGAGTTCATGGAGAAACTCGCGTATGTTGCCTTAAACAAACCATCTAACTCAGATGTATATTCTGTTGAGATGGCGGAGTTCGTCGAAACGTTCTATCGGATAGCACAACCGGAGTATCTTCCGTATGTCTTTTTCATCGACGGCGGTGCGCTTGCGAATGAGAATGCAATGAAGACAGCATTCGATTGGAAAGTTCGGAAGAATTTTGCAAAGGGATACACTAACGAGCGAGGCTACCAAGTTATTCACTTCCGTCATTCGTTCCATGGACGGAGCGGCTATACAATGTCCTTGACGAATACAGATCCGACAAAGACGAAATACTTCCCCAAGTTCAAATGGCCGCGCATTCACAATCCTGCGATCAAGTTCCCTCTCAACGATGAACATTTAAAGCAGGTTATTGAGGAAGAAAAAACAGCAATCACACAGATCAAAGAAGCGATCATCAATAATCCCGATGATATTGCTGCTCTCATTATCGAACCGATCCAGGCGGAAGGCGGCGACAATCACTTCCGTAAAGAATTTCTGCAAGAGTTGAGAACGATTTGTGATGAGAGCGAAATTCTTTTGATCTTCGACGAAGTTCAATCGGGTGTCGGACTGACCGGCAAGATGTGGGCACATGAGTGGTTCGTAAAACCGGACCTGATGTCGTTTGGAAAGAAAACGCACATCTGTGGATTCATGGCCGGAAATCGCATTGACGATATTCTTGAGAATGTTTTCAAGAAACCGAGCCGAATCAATTCAACCTTCGGCGGAAATCTCGTTGACATGGTTCGCGCAAAACGTATCTTTGAAATTATCCACGAGGACAACCTCGTTGAAAATTCACGAGTGCAAGGCGAATTCCTTGTCGGTCAACTGAATGATCTTGCACAGGAATTTCCGGATCTGGTTTCCAATCCGCGCGGCAGAGGATTGATGTCGGCATTCGATCTCGATACGGCACAAAATCGGAATCAGCTCATCGCGAAAGCGTATGAAGAAGGATTGATCCTGATCGGATGCGGAGACAGATCGATACGGTTTAGGCCGCCACTGACGATCACTCAGGATGAATTATCCGAAGGATTAGGAATCATCAAGAACGCACTGAAAGAATTAAGCGTCGGTGAAATATAAATGGGACCTCACAGGATCATGCATCTTGTGAGATTTTACTTCTTATGGAAATCACTACTCACGAACATCATCCGCTGCAGCTCAACATGAACGTTGTCCGCTCCATGTTGGTAAATTTTGTGCGAGACGAAATTCATGCTGTCGGCTTTTCAAAAGCCATTGTCGGATTGTCCGGCGGTGTCGATTCAGCAGTGTCGGCATTTCTTGCTGCGGAAGCTCTTGGTCCAAAAAATGTTCTTGGGGTGTTGATGCCGTACAAAACAAGTAACCCCGCAAGCAAAGCAGATGCAGAAGAAGTAGTGAAACAGCTGGGGATCCGATCCGATACAGTGGATATTACACTGATGGTCGATCCGTTGTTTGAATCGCAAAAGATTTACGACAATCTCCGACGGGGGAATATCATGGCGCGTGAGCGGATGATTGTGCTCTATGATTATTCGCAAAAAGAGAAAGCACTTGTAGTCGGAACTTCCAACAAGACCGAATCACTGCTCGGGTACGGTACGCTGTTCGGTGATATGGCATGTGCTATAAATCCATTAGGAGACCTCTACAAAACACATGTGTGGGATTTGGCGAAAGAACTCGGGGTTCCTAAAAGTATTATTGAGAAAAAACCATCTGCAGATCTCTGGCAGGGACAGACAGATGAAGCCGAACTCGGGTTTTCGTACAAAGATGTTGATGCACTGCTTTATTCCATGATCGATGAACGAAGAAGCGATAGCGAACTTCTTGCGCTCGGATTTGCCCGACCGTTCATTGAAACCGTGCGTAGGAAAGTTCAAATCAATCAATTCAAACGCAGGCCGCCGATCGTCGCAAAAATTTCTCATCGTACGATCAACGTCGATTTTCGGTACGTGCGTGATTGGGGAGTTTGACGAGTGGCAGAAGAGATTCAGCCGGGAACATTGTATGTCGTGCCAACTCCAATCGGGAATCTCGAAGATATAACGCTGCGTGCATTGAAGGTGTTGGGATCTGTCGATCTGATCGCTGCTGAAGATACGCGGACGACTAAATTTTTATTGGATCATTACAATATTCAAAAGCCGCTCCTCAGTTTTTTTTCTCATAATGAACAGATCCGTGTGCCGCAAATACTCAGCCGATTGAAAGAAGGGAATTCGGTTGCACTTGTTTCCGACGCAGGAACTCCCGGTATTTCTGATCCCGCGCATTCGATCATTGCCGCCGCGATAGAGAACAGTATTCCGATCGTTCCACTTCCCGGTGCAACTGCGTTCATCCCCGCATTGATTGCCAGCGGATTGCCGACACATTCGTTCGTTTTCGAGGGATTTCTTCCTCATAAAAAAGGAAGAAAGACGTTACTGGAAAAATTGAAAGAGGAAGAGCGAACGATTGTCTTATACGAGTCACCCCACAGAATTCTTAAAACGCTGGAAGAGATTCTTGCAATTCTTGGAGAGAGGAATATCGTAATCGGTCGCGAACTGACAAAAAAATTTGAAGAGATTCTCCGGGGGAGCGTCACCAATGTCATTCAAGAATTATCCCGTCGCACGATCAAAGGAGAATTTGTTTTGGTGATTGAAGGAAAAACTGACACAAACAAAAATTTGTGATTGCTTTATGACACTTTTGAGTGTATATTTTTTACAGGCAAGTTGCATTTCATTCCATCATTTTTTCTCTCGTAGTACACTTTCCACGATGAACCTTCGGTACATTCTAACATTCTTGTGCCTCATCTTATTTTCTTCCATTGGATTTGCCGCTGCAGATTCGCTGGTGTACAGTTTTAGTTTTTCTGATACGACGAAGTACGATGCATCACTTTCACGCGATATCGACTTAAAAAGCGAGCCGGGAAAAGTTATTCTGTCGTTAGGAAGCACCAAAAATTTAGCTGCCTCCGCACGTTTTTCCACTGTCTATCTCGGCTCTTATCCACCATCCTCCGACCCGGCAACACCCGACACAGCAAAAATTAACGGCGCGAAATTAGGCGATAATGATTTTACGACATTTAACGAATTTCCTTCCGGTCCCTCTTCCAACATCGGTTCGCATGTCAAAATTGATTTACGTTCCATACGCAATGTGAATAAAGTTGTGTTGGTAAATCTATTTGACCTCGCTCTTTCATACAGACAACGCCCAATTGCTTTTTCGTTGTTCACTGGATTGGATTCCAATGCACTGTCACGGGTGTATCAAGAAGTGGATAATGTTGATACAGCATCATCACGGTACACGATCAATATTGCCGATGTACGTCCGGTACAATATTTACGCTTTGCCATTGATCGGATGAATGCGCCGAACGCGACGGTGATTTCCGAAATTCAGATTTTCGGCGACGGTTATGTGCCCGATGCCGTGTACGTTGCAAAGGTAGATTCATTTACGGCGGGGCAAGCGAATTTTGCAAATATTTTTGCCGACGCCGAACTGCCGAGCGGAACTTCAATCTCGGTGCAAATGAGAACGGGTACAACAAAAAAGATTGACAGCGTTCACTGGTCTGACTGGTCGGAACCGATATTGTTTTTAACACGAGATGAGGCGTTGAACGGAAAAAAACTGAACGTCAGTGAACCGAAAAAATATTTTCAGTATCGAGTAAATCTATTTTCATTGAATCTTCAAACACCGAAAGTATCCGGCATCGGTTTTTCGTACCAGCATACACTGGTTGCAGATTCTGCTTATGCATCCATTTCACCCCGGGACATTCCTGCCTTTGAAAAAGTAAAGCTGAATTACAAAATCAATGCAACTTTCACCGGAAGTTCATTGGGGATTGACACACTGATTATCTATATCCCGTCTCCATCAACAGTAGAAAATGTTTTGGTGAATGGCGTATCTGTGCCGCATAGCGTTGTCACAATGCCGGACCGTTTGATCATAGGGTTTGCAAATTCTGTCGTTACCGCTTCAACAATTGAAACATTTTTTTACACACGCTTAATTTCTTCCGCAAAATTTACGTCGGAGCTAATTAGTAAAGCATCACCGTGGAATCCGCAGAATGTTGAACCAAAAAAAAACAATGCGGGCGAAGAATGGCTAGTTAATACAACGGGAATTTCGGAGAGGACACTGGTGAACGTCCGTATAGACCCGAACCCTTTTACACCGAATGGTGACGGGCGAAATGATCAGGCAATTGTGGATTTTGCTGTCTCAAACGTAGAGAAACAGAAATCACTGCGGATACATATCTTTGATCTGCTTGGAAAAAAAATCAGAACATTGGCTGAAATCAGCACCGGAATCAATCCGTTTTACGGTGATCCGCGTGCGGGAGGGAAAGGAATTTTGTGGGACGGAAAAGATGACGGGGGGAATCTTGTATTACCGGGAGTATATTTGATGCAAATTTCCATTGATACGGATAACGGCGGAGAAGTGTTAACAAAAACAGTTGTGGTTTCCTATTGAAATCCATTAAACACATACTATGGTGTGTTGCAATGCTCTTTGTAGCAACAGCAACACTTTTTTCACAGGCGTTTGTTGATAAGGGATATCATCCAAAAACAACTGCGCTCGGACATTCCGCAATTGCTATGAAGGAAGATGCAGCACTGTTGTTTTACAATCCTGCATCCATCGGTTTTGAAAATTCAGCGCAGGTGTTCGCCGGGTTTACGCAATTGTATCCGTACGTTGCGGATGACAATTTAAACGTGCTGAATGCCGGTGCAGCATATGCGATCGGTTCGTTGGGGACTGCCGGCATTGGCTTCACACAATTTGCGCCGAATTTTTGGAGCGAACGTTCAATTGTATTTTCCTTTGCTTCGACGACGTTGCTCGACAATCTCTCGCTCGGTCTCTCCGCAAAATTACTCTCGTGGTCAGCGGAATCGCCGCAGGGTGAGTATGCTGTTCCAGAACCGGCATTATCATACACCGGAATGTCATTTGATATCGGCGCATTATTTGTGCTTCCTGAAATTTTTGAAAAGAACGACCTGCAATTTGCTATTGCATTGAACGATGTTACTCAACCAGTTATTTCAAACAGCGGAAACGGAACGGCGCTTCCTCTGCAGATTACTGCCGGATTTGCTTTCCTTTCCCATCGTTATGATTACACGTTGTACGGTAGTTCAACAATGAAAAACGGCGATACGAAAATTTCTATCGGTTACGAATTATCGGCATTAAAAACGACGACGTTTGGAATCGAAAGCGAATTCATCGTCCGTATCGGGATGGGAAGAATCATAAACAACGATACGCAGGGAGATTACAACGGCGGATTCGGACTTTCGTTCGATCAATTGACAGTTGATTATTCATATTCCTATCAAGCCGCAGTCCGTCATATCGGCGGAATATCATCGATTGCGCTCAGCTATGATTTTTAAAATGTTCAAAATATTTTTTGCAGCAGTGGTTCTTCACACATGTATGTGGGGGCAGTTCATCAATCGTGATGAATTGAAAGAAAATCAGGGGTACCAGAATTATTCCGGCAGAAATTACGAAAACTATGCCATTCAGTTCAACAAGAGAAAAATTTACGATAACTTTGGAAATTTTCTTGTTGACGGGCTTTCTATTTATGACCTTGGCGAAACACAGTACCCGCCGACAGCGGAAGATCCGAACGGTGGAGACAGCCGTGTGTTGAAAACAAAATATTACAATTTGTGGTTCAATAATTTACTGATTGGAAATGACTCATACGGCGGTTTTGCATCGCGCATTATGGTGGGTGAAGCGATACGCACAAAATTTACATCGCTGACGTTGGATAAAGCGCGCTTTAACGGCATTCGCTGGGATGCAGCAACAAATAAATATCGTGGGACACTGCTTGCCTCAAGAGTTTCCGATCCGATTCGCTTGAATTTTGATGCTGTGTCGCTGCCGAATGCAATTACCCGGACACGAAATTGGACAACGTACTTGATGGGAGGGCACTTTGAAACCGATTTGGGGGATGTGCTCACACTCGGCGCAACGTACATCAATCAACATCAAATTCATAGTACCATTAACAGCAATGAAAGCTCGATGAAAGGTGATGTGGCGAACGGTATTCCGCGTGTCATTTTTATCCGCGTGCGGGATGATTCTCCGAATGATCTTTCTGGACCGGTTGTGTACGGAATTCCGAAAGTACATATCAACGGCAAAGAACATCCTATCAAAAATATTAACGGACGCGTGCCGGACAGAGAAAATACAAATATTAACAATCCGATTCAGTATTGGGTTTTTTACGACCCCACTTCATCCGGCGGTTTCGAAATCGAAGACGAATTTTATACTCACGGTGCTACATCCTCGGATAATCAACCCCCTGATATACACACAACGTACAGAGATTATGCGTTGCTCTACAGCAGGAATCCTGTTCCGCAGTTTCCGGTAGAAATACGCGGAAGAAAAAATATCACATTTGCGTTTGTGATGCCGTTCGGCGTCAGTGATGTTAAATTTTCAATCCTACTTTCCAACGACTATATGATGGAAGCAGCGCACGAATATCTTCCTACCATGGTTTCAGACATTTATGGCGTTGAGACTCCCAACAGAAACCACTACGACAGTGCCCGATTTGCAATACCGACGCCATTTTTTGAAGCGGCACGTGCTGTGGGAAATGTACAGGACGGTTCCAACAAAAAATGGGTAACGTACACGTACGGGTTGAATACGGGAATGTCGGTGTACGGAATGAATTTGAAATTTCAGTGGAATGGCTTTGATATTGAAGGGGAAATAAATACATCAACAACATTTAAAAAATATCCGCTTCTTTCTGCATCGCATTTCGAGCAAAACGGGTACGCATATTATTTGCGTGGAACAAAAAAAATCGGACGGTTGACACTTGGGGGAGAATGGTACAGAATTGAACCTGAT
>JBFMFY010000085.1:0-12435 GCA_040751955.1 Bacteroidota bacterium
CACTCGTCTAATTTTATAACGTTTTTTTATCTCGATTATTGAATCCCCTCCGTACTTTTCCAAAAATGCGTTAGCAATAACAGGAGAAACTACCGACTCCCCAATTACGGAACATGCGGGAACAGCACAGACATCAGATCGTTCATACCTTGACAAAGTGGTCTTTTTACTAACGATATCGACAGTTCTCAACGGATTCGCGAGTGTTGAAATCGGCTTCATTGCACCGCGAATGACCAATAATTCTCCGTTTGTAACCCCGCCTTCCAATCCACCTGCACGGTTTGTAGGGCGTGTTATTCTTCCATTCTTTGAGATAATTTCGTCATGTACTTCAGAACCGAATCGGTATGCGTTCTCAAATCCGTCCCCAATCTCAACACCTTTAACAGCATGAATGGACATTACCGCTTGAGCAAGTTGTCCGTCAAGTTTGCGATCGTAGTGGACGTAACTTCCTAAGCCAATTGGAAGTCCGGATACCAGAACTTCAAATATTCCTCCGAGAGTATCCCCTTTTTTCTTACATGATTTTATTGCAGAGATCGCTTTTGTTTCAGTTGTTCTATCGAGAATTCGTACCTCGGAAGCATCGGCAAGGTCGGAAAGTTTTGATATTCGGTCAGAGAATTTCTCAACAAGTTTGTTGACGGCATTTCGGCTTGTCAATTCTACGGCGCCGATTGAAAGTACATGGCTGCCTACATAGATACCGAACTCTTCCAGAAATCTTTTTGCAATCGAACAGCAGGCAACGCGCATTGCAGTTTCGCGTGCACTGGCACGATCAATCACGTTGCGAATGTCGTCAAAATTATATTTAACCGAACCGACGTAATCTGCATGTCCCGGTCGCGGTAATGTGATCTTTTCGATTCCTTTTCCACTTCCTTCGGCCGACATTCTCTCCGTCCAATTTTGCCAATCTTTATTTCTGACCATCAAAGCAATCGGAGAGCCGAGCGTTTTTCCGAACCTCACACCGGAAAGAATTTCCACTTTGTCCGTTTCGATGCGCATTCGTCCACCTCTGCCGTACCCTTGCTGCCTGCGCCAGAGTTGATGGTTGATATAGTCGGAAGAGATAGAAAGACCGGCAGGAATTCCTTCAATAATTCCCACGAGTGCTTGACCGTGAGACTCACCTGCAGTATAGTACCGTATCATTTTCCCTTGTCGTTCAAATATAAGTTTACATTGAGTGTATCACGTCTCAGGTTTCATAAAAGACAATTATTATTTGTGACTTCTGAAATATTTATTTCCCTTTGTCATTTCGAGCAAAGCGAGAAATCTGACTGGGGATTTTGAAAGAATTTCTCAGATTCCTCGTCGCTGCGCTCCTCGGAATGACAATGATTTGGCATTTTTCAGATGTCTCTATATTGAAACTTGAAACAGTTGCTTTCACGAAATCCACTTCCCGTTCTGCTTCAACACCTGCCTTCCGATGATTATCTTCTGAATTTCATTCGTCCCTTCAAAAATTTTCAGGACTCGCGCATCGCGATAGAAACGCTCCAGCGGCAATTCTGCAGAAAAGCCCATCCCGCCGTGAATCTGCAATGCTTTGTCTGCAACATTCGAAACAGTTTCCGAACAGTATAACTTAACAATGGCTGCATCGAGTGTCACATCCTCTTTTGCATCGATCTTGTGCGCGGCGCGATAGACCATATCCTGCATTGTGTAAATTGCTGTCGCAATATCTGCAAGCATAAATTGCACCGCCTGAAACTTTGAGATCGATTCATCGAACTGTTTCCGCTGTTTTGAATAGAGTGTTGAAATCTCCAACAACTCTTTTGCTGCTCCGAGACAGCACGCGCCCAATCCGATCCTGCCAGAATTCAACGTTTCCATCGCAACCAAAAATCCTCTGCCATCCGTGCCGATCATGTTTTCAGCGGGCACTTCAACATTTTCAAATGTGAGAGTATTTGTCACGCTTCCTTTGATACCGAGTTTCTTTTCGTTCGGTCCGACGCTGACACCGGGGAATTTCTTTTCGATAACAAATCCGGTGATTCCTTTCTCCGTTCTTGCAAAAACCGAATAGACATCCGCAATTGCACCGTTCGTGATCCACACTTTGGAGCCGTTGACAATCCATTTATCTCCTCTTTTCTCCGCTCGCGTATTCAGGTTAAAAGAGTCCGAACCGGCTTCCGCTTCGGTCAAGGCAAATGCGGCGATCATTTCGCCGGAAGCGAGTCTCGGCAGGTATTTTTTTTTCAGTTCTTCTCCTCCGCCGATAAGGATTGCGTTTGCACCAATCGATTGATGAGCGCCGATCGTTGCGGCTGTTGAACCGCACGCACGGGATACCTCCTCCTGCGCAATACAAAAACCGACTTTGCCGAATCCGCCGCCGCCATATTCTTCCGGTATTGAAGTCCCGAATAAACCTACTTCCTTAATTTTTTTTAACAGATCTTCAGGAACAGATTCATTTTTATCTATCTGTGATGCTATCGGCCGTATTTCATTGTTTGTAAAATCACGAACCATCTCTCGGAGCATGTGCTGCTCTGAGGTGAAAGTAAAATCCATACAGTAATCCTGAAGAAAAAAAGTTTTGTATTGGAATATACAAAAAATATGTTGAGAGTAAACGTCGCTAAAAGTTCCTTACGATCAACCGAAGTGCAACGATAAACATTACCAGCAGCAGTGCACGAATGATCCAATAACTTTTTATTTTGTGAGACAATTGTCCCCCAATTTGTGCACCGATAATAGCTCCTGTCCCCAAGAAAGGAACAAATGTCCATGCAACCTCGCCAATGTACGCATGACTTGCTGCGGCGAATGTTGCAGAGATTGCAAGTATAAAATGGGAGGTAGGAATTGCAATGAACGGGGCAAAGTGAAAAAGATAAATCATAGCGGGAACATGAACAACGCCTCCGCCGATACCAGCCATACTCGCAACAAATCCGACAAAAAAACTTATGGATAGCCCCAAAAATTTATTGTAGCGAGGTCGTTGATAGGATGAGATGTCAAAATGTTTGGAGGGCATTTCTCTGCGTACCCCCAAATAGAGAGCAATGCACATCAAAAAAATTCCGAAACTGACATCAAAGACAGGTCTCGAAATCATCTGCAAAAGGTATGCGCCGAGAAAAGAGCCTGGTAAGGTTGCCGATGCAAAAAGTAATCCCGTATGATAATCGATTCTTTTTTGACGGATGTACGCTACGGTTCCGGAAAGGGCATTCAATGCAACAATGACCATTGAAGTACCAACAGCATATTGTGGCGAAAATTGGTACACAATTGTTAAGAGAGGAACAACAATAAACCCTCCGCCGACACCGATGATGGTTCCGAACATGCCGACAAAAATTCCGACGAAGAAGAGCAATATTTCATTCATAGAATAATTGTTTTCTCTCCAACAGTCGAAATTTCTGCCCGTGCGCGTGTAGCATCGGTCAGTGTGGATTTGAATATATTGAATTGAGATGGCGGCACAAGCACGCGAAGCGTTGAATGAGTATCAACGTATGATGTTTCAACGATTTTTAATTTGTTGGCGTGAACTGCATTCATAACGGGATTTGTTTCGTTGAACGAAAATACAATTTCCACAACAAGCATTGTACCTTTGGAAATAATTTCAGCCGATGCGATGCCGTGCAGTGCTGAATCAAAATAAGCTCTCCCTAATCCCCCAACACCGAGTTTTGTTCCGCCAAAATATCGTGTAACAACGATGAGAATATCAGAGAGTTTTTTTGATTGGATGGCTGAAAGAATCTTTATGCCTGCGGTGCCGGAAGGTTCACCGTCATCGTAGTACCGGGCGATAGCTCGTCCGGCACCGATGACATACGCAAAACAATGGTGAGTCGCGTCAAAATATTTCTTTTTTATCCGTTCGAGATGTTCCTTCGCTTCATTTTCGTTCGTTACTGGAATACTATCAGCGATAAAACGAGAACCTTCAACTTTAATCTGAGCGGTAGTCGCTGATCGAATCGAAAAGAAGGTATCATCCATTATTTAAAGTAAACAGCAGCCGTTAACCGTGCCGCTATGTAGTCTGCAATTTTCGGAGAACTTCCCTTTTCCATTTGCTTGATATACAGGACGTTCGGTATGAAATGGACTTCCGAAATCGGCGTGTAATCCAGACCGACGTTAACGTACACTTCGCGGTAGCTGACAGGATTTGTGAGATTGGTAGCAGACGGTCCGTCGTTGTTCAGATCCTGGTCAAGTCCATCAATACGCACGACACTGCGCAGCCCCCTCGTAAGTTCAAACCATGTGAAGATCGATCCGCCAGCAGGTGTTCTGTCCTTTGTACCCGCGAACTTCCGTTCCATGCGGTAAAACCCTTCGACACCAAGGGCAAACGACCGTGTAAACACACCGTAAATCAACTTTCCATTGATGACGCTCCGCCCGAGCGAGAAATTTTCATAATCGGCATACAGTTCCAATGCACTTGATCTGTCAGGAGCCAATCCAAGATTTAATGAATATTTCTTGATCTTATCGGGATCGGATCCTGTCCCGGAACCGTTCGTTACACCCAGCGTGTAGTACATCATCCCTTGCGGGTCAAATTTGCCATGCAATGAGAAACCCATATCGAACTCGGGTGCATAACCTTGTCTGTTGAACAACATTGCTCCAAGCGATCGATAGCCGAAAACCTTTTCAGCGGTTTGTTCAGCGGAAGTCTGGATCTTTCCCATGGTAAAAGAGTGCATCGGAAAAATGTTCGACCATTGAATATTCCCTTCATGAAGTATGGCAGCATTGGGATCATAGACAACGCGGGCAGAAAAATCTTTGTTGAACGTATGCTCATACCCCAATTGAACACGCGTAAGATCGAACGAGTTGCGGCCGCTTGTTCCACTGGCAGGTGTAAGTGCTTTCGGTTCTTGTACAATGTACACAAAATCACTGAACACTACTCCGAACCATTTCCCCGATGGCTGTTGAGTTTGATCAGCAGGTTTTACCGTCTGCTGTGGACGTGTTGCTGTTCGTTGTTGAGCGAAAAGTACCGTTGCGGACAACAACACGAGAAAAACCATGGAACTTTTTTTCATGGCACATCCTTTCAAATGGTAGTGAGACTCGTCAGAAAGTAAGTCTTTTTACATTTGTAATCAACACGTATGCGTTTGTTTCTTCAGACGATTAGTCGTAAGTTGTTCCAGATCAAAGGAAATAAGAATGAATATCGGAATTACCTGTTATCCCACCTACGGTGGAAGTGGTGTTGTAGCAACGGAATTGGGCAAAGCCCTTGCAAAACGCGGACATCAGATTCACTTTATCAGTTACGCAATGCCAATGCGGCTCAACGGTTTTGTGAACAACATTTTTTATCATGAAGTCGAGATAGCATCGTACCCTCTCTTTGAATTCCCGCTGTACACACCGGCGCTGGCAAGCAAGATGATCGAAGTCGCACAATTCGAGAAACTTGATTTGTTACATGTGCATTACGCCGTACCGCATGCTACGAGTGCGTACATCGCAAAAAAAGTGATCACGAATCCGAACTTCAGGGTGATAACAACGCTGCACGGCACAGATATTACTCTTGTCGGTCTTGAACCGAGTTTTCTTCCCGTCGTAAAATTGAGTATTGAAAAAAGCGACGGGGTAACTGCCGTGTCGCGGCATTTACGCGAGAAAACACAGATCAACTACAACATTGAAAAAGAAATCCAGGTGATAACGAATTTCGTCGATACTGAAGAATACAAAAGAAGACCAGAGTCCTGTTTACTGAAACGATTTTCTCCAAATAACGAACGGGTACTTGTGCATACCTCCAACTTCAGAGCGGTGAAGCGGGTTACGGATGTCATCAGGATTTTCGATATTGTCCAAAAGAAAATTCCATCGCGCTTAGTTCTTGTCGGCGACGGACCGGACCGTTCCAATTGCGAATTGCTTGCGCGCGAGCTGGGAATACATGATCACGTTCTGTTCATGGGAAAACAGTCAGATCTTGTGGAAATACTTTCCGCGGCAGACGTTTTTCTCATGCCGAGCCAGTCCGAAAGTTTCGGACTGTCCGCGCTGGAAGCGATGGCGTGCGAAGTCCCGGTCGTCTCATC
Source organism: Bacteroidota bacterium (assembly GCA_040751955.1). Classification (GTDB taxonomy): domain Bacteria; phylum Bacteroidota; class Ignavibacteria; order UBA10030; family UBA8401; genus SpSt-333. The sequence goes on from JBFMFY010000085.1 coordinate 6,099, forward strand.
AAGTGTCGGTGGACTTCCTGAACTCATTGGACATAATCAGACAGGATATATCGCCGAATTCGGGGATGTTGAACGAATGGCAAAATATGCCATTGAATTACTTTCGAATGAAAATAAACGGCTTATGTTTGCAAAAGAAGGGAGAAAACGTGCGGAAGAGCTGTTCAATATCAGTAAGGTCGTTGACGAATACGAAGCATATTACGAGAAGGTGTTGAACTCACCGAGGGTTGACTGACGTTCGATGGTGAAATCAATGTAAGAATAGCGCTTCTACAATCCGAACCTACTTCGACATACTAATCTGCAGCAAATAAACTACCAACGGAAATCCGAACACAAAGGCGTGTGCCAGCATTGGTGCAATCAGGCTGTTGGTTTTCCAGTACACAAATCCTGAGTAGATTCCAACAGCAAAGGAAACAACGAGTGATAGCCGGCCGATGGCAAACGTTGTCTCAACGCCATAGAACATGAATAGCAGCGCAGAAATAAAAATAACGAAAGGAATACCTGCAACTTTTATTGTGTCGCCGAACTGTTTCAATAAGATCGTCTGTGCAAATCCGAAAAAGAGAATCTGATTCGAGACCGGTGAAGACATCCAGTAGATCAATATTGCCATGATCGTATCCTTTACACCATGAGGCATCTCCTCCTTGTCAATCGGAAGAATTTCTCCATCAAATACCTGAACGAAGACCGTGAGCAGTATGACAGTGAAATACAACCACGCCAGCCATTGCATGGATGATTTGAGATTCTGGGAATTGATGCCGTAACTCCACAAATGTCCGCGCGAGAGGAAACCGATGGCAAGGAACCCAAAGACAAATTGCCAAAAATGACGTTCAAAAATTTCGGAACGAGACGGGAGATGTAAAAATGCGAGACGAGTGGAAATGAATGTAATTTGGGAATATGTATTGACCAGATAGCAGAAGAGAATCACTCCAAGCAACACCATGGTTTTTTGCACCGCGCTTGTTGTCTGGTACGAATTCATGATGCGCCTAATACCTTCAATCGGGCAAATTTGATCATCAAATTCTTTGGACCAACGTTGGTAAACTGAACGACCGCTTTTGCCGAGTCCCCTTTGCCGCTCAGTTGTGTCACCTTCCCTTTGCCGAAGACCTCATGCTCGACATACACTCCTACCTTCAGACGGATTTCCTCCTGCGATTGATTTTCATAATCGACCTCTGTATCAGGTGCGAACTCTTGGTGTTTTCGTTCTTGTTTCTGTTGCAACGAGTCAACGTAGCGCTGTCTGACGGACGAAAGATTTGAGATCGTAGTGACGGTGTGCGACGATTTCTGCAGCGTTTCTTTTTCCAACAACGATTCGTTGATCTCGCTGAGAAATCTTGAAACAACAGGATACGTGACATCGCCGAAGCGGTACCGTATGCGGGTATAGGTGAGATACAATTTTTTCATTGCGCGGGTGATACCGACATAGCACAATCTCCGTTCCTCTTCGAGTTCACTCGAATCAGGAGTGATCTGATAGAGCGGAAACAATCCTTCTTCCATTCCTCCGATGAAGACAACCGGGAATTCCAATCCCTTTGCAGAATGCAATGTCATCATCGTAACGGAATTACGTTCGTCCACCATTTGATCAACCGCGGAAACCAGTGCCACTTCTTCCAAAAAACTTTCGAGCGTCGCTTTGTCTTTATTTTGATCCACGAACTCGCTGATCGCTGAGAGCAATTCCTGGATATTTTCCCACCGCCCCAGCGATTCGGGAGTCTGCTCTTCTTTATACATCCGCAAAATGCCGAGTTCATCAACAACAGAACGGGCGACTTCACTCGCGGACATGCTCGATTTCATTTCAGAGTATTTTTTGAGCAAGGAACCGAATTGCACAATCGCATTTTTCGTGCGTTCTGCAATTGTTGAAAGGGATCGCGCATTGATGATAATATCAAACAACGAAGCGTTTGTCTTCGTCGCATGTTCGATCAATTTGTCAATCGTCGTATCGCCGATGCCGCGCGGCGGATAGTTGATCACACGGAGTAAACTTTCTTCATCCTTTGGGTTCACGATGAGACGAAGATACGCAAGGACGTCTTTGATCTCTTTCCGTTTGTAGAACTCAACGCCGCCGACAATCACATATGGAATGCCGGAACGACGCAGCGCATCTTCAATGGAACGAGACTGTGCGTTTGTGCGGTACAGGATGGCGAAATCTTTGAGATTCAATTTCTCTTTGCTGATATGCTCCTGTATCTTTTGCGCTATCGCCAATCCTTCCGCTTTATCGTCGTCGGATTCAATGACACCGATCTTCTCTCCTTTGGGATTGTCCGTCCAGAGTGTCTTTGGTATCTGATTGCGATTATTCTTTATGACCGAATCTGCAGCCGCGAGGATTGTTTTTGTCGAACGGTAATTCTGTTCCAGCCGAAACACTTTTGCGTTGGGATAATCACGTTCAAAATCAAGGATGTTTCGGATATCGGCACCGCGGAAGGCGTAGATACTTTGTGCATCGTCGCCGACGACGGCGATATTTTTGAACCGTTGCGCGAGCATATTGATCAATACATACTGTGCGCGGTTCGTGTCCTGATATTCATCCACCAAAATATATTTGAAACGGTATTGATACTTCTCCAGCGTGTTGGGGAATTTCTTGAACAATTCGATCGGTTTCAGCAGCAAATCGTCGAAATCCATTGCATTGCTTTTGTGCAATTTCGGCTGATACTCCGCAAAGACCTGAGCGACCTTCTGGTCAATGAAGTCCTTTGCGATTTCTTCATATTCACGCGGCGTCATCATCTGATTTTTAGCGCCGCTGATACGCGATTGCACTCCGCGCGGATTCACCTGCTGCTGCGAGATATTCAACGATGTCATGATATTCTTGATGACATTCTGAGAGTCATCTGAATCATAGATCGTGAACGACCGCGAATATCCGAGCGCTTCCGCTTCATGCCGCAGGATGCGGGCGAAGATCGAGTGAAACGTTCCCGCCCAAACATTGTGTGCCTGATTTCCGATGAGGCGTTCGATCCTCTCCTTCATCTCCTTCGCCGCTTTATTCGTGAATGTAAGAGCAAGTATTTCGTACGGAGGAATTCCCGAATGGAGCAATTGAGCAATGCGGTACGTAAGGACGCGTGTCTTTCCGCTTCCTGCACCGGCAACAATCATCACGGGTCCTTCGATGACAGATGCCGCCTGTCGTTGAACAGGATTTAATTGATCGAGTAACGCCACAAATAAATTTCTTTTATATAATGAAGAGATTTGCTGATAAACTACCGAAACAAAATAACGAAATAAAAAAGTGGAAGCAATGAAAGTGTGGAGTTTTGAGATTCGTGGTCTGTGTTTCGCGGTGTTTCAAGATTCATGTTTCATGTTGTCGCGAAACATGCGACATGAAACCTGAACCGTCATACCAACAGGGCACCTTCGGCGCGGAGAAGAAATTCTTTTGTCTTGATCCCGGCAGCATAGCCGGTGAGGGAACCGTCCGTACCGATGACACGGTGGCACGGGATGATGATCGGAACCGGATTGCAACTGTTTGCATTCCCGACCGCTTGAAATCCGCGTGGCACACCGACGCGGCGTGCGAGTTGTTTGTACGAGATGGTGGTGCCGTACGGAATGTTCTTCAGTTCCTTCCACACGCGAAGTTGAAACGACGAGCCGATCAGATCAATGGGAACGCTGAACTTCGCCAGCTTACCGTTGAAGTATCGAGTCAATTGATCGATTGCTTCTTTGTTGCGGCTTTTGTTCTCAACAACGTCGTCTTCGTTAAAATTTGTCGTCAGCCAGGAAAAAAAATCGCGTTTTGTTTCCTTGGGAATACAAACTTTGCAGACACCTTTTTCCGTTGACGCAACATAGATGGTACCGATCTTTGAGTCAAACGATGTACAGTACACTTTCGGCATTTTAATTCTGATTGATGAGATGCGGGGTGAAAATATAGAAAAGATACGCTTCGCTATCAAGAGTTTTATTTAAAATAAAAAGCGGGATGCGCCTTCGAACATCCCGCCTGAGATTTGAAACCGCCGTTCAGTTTCCCACCTCCCCAGATGGAAATTGTCGGGACGATTTCAAAAATTTTTCAATAGTGGTTCCGCCTTTCCCCCACAGAAAGACGGAACCGTCCGTGATCTACTTTACCAGCATCATCCGTTTCGATGCGCGTATGCTGCCGGATTGTAGGCGATAGAGATAAATGCCGCTCGCAAATTTCTCTGCATTAAAAGTAACTTGATAAGTACCTGACGAAAGCTCTTGTTCCATAAGCGTTGCCACTTCTCTTCCCATAACATCAAAAATTTTCAGAGTTGTAAATCCATTTTCGTTTACACGGAAACGTATCACCGTTTCGGGATTGAACGGATTCGGATAGTTTTGCTCGAGAGAAAAATCCACAGGTGTGCCAATTTCAAATATTTTCACACCGGTAGTTTTTTGAGTGCTTCGGAATACTCCCACGCTGGTCGCCGCAAAAAGATGTCCGTCGGACGCTGCGAATAATCCACGGATATTTGCCTGATTATCGATTGTGGTCATATTGTCAATGTGCGACCAGGTTGCTCCGTTATCTGTAGAATAATAACTTTCGGAGTTTATGCCGCTCTTTGCGCCTCCTGCAAAGATTTTCCCTTCTTTATTGACTGTTACATAAATACCGTATGGCTTATTTACTTTTTGTGTATCAATCCGCACCCACGCTTCGCCGCTGTTGGTCGAGCGGTAAATTCCCCCTTCATCGCCGACAAAAAGATCTCCGTTGGGGGCAATATCGAAACTTCGCACAACCGGGAACGATATTCCTACCATTTTCTGCTGCCATGTGCTGCCGCTGTCATCGGAGCGGTACACACCGTCACCGGACCATTGCCGAACGGCGTACAGCGTTCCGCTCGCTGTCTGACGCAATGCAATAATAGCACCGGAATTAAAAACCTTTTCCCAGTTCTTCCCGTGATCTTTCGATCTGTAAATACCGTTGGAAGTACCGATCAAAACGGAGTTGAACGACGTGCCGAGGATCTTCTGCGCATAACCACCCAGCCCGGTATTATTTGCTATTTTTTGGAACGTAACACCGGCATCGGTTGAACGATAGACAGTTGACTGATAGTAATCATCCCCAACGAAAATAGTATCAGCGTGAAATCCTACAATCGGTACGCCCACGACCCCGGTATTCATCGGTTTCCAAGATTGACCAAAATCTGATGAACGATATACTCCCTGATAGGCATTTCCACCTGCCGAGAAAAATAATTCGTGTTTGGGACTCTCCACCATGTGAGTGACATTCGGATATCCGAGAGGGAGTCCTTTCCATGTCGTTCCATCGTCGGTTGAACGGTACAATTGGTCTTGCCCGACAAAAATATTTCCGTTTTTACCGACTGCAATGGTTGCTTTGTTGTCATACGGAAGATTGACCGAAATCCATGTTGCGCCATTGTTTGTGGTTTTGTACATCGCCGAAGGTTGATTGCTCCCGCTGATTGTAGCGTACACTTCTCCTGCGGGTCCCGCGGCAACATCGTACATGTTGTTGTTGTAGAATCCGAGTGTGAACCACGTATTTCCGCCGTCGGATGAACCACGCACACCGCTGCTCGTCCTGAGGACGATCATGCCGCCGGAAGTGACGACCGCTTCATAGATAGAAGCAGTATCAAGACTGTTCGTTCCCTTCGTCCAGGTCACTCCGTCATTTGTGGAACGAAATGCATATCCCCGTTCAGGAGAGAGCAGCATTGTCCTCGTAAATGCGTAGAGTGTATTGCCATCATACGTCGCCATTGCTACAATCGATGAGTCGCCGGTAAGTTCTGCACTCCCTGCAACTTTTGTCCAACCGGTTCCATTGTTTGTCGATCTGTAAATTCCTTTTGCTGTTCCGGCGAGAACGGTTCCTGTTGATGTTGCCATCACTGTGTTGCACGAAGTCTCATTGATTCCTGTACCGACAATAGTCCAACTCGCTCCTTTATTGGTGGAGCGGGACATCTTCTTTTGATTTTCAGATAAGAAAATATATCCGTTCGGTGCAACAGCCATGTCGGTGACGTAATCGACGATCACCGGAGCTGACCACGTTGTGCCGCTATTCGTCGAACGGGTGAATCCGGAATTGAGCGTGCCGTAGATCGTATCGCCGCCGCCGAAGTACATTTTATTCAGCGTGCCGGAGTACGGCTCAGTCCGTTCCCAAAATGTCTGCGACGACAATTGAGACGTTAGGATAAGAATTGCGATGGACACTATAACCCATCTCAAAAATAAGGAGTCATTGCGAGGGAGTGAAGCGACC
>JBFMFY010000086.1:0-11855 GCA_040751955.1 Bacteroidota bacterium
TACCATCCCGAATCTATTTAGAGGAACTCGATGAACAAAGGAAAAATCGTTCAGGTTATCGGACCTGTTGTTGATATTGACTTTTCTGAAGGGAATCTTCCCGAAGTTTTAAACTCAATTAAAATTCCCCGCACAAATGTGGAAGGGAAAAAAGAAGAACTTGTGGTTGAAGTGCAGCAGCATCTTGGTGAGAACAGAGTCCGTGCGGTTGCGATGGATTCAACAGACGGTCTCGTTCGCGGGATGGAATGTATTGATACAGGCAGCCCAATTTCGATTCCCGTCGGTCCGAACACATTGGGACGATTAATCAACGTGACCGGACACGGCATTGATGGACTCGGCGATATCAAAGGGGTTAAAGAGTATCCCATTCACAGACCTGCACCAAAGTTTGACACGCTTTCGACACAAAAAGAAATGTTTGAAACCGGCATCAAAGTCATAGACCTTCTTGAACCGTACACAAAAGGGGGCAAGACAGGTCTGTTCGGCGGTGCTGGTGTGGGAAAGACAGTGTTGATTCAGGAGTTGATTCGTAACATTGCGGCAGAGCATGGCGGGTATTCCGTGTTTGCCGGAGTGGGTGAGCGTACTCGTGAAGGAAACGATCTCTGGCTTGAGATGAAAGAGTCGGGTGTTCTCGCAAAGACTGCACTTGTCTTCGGTCAAATGAACGAACCTCCCGGTGCACGTCTTCGTGTTGCATTGACAGGATTGACAATCTCCGAATATTTCCGAGATGATGAAGGGAAGGATGTGTTGCTCTTCATTGATAATATTTTCCGTTTCACACAAGCAGGCTCAGAAGTATCGGCGCTGCTGGGACGTATGCCTTCCGCAGTTGGCTACCAACCGACACTGGCGACTGAGATGGGAGCACTGCAGGAACGGATTACATCAACCAAAAAGGGATCGATTACTTCCGTGCAGGCGATCTATGTTCCCGCCGACGATCTTACGGATCCGGCGCCGGCTACTACATTCTCTCACCTTGATGCTACTACTGTTTTAAGCCGTCAGATTTCCGAACTTGGAATTTATCCGGCAGTTGATCCGCTTGATTCCACCTCGCGTATCATGGATCCGCTGATTATTGGCAATGATCACTATGAAGTGGCAAAACAGGTAAAGCAGATCCTGCAATCGTATAAAGACCTGCAAGACATCATCAACATTCTCGGTATGGATGAACTGTCTGACGAAGACAAAGTGACGGTTGCGCGAGCACGCCGTATCCAGCGTTTCCTGTCGCAGCCGTTCCACGTTGCCGAGCAGTTCACAGGTATTGCCGGTCGGTATGTGAAACTTGAAGATACGATCAGAGGATTTAAGATGATCATCAACGGTGAGTGTGACGACATTCCTGAACAAGCATTTTTGATGTGCGGCGGCATTGAAGATGTATTTGAGAAAGCAAAGCAATTACAAGCGGCGTAAGTAAACGATGGAAAAGAAATTTCAACTTGATATTGTGACCCCTGCACGGACAGTGTACTCCGGCGATGTTCAAAGTTTTACAGCACCGGGCGTTGTCGGCAGTTTTCAGGTTCTGTTCAACCACGCACCGCTCCTTTCATCTATTGGTGTTGGTGAAGTGAAAGTGACCGAATTAAACGGCGCTAAAATTCACTTTGCAACAAGCGGCGGATTTGTCGAAGTGAAAACGAACAAAGTTATCCTGCTTGCCGAATCCGCAGAAAAGTCTGTCGATATTGATGTTCAGCGTGCCGAAAAAGCAAAAGCACGTGCTCAAGAACGCTTGGCGCACAAAACAAAAGAGGTCGATGTCGCCCGTGCTCAGGCGGCGCTCGCTCGTTCGCTTAACAGATTGAAAATCGCTGCCAAGTAAGTTATGGAAATGTGTGTTGATAATGCCCACACGAGGTGTTCTTCTGTGGGCTTTTTTATTTTTGCATCTTCTGTCAGTTCCCAGTACATTCATACCCGATAATGCGTCCGACATATGCTGAAATAGATCTTCGCGCCATCAATACGAATTTGCGCAGCATCCGGAAAAAGATCGGGCGGCATCCGCTCATCATGGCTGTGGTAAAAGCAAATGCGTACGGACATGGAATGATTCCTGTTGCGGGTTCCATTCTCAAAAACAACACTGCACAATATTTCGGTGTTGCCATTGTCGAGGAAGGGATTGAATTGCGCAAGGCGTATCCTTCAATTCCCATTCATGTGTTCACCGCTCCGTATCGGCAACAGCTGGACCTGTTTGTGCGTTACCGACTTGAGCCGACGGTATGCGATCTCTCGGTTGCCAAAAACCTCAGCGAGATTGCGAAGCGATTGAAGGTGAATGTTGATGTCCACATCAAAATCGATACGGGGATGGGACGTATCGGTGTTGCTCCTGAACGGGCGGTTGAATTTGTGAAAAAAATCTTCCGGTTGCCGAATGTGAATGTGAAAGGAATCTGGACTCATTTTGCTTCTTCCGATGAACAGGATCTCTCGTTTACCCATCAACAACTTTCTATTTTTCGGTCTCTTGTTACGCAAGTAGAATTAGAAGGAATTCATATTCCATTAGTGCATTGTGCGAACAGCGGAGCTATATTGCAAATCCCCGATTCGTATTTCGACATGGTGCGTCCTGGAATAATGATGTACGGTTATACGCCGTCCCGGGAGACCTTACAGAGTGTGCGATTGCTGCCGGCATTATCACTGAAAGCGAAAGTTGGGTTCGTCAAAAGGGTTCCGGAAGGGACGAGCATTAGTTACGGACGGAGATATTTTACCAATAAAGAAACGACCATCGCCAGCATCTCCGTCGGCTATGCCGACGGATATTTTAGATCGTTAACCAATAAAGCGTTCGCAATGATCAAAGGTAAAAAATATCCGGTTGCAGGGACTGTGTGCATGGACCAGATTATGATCGATGTCGGCGACGATGCAATTCGTGTCGGTGATGATGTTGTGTTGATAGGGAAGAGCAGAAAGGAAACAATTACAGCGTGGGATGTTGCCGGTGCAATCGGCACAATTCCATACGAAGTCACCTGTGCGGTTTCCGCGCGGGTTCCAAGAAAGTACATTAATGGAAAGTAACGAAGAATATTTATTACGAGTGCTGCGCCGAACAAATGCAGGACTTCAAGACAGCCTCATACCTGCACACGGCGCAAAACTTACCAAACTTGTAAGCAGGTTTGAACAGGCAGAGTCCGTTACTCACGAAGTTAATACACTCGTGCATGTACAAGGATTTGGTAAATGTGCGTTGGCAATGAAATGGCTGCTTGAGCGGATGAAGAATTCCGATCAGGATTTCTCCCCCGAACAGTTTGAAAGCGACATCCTGCTGCTGAATGAAAAATTATTCGAAGCATTTCTCAACCAGCCGTTCGACATGCCTGATTTCGGACGTCCGGACGATTCCGATGCTTCACAACGTCCGGTTCAAAATATCCAGATTTCGACTGATGAATTTATCGGTTCCTCCGCCGGCAGTGCCGTCGGTGCACAGGAATCTACCATGGAAGCGGCACCCGAAATTTATCGTTCAGTTGCTGACGATGAACCTGCGACATCCTCAACCGCTGTCGATGCGTTCGAATCCGCTCTTATTTCATCCACACCAGATGCTGCGCAAAGCGAAGGAACACCACCGCTTGCCGATGTGATGGATGCAGAACTCTATGAGACGATGCAGCGGCTTGCACAAAGCGCTATCGAGTTCAGGAATAAGTCGTCGAACGAGCGCCCGATAGCAACCGCCGTGATCCGGGTGTCCGCACGAAATGGAGTTGAATCTGCAAACAATGCAAGCAACATACTCGTTGCGGATTTTTACCAGTCACTATTGAAATTGATAGCGTACGCCGACGAACAAGGAAAAATAAAAAGCGACATTTTTGCCGAAGCGATGGGAGATGTCGGAGACAGAGTAATGAACGCACTTCAGTTGCCATCGGGCGGCGTCACAGTGCTGAAGAGCGTGACATCGTTCTTAAACGATCCAAAAGGAGTGTTGGGAAAATAATATGAGCGAACATAAGACAATCTATGCGGTGATCATGGCTGGCGGTGTCGGATCCCGTTTCTGGCCCCGCAGCCGTGAAAAAAATCCGAAACAGTTGTTGGAGATCGTCGGCGAACGGACGATGATCCAGAATACGGTCAAACGACTCAATGGCTTTGTTGACGAAAAAAATATTTTCGTCGTAACCAACAAACTGCAAAGGAACGCAATCATTAAACAACTCCCGAACATCCCTGTCGAAAATATCATTGTAGAACCGGTCGGGAGGAATACTGCGCCGTGCATCGGTCTTGCCGCGCTCTTTGTGGACCGTCTCGATCCAAAAGGGATCATGATCGTTCTTCCCGCCGATCATATCATCGCTAAGGAGAAGGAATTTCTTGGAGTGCTGGAAACCGCTTCACAAGTAGCAGAGATAACTTCGGGGCTCGTCACTATCGGTATCAACCCGACCCATCCGGAAACCGGTTACGGATACATTCAGGTGAAGGATCGTTCCGAAGAATTGCAGCCGGTAAATTTCGACAATGTGTTCGAAGTGAAAACATTTGCCGAAAAACCGAATTATGCGACGGCAATTAAATTTTTGGAGAGCGGCGATTTCTACTGGAACAGCGGCATGTTCATTTGGCGCGTCGATGTGATCTTGAACGAGATCCAGAGGAGTATTCCGGAACTTTATGCACAACTGAAAAATCTTCAGCCGTCCATTGGAACTTCGCTGTTCGAACAAAATCTTGAAACGACCTATGGTTTGATCCGCGGGATTTCAATTGACTACGGCGTAATGGAAAAAGCACAGCGTGTGTACGTGGTGAAGGGTGATTTTGGATGGAATGATCTCGGTTCGTGGGACGAAGTGAACCGCATTTCATCGAAAGATGAAAACGGTAACTTTATCCATGGAAAAGTAATCTCTGTGAACTCAAAAAATATATATGTTCACACTTCCGACAAACTGATCGCAACAGTCGGAGTGGAGGATCTGATCATCATCAACACACCGGATGCGATCCTGATTTGTAAAAAAGGAGAATCACAGAACGTGAAAGAGGTGGTCGATCATCTCCGCCGTAAACAGATGAATGAATACTTGTGACGGGTTCGAGCAAATCGGAAAAATTTGTTTTGCTATCAACGCTTCCAGCCATCCTCAGCGTGGTTGCTGTACTGTTTCTTGCCTCATGCTCATCTTCTCCCCGGTTTACAAAAGACCGTTTTGATGAACCAAAGATTTCATCGTCAAAACCTCCCGGAAAAAATCTTTCGGGCAGACCATCAACAGCCGAAGGTATTGCATCGTACTATGCGCATGACTTTCACGGAAAAAAAACGGCGAACGGTGAAATGTTCGACATGCACAAACTCACTGCTGCACACCGTTCGTACCCCTTCGATACGAAGGTCAGGGTCACGAATTTGGACAATGGCAAATCTGTAGTCGTTCGAATCAACGATCGGGGTCCGTTTAAACTCGAACGGATTATGGACCTTTCGCTCGGCGCTGCTGAAGCACTTGATATGATGAAAACCGGCACAGCACGGGTACTGCTGGAAGTTGTGGAATGGGGACCGGATGAAATTTCAAACTAAATTGTTATATTAGCCGCATGGCAAAGAGAGTACTCACAGAAAAAGACATTCTTTCCGCTGTTAAACAGGGGAAGAAGAGCATTGTAATTGAGAAAGATTCCGTTCTCACTCCCTCTGCACATGATGCAGTCCGGCACTATCATCTCACCATTACCGATCAAGAAGAAAAACCAAAAGAGACTCCCAAACAACCGCAGGCACTTTCGTATCAATCCTCACAGATCTCTTCGACTGCTGTCGGTGGAAATCTGATCGTCATCGGCAGTGATCATGGTGGGTATTCAACCAAAGAAATGCTGAAAAAATTTCTCCACGAGATGGGATACCGAACTTTAGATGTCGGCACCAATTCCGAAGAAGCGTGCGATTATCCCGATTATGCTTATGCAGTTGCGCGTATTGTTGCGAAGGGAGAAGCGTGGCGTGGTATTATGATTGAGGCAACAGGGGTCGCTTCGGCAATCGTCTGCAACAAAGTTCCCGGCGTGCGGGCTGCAGCGTGTTACAATGAATTTGTTGCACAAAGCAGCCGCGAGCATAACGATACGAATGTCTTAACTATCGGTGCAAAGGCGCTCGGTGCAGAATCAATAAAATCTATCGTCAAGGTGTGGCTTGAAACATGGTTCGGCGGAGGAAGACACAAGCGGCGCGTTGATAAAATTTCTGATATTGAGAAAAAATTCTCAAAGTAATTATTTACCTTTCGCCGCTTGCTCGTACGCGTTTGAATGAGCCTGATCGACGGCGATCAACAATTGATAGATACTCCGATCGTTATATCCTCTGAATACATCCGCAAGCTCTTCGTACTTCGTTTCAAAAAATGTCCTGAACAATAATCCGCGTGGTGATGTCTTTTTGATCGTAGCGATGTTTTCAATGAACTTCACCATGTTCTTGTATGCAATTTCGGGCTTTGTTGCGAGCAGATCCAATCCTTTGTAATGATACAAATACCATCCTTCGCGGAACGGTTGATTTTTCGGATTTGTGATATCTTCGGCGAGCATATACTTGTTGTATGTTGTGACGGTTCCACGTTCCCAACCTTTATTCCCAGAGGGAGCCTGGTTGACCAATGTTTGTGCCTTCAAGAAGTACTGGGTTCCGCCAAGTTTTGAATACGAATCGAAATCAAATCCCAGAATGAGATACATATAAAAATCGATGAAGTCCGTCAATGCATCGAACTGTGTCTCGTTCCTGTACAATGGTTGTCCGCGAGTATATGTGAATTCCCATTTGTCGTCGAAGATACGCACCATGGGTGATTTTCTGTCGGATTTTTGATCTCCGATATACACAGGCCGGATACTGCCGATGAATGCTTGAGCCTGATAGGAATTGTCTCCGGATGCACCGACAAAGAATATCGTCATTGTGCATTTGATCTTTTCACCGCCAAGATCGTCAGTTGACCATTTGTTGGAATTAATGTAGTTTTCGATGTCCTGCTCGAAGGTCTGGAGCCTGTCTGCTGCGACAGGGATCGACTGGATGTTGATTGTAACATCACAATCAATCTGTGCGGAGGCATACGGAGCGAGAAAAAGAATAAAAGTGAATATCCGAAGCATATTACAACCTTTCAGAGGTTACCATGCGACAATATAAACTTTTCATTCTGTTCATTCAAGTTGCTTTCACAAGTTCTCTTGTTGCAGGTTTTGAGAGAACGGCGCAACCGACAGCACTCTTTGCACGAGCGTTCAGCGGCGCCGCTTTTGCTTCGGAGTCGAATGTCTGGTTAAATCCTGCTGCGCTATTCGGGATCGCATCGTTTCGCTCATCTCTGTTTTATTCCCCCTCGCCGTTCCAACTTCCTCAACTAACAAATTACGGACTGCTGATTGCCGATGATATTGAAGGTGTGAAGGTTGCACTTTCACTCCGTTCATTTGGTTTTTCTTTGTACCGTGAAACATCGGGATCTTTAACAGCAGCATTGACTGAAATAGAAAATTTCGGTGTCGGTCTGACACTCTCTCTCAATCATCTCGCTATTCAGAATTATGGTAATGCAACAAAGGTGGGAATTGATATCGGCTCAATATACACGGTAACGAGTGAACTCGCCATTGGACTGTCACTAACAAATATCAATGGAGCAACATTCGGTGGGGATGACGACATACCGAGAGTTCTCCTTGCAGGATTATCGTACCGAGTACTGGAAAATGCTTTGTTCACTATTGACCTTGTGAAAGATGTCCGGTATGACGCAACATTCAGAGCAGGAATTGAATTCTCACCGCATGAAATTTTCATTGTTCGTTCTGGCGTGCAAGGGGAGCCTTCGCGATTGTTTGGAGGGATAGGATTGCGAATTACGCCGTTCGTAATAGATTATGGTACTGCAACCCACGACGATTTGGGATTGACACATTCAATCGGAATATCGTTCGCACCGTGAAGACATTTGCATTGAGTTTAGGATTTCTTATTGTTGGCTCCACTGCTCCTGCACAGGATACTACGGGAATTTCGGGTCAAGAGGCGATTGAATCCATTCTTACCACAAGCACCGATGAACAGGACTTGCGTGCATTAGGAGAGGAACTGGAATACCTCCAGCAGCATCCGATTTATATCGTCAAGCCAAACTACAATGACCTTGTCAAACTTCCATTTGTTTCTCCCATGCTTGCCGAGGCAATCGTACTTTTTACAGATACAGTGCGGATAACGTCACTTCAAGATTTGCAGCATGTATCACTGATGACGGATGATTTGCACGCAAAATTGGTTCCGTTCGTAACACTGGAAAACCCTGCATCCGGTTCGTATTCAACCGTATTTCAGATACGCTCTTTGGATTCACGAACGCGCCTGGAGAGACGATTGCAGCAGTCACAGGGATACCGTGTCAATTTATTTCGCGGAGATGTTACCGCAACCTATCAACGGATACGGCTGGGAAATGATCATGTTGAGGTTGCCGGACTTTTTGAGAAGGATGCCGGTGAATTGTACGACGATGGATTGATCGCGGGATACTTATCGTTAAAAAATGTCGCGCTGGTCGACCATCTCGTCGTCGGAAACTTTAATGTCTCAACAGGACAAGGTTTGGTTTTTGCAAAGAACATAGCCACATCAAAAGGGAGCAACGCCGTTGCTCAAACTAAAAAAAGAGGAAGTGTCATTGCACCGAGCGTCTCAACAGATGAATATAGGTACTTTCAAGGTGCGGCGATAAGTTCTATTGTCAATAATTTTTCATTTTCCGGTTTTTATTCTGAAAGGAATCTACCCGCTTCAACAAATTCGTTGGGAGTGGTAACAAGCTTTTATACATCGGGAGTGTATCGCACATCCAATGACTTACTCAGGAAACATGGTGTCAAGGAACGAATGCTTGGTGGTCAAATAAAATACGCACTTGACCCGTTGAAATCATTTTCTATCACCTTAATGAATACCGAATATGGCAAGCCAATAAGCAGTACTCTTTTTGATTTACGTGGTAAAAAAAGTGTTACAGCGGGAGGCATTGCTTGGGAAATTCCTGTTCCCATTCTGAATTTTTTTGGAGAAGTAGCATCGAACGAAGGGAAACGGTACAGTAAAATATTCGGAACCATTGTCCCAGTTTCACCTCGTCTTGCATTGTCGTTCCACCATAGAACATTTACGAAGGGATTTGTCAGTCCGTTTGCCCGCCCGTTTGGTGAACGGGATATTATCAGCGATGGGGAATCTGGAAACTATATTGGCGCTGAACTACGACTGCCGGGTGTAACACTCAATTCGTATGTTGACAGTTACTACCTGCCGCCAACTTCAGGAATGTTTGGTACAAATGGCAGAGAGTTTTTTTCAAATGCAATGTTGTCGCCAACGCGGAGCATTGATGTTACACTGCAAGTGAGAAACAAACTCCGATTTCAAACAGTTACTGCCGGACAAAATGACCGGCGGGAACAAACGAACTACCGGTTATCTTATAGTGTGAGTGTGTCGAAGAAGCTATCGTTCTCACAACGGGTAGAATTGGTGAACGTCGTATATCAACCGGACGGTTATCGAGAACAAGGATTTCTTACTTTTTTAGAATGCATTTTCAAGCAAAGGGAATTCGGGCTTTCGGTAAAATCTCGGATTGTATTCTTTGATACCGATTCATACGATTCGCGCCTCTATCAATACGAGTCCGATGTTGCCGGAAATTTCTCGAATCCTCCAATGTACGGCAACGGCATCCGCTGGTACATGGTGCTTGGCTACGATGTATTTGAATCATTCCGACTTTCGATGAAATATTCGGAAACTAAAAAACTTCATGAAGATGTTGTAGGAAGCGGTGACGATGAGATCATCGGCAACCTCGACAATTATATTGCGCTTCAACTGGATTTCGGGATGTGATGAATTTTTCGTAAATTGATATATGATGAGTGACAAAAACAAAACGGTTGTGCTCGGAATGAGCGGGGGAGTCGATTCTTCTGTTTGTGCCGCATTGTTGATCGAACAGGGATACAACGTTATCGGGATTACGATTAAAACGTATAACTATGACGATGTTGGGGGTACTATCGAAGGAGACAAGAGCTGCTGCTCGCTCGACGGCATTAACGACGCACGCATGATTGCGGCGAAATTCGGATTTCCCCACTATGTGATGGATTTTTCCGAAGTGTTCGGCAGAAACGTGATCGACAATTTTATTGATGAGTATATGCATGGACGAACACCGAATCCGTGCGTCATTTGCAACCGCAAGATCAAATGGGAAGAGCTGCTTCGCAAAGGGATGCAGATAGGCGCAGGCTACGTTGCGATGGGGCATTATGCCAAACTACGTTTTGACGAAACTACTCAACGATATATCATTTCGAAAGGAAAAGACCGCCGCAAAGATCAGTCGTACATGTTGTGGAATGTAACTCAGGAATCTCTAAGCAGGACAATTTTTCCACTGGGTGATTTGACAAAAGAAGAAGTACGGGAAATAGGTCATAAGCATGAATTGAAAACCGCTGCAAAGGGAGAGAGCTTTGAAATTTGTTTTATCACCGACAACAGCTACGAGCGCTTTTTGAAGCATAAACTTCCAGACCTTGAAAAGGCAGTTGCAGGGGGTGATATACTCAAGGACGGACAGGTCATCGGCACACACCAGGGATTTCCATTCTATACCATTGGAAAGAGAAAGGGGCTCGGCATAGCACAGCCGGAACCGCTGTATGTTACTTCAATCGACTATAAACAGAACAAGGTTATTGTCGGACACGAAAAGGATTTGTACCATTCTGGTCTTATTGCTTCGAAATTGAATTTAATCAAATACGACAACCTTCTCTCCGGAAAACAACTCAACGTGAAGATACGGTACAAGGATGCTGATGAAACGGGATACGTGATGCAATTGGATGGAAGCGGAAACGGCGATGGCAGAGTTAGAATTGAATTCGAAAAACCAAAGAGGGCGATCACTCCCGGACAATCGGTTGTCTTCTATGAAGGGGATGATCTCGTCGGCGGTGCGATCATCGATGAATTCTTCAATTAATGAACGTTCCGCTATCGAAGTGTTTCGTTCCTGGCAAAAAGTCTTAAGGATAGTCCTTCCGGTATTTTTCCTTCTCCTCTTTACATGCGCTTCATATGAATATACGTTCCGCAACGGTTGGACATCGTGGGATGACGATGTGTATGTGACCGATAATGTGTATGTGCGTGGATTCACACCGGAAAATCTGCAGGCAGTATGGACAAAACAGTTTAATGGTTCCTATCTCCCGCTAACGATGATGTCGTTCATGCTGGACTACTCCATAAGTGAGTATGATCCATTTGTCTTCCATCTTACCGGATTTCTTTTTCATGCAGCAAACACGCTGCTCGTTTATCTTTTCATCGTCCGCCTGACGAAAGGGAATCAATTCGCGGCATTTGTTGTCACCGTTATTTTTGGAGTGCATCCAATGCATGTGGAATCGGTAGCGTGGATCTCGGCACGGAAGGATGTTCTGAGCGGTTTCTTTTTTCTTCTTAGTCTCATTGCGTACCTGAAGTATGTTCAAGAAGCAAAGCAAAATGGATTGATCGTTTCGTTCATCTGTTTTGTATTGGCTCTTTTTTCTAAAATCGTTGTCCTGACACTGCCTGTTGTACTGCTTTTAATAGATCGCTTTCACGGAAGAGCATGGCATAAAAATCTGTTTATTGAAAAAATTTCTTTCTTTGTTGCCGGCGTCGTATTTGCAATCATCGGATTATATTCCCAGCATGAAGCGGGAGCAATTCG
>JBFMFY010000087.1:0-11566 GCA_040751955.1 Bacteroidota bacterium
AAATCCCCAATTGACCAATCGACTCAGGTTTGATGCTGTAAAACTGCATTGCTCACTTTCCCATCTCCGTTGTCAGTTTTGCCCGTAGGTTATAAAAATATTTGAATGTAAGAATCACGACCCCCACCGCCATCACCAGCAGGACCACGTCGGTCGCCACCAGCGTCCAGCTTTGGAAACTGATGTACCGGCCGAGCAGGATCACCAGCGCGGTCACGGTCGTGACGAGCATGAATGCCGCCGGAATCGCGATGAACCAATACGCGCGCGCTTTCTGTGCAAGCCACGCCGTTATTGCAATCATCGTCAGCGCGGCGAGCAGTTGATTGGCTGCGCCGAAAATGGGCCATATCTTCAAATAGGCATTGGAAAAGGTAAGGATCAGGAACCCGGCAACAACGATAAGACTGTTGAATATCCTGCTCTTTAAGATCGCGGGCGGGTTTTCAAAAACAGTCATCCAAAGTTCCTCAAACAGATACCGCGACAGACGGACAAGTGCGTCAATCGTTGTGACAAGAAATCCTTCCAGCAGCAAAATTCCCCAGATCGTCCCGAGCACAATCGGAATTCCGAATGCCAGATGGAGAATATTTCCCAGTCCAAGCGCAAACGCGAGCGGTGCGTTGCTGCCACCGTGCACAGGATACACAAGCGATTTGTACTTATCAAAATCCATTCCGCCGGAAATGATCAGAATAACCGAAAGCGCGAGCAAACCTTCCAGAAGCATTCCGCCGTAGCCGATGATGCGCGCATGTTTTTCATTCGCTAATTGTTTGCACGACGTACCGCCGCAGATCAATCCGTGCGCGCCGGATGCCGCACCACAGGCGATGGTGATGAATAAAAAGGGCCAGATCATTCCGAGGTTCGGCGCGTTCATTGCTTCATCGAGATTGAGTGCCGGTGTATTGATCACGGCACCGTTCATTCCCGCGACAATAACGCCCATCACCATTGATGTCAATCCGAGATACAAGATCTGTGCATTCACAAAATCGCGCGGCTGCAGAATGATCCACACCGGTATCCACGACGCAAAAAAGACATAGCATGTTATTGCGATGATCCACGTTGCAGGGGCAAAAGTGATCGGAAAATAATATCCAAAGATGATCGAACCGAGCGAGATGATGAATGCAAAGAGAGTGACGAACCAGAGATTCATATGTTTCTTGTAAATCATCCATCCGATGATCGGCGCAAGGAGCGTCATAACGATCACCGATGCGGATGCAACGCCGCCGATCTGCACTTTCAACGCGCCGCCGGCATCGGTCATGTGTAATCCGCCTGCCGTACTTGAGGTGATATTCACTTCGTCAGGGGGAAGAGCGGATGTCAGTGCGATTGCGGTGAGTTGAAGGAATGCTGCAATCACGAGCAGGCAGAGAAGAATTGCAAACGAGACATAAAAAATGAATCCTGCTTTCCCCAGCGTTCGCCGCGCAACTTCAGCGACGGATTTTCCCCCTTCCCTGACCGCAATAAAGAGCGAAGTAAAATCATGCATCGCACCGATCAGCACCACTCCAAAAATGATCCAGAACCATGCGGGAAGAAATCCATAGTAGAGAGCGAGTGTCGGACCGACGATCGGTCCCGCCGCCGCGATTGCCGCAAAGTGGTGTCCGAATAAGACGATCGGTTTTGTCGGAACATAATCAACACCGTCATTAATCGTGTGAGCCGGTGTGGGGCGATTAGGATCGGGTTGAAGGACTTTATTAATATAGTAACCGTAGAAGCGGTAACCGATGGCAAGAATAATTCCAGAACCGAGCATGACGAGGGCGATGTTCATGAATATCTCCTGAAGATGTGCCGGAATAAAATATTACTGCCGTAAATGTAAAAGAAAGTAGGTCGGTTCACAAGAGAAGAAAATAAAAAACCCCGTCTCAGAAAAATCGGAACGGGGTTGTAGATTGTCGTGGATCAATTATTTTAACAGGATCATTTTCCTTGTTTGCACAAATCTTCCCGAAATCAGTTTATACAAATAAACACCGGACGATAACCGAGAAGCGTCGAACGTGACGGCGTGATTCCCTGCCCTCTGTTTCTCATTGACCAGGGTTGCAACCTCTTTGCCGAGCATATCGTACACCGTCAATTGGACTGGACCTTCGTTCTGCAACGAGTATTGTATCGTGGTTGCCGGATTAAACGGATTGGGATAATTCGATTGCAGCGCATAGACAAACGGTGAGGTATGCACACCATCCAGATCGGGAGTAGAAGTTACTCCGCTGAACCAATTCAGTATTGCCGTCATCGCCTGTGCTTTTGAATTTGCACCTGCAGCACTGTCGTTGATTGCTTCAAATCCGAACGACCAGAAGACGACTTTACCTCCCGACGCATGTTCCCACCAAACGCCTGCATAGTTCGAACCAGAGGCATTGTTCCAAACAAATGACGGGTTTGCGACTGTAGTATCAACAGTCAGTTCATCCGGTGATGTCTGATTTTTTGCCCCGTTACCGCCGGAGACACTCATATATTTGATCTGGCTCCCAAATTGATCCCATCCTCTTCCATAGACGGACCGCCCGATGGCGACATTCTTACTCCATGTTGCATGAAGTAATGATCCGGCATAAGAACTTGCTCTCTTCGTAAGATCTTCAGCAATATTCTGTCCGGTGATGAAAAGATTTCCTCCATTATTGACAAATGTCAACAATTGATTTCCCAAACTGTCAGAAATAATATTCGATGTCACTCTCCCCGAAAAAACTACCAGAATGTTGCGAAACGATAATTGAGACCGTGACATTGTCTTAGCGAGCGTACCCACAGTTTCAAAATGTTTTGTTTGTGCCGATAGGGTAGTTTCGTAGTACTGAGCAATATTATCCGCTGCAACTGTGTCCAGATTCATGAGAAGTATTTTCGGATAACCGATGAACATTGTGAAAGGATACTGGAATGACTGTGCAGAAGTAGAGACAGTCACCCGGAGATCTACTTTTCGGGGAACAGCTTGCTGCAGTACAGCCACAGCCGAACTCAACGTCACAGTTACTGTATCCAGTGATCCCACCGAAACATTGACTGATGCCGTATCTATGATGACATCCGAAGTCATCGATTCTACTTTCAAAGAACCGTTTGTCAGCGCTACGGGATAAATATTCTGCAATGTTACTTGCAGTGAACCTGTTTCTCCCGCATCAATGCGTCCGTTTCCGTTATTGGTTCCTGCTTCAAACTCTTGCAGCGAGGTCGCCAGAATATACGGACGTGTCCCTACATCAAGATCCGCATACATAACAGTATCGGTATTACTGATATTGCGAACACCAACGTACGATTGCAATAACGAATAATCTCTGCTATCGGGTATGGAGTAGCCATCAAAGTTTCGATTGTTTGATGTACCGGGATACGGATCTCCGCCATCGCCGCGAGCGGTTGAAGTATTTAATTGACGCAAACCATCACCTTGTTCAAGATCAACGAGACGACGATTTTCGTTGCTGTTATTTGATCGTGATGGATCAATATGATAGATCATCAAACCGGTCCCGAGTAAATACTGGTCGTACCCGATACGCTGGCGGTTTTCAATAAGGAAGTATTGACCGCCGCCAAGATTGCGGACATTAATTCTGTAAATTTCAGGATATTTTTCTACAGCTTTAATCTGTTGCTTGGGCATGTAGGATGTAACAAGTGTCGGCGTCACCCACCCCAACTTTTCCTTGCACCACGCACTCATGTGCGCCGGTACAGCCTCATGACTTCCATCGCCACCGTAAGAACCTCCTGCCATCAGACACCAGTTACCCAATCCTGCAGATGAATTATCGGTGTCATATAAATCAGGCAGCCCAAAAATATGTCCAAATTCGTGCGTGAATACTCCGATCGGTTTTGGATTACCGGATGTATTACTTGATCCTGCTAATTCCGGTTGAATGGCATAATCTCCGTCGATGATCACCGGCTGACCGTTCAATGAATCGTTGGTAATGTATTTACCATCCGCCATCACTTTGTTAATATCAAAATACGGATCGCTTCCTGCTCCTTTTCGCTGCAAGAATCTCCATCGAATGTTCCACCG
Source organism: Bacteroidota bacterium (assembly GCA_040751955.1). Lineage (GTDB taxonomy): Bacteria > Bacteroidota > Ignavibacteria > UBA10030 > UBA8401 > SpSt-333. Next base: position 4,079 of record JBFMFY010000087.1, read on the forward strand.
ATGTGACCAGATATTATCTGCACCGCTTGCCGCGTCGCCGCCGGTATGAATGACTGCAATCTGAGGAACATGCGCACCGTTTGCATCCGTATATTTTACGAACTTCGAAAAATCTACTGTTTTATCCGCCTCCACAAGCAGATCTATTGTGAAGTCGGGTCCTCCGTACACCAAACCGGCATTACGCGTGCCGCCATCGTGAACATAGTAATCGAATGTTCGTGGCGTTGGAAACCATCCTAGTGCTTTGCCGGTCATATACAATTGTCCGTACGAATTCTCAAGATAGAACTGCGTCATGGTTCCCGTCGGATTAGGTCCGTCAAAGAGCAATTCCTGAAACGTTGTCGAAGTGTACTTCGCTACGGAATTTGAATACGTACCCATAAGCACAGGGGCATTCACCGTTTCCACAGCAGCAAATGCACTGGTCTTGCCGAGTGTCCGCATCTCGTTCCGTTGCGAAAATTTTTGTGCCCAGTAACCGGTGTTGTACTCTTTCTGGATCTTTGCCAGCATAGGACGGAGATGCTCGGGAATTGTACCTGTTGATGATGAAGGAACAGTTGAAAAACCGAAATGCACAAATATTACTGCGGTGAGAATCAGTAGCACAAATGTCTTCACGACACCTCCTCGATAGTTAGTGTGAGTACAAAAACAATTTACAGCAATCTAACAAAAGTATGTGCATTAACGCAAGGTGAATTACACGGGATGAAGGAGTCCATCCAAACATCCTGAAAAGACTTGATTTTTGCACTGCCGTTTTGGAAAGGATCTGAATGAAAGGTTCATTTGGCGAGGACCATTTTGCGCGTTTCGGTCTTGTCGTTCAATTGCAATCTAACAAAATAGATTCCGCCGGGTAACTGTTCCCCGTTGAAGAGACATTCGTACTTTCCCTCACTCTGCCTTCCTTCGTGAAGCAGCGCAACTTCCTGTCCGAACAAATTGAACACTGCTAATCGCACAAACAGGTCGCCAGGTACGCTGTATTTGATCGAGGTTTGCGGATTGAACGGATTCGGAAAATTTTGTTCAAGATACTCCGGCTCTTTTTGATCTTTGTACAGACCACCCCGCGATCCCATTTCATCGGGCCAAATAATTTTCACTCCGCCGGCATTCAGCCACGCTGTAAACAGAAGACTTGCAAATAACGCCGAACCTTCCTGCATCAGACCGTTCGTTGGCTTCGAGACCTCTTTCCAGAATGCGGAGTAATACGAGCTGTTGTATTTTCCCTTTGCGGTTTTCAATGCTGTATTGTCGGCGCGAACAATGTGTGGAACAAGTTTATGCGACCGCTCAAGGAGTTTAAAAATCTCAAGCATCGGATCGTTAAGTTTCTTTGCATCGATGAGTTTGAAATCCAGCTGATGGTAGTACCGGTTCATCAATTCGATCTCGTACCGCCATTTAATGCCGTTGTTCTTCGTCAATTGCCCGTCGTAATTCACCGTGGTGTTCAACGGCATTGTAAGGTCTCCCACGTAATGACCGAGATCGGAGACCGCTTTCAGTGTGGCATTCCAGTCCCGCCGTTTCATTGTATTCGTCACGGAATCGTACATCTGGTACACAAGGTACGGAAGATAACCGTTCTGGTGAACGGATGATTCACCGTATTTTTTCTGGAGTTCGAGGAGTGTTCTTGGCATTGTGCCGTTGAAAAATTCCGGGTAGCGTTCCAATTCAATAAATTGCCGGTACGTTTCTTCTTCATCGGTGATCTTTCGCCTGTCCACATCGCTCGCGTGGTCTGCAAAATAATAATCGATATCTTTGAATCGTTGAAAACTGAGTGGAAGCGTCCGTATGCCGTACTTGTTCACAGCGCGATGCCCTTCAAGCCCCCATGCAGAGAGTTGACGCACGGGAAGTATAAAGACAAGAACAAGTACCGCAGCAACAATACGGTAATGCAGAAGTTTCATGTTTTGGAAGAGAAGCGGTTGCGCAGAAAGATCCGAACGTCGGTCGAATTTGCCGCAAGTATCCCGGACAGCACCAGCGACGAACCGACGAACAGTTGTGATGATACACTCTCGTTTAGGATGACCACCCCAAGGACAACGGCGATGATCGGCGTAACGAACGATGTCAACGAGAGCAGAACCACCTCGACTTTTTTAAGCAGCCAGAAATAACTGACGAACGTCGTGACGGAACCGAACACTGCAAGATAGACAATGCTGAAGATCGCCGTTGAATCAAATTGCATCTGCGTGAGGTCTTCAAAAACAAATGCAGCAAGCGTCAGGAACACTCCCGCAAAAGTCATCGGGACAAAACTGACTACGAAAGGACTCAGATCGTGCCCGTGTTTCTTAATCAGGACTGCAGAGAATGCCTGAATGAATGCGCTTAAGACTATCGCCGTCATTCCAAGCAGTTGATCTGTATCGGTACCGAACTGAATATCGTTCGAAAAAATAACGACGATTCCTGTAAATCCAAGTATGATTCCCGCGACTTTCGCCGTCGTCAGTTTTTCATTCGGCAGCATCACCACGGACATGATCGCAACACAGAACGGGAAGACAGCGAACAGTATCGATGTTAATCCCGATGAAACATGCTGCTCACCCCAATAGACAAGTGCAAACGGAACCGAGAACGACGTCAGTGACACAATAAAGAAAAGCCGCACTCTCGCGCGATCCAACGGTATCTGTATCTTTCGCGCTGCAATGATGGAGTAGAGTACTATAGCGGCAAAAGCAAACCGCAACCCTGCCGAAAGCAGAGGCGTCATCGTTTCGAGCCCGACTTTTATAACGAGCCATGTCGATCCCCAGATAGTGCAGATGGCTATATATGCGAGAATAACTTTGAAGCGTTCGGACATAAGAAGTAATTGAGTATATGGGTCGTTGAGTCGTTAAGAAATAATTGTGAAAGTTAGTTTGCGTAAAGATTTTTCGGTTATGTATTATCTCACATACTCACCATCTCGGCTACTCAACTACTCACTCATTTTATTCAGCACCAATCCCGAAATCAGTTTCGGATAGAAGAATGTTGACTTCTGCGGCATCGTATTGCCGGACTTTGCAACGGCTCGCACTTGTTCGATCTTTGTCGGATTCACAAAGAATGCAATCTGCGATGCGCCGCTCGCAACTTCGTCGATACATTCATGCACATTCTGGATGTAATGGATGTTCAATTTCTTCTCCTGCGCTTCCTGCGACACGCCGAGCAGATTGCGGATCATGTAATTGTGCAGCAGAACGACATCCAGTCCCATCACTTCAATCGGCAGATGATCCTGAACAAGCGTGCCGAGCGACGATTCGTTCTTCAATTTCGCAACGAAGAATTTCGTCGAATGGTTCGACACAAACCCGTACGCATGGCGGTCGTGGTGTTTCAACGCTTCCAACATCAGCTGCGGGGTCGGATAGACCTGCACGTCAAAATCTTTAACCAAGCTTGAAACAAACTTCGCTCCGTCGTACTCCGGCAAACTGTGCAGCACGCGATGAGTCGGGAAGATCACTAACCCTTCATCATCAAGGTTGGTGAAGAACATCATGATGTAGTTGTACAATTCATTGCCGGTGTGATTCGGATTCTGCGATTTCATCAGGTCGCGGTACGCCAGTCCGGTTTCGTACCGGTGATGTCCGTCCGCAATGAGTACTTGTTTCGGTTCCAGTTCCGCGGCGATTTTTTCGATGACCCCCGTGTCGGTGATCCGCCATAGTTTGTTGCGGACATTCTCGAATTCCACATCAATGATCGGCTGGGTAGAATGGACAGGATTGATGTATTGGTCGACATTCTTTCCCGGATCGGAGTAGAGAGAAAACACCTGGCTGAAATTCGAGTTCGTCGCTTTGAATAATTTGAACCTATCTTCCTTCGCTTTCGACAATGTTTTTTCGTGCGGAAGGACGATCTTCTTCTCGAATTCTTCCAGCCGGCAGAGTGCGATGAAACCTTTTCTTTGCACCGTCTTCCCTTCCGTAGTCTTGAACGTCTGCACCAGCGGATAGATCGAAGGCTGAGCATCGCGGATCAGCACTTCCTGCCGCTGCCATTCATCATATGTTTTCGCCGCAGCAGAGTACCGATCTTCTTCACGTCCCAATATTAAACGAACCACATTGAACGGATCCTTGTCATAATATCCGTTCTGCTGCTCGGGAGAAATGACATCATACGGCGGCGCAACAACGGATGCCATGGTGACTTTGTTTTGATTGTATCTGATCGCTCTAAATGGTTTTATGGTTGCCATAATTATTCCTTTTTAGTTTCAACGTACTTCGTTTTGATGATTGGAATTTGCTCTTTGATCCTTATTTGGAATTTGTCATTTGTAATTTAGAATTTTATTTATTCCTCATCTGCTTTATATCCGAACTTATTCAACAGCCGCTGATCTTCACGCCAATCTTTCTTCACTTTCACATGCAATTCAAGAAACACAGAATGACCGACAAATTCCTCGATTGCCGCTCTGGCAACGGAGCCTAATTTTTTCAGCGACAATCCCTGCTTGCCGATCAGTATCCCCTTTTGTGAATCTCTCTCCACTATGATATCGGCAGAGATAAAATGCTTTCCCTTCTCACGTTCTTTGAAATCGGTGACATCGACCGTAGTGGAGTACGGCACTTCTTCTTTGAATTGTTCAAAAATCTTTTCACGGATAATCTCGCTGACAAAAAACCGCTCCTGCGCGTCGCTGACGATATCTGTATCATAGAACGGCGGATGTTCCGGCAGGTATTTTAATATGGTCGAGATCAATTCTTTCGTGTTGAATCCCTTTGATGCGGAAAGGGGGATCACTTCGTCGAACGGAAAAAGTACTTGCAGATCGACAAGGAGAGGCAGCACCTCTTCCTTTCGCAAAAGATCGATCTTGTTGACGACAAGAAACGTTGTCTTATTTGCCGCTTTGATCTTTTCAACAGCTTCGTTGTTTTGCGAATATTTTTTTTGCTTCGCTTTTTCCGCATCCACCAGCAGGAGCACGATATCGGCATCTTCGACCGCAGATGATGCGAATTTCATCATTACTTCCTGTAGAAGATACTTTGGCGTGATAATTCCCGGCGTGTCGAGAAAAATGATCTGGTAATCCTCACCGCTGTTGATCCCAAGAATCTTGTGGCGCGTTGTCTGCGGCTTGTCCGTGACAATGGAGAGTTTCTGCTGCAGGAGCGAGTTGAGCAATGTTGATTTTCCAACATTCGGTTCGCCGATCAATGCAACATAGCCTGTCCGGAATGTTTGTGCGTTTTCACTCATTAAGTAAAATGTAACGAAAAAAGAGCTGGGATGAAATAAGCGAAGTGCATGGCAGTGTTGCCTGTCATCGCGAGGAGTCACGATGTTTTATATCGTAACGACGTGACGATCTTTCAAAAAAAGATTGCCTCGTCCCGACAGATCGGGACTCGCAATGACGATTTTTATTTTGATTATTGCTCGGAGCTATACCGTTCAGGATATAGCATCTCATCCCCTCTTTTCATACTTTGAATCATATGAGCACACTCGCACAGCATGCCATCCTGAAAAAGAACGAAGAGAAACGACTCCTCAACGGACATCAATGGATCTTCACCAACGAGATCCACCGGATCGAAGGCACACCGAAGAGCGGCGACGTGGTGGAAATTTTACGGAGCGACGGACGGTCGGCAGGCATCGGTTTGTACAATCCTCACTCGCTCATCGCAGTGCGGTTTCTTTCACCAGTCGTTGAAGCGATCAATGAAAACTTCTTTGAGCGAAGGATCCGTGCCGCGTACGATCTGCGGAAAAAAATATTCGCGGAGAGTGAGACGTTCCGCGTTGTGTACGGCGAGAGCGATTTCCTCCCGGGACTCATCATCGATAAGTACAACGATTATATTACCGTGCAGACTTTTTCTGCGGGAATGGATTCCCGATTACCGCTTATTTGCGACGTGCTCGAAAAAATATTCCAACCGAAAGGGATCGTTGAGCGGAATGAATCCCCATTACGTGTACTTGAGAATATCCCGGAACGTAAAGGAATCCTGCGTGGAACAGTGCAACCCGCCATTATAGAATTGAACGGATTGAAATTTTCAATCGATATTCTGAACGGACAAAAGAGCGGATTCTTTCTGGATCAACGGGAAAACCGAATGCTGCTGAAACCGTTTTCAAAAGGTGCAACCGTCCTCGACTGCTTCAGCAATGAAGGGGGATTTGGATTATACGCCGCTTCGTTCGGTGCAGTGTCGGTTGACTGCGTTGATATTTCGGAGGAGGCGAACGCAAAGGTGAAAGAGAACGCAACATTGAATTCTCTGCAAACGGTCTCTTTCCATACAGCCGACGTCTTCAAATTTCTTGACGAAGCGGTAAAGAGTAAGAAACAGTGGGATGTGGTGGTACTTGATCCCCCGTCATTCACAAAAAGCAGGAAGAATGTCCCGGCGGCGATCAAAGGATACAAAGAGATCAACACAAACGGACTCAAAGTGGTGGCGCCGAACGGCATATTCCTTTCCGCTTCCTGCTCGCATCATATAGATCAGCAGACGTTCTTAAACATCGTCGCTGACAGCAGTGTCAAAGCGGGCAGGAAAATAAAATTATTGAGAATTTCCGGCGCATCGCCCGATCATCCGACTCTACCATCTATGCCGGAAACTCACTATCTTAAATGTGCGTTGTTCAGTGTAGAATAATAAAAGTCATCCTGAGCAAGCGAATCCCGACGATGCCGGGACGAGCGCGTCGAAGGATGATCCAATTTGTGAGGTTGATATGAAAAAAATAGTATTACTTCTTGCATTTGCATCTGTGACCGCATACTCACAGGCAACAGATTCAACGATCGTTTTCGAGTCTCCCAACAAAGAGATCATAACCCCTATCCAATCGGAAATGCACGATGCGTGGGGTGTTGATATTCTTCTCTCCAACAATGGATTCGGCTTGGCAGGATTCTACCGCAGAGAGTTTTCACGCGATCTGTTCGGAACCGTCACGCTCGGCATCGCGGAGTCGAAAGATGACAACGAAGTGGAGATTATTACGTACTGGGGAGAGTCAATTGTCTTCGGCAAGATCAACAGATTCCTCTTCATCCCATTGCACGCGGGAATTCAATACAGATTGTTTGCCGACGATATCACCGACAGTTTTCGTCCGTACGTCAACGCCGGGTTCGGTCCATCGTTGATCCTTGCTGCACCGTACGTCAATCAAACCACCGGTGAAACAATTGAATACTTCAAAAGTCTCGGTCTCGCACGTGCACACTACACCGTCGGCGGATATGTCGGCTTCGGCGCATTCTTCGGTTCCGATATGGGAAGTTTGTCGGGGATCAACATTCGCTACTACTTTGTACCTGTTGCCGGGGGAATTCCGAGTTTGATGGAAGCGCCGAGCCTTGTTGATCCCAATCGTCCAAGACAGATCAACAGGAAAAAAGATTTCGGCGGATTTTTTATTACGATCAATTTGGGGTCGGTGTTTTAA
>JBFMFY010000088.1:0-11273 GCA_040751955.1 Bacteroidota bacterium
ATTAAAAAAATGCAGTTCTTCTGCAAAGTGGACGATATAGTACTATTTGTATTGTAGGAAACCACATCGGTTTCTACGGTTTCCAATATAGGAATGTTTCATCCTTTTTACAAGGAAGTAAACATTTTTTAATAATCACCAAAATGTTAAAGAATTAAAAGAATTTGAAATTCAAAGAGCAAATGAACAGGACAAATTTACTCTCTAAAGACCGAAAAGTTCTCCTATTTTCGGTCAGTTGTGGGGGATGGTCGGTAAAGGTGAGTGAAAGTCTGAATTTACCACTTTTTGAAGATGAAATAAGCAGATGCTACAATCAAAACAAATCCCACCAAGTGATTCCACCTGAATTCTTCTTTCAAATAGTAAACAGAAAAGAATGTGAAGATAACGAGAGTGATAATCTCCTGAATTGTCTTCAATTGAACAGCGGTGAATTGTCCGTATCCGATCCTGTTGGCAGGCACCATCAGGCAATATTCGGCAAAGGCAATACCCCAACTGATGCCGATTACTTTCCAGAGCGGGACATTTGTAAACTTCAAATGTCCGTACCACGCAAACGTCATAAAGATATTTGATGCTGTCAACAAGAGAATAGTGATCATAAATAGCGTACATCCTTTCTGAAGGAATATTGACATGAACAAAATATTGAAAATTTAGGAATCACCCAAATCAGTTGTTTGCAGGTCACCACAATAAGAAGTATATTTTTGCAGTTTCGATGCCAAAGAAGAAACATATTGCACGCATTCTTGTTGCAGATGATGAAGCCGATTTCCGTTCAATGCTTCACGGTATTCTTTCGGGGGAAGGGCATACGGTTATTGTTGCGGAAGACGGCTCTGCTGCAATTAATGCTTTACAGGAACATGCGTTTGACCTTGCACTATTGGATGTGCGCATGCCTCGTGTGGATGGCATTGAAGTGCTTCACTTCATCAAGCAGCAGTATATCGACACGCAGGTCATCATGATTACGGGTGTAAACGACGTGCGGATGGCAGTGGAATGCATGAAGGATGGGGCATTCTATTATGTCACGAAACCGTATTCGATTGACGAATTATTTTCGTTGGTCGAGCGTGCGCTCGATCAGAAGTCCCTCGTTATAGAAAACAAAGTGATGAAGAGCGAACTTTCCCGCCTCGCTCAGTCATCGCATCTCATCGGTCAGAGTCCGGAATTTGTGAACGTTCTCGAACTCGCGGGTAAAGTGGCGCCGACAGATTCCATTGTTCTCATCGAAGGAGCAAGCGGAACAGGAAAAGAATTATTTGCAAACTTCCTCCATAAAAATTCTCCCCGCGTTGAAAAACCATTTGTTGCTCTGAATTGTGCTTCTATTCCGGATACATTGATTGAAAGCGAAATGTTCGGGCATGAAAAAGGTGCGTTCACCGATGCACAGGCGATGCGGCAGGGACTGGTTGAGATCGCCAACGGCGGAACGTTGTTCCTCGACGAGATCGGCGAAGTAAGTCCCGTCTTTCAGCCGAAACTTCTCCGCTTCATTCAAACAGGAGAATTCCGCCGCGTCGGCGGGAACAAGACATTGAAATCGGATGTACGGATCATCTCCGCCACAAACAAAAATCTTGTTAACGAAGTAAAAGCAGGACGGTTCCGCGAGGACCTGCTCTATCGCTTGAATGTCATTACGTTAAAACTCCCCTCGTTGCAGCAAAGAAAAGACGATATTCCATTGCTAACGGAAAGTATTCTTCTCAGAAAAAACAAAACAAAGAAGAAACACCAGCTACATCCCGATACGCTAAAGGTTTTGATAGAATACGATTGGCCCGGAAATATCCGCGAATTGGAAAATGTGCTGGAGCGGGCAATGATCCTATGTGAAGATGAGACGATCCGTCCAAAAGACCTTGCGCTGCCGCAGAGGATGGCGGGGTCAGGAAATTCAAACGGCGACGGTGAGGGAAAGATCGGCTCTGCAATCACGATCGAGGAACTGGAAAAAGATCATATTGCCGGCGTGCTTGCAAATACAAAATGGAACAAGAATCTTGCTTCAAAAATCCTCGGTATCTCTCTGAAGACACTCTACACGAAAATACAGCAGTATAATTTAAAGCAAACCTGAATTACCGCAGGCTCTCTTCCAGCGCTATTCTCGCATTCGTCTTTTCATCCCTGTATTTCACAATCAGCGGCGTGTACAAACTCAACCCGAATTCAAGTGCAAACGGCGACTCGATCTTTCTGCTCCCCGCAACAACGACCGCATTTTCAGGAATAACGAGTGAGCCGTTCGATTCACGCCGAATAATTTTATGGTGAACAAGGTCGTACACCGGCGTCGATGCCGTTAAGATTACACCGGAAGCAATGACTGAACCTTTTTTTACTATTGTTCCTTCGTAGATGCCGCAATTCCCGCCGATCATCACATCATCCTCAATAATGACCGGCATTGCACCGATCGGCTCAAGCACCCCGCCAATCTGTGCAGCGGCACTGACATGCACTCTCTTTCCTACCTGAGCGCATGAACCAACAAGAGCGTGGGAATCGATCATTGTTCCTTCATCCACATAGCTCCCGATATTAATGTACGCGGGAGGCATGACGATGACCGTTGGGGCGAGGTACGCTCCTTTACGAACAGATGTTCCGCCCGGAACTATACGCACCTTGTTCGCTCCGTTGAAATGTTTCAGCGGGATGGTGTGCTTATCAAAATATTGAAATGGGGAAGGACTTTCGACAGAGATCAACTTTCCCAAACGGAATCCGAGCAGGATCCCTTTTTTCACCCATTCGTGCACACGCCATGTGCCGTCAATTTTTTCGGCGGAACGGATCTTTCCCGTGTCGAGCAGTTCGAGGAAGTGATTGAAAATATCCTCACCCGTTCCGTTGTTCGAGTGAAGTCCGAATTCGGTGAGTATGCTCTTCTCGATATTGTCGATCATACCGTTTGCTCCAATAAGGATAATTCTTCAAGTACTCTTCTCAGTTTGATGCGGTTGTCCATTGACATTCTTGTCAGCGGTAAACGATATGCTTCGCGGATCATTCCCATCATTGCGAGGGCAGATTTTACCGGGATCGGATTCGATTCGATGAAATTAATATTCATCAGTCCAAGCAGTTGTTCATGGATTTCGCGCGCTTGAACGAAATCGCCTTCCCGGCAAAGTTGCACCATCCGTGAGAAAGCCGAAGGGACCTCATTTGCCACGACAGAAATGACACCGTCTGCACCGAGCGCCATCATCGGCAGTGTCAGTGCATCGTCGCCGGAGAGCACGACAAAATTGTTCGGGCGATGCCGGAGAATTTCCATCACCTGAGGAATATTTCCCGATGCTTCTTTGATTCCGGCAATGCCCGGAAGTTCTGCAAGACGCAGCGTTGTCTCAGCATTGATGTTGCTCCCGGTCCGTCCCGGAACATTATACACAAATACGGGAATATCGACCGCTTCCGTGATCGCTTTGTAATGTTCAAAGAATCCCTGCTGCGTCGGTTTGTTATAGTACGGTGCAACGGAAAGCGCTGCGTTCGCCCCGATTGCACGCGCATGCTGCGTCAATGAGATCGCTTCGCGCGTCGAGTTGCTCCCCGCTCCGACAATGATCGGCACTCTGCCGCTCGCCTGTTCCGCCACAATATCCATCACATGATGATGTTCCGGATGGGAGAGCGTTGCACTCTCACCGGTCGTGCCGACTGGAACAAGTCCGTTGATGCCGTTCGAGATCTGGAATTCAACGAGCCGACGCAATGCCTCCGCGTCAACCTCGCCGTCGGGCATCATCGGTGTTACCAACGCTGTTGCAGTTCCTCGAAACAAAAAAGTGGATGACATACTACTCCTCAGGTTGTGAATGGTGTAATGATTTTTCAAATACAAGTTGATCGAACGAATAGACTCCGTGAAATTCACGGATCAATTCTGCTGCAAGGACAGCGCCGACTGCAAAACCTGCGCGTGAGTGTGCGCGATGCGTCAATTCAATTTCGTCGGTCTCGGAGTGAAACAGAACCGTGTGCGTGCCAAATACTTTTCCAATCCGAGCACTGGAAATATTGATCTCGTGTGGCATGATCGGCGATCCGTTTATTCCATACTTGAGGACTTCTTTCCGATCCATATGTGTTAGGATTACATTTCCCAATGTCAAAGCAGTTCCGCTCGGTGCATCTTTCTTTTTTGTATGGTGGATCTCATGGATGCCAACGTCGTAATTCGGAAAAGCATTCATCAATCGTGCGGCACGCCTCACAATGCGGAAGAACATCTGTGCACCGACCGAGAAATTATTTCCGTACACCAGCCGCCCATTCTGCTGCCGGACAAATTCCATAATCTCTTTTTTTTGCTCCTGCCAGCCGGTTGTCCCTTCGACTATAGGCACCTGCAATTGTGTTGCGATCTCAATGTTCCGGCGTACCGCGGATGCAGTGGAGAAATCGATATAGCAATCGATAGCTGAGTTGGCAGCAGAAGGGTTGGGAAGAGGATGGGCTGAGGAAAATCGTTCGACAATCGTATGTCCGCGCTGGTGCGCGGCCGATTCGATCTCATGTCCCATATTTCCGTAACCGATAAGCGCTATATTCATACAAGTATTGTTTAAAAGTGAAAAAGGCAGAAAGCACTAAGACTTTCTGCCTTTTTCATGATCGGGTATGGAGATACACGGTCAGCAGATTGTCGTTAGCGCTTCATTCCGCTATGGCGGAATGACAGTCTGCAGATTCTTCATCTGCAGCCCACGGATTGAAGTGGAAACTCACATCAACCGTTCGGCGGTACTTATTGCTCAAACCTTTTCTGCATGCTTCGTTGAGTTGTTCACTCTCTGCATACGTACTCGTGTGTACCGCTCCTCTAAGACTACTATAATAAAGAAAATTTAATTCCAGTTGTCAACAGTTTTTTGTATTTTTCTTTCGAACGAGATGTCAGACATCTTGTTGAAGAAGTTCAAGCGAACTGAATACGATCAAAGAAATTTATTCAGGAGATGTCTGACATCTTCCATAGACAGAAGAATGACAGCAAAACTTGCATTAGAGAACGGAACGGTTTTTACAGGTGAACACTTCGGCGCCGAAGGTGAGATCAGCGGCGAAGTCTGTTTTAACACGAGCATGACCGGTTACCAGGAGATTCTTACCGATCCGTCGTACGCCGGACAGATTGTAACGATGACGTACACGCAGATCGGCAATTACGGCGTAAACTCCGATGATGTCGAATCGACAAAGCCGCAGGTGAGCGGTTTTGTGGTGAAAGAGTATTTTGATTTTCACAGCAACTGGCGTGCAAACATGTCGCTCGGCGAATGGCTGAAGCAGCATAACATTATCGCCATTCAGGGAATCGATACGCGGATGCTGACAAAGATGCTTCGTACGCAAGGCGCAATGCGCGGTGTGCTCTCCACAAAAGATCTGAATGATGAATCGCTGGTGAAGAAAGCAAAATCATCGCCGGAGATGACGGGACTTGACCTTGCAAAAGATGTCACGACCAAAAAAGAGTATCACTGGAATGCAATCGACAAAACTTCGTTTGCCCTTCATACGAAAAACGGAGAGAAGAATGACAGCCGCTATAAAGTGGTTGTGTTCGATTACGGCGTGAAGCAAAACATTCTCCGCCGTCTCGCCAGTTATGGATGCAATCTCACTGTGGTGCCCGCGTCGTATTCGGCGGAACAAGTGTTAGAAATGAATCCGGACGGAGTATTTCTTTCTAACGGTCCCGGCGATCCCGATGCGGTGAAGTACGCGATCCTCAATATCAAAAAATTGATCGGGAAGAAACCGATCTTCGGTATTTGTCTCGGGCATCAATTGTTGGGACTCGCACTGGGAGGAAAGACATACAAGCTGAAATTCGGACACCGCGGTGCGAATCATCCTGTAAAGAATTTGAAAACAGGAGAAATTGAAATTACATCGCAGAACCACGGCTTTGCCGTCGATTGGAAAACAATGGATCAATCGCAGGTGGAACTGACGCATATTAACTTGAACGATCAAACGGTAGAAGGGTTCGAGCACAAGCATGAGCCTGTTTTTTGCGTGCAGTATCATCCCGAAGCATCCCCCGGACCGCATGACAGTGATTATCTTTTTTCGAAGTTCGTGAAGATGATGGAAGAGAATAAGGATTAACAAAAAAGCCGCCCATCGAGCGGCTTTTTTGTTGCACCCAATCTTCAGAATTATTTTTCCTGCTCTTTCTTTTTCTTCTCAAAGGTCTCATCACTCAATCCCTGATTCACTTTATAATCCGAATAGAATATGTCCACAGTACCTTTGCGGGGGATTCGGTTGGGGCTGTAAACCCGTTCCGCCAGTGAGTCGAGATTTTGTTCAAAGTCGAATGCTGCTTTCATTGTTGACGGAAGGTGGTATTTTCCATCAACCGTCGTGTATTCAAAATTAACGACAACATTTCGTCCTTCCGCAGGTGTCGATTCAAAATGGATGACGACCCATCGGGCGGGATCGATCCAAATATAGCTCTCACGCGGAGGGCGTCCTTTTTCCGGTTTCGAAACCATCCGCAGTTTGTACGCCGTCATGCCGTTCTTCTCTTCTTTTCCGATCAGCGTCCCGTCGAATTTTGAGATCAGGTCCGTCGGATTGATCTCGAACAATTGCTTGGGGATCATTACAAAGCTCTTCGATTCAATATGGATCTTATTCGGCTGTTTGAAAAAGAGTGTTAATCTCATTTCTTTCGCCCTGAATCGTTCCATGTTCGGCTTGATATCAAGGATAACAGAATAATCCTGCACCTTATCGAAATTCGCTTTTACATTTTGCAGAATTTTTTCGGCGGTCAACTGCTGAGCAGGAAGAGATGTTGACGCGATGAAAATAAAAAGAACGAATCTCAGAAATGAAGCCATCGTCATCCCTTCCGCTTTACTATGAAAATATTGTAGAGCAGCATTAAGATCGTCGATGCGAATCCGATTGCTGCAAGGGTGAACCACATCATATTCGGATTCATACTTTGCCGCAGATACGTCTCAACCAGCCAGCCCGAAAGTACGCCGGCGACGAATGAACCGATGGCAATCGGAAGGAATGCGAATCCCATGTATGTGCCCACCTGCTCTTTTGGTGCGAGCGATGCGACATATTCGTAAAAGCGGGGTGCCTGTATCGATTCGCCGACCGCGAATAGGATCATGGCAATAACCGCCATTGTAACTGTCGGTTCCACAGCCATTAAGAGCCAGGAAGAACTTGCGATCAGGAATCCGATCGTCATCGCTGTGATGGGGCTGAATCTCATTGCCAGCGCGGTGAGCGGCACGCTGAACAGGATGATCGACCATGCATCCACCGTCTCGAGAATTTCAAACCGGGGGAACTTCAGTACTTCGGTCACATAGAACGGGAACGAATAAAATATCTGCCAGAACATGATCCAGAAACCGGAAAAGATCACGAGGAAGAGTATGAACTTTACATTTGTGAAAACCGTCAGCATGTCACGGAACACTTTGCCGAGTGACGATTGCGGCTTTTCATCGAAAGCTTTCGGCGGTTCTTTATAGAAGAACAACGTTCCGACAAACAGCAGCAGCGATGTGAATGACGACATGATCAGTACATATTCGATTCCTAATCCTTCACGCACTTGCAGTGCAAGGATCGGACCGATTGCGCCGCCGAGGTTGACGAGCGTGTAGTAGATCGAATACCCGAGTGATTGTACATCGGGTTTTGATGTTTTCGCCACCGTTCCGACTATGCACGGTTTGATGAGCGAACCGCCGATGGCAGTGAGAATGAGAACGATATACATGTACGTCGTTTTTCCAATCGCTTCATTAATCGTTTGACCATATTCAAGTCCGGCAAGTCCGATGAGAAAATATCCGATGGTGAAGAATGCAAAACATGCGGCGAGCGTTCGTTTAAATCCGTACCGATCGACGAACACACCGGCAATAATCGGGAATGACCAGAGAAAGAGAGAGAAGGTCCCCGCCATTGTTCCCGCTGTCTGTACGTCGAATCCCGCCTTTGTTGCCAGGTACACTGTTAGCACCGCTTTGGAACCGTAGAATGCGAACCGTTCGAGCAGCTCAATGACGTTGGCAACCCAGAACGTCGGAAGAAATCCCGTTTTGATATCAGAAATAGTTTTGGATATGTTCATGCTCTGTTTCCGTCGTTATGAAAGAATATCTTTCCGTTTAAAAATGATCAACGTTGCTGTGTAAAAAACAACACAGTTTGCGCCGAGTGCAAGGGATGAATTCATGATCCGTTCCCAATCAATCGGGTCGCGGAACGCCTGCTGCCATACATTCATGTGTGTTGTAAAAAGCCACGGCTTGATATCTTCAACCGATTCGACCGGCAGGTTTGAGATGATGAGAAAAATGACAATGACAACCATTGTAGTAATAATGGGTCCGATCGCATTTTCAACAATTGATGAAATGAAGAATGCCAGCGATGCCACCACGAACATAGACCACGCAGCCAGTGCATAGGCAAGCATGAAACGGGAGAAGAGGAGCGGTTCCGGAAGGATGGTGATCCCTTCGCGCGGATCGATCGCTATCAAGTCGCCCGAACCGAAGATCCACAATCCGAGCACAATGGAAAGCAGTGCAATTGCAACAACAAGCGACAATGTGTAGATCAATGTCGTGATATATTTTGCGTTCAAGAATCTTGTTCGAGAGACGGGGCGGATGAGGACAAGACGGAATGTCCCTGCAGTCGCTTCGCCGGAGAGCTGATCTCCAGCGACAAGCGCGATCAGCGCGGGAACATGGATCCACAATCCGTTCATAATGATCTGCGCGATCACCCAGCCATTGAAAATATTCCCCGTAATAAAGAAATCAGCCTGCAGTGTCCGGAGTTGATACTGGATAAACTTTCCCCCTTCAATCCACATAATCCACATGATGACCGGAATGAGGACGCCGACGGCAATGAAGCCGATGTACGTGCGCCACTTGGCGTAGGTTTTGAACAGTTCAAGTCGGATGAGGTTGATCATGTCAATTATCTTCAAACGTTGTCATTCCGAGTCCCGTTATTGGGGACGAGGAATCTGAGATTATTTTAGATTTCTCGCTTCGCCGAAATGACAAAAATTAAGTTTTTATTGTCATTCCGAACCCTGTTTTTCAGGGTGAGGAATCTGCTTTAATTCCAGATTTCTCGCTTCGTTCGAAATGACAATAAATTTTCTTTTCACCGTCATTCGAGTCCCGTAGTTCGAGACGAGGAATCTGAGATTGTTTTAGGTTTCTCGATTTGTACAATTCGGTAAATCAAAAGGTGTTTATCTCTTCCCAGTTCGGGTTGAGTGTTGCAATAAGATCCAATTTCTTCCTCCGCGACCACGTTTTAATTCTTGTCTCACGTTCAATTGCGTATCGTACATCATCATACTCTTCAAAATAAATCAATTTGTTGATTTTATACCTTTTTGTAAATCCCTCGATGCGCATTTCTTTGTGCTCTGCAATTCTCCGACGCAAATTATTTGTCATTCCTACATATAACGTTCCAGAATTGTTTGTCATGATGTAGACGTAATATTTTTTCATCCATCAATCTTGTTCGCTCAGATTTCTCGCTACGCTCGAAATGACAACGAATTTTTATTTCATTGTCATTCTGAGTCCTGCTCTTTAGGGTGAGGAATCTGAGATTATCCAGATTCCTTGCTTCGCTCGAAATTACACATCTCAAGATTCTTTCGTAATGGAAAGGAAATATTCTTCCAATGAGTGCTGTGGCTCAATCGTAAATACTTTGCAATTATTCCTTACGAGGATCTTTACTACATCTGGAAGATCTTTTTGCTCGATCTTTGCCATAATTCCTTCTTCGTTCAGCACCGGTTCGGCGACCTGCTTCATTTTTTTTAAAATAACGAAGGCCTTCTTTTTCGGTTCGACCTTCAAATGGATTTTGTTAGCGCTTGTCTTCAGCAACTCCGCGGTGCTTCCCTGAACGACCATTTCTCCCTTGTTGATGATCGCCATCCGTGTTGCTACCTGCTCGACTTCATTCAGCAAATGAGAAGAAAGGAAGACGGTAATACCGCGATCGTTTGTCAACTGTACGATCAATTCCCGTACCTCTTTCATTCCTTGCGGATCGAGTCCGTTTGTCGGTTCGTCGAGCATCACCAACTTCGGATTGGTCAACAATGCCTGAGCGATGCCGAGGCGCTGCTTCATTCCGTGCGAATATGTTTTTACCCGGTCAAACGCGCGGTCGATGAGCCCGACGGTTTCCAGCGTGTTGAGGATGGTTTTTTTATCGGGAGTTTTTCCAAGCGTCATTGAACCGGCGATCTCCATGTTGCGGTAGGCGGAGAGATACAAATAGAAATCCGGTTTTTCGACGATGCCGCCGACGCTGAACAACGCCTTTTCCCGTTCTTTAAATAGATCATGACCGAACAGCTCGACAGTGCCGTCGGTCGGTTTGATGAGAGAAAGGATCATCCGGATGGTGGTGCTTTTTCCCGCGCCGTTGGGACCGAGAAAACCGAATACGTCCCCCTGACGCACTTCGAGGTTAATGTCGTGTGCAGCCCAGCGGTCGCGGTACTTTTTTCCGAGATTGGTCGTGCGAAGGATGACGTCAGGCATTACTCAGCAGTCAGCTTCGCAAGTTTTTCAAGGTCCATCGCGTCGACAAGCGAGTAGAGCATCTTCACGTCGTCCAATCCGCTTGCTTCCATCGTTACGTGGAATCTGTTGCCAACGGCAAAATTGAGCGAGCACGATTTATAGTCGCCGGTGCTCGCTTTCTCCATCCCTTTGTAATTCTTCGCAACGGTGACCGTTTTTTCGTACCCGTCTTCGGTTTCATTCTCATAATCCATCTGCTGGTATGCCATTGCCCACGCAGCGTACGGGAAGAGGGACATATCGACGATCTTGATCTCTATTGAATAGGTGATGGTGTCGGTTGCTTTTTCGTACCGCACCTCTGCTTCGGATGTGGAGAAGCCCATATTCTTTTGCGTCGAACCGGTCGGTTTTCCTCGTGTGTATCCCTCGAGCGCCTTGGACGGCAGGAATGCTTGCAGTTTTTTAAAGTGCACAACCTTCTGCTGTTGATCTTGCGCCGACATAAATGTCAACGCAGATATTACAAGTAGGGGCTTGACTAGCAGAGAGTAGTAAAATATCTTGTAAGTCAATGCCACAGAATAAGTTGAGTAAATACAAGCAGAGAAAAATTATTTTCTGCTTTTCCAATGAGTTGACAGCAGTGCAAACATC
>JBFMFY010000089.1:0-11269 GCA_040751955.1 Bacteroidota bacterium
ATATTTTTACAGTATAAATAATTACAGTATGAGGGTTGCATGCCTATCGATACTCTGACGAAAGCACAACAGCGCGTACTTAAGATTGTGCAGGACTATATTGAAGAGAATCATTTTCCTCCAACATTAAGTGAACTTGCCAAAACGCTTGATGTAAACGTGAATGCGGTTCGGGACCATTTACTGGCGCTGGATCGGAAGAAATTTCTGCGTTACGTGCCGAATATTTCACGCGGCATTGAGTTGATGCAGGAAAAGCCGAAGGGAATTCCCATTTACGGATATGTTCCCGCAGGTCACCCATTCATGTCTCAGGAGAATATCGTCGATACGTTCGAGGTGCAGCGGTACATCTCCGCATCGGACGATATCTTTGGCGTCTATGTCCGGGGCGACAGCATGAAAGACGCCCAACTGGCAACAGGTGATCTTCTTTTTGTCGATCCGAAGCGCGACGTACAAAATGGAGTGATTGTTGTTGCTCTGGTAGAAGGAGAGCCAACGGTGAAATGGTTTTATCGTGAAGGAAGCATGGTCCGTCTTGTACCTGCGAATAAAAAGTACAAGCCGATTGTTGTTGCACGGCACGACGAAAATTTCAAGGTTCTCGGAGTAGTCGTTGGAATGATCCGTGCTTTGGACAAGCAGCGGATCGATTCATTCATGAAATACAAAAAAGCATCATAGGGATGATGCATGGCAACATCATCGTACACACCGGAACAGGAACGGCTGGTGAACAACTATCTGAAGAAGATTTTGGATGTATTGGGATATGATATTCCGGATGATCACTATGGTTCTGTTGATATTTCCGTTCCAAAGCAAAATGGAAAGATTGCCGGAGAGATTGAAGTGAGTTTCCGTTCCAAATTACGCAGGACACGTACAGAGTTGTAGAGAAGAGATGACATAGCAGTTGGGTCGTTGAACATTCAAGCCCGACTATGGTTGCAGCACAGCTGCACTGTAGTCGGGTTTTGTTTTTATACGTTGATGAATCTTATGACAATGGCAGAACCACCATACAAAATCATTGCCCAGCATTTTTCTGCTTTACAGGGGAAGATTTGTTTGTTGTATGGCACGAAGGAGGTTTATTCACTGGCGACCTCACTCACAGCCGAGTTTCTCGGTCTTTCGGAAACAGTTGTGTGCATCGACGGCGCAAACCGCGTCGATCCATATGCTCTGTCAAAGATAGCCCGTATTCACCTGGTCGATCCGTACACGTATCTTGATCGTGTCTATGTAAGCCGTGCATACACCTGTTACCAACTTGATGTGTCGATCACAGATGGCTTATTCGATTTTCTGCGATCTGTCGGTGCGCGCATTCTGCTCATCTACGGTTTGATCAATTTGTTCGACGACGATCAGGTACCGGACATGGATATTGTGGACATACTTCGTCGTGTCCGCCAGGCACTCGTTCATTTGAAGGCAAACGGTATTTCGGTGCTGCTTGTTTCGTCGTACCCACATTTTCACCTTAAACGGAGAGAAGAGTATTTCAAGCACATGATGCTTATGTCCGATGTTCATTACAGACTTGAAACGGACGATACGTCTCAACATACATTTATAGAGGAATCATGCAATGGGAAGAACAACACCGACGGCAACCATGCTTATCCAATACGAGCAAAGCAGTTGGTCACAATTCCGCCGCGCGCTGCGGAAAGAAGACCAGCTGATCTTTGACCAGCTCTTTGCGTACGCAAAAATGAATCTGCCGGCAATCTCTATTCAGGCACATCCGATTCCGTTCGAAAGCATTTTGCTTTCAATGCTGCTTGAGCAGCAAAAACAAATCGGCGTGCTTACCGACAAACTGCGCGATTATGGAGAACAAGTATGACAATGACAGGATGGCTGTTTGACGCGTACCCGACTGAGAAAGGAATTACCGTTTGGTTTATCGACACGCACGGGAAGAAATATAAAACGCAGTATCCGTTTCGTCCCATGTTCTACGCACATCTTACTAAAGACGAGGAGAAATTTCTTCAGTCTATTCGTAAGCAATTGCCGTCCGAAATATCGCTTTGCAGAGTTGAGAAGCGTGAGATGTACTCCCGTGCGATGATAAATGTTCTTGAAGTTGCGGTGCATAATCCGATGATGCTTCACAAGGTTGTGTATGCAATGACGAAGCATTTTAATTTTTACAAATTCTACGGCGCAGACATCAAAGCAGTGCAACTCTTTTATTATACAACACAGTTGTTCCCATTGGCATACGGTACCTATGAGATTGAAAAAGGAGTGTTGAAGCACTGGGCGTTGTCGGATACTAACGGTGCGGAAGATTATCCCTTACCCGATTTTTCCGTTATGATGTTAGTGCCGTCAATGAAAATTTTCACACCAAAATATCAACGTTCACTGGAGATTGAAATAACCATCGACGGAACAACCCGGCTTTTGCAGGAGTACGAACCGATAGAGATGCTGAAACAGATCAATTATTATCTTGAACAACATGATCCGGATATTATTCTTACCGAGTACGGCGATGCTACACTGCTTCCTAAACTCGTATCCCTGGCGAATCAATATCAGTTTCCGCTGAAGTTGAATCGCGACGACCATGCGAACTATATCATTGGGAAAGAGGTAACATATTTCAGTTATGGTGCGGTCAAACATCGTGACGGTGTTTTTGAACTTGCCGGTCGGTGGCATCTTGACAAGGGAAATTCGTTTATTCTTGATGAGTCTTATCTAGATGGTTTGTTTGATCTTTCGCGGCTTGCCCGGATCGGAGTGCAGCATCAATCAAGAACATCAATCGGTTCGGCACTTTCTTCGATGCAAATCGCCTGGGCATACAATAACAACGTGCTCGTGCCGTATAAACGGCCAATGAAAGAATCATTCAAGACATTCGGTACATTGTTGAAATCTGACCGCGGCGGATTGCACTTTATGCCGCCGAAAGGATATCATGAACAAGTTGCAGAATTGGACTTTACATCCATGTATCCTGTGCTGATGCACAATCATAACATCTCTTCTGAGACAATTGACTGTCCCTGTTGTCCGGATTCGCCGCACCATGTGCCGGAATTGGGATTTCATTTATGCGAGAAAAATTTGGGATTTGTTCCCCAGACACTTGAACCGATCATCCGAAAGCGTGCAAAGTATAAGCAACTGAGAAAGACAGCACCGACACAAGAATTGCGGGACAAGTACGACAGAATGCAAAATGCTTTAAAATGGATTCTTGTTACTTGTTTCGGCTATCTTGGTTATAAAAAGTCGCGCTTGGGCAGAATTGAAGCGCATGAATCTGTGAATGCATTTGCCAGAGATGTCTTGCTTTGTGCGAAAGCGATTGCTGAAGAAGAGGGGTTCGAACTCGTTCATGCAATTGTTGATTCAATGTGGTTGCAAAAGAAAGGCGCAACGAAAGACGATTACTATGCGCTTGCGAATAGGATCAGGCATACAGTTGGTGTGGACATTTCTGTGGAAGGGATTTACAATTGGATCTTATTTCCTTCCTCAAAAATGGATGAATCGATCCCAACAGCAACACGGTATGTTGGAGTATATGATACGGGCGAAATAAAAGTTCGTGGTCTTGAACTACGGCGTGGCGATACTGCGAAATACGTCACAAAGATGCAGCATGAGATATTAGCCCTCCTCGGAAAGAACCGTACAATAGCTGAAATAAAATATAATCTTCAAGATGTCTTAGATGTTATCAAACTGTATGCTGATAATTTGCGTTGCGGAATTGTTTCTCCGTTGGATCTTATTATCAGGAGGCGCATATCAAAAGATCCTAATGAGTATTCAAACAACAACGTTAACGCCCTTGTTTCAAATGCACTCAGCAACGCAGGCGTTGATCTTTCAGCAGGGGAATCAGTTGAGTTTATCTACATTGACTCAACCGGGGGAAAGTCTCCTGAAAAAGCAAAACCGCTTCCATTGTATACTGTTGACGATCAATATGATGTCGAAAAATATTTGGAATTGCTGCTTGATGCTGCTGAGACTCTGTTGCAGCAGTTTGGTTATACTGCAGAAATAATAAAACAGTCTGTCTTGAAATTTGATGATTTGAATAGCAGACAAAACACTCGACAACAAAAAATCAGTAATTTTATTGTTTAAATGGGTACACTCATAAACAGAGTTCTAAATACCTGCCGATATTCCTTACTCTTCACAGATAGTCAAAATAAAATGAGACACCGGAAGATTTTTCTTGACATTCTATTTTTGCTTTTTTAAGTTATCGATAAAGTAAACGATATAGGCTGGATATGAAATCATTGAGTTACCCGTTAAGCAAAATTCGTATATGCATTTTTCTTTGTTTATCCCTTCCGATAACTATCTTTTCTCAAGGACTTCTTCAAGGTGTTGTATCTGATTCTACATCAAGCGAACCATTGGTCGGTGCGAATATCCATTTGTTAGGAACTGCAATCGGGGGGGTGACCGATTTGGAAGGAAAGTATAGGATTACAAATGTACCAGCTGGATCTTATTTTGTACGCCTATCCTATTTAGGGTACATTGCAAAAGTTATACCCTTAGTGCTGCATGAGGATCAAACGCACACTATCAATGTATCTTTGATTCCTGATGTCATTGAAGGAAATGAAGTTATTATTACAGCGCAAGCTCGTGGTCAGGTTGCTGCTATAAATCAACAATTAACCTCGAACACAATTATCAACGTCGTTTCCGAAGAGAAAATCAAAGAGCTTCCCGATGCAAATGCGGCTGAATCTATTGGTCGTTTGCCCGGGGTTTCAATTTTACGTTCTGGGGGCGAAGCAAATAAAGTTCTGTTACGTGGACTAGACGCGAAATTTACCAGTGTCACTATCGACGGTGTAAAAATTCCCCCGACAGATCCATTGAACCGCAGTGTTGATTTAAGCATGCTTTCCCAGAGTTCATTAGCTGGTATTGAACTATTCAAAGCGCTGACCCCTGATAAAGATGGCGACGCTCTTGCGGGTACTATTAATCTAGTTACTCGTAAAGCGCCTGATGTGAGGGAGTTCAGAGCGGACATTAAGGGCAACTATAACCATCTCATGGAATCAGCAAATCAATATGATCTCTCACTTCACTATGGAGAAAGATTTTACGACAACATTGTAGGAGTTCAAGTTACAGGCAATTTTGAAAAAAAAATTAGAAGTAACGAAAGGACCGCTATCGAGTACAACTATCTTGACAAAACAAATTGGAGCGAAGACAATTTCCGTTTGGAGTTTACAGATGAGACGAGAAAACGAAATGGCGGAACACTTTTGTTTGATATCAGTACTCCCGATGATGGTTCAATCAGAATTAGTACGATGTATGGTGAAACAAAAAGAGATTATTTATGGAGTACAAGGGAATTTCCTATAGTAGGTGGGGGTAGTCAGCAAGGACAGCCGGTGTATAATTACCGGTTGCGGGAACAAAGCATAAAGACGTTCAACAGTTCTATGCGAGGAGACAATACGTTATTTACACTCAGTGTAACCTGGGGATTATCCTTTGCTCAGTCTGATGCTTATTATCCCTTTGATTATGAGGGTTATTTTGTAGAGCCAAACGGAATGAATAATCCGGGCACGACGGTGTATCGAGGTGATCCTGTTTACCTCGCAAGTTTGGCGGTGAATAACTTTTCGCTTGCACGTTTAGATTGGGCATACTACCGTACACAAGATAATTTCGACAAAGAAAAAACGGCGTTTGCGGATATTGCGAAGCACTATTCATTTCTTAATGAAGAAGTTACCGGCGAAATTAAGTTTGGTGGTAAATATAAAATAAAAGACAGATCAAACTATCGGGGCGAAGATGCTGCGGCATACTACATAGGTGTTTGGAAAGAATATGAAAAACTTCCCGATGGGACAATACGGAAGAAAGATTTTTCGGGCACAGCATTTGAAGCATGGTTGAGCAAAGGGGGAGGAGCGATCTATTTGAGTGATTTTATTGACGGTGATGCATCGAGAGATGTGTATAGTTCATATCGGCTTTTTCCGTTAATCAACAGAGACAAATTACGCCAGTGGCGCGAACTTAACAAGTATGGGTACGATGCTTCCGGAAGCACCAGTGAAATCTGGACTAACGATTTAATTAAGTATGATGACTACAATATTTCCGAATCTGTTACCGCCGGATACATCATGAATACGCTTAATATTGGGCAAGATATTACGTTTATTGCCGGCGTGCGTGTAGAGACCGAACATAACGATTATCATTCTCGGTATATGCCCGTTCGTATCGCCGGTTTCCCGCTTCCTCCAAACTCCACAAAAGATACATCGAATACTTTTTCTCAAACAATTTTCTTACCGAACACAAACCTGTCTCTTCGGTTATTTGATTTCATGAATCTTCGTTTGGCTGCATACAAGGCAATTGGAAGGCCTGACTTTAATATGCGGTTAGACCGATACATTGCGGGACGCCCCGCTGAAGTATCAGGTTCTCAGCAAGTGTATGTGGGAAATCCAAATTTGAAATCATCGCAAGCGTGGAATTACGAAATCAATGCGAGTTTCTTTGGCAACAACATTGGACTCATCAGCGTCTCTGCGTATTACAAAGAG
Source organism: Bacteroidota bacterium (assembly GCA_040751955.1). GTDB lineage: Bacteria > Bacteroidota > Ignavibacteria > UBA10030 > UBA8401 > SpSt-333. Next base: position 6,603 of record JBFMFY010000089.1, read on the forward strand.
ATTGAAGATATGTTCCATATGCTAAATAACTTCAACACGAATAATCTTCATGTCAACGGAGATTCTGTCATTCAATCCTTTGGTATAAAATGGAATGACCAGTATGATGTAGGTACGGCATATAATTTAACGTTACCGTACAATTCCCCCAAGCCTGCGAAAGTATGGGGGTTTGAATTTGAGCACCAAATAAACTTTAAATTCCTTCCGGGTTTTTTACAATACTTTATTCTTTCGTACAATGCTTCGCTTGTTCGGTCAGAAGCACACCTTTTCGTTGCAAAACCTGATTCAATTTTTTATGATCCACCGGGACCGCGCCCCCCGCTATGGGATAAATTTACGGTGCTCGAACTAAGAAAACAGCGGCTCGAGGGAATGCCGGACTTCTTTGGAAATATTTCTCTCGGTTACGATATTGGCGATTTCTCTGCAAGAATTTCACTCTTCCATAAGGCACAACATGATGTCAGTTCAGGAGCATCAGGCATTAGCGATAGGGTGTCCATTCCGTTCACACGACTTGATGCTTCACTTAAACAAAAAATTACAGATTTCTTATCAATATTTGTCAACCTCAATAATCTTACTAATTCAGAAGATGGAACCAAAATTTATTCAAGAAACAATGTGCCTCAAGAATTTATCGGCCGCACATTGTTTGATCAAAGCGAACAGTATGGGTTTACCGGAGACTTTGGGGTGACAGTTGAGTTTTAATTTGTCCCTTAACGTTGCAGACGTCATTTTATAAAAAACGTTTCACGAAACACATTAAGCAATTCTTTTTTCCACTTAAAGGAGGTTGTATGAAAAAAATTGGACTTATTGTTTCCGGGCTTCTCCTGATCTTGTCCTTCTCGTATAGTCAGGAGGCGGTATTACAATTGTTACCGGATGATGGAACAGAGGCGACTACCATCGACAATCAATTTGCAGCGGATACGACGGCAACAGGAGGACTTTTGCCGAACCGTGTTTATGAATTGAAGCGCAACCAGTACTACGCACAAAATGCAATTATCACCATTAGAGCTGGTCAAACGTTACGACTGCGTGCCGAAGCAGGTTCCGGGAAACTCCCCATTGTATATTTAACAAGTCAGAGTGCGGTACAAACAAATCCACCGGGAAATATGGTTGTGCTCAATGGTGGAAATTTGGAAATGACGAATATTTGTGTTGCAGGATATTACGAGTACGAACCGAGCAGACTCGGAGGTGTACAAGGTGGGTTGATTAATACCACCGCGGTAGGTTCTTCAATTATTTTGGACGGCGTGATACTATCCAATATTAACGGTCAGCTTGTCCGAACAGGCAACAATACTTTGAAAGTTAAAGTAACAAATTCTATATTCGCCAACATGGGAGCACTAACCACTTCAAACCTCGGTGCCGGTAAGGGTTTGGATTTACGTGAGGCGGCATGTGATTCATTTATTATTGAGAATAATACATTTGTAAATTTTCAAGATCGGGCAATCAGGCATTACAATTTCGGTTCCCCCGGAACACCGACAGGACCGTTGAAATATTGCAGAATTAATCACAACACATTCATCAATGGTATGGGATTCCACGGTCTCTTGTCGCTTGGAAGTGTTGGTAAGAACGCGATCATTACAAATAACCTATTCGTTGATGCCTTTGCGTTAGGTGAAGATTCAACGGATGCAACACGTTCTGCTGAATGGGCGAATACGGGAGAATTTTATCCCAACGGTAAAAATAGGATGTCATGGATTTTCACAACTCCCAATGATTCAACACAATGGACAATTTCACATAATTACTATTCCATTTCCGATTCTGGATATGCGTTTTTAAATGATCTAAAATTTAAAGTCGGTTCACAGCTCTCGTGGCATATCAACAGCAAGCTCGGTGCTGATTCTGTTAATGCATTTAAGGAAGTGAAAATATCATTGCCAAACCGTCCGCGGCTAATGACAAACATGATGCGCTGGTATGTGAATCCGGATACAAACGCAGGTGCTAATAAAACAAAAGTCACTTCAAAATTTGTTGTGGCAAGAGATGATTATGACCGTCGTTTTCTCGAATACTATAGAGACACCCTTAATGCAAGAATTATTATCCTGCCGCAAAATACGGTGAGTTTGACTTCCAGCGATGGTAAAGTAGTCGGTGATTCACGATGGGGTACGCCCACGAGTGTCAGCCGGACTAATGATCTTCTCCCCGGAAAATTCTCTCTCGATCAAAACTATCCCAATCCGTTTAATCCTTCAACGACGATTAAGTATCAAGTCCCGATTGCCGGATTGGTGTCGCTGAAAGTATATAATCTCATCGGTCAGGAAGTTGCAACGTTAGTGAATGAAGTACAGAGCGCAGCAAATTATGAAACAGCGTTCGATGCCTCCCAATATTCGTCGGGCATTTATTTCTATACACTGCGTGCCGGAAATTTTGTGCAAACGAAGAAGATGGTGCTTTTGAAATAAGGACATTTGTCAATGCCGGGTACCACCGCTATACTCGGCATTGGTCCAAACATCGACATATTATTTCAGTTCATGTATCTTTAGCAAGTGGTTAGATTGAATGGAAATTTCTTCACACAATGAGAAATAATACAATGGCACGGCTCGGTAAGATGGAGTGGAGATACAACAGCTTTTTTTTGTGCTTTGATGATAGGAGCATTTCTTTGCATCAGCGTACTTCCTGTCCTTGTTGCTCAACAGCTGGCATTTCCAACCGCAGAAGGGAGCGGACGGTACGCCACGGGCGGTCGTGGCGGCAAGGTGTATGAAGTGACCAACCTCAACAACAGCGGTGCCGGTTCCATTGTTGATGCTGTCAGTCAAGGCAATCGTACGATTGTTTTTCGCGTATCGGGCACGATCGAACTTGGAAGCGTCATCCTCAAACCAAAATCGAACACAACCATCGCCGGTCAAACTGCACCGGGCGACGGGATTTGTATCAAAGGACGAATTCAAATAAGCGCGTCGAACATTGTCATACGCTACATCCGTGTTCGCGTCGATGCAGGTGCTGCAAATTCTTCCGGCGACGCTATCGATATCTCAAGCGGATCAAACATCATTATCGATCATGTCAGTGCTTCGTACGCACGCGATGAAGGAATTTCATGCCAGGAGACATCCGATAAAGTAACAGTGCAGTGGTGCATTATCAGCGAGGCGCTGACTTTTGAGAATCATAGTTATGGCTCGTTGATTCGCGGCGACTTTGGCGATGTAAAGACGTACCATCACAATTTGTACGCTCACAATAATAATCGGCTGCCCCGTCCGGGAAATTATACCATGGCGAACGTCGATACGCTCGGACTCTTCTTCGATTTTCGAAATAACGTCGTGTACAACTGGAAAGGAACCTATCCCGGATACAATGCCGATACAGGTTCAATCAGTCGCTATAATATCGTTGGGAACGTGTATGTTCCCGGGCAAGAATCCTCTGTTTCGGGATACGCATTTAAGGAAGACGCATATAAGGCGTACGGATATTTTGCGGACAATATGTACAATGGCAGCGTACCAGCCGATCAGTGGAGTTTGGTAACATGGGGAAGCAAGTTTACAGCGGGACGAATGTCAGAGTACAAAGCGCGTTCGTATCAGATTCCGATGGAGCCCGTTCGTACGACATCCCCCGAACAAGCGCAGCAGGAAGTGCTTGAGAGTGCCGGTGCGAGTTTTCCGAAACGTGATACAATCGACAGGAGAATTGTTTCGGATGTTCTGAACAAAACCGGACACTCGATTGATTCCGTCGTCAATCAGCCGGAAGGAGGTTGGCCCTCGCTCACCAGCGTACCGGCACCGGCAGATACAGATCATGACGGGATGCCTGATACATGGGAAACCAGCCATGGATTGAATCCAAACGATTCTTCGGATGGCAGTCAACCTACGCTTGGAAGTTATTACACGAACCTCGAAAAATATTTGAACGCACTCGTGGGGGAAAATGTAACTTCCGTCATAACTCCAACCGCCGCACCGGAATCATTTTTACTTACACAGAACTATCCGAACCCGTTCAATCCGGTGACAACAATTGGCTTTACGCTTCCTTCTACAATCTATACAACATTGAAAGTGTTCGATATGCTTGGCAAAGAGGTTGATACTGTTGTGGATGCCGAGATGAACGCAGGAACGCACGAAGTGTTGTTCAACGGCTCCCGGTTTGCTTCCGGTGTTTACTTCTACAAATTGCAATCAGGAAATTTTTCCGCCATACGTAAACTCGTATTGATGAAATGACACTCTTTTTTTTCAAAAACATAAGCATAAGTGTTCTGCATTCCGGCATACGGTTGGTTTGGCTGACCATCCTTTTCATTGCGACCGCAGTTGCTGCTGACTCGGTTTCGTGGCAAACAAAGGATGAGATACTCAAACGGATATACCCGCCAAAATTTCCGGAGAGAACATTTTCTATCCTTGACTTCGGTGCAAAGCCTGACGGAAAAACCGATTGCACCAATGCATTTTCTAAAGCGATCGAAGAGTGCAATAAAAAGGGAGGGGGAAAGGTTGTGGTTCCAGCCGGAACATTTTTGACCGGAGCAATTCGCTTGAAAAGTAATGTAAACCTTCATGTCATGAGAGATGCAGTCGTTAAGTTTTCGACAGATCCCAAAAAATATCTTCCTGTTGTAT
>JBFMFY010000009.1:0-40688 GCA_040751955.1 Bacteroidota bacterium
AAGGAGGCTCAGGTATTTCGCAAAATAAAAAAGCCGGAAAGTAAACCGGCTTTTTTATTTGAGTTGTTATCTTGCAAACAATTGTAAAAAACTATTCTTGTCGCCGTTGTTCTTCCTCAACCATCCGTTTCTTTGCGATTATATAGAATGTGATCAATCCTAATCCGCCGAACAGAAAAATAATGCCGGTCGTTATCTGCTCTTCATGCATGTAAAATATTTGCGTCAGGAACGCACTCACAAGAATTCCCACACCGATGAATGCGGCGAGCATTCCGTACTTCAACGCGGAGTACGGATTTGACTTCCACCGGATACCGGAATAAAGATATTTCAAGTCTTCTTTCACCAATCCTTTCTCAATTATTGACATCCGTTCCTTATGCCGCGTGTCGAAAAATTTCCAGAGCACTGCCGCGGTAACGCCGAACAGGAAAATAGGGATGAGGATTTCTTCGTTCATAGTGCCTCCATAAATATATGTTATTGCTGTTTGTCTGTTGCTTTCTTACTTTGACTTGGGTTTTACGAGTAAGGTTTCAAATCTCATAGTTATCGGATTGATTGAAGCAATCGGATTCCTCGCTTGAAACCTACATCTCTGAAGACAAGTCTAAATCAGTGAGATCTCATTAGAGTATGAAAGACAACACTGATCAGGATATTATCCGGCGCGTTCTTGCCGGAGAACAGAAAGCGTATGCCGAGTTGATAGACCGGCATAAAGAGAAGGCTATGACGCTTGCTGTAAGAATGTTGAAGAACAAATTTGATGCGGAAGAAGCGCTGCAGGATGCATTCATTCGCGCTTTCAAAGCGCTGCCAGGTTTCGAATGGAAGTCGAGTTTCTCGACTTGGTTTTACCGGATTGTCTTCAATGTCTGTTCGACTGCACTTTCAAAGAAGGGGAATACTTCCGTCGTTTCCATCGACGAAGAACGCGACGAACATCTCTCACTCGAAATTCGATCCACGGACGACGAACCGGATGTTGAATATGAACAGAAGGAATTTGCTCGGATTATCAAAAATGAAATAGAAATGATGGAAGAAAGTTATTCAACCATCTTGACACTCTTCTTCTTGCAAGAGATGAGTTACGAAGAAATTATGTCTGTTACCGGACTGCCGCTCGGGACTGTGAAGAATAGATTGTTCCGTGCGCGCTCTCAATTACGCACGGCGGTCATTCGTCACTTTTCAAATGAAAAAATGTTGGAGAGCATATGAAGAACCCCACAATGCAAGAACTGATGGAATATGTGGACGGCGTACTCGAACCGTCGCGACACCGTGAGATAGAGAACATGATCGCTGGTTCCAAGAGCCTGCAAAAAGAGATCCGGATGCTGACGGCGATGAGAGCCGTAGTGAACCGGGAGCGTATTGCGCCGCCAAAAAAATTCACCTCCGAAATTATGAACGACATTTTGCCACAACGACAAGAGTCGATCTGGTTCCGGCTTGCAAAGAATTCATCAAATGTTTTCGCAATGGTAGTAGTGCTTACATTGATCGTAATGGCGCTAGTTTCTTCATCGCCGCCGTCATCCTCAACAATGAATCAGCTTAATACTGTTTTCAATTCTTTCTCAAGCAGTTTCAATTCCACATTCAGCCAGATCTTATCGTTGGTTCAGGAATATACGCGTCCCATCGATGGAGCGATGAAAACCATATTGGGAAAAATGCTCTTTATCGGACTTTTTATCTTCTCGCTGCTTGTTATTCTCGATGAACTTTTCGGTAAACGAATGATGGTACGTAAGTAATACAGGTTTAAACCCTCCTTGCACGCCTCTACACTCTTTCGTATATTGACCACGCACGGTCATAGAAAGGTGTTTGTACAATTCAGCATCAAAAGAAATACTCCAGTCCGTTCACGAAGGTCTCTTCTCAACGACAGCACCGATACACCCGTCAATCACAATTGTTGAACTTGTACTGATAGGGTATTTTCTGACCATAACGTATGTCAACTCGAAAAGAAAATGAAATCAAACACGGCGCGGCGATCGCCGAACATGCCGCCGATATCTGGGGCTGGGGCTCGCCGTCCGGAAAAGTACGGGCGAAGCGCCGCTCACAATTGATCATTACATACGGGGGAATTGGTGTCGGAAAATCTGTACTGGATATTGGCTGCGGCACGGGGATCTTCAGCAGATATTTTGCAGAGACCGGTGCAACAGTGACATCGATGGATATTTCGCCCGAACTGATCGAACAGGCAAAAAAGGAAACAACCGCACCGATAACATATTTGATCGGTGATGCGGAACGGCTTCCGTTCCCCGAATCATCGTTCGACGTTGTGGCGGGAAGTTCAATTCTCCACCATCTCGATCCCGAAGTTGCGCTGAAAGAGATTTACAGAGTGCTGCGTTCCGGCGGGCGCCTCGCTTTCGCAGAGCCGAATATGATGAACCCGCAAATTGCAGTTCAAAAAAATATACCGTTCATCAAGAAGATGCTTGGCGATTCGCCGGACGAGCGTGCATTCACACGATGGCAGATGGTTTCGTTATTGAAAAAGATGCAGTTCATAAACATCACTGTCTTCCCGTACGATTTTCTTCATCCGCTGGTGCCGCAGCCGATGATCCCTGTCGTATCAGGAATCGGGAAGATGTTGGAAAAAATTCCTATCGTGAAAGAGATCGCCGGCTCGCTTATTATTGCAGCACGCAAACAATGAGATTTCTTGAGCCGAGTGTGATTGTTTACTACATTAATGCCATTTGATTCGATTCAATAAAAAATACTGAACAATGATCCCCTCACCTCAATTTGAAGATATCCGTCGTTCAATCCGCGAGAAGAACAATTCGATCGCGCAGCAGCGTGAAGGATGGATCAAGCGGAATCCGTACTATTACTCCGAGGTGTTGAAGTCTCTCCGGTTCATTGTTCCCGAAGGATCAAGCATTCTGCATATCCGTTGCAGCACCGGATTCTTATTGAACGAATTAAAACCTTCCTATGGCGTCGGCATTGACGACAGCGATCAGCAGATTGCGCTTGCAAAGGCACACTATCCCCGTTTAGAATTCTATCACCAATCGCCCGAACAACCCGATGTCAAAGGGATCTTTGACTACATCATCATATCGTCCGTAGAAGATATCGTCGATCTGAAAGCGGTGCTCGACGGTGTGAAGAAAAACGCCGACCATGGAACTCGTTTCATACTGATGCATTACAACTTTCTTTGGCATCCCTTTGTGCAATTAGCAGAAGCGTTGCACCTGAAAATTCCGCAGCGATTACACAACTGGCTGTCACTTAACGACATCAACAACATGCTGCGACTTTCGCATTTTGAGCCGGTACATACGAAGAAGATCGTTCTCTTCCCGTTCTATATTCCCCTCATCTCGTATCTGCTGAACAGATTTGTCGCACGTCTGCCCCTCTTCCGTCAACTGACGATGACGCGGTTGACGATAGCGCGGATGCTCGATATACAAGAGAAAGAATATTCCGTCACCGTCGTTGTGCCGTGCAAGAATGAAGCGGGCAATGTGGAGAACGCCGTGAAACGGATTCCCGAAATGGGGAAAGGGACGGAGATCATTTTCGGCGACGACAAATCAACCGACGGAACGAAAGAAAAAGTGCTGGAGATGATCAAAAAATATAAAAAGCGGAAGATCAAAGTGGTGGATAGTCCCGGTATCAGCAAAGCGGAAAATGTCTGGACTTGCTTTGAGCATGCCAAAGGTGATATCCTGATGATTCTCGATGCGGATCTTACGGTGATTCCGGAAGAGCTGCCGTATTTCTATGAAGCGATCACAAGAAACTACGGGGAGTTCATCAACGGTTCGCGGCTTGTCTATCCGATGCACAAGGATGCAATGAAACCGATCAACATGCTCGGGAATAAATTTTTCTCCACGCTCTTTTCCTACATACTTGATACGACCATCAAAGACACATTGTGTGGAACGAAAGTGTTGTGGAGAAAGGATTACGAGAAGATAAAAAAACTGCGCGGTTCGTGGGGGATACAGGATCGCTGGGGAGATTACGAACTGATCTTCGGCGCTGCAAAACAGCATCTGAAGATTATCGACCTGCCCGTCCATTACATGGACCGGACGTACGGCGAAACGAAGATGACCAATCGTTTTCGCAACGGCTGGATTATGCTGCGGATGTGCATGGTATCATTACTGAAGATCAAATTCTATTAATCTGAAAACGTCATGAATATTGCACTCATCACCGGCTCAGCCGGACTCATCGGCGCGGAATCGGTCCGTTTCTTTACAGAAAAAGGATTCACCGTCGTTGGCATTGACAATAACATGCGGATGGAATTCTTCGGTGCCGAAGCTTCCACCGAATGGCAGCGGAAGCAACTGGAAGCCGAAATTTCGTCGTACAAACATTACTCAATCGACATCCGCGATCAACATGCGGTGAATAATGTTTTCCGCGAATACGGCAGCGACATCAAACTGATCATTCATACTGCTGCGCAGCCGTCGCACGACTGGGCTGCAAAAGATCCGATCAAAGATTTTACGGTGAATGCCAACGGCACGCTCGTGATGCTGGAAGCGATGCGGCAATTCGCTCCGAAAGCGGTCTTCATCTTCACTTCCACCAACAAAGTGTACGGCGATACGCCGAACGCTCTTCCGCTTGTTGAATTGGAAGATCGGTGGGAGGTTGACAGTTCCCATCCTTTTGCGGTGCACGGCATCGACGAAACGATGTCGCTCGACCACACAAAGCATTCGCTCTTCGGTGTTTCCAAAACTGCTGCGGATGTGATGGTGCAGGAGTACGGAAGATACTTCGGTTTCAATACAGGCATCTTTCGCGGAGGATGTCTCACCGGTCCAGGACACTCCGGCACGGCATTGCACGGATTTCTTGCGTACCTGATGAAGTGTGCGGTAACGGGAAATCCGTACACGGTGTTCGGCTACAAAGGGAAACAGGTTCGCGACAACATCCACAGCCGCGATCTTGTGAACATGTTCTGGCATTTCTATCAGAACCCGCGACAAGGGGAGGTGTACAATGCAGGGGGAAGCAGGTTCTCGAACTGCTCGATGAAAGAAGCGATCGCAGCGTGTGAAAAGATTACCGGGAAAAAAATGAATGTAACATACACGGACGACAACCGCATCGGCGATCACATCTGGTACATCAGTGATGTCAGGAAATTCAAGAACCATTACCCCTCATGGTCGTACCAATATTCGCTTGATGATATTTTCAGCCAGCTGTACTCCGCGTTGACTGTCCGGGAAAGAGTGAAGTCATAGAGAAGCATCCATTCATGGCAGAAAAGAAACAGTCCAAACAGGCGAAAAGTCACCCTAAGCAGTCCGTTGTACCGTTTGCAAAAACGGAACAATGGCTGTCAGGGATCTCCGGTCAATTGATGTACTGGAGCATCGGTATCGGAGTGGTGTGTGCATTGCTTCTCTTTAATGCTCGCATACTGGAGACAGATGACGGTCTTTATATAGAGAGCGGATATTATTACGCACAGAATTTCTTCGGCTACTATTTTACTTCGAGCGCGGCGCTTTACGTCATGTTCCTTGCGCTGCCGATTGCGTTGTTCGGCATCAATGTCCTTCTGTTGAAGAGTCTTTCGATTGTTTTCTATGCCGTCGGAATGTATTTCCTGTTCCGAAGTTTTAACGGGAGAGTGCTATCGGTCGTATTTATCCCTGCCTTCATGATCACTGCGTTGAATATGACAATCCTTTCGTATGCGAGTCTCACATTTACCGAGTCTTTCTACATGATGCTGCAATCCCTCTTTTTCTTTGTCTTTCTCCGACAGCTCGGCAAAGAGTCCATGGAATTGCAGCAGCCGCAAAAGAATCTGTACGGATGGCTTTCGGTCGGATTGACGTTGATACTTTTGTCTCTTACGAAAAACATTGCCGTTGCTGCGGTCGGCGCAGTGGCAGCATATTTTCTCTTTTTGAAGCAATACAAAAATGCGGCAGCCGTTGTTGCGGCATACGCACTTTTCTGGGTTGGGTCAGGCGTACTGAAAAGTCTGCTGTGGGGCGATCTTGCAGGCAACCAATACGGTGGACAGAGCAGGATGCTGCTGTTCAAGAATCCGTACGATCCGAATTCGGGGACGGAATCGTTCGGCGGGTTCATTGATAGGTTCTTCGGCAATGCACAGATTTTTTTATCGTCGCGGTTTATGGAGATACTTGGACTCCGCGGAGAGAATTCACCGCCCGATCTGTTTATTACCCTCATTGTTGCTGCCGCGATCCTGTTCGGTCTTTATCGAATGATGGTGAACAGAGAGAAAGTGTTATTGACTGCAGCATTCTATGCCGTTGTTGTCTCCTTCGCGACATTCATCGCTCTTCACACATCATGGGGACAGACGAGATACATCATGATCTTCACACCATTCTTTCTGATGACAATACTGTACGGTGTGTATGATTTAATGAAAACATATGATACAGCATTGGTGCGAATGGTATTTGTCGTTCTCACCGTAGGATTACTGGGACTGAATGTTGTGACAACAATAAATGCTGCCAGTGCAAATCTTCCCACACTCAAAAAAAATCTTGGCGGCGATGAGTTTGCCGGATATCCGGAAGAGTGGGCAAACTATCTTCGTCTGAGTCAGTGGTGTGCAGACAGTCTTGAAGCGGATGCGTTGGTGGCGTGCCGGAAACCGTCGGTCTCGTTCATTTACGGCAGAGGAAAATCGTTTCAGGGAATCTATCAGGTGCCGTCGCAGGATCCTGACACGCTGTTGCAACAATTGAAGCGTCCCGGCACGACCCATATCATCCTGGACAACATTGCCGGAACGGTCTATCGGTATATGGGGATCATCGAGCGGAAGTACCCCAATACATTTGTTCCCGTCCGTCAAATTGGCTATAATCAATCCGCAGCGTATCTGTTCAAAATCAACTATCCGTACTAATCCATGGCATCAACGATCAACATACTTTTTGTAGGAGACATCATCGGCAAGCCGGGACTCGACCTTGTGACGTCGATGCTCAAAGGACTGCTGGAGAAACACAAGATCGATTTCTGTATCGCGAACGGGGAGAACGTTGCGGACGGCAAAGGGATCGAAGAGGGACAGGTGAAGCAGTTGTTTGACCTTGGCGTTCATGTCATCACCGGCGGCAACCATACGTTCGACCGATGGGACATGAAGAAGGTCTATTCGTCGTTCAAGCATTTGATCCGTCCGTTGAACTATCCGAAAGATGTTGCCGGGTATGGCTACACCATCTACGAATTGAAGAGCGGCGTCAAAGCCGGGGTCATCAATCTGCAGGGACGCACGTACATGCAGCCGATCGATGACCCGTTCCGATCCATCGATTGGGCGCTCTCGAAAGTGAACGAGCAGACGAAAATTTCATTCATCGATTTCCATGCAGAAGCGACGGCGGAAAAAATGGCGATGGGATGGTACGTGGACGGGCGCGCGAGTGTACTCGTCGGTACCCATACGCACACGCCGACCGCCGACGCAAGAATTTTGCCGCGAGCAACCGGATTTATCACTGATGTGGGAATGACGGGACCGTACGATTCGGTGCTCGGCATGAAGAAAGATCTTGCGATCAAACGGTTTCTCACGCAAACGCCTCACAAATATGAAACCGCGGTGAACGAGGTTCGTTTCTGCGGCGTCATTGCCGAAGTGGAAGTGGAGACAGGGAAATGTGTGCGGTTTGAGCAATTGATCTTCCCGAAGTTTTGATTTCACACAAAGGCAAAAAGGATTTTTTGTCCCCCTTGTGCGAGGGATTGTGTGTAAGCGAAAGGGGGAAGATGCGCTTTAGCGCATCTGGGGGGAAGTGAAAAAATGCATTGAGGTTAGAACACATCATGACAATCATCGACGGCAAAAAAATATCGCAGGAAATCAAGAACGAAGTGAAAGCGGCTGCGGAGAAACTGAAGCGTGAAAAAGGGGTCATTCCCGGACTCGCATTTATCCTCGTCGGCGATAATCCCGCGTCTCAGTCGTACGTGAAAAGTAAAGGGAAAGCGTGCGAAGAACTCGGATTCTATTCCGTTACGGAGCGGGTCCCGGCAATAATTTCAGAATCCGACCTGCTGGCAATGGTTCATCGATTCAATAACGATCCGAAAATTCACGGACTCCTCGTTCAACTTCCGCTCCCAAAACATATCGATGAACAAAAAGTGATAGAAGCGATCTCGCCGGCGAAAGATGTGGATGGATTCCATCCCGTCAGCATCGGAAAGATGATGATTGGGATCGATACGTTTTATTCTGCAACACCGTACGGCATTGTGGAATTATTGAAGCGTTACAACATCAATCCATCAGGCAAGCATGTGGTTGTGGTCGGACGGAGTAATATCGTCGGCAAGCCGGTAGCGAACATGCTGGTGCAAAAGAAAGAGTGGGCGAATGCGATCGTCACGATCGCACACACAGCGGCGAAAGATCTGACCTATTACACAAAGCAGGCGGACATTCTTATTGCTGCCGTCGGTAAACCGAATGCGATTACCAAAGAGATGGTGAAGCCCGGTGTTGTGGTGATCGATGTCGGCATCAACCGCATCAATGATCCGTCAAGCAAGACCGGCACGCGGCTCGTTGGCGACGTCGATTTTGAACATGTAAATGAGATCGCGTCGGCGATCACTCCCGTTCCCGGCGGTGTAGGACCAATGACGATCGCGATGCTGATGGTGAATACGTTGAAAGCGGCGGGAGGAAAACTAGATTAGCCGCAGATTAAAGAAGTCCCACGCACCTTTGATAAAATCTTTTCAACATTTTAAGAGTATGAACGACTCACAGGTGCGTGGGACTTTCTGCATCATCTCTCATAATACCCGGTGATCTTTGCCGTTGCAATGATCTTTCCCAACAGCGCGGCGTCAAATTCTGCCAGCGATGTTTTTTCCTTCAGGTCGATCTTCTCAACATTCAATGCAAACAATGTACAGACATACGGATGCGCTCCTGAACCTTTCGGCGGTTCCGGTCCGCCGTACCCGATCGTACCGTATGTGTTGAACAATTCCTTTGAACCTTTCGGCATCGATTTCAATGAAGCCCCTTCCGCTATCTCGGTTATGTCTTTCGGAATGTTGACGACGAACCAATGTACCCAATACTTCGCTACAGGATGTGGATCGACGATAGAGAGTGCGAGTGATTTGGCATTTTCAGGTACGGTACTCCATGAGAACGGAAGCGAAATATTTTTTCCTCCCTCAACGCCGTGATACGCATATTTTGTCGGAATCGATTTGCCGTCCTGAAATGCTGATGAGATGATATTCATAATTACCTCCCTGTTTACTGATAAACCTTACGCAATCGTACGAAAGAGTCGGGAGAAAGACAACATCGTTCGGAACAAATCATTCAAGGAGACTTCTGAAAAATCCACCTTGTTTCCATTCCGAGGAGCGTAGCGACGAGGAATCTGAGATATTCTTCCAAAATCGCCAATCAGATTTCTCGCTTCGCTCGAAATGACATGAATAATAAATATTTCAGAAGTCTCTCAAGATAAAACCATCCTTTTTTGCGTTCATTATTCACAATGGTTAGAACTTTTGCTGAGCAATTTCGTAATTTGTAATTGTCATTCACCATTTCCGGAGAATCTATGAAACGACTATCCATGTTTGCTGCTCTGTTATGCCTCACCGCTGTTTCTTCTTTCGCTCAATCCAACATCATCCCGTACTATATACGCAACGACTTCCAACTTACACCACCGGGTGCAATGAAGATTGGATTGTACGGGTACGACAATCCTGCGCTCCTCTCCACTGTACGCGATCCCGATCTTATGTTCGCGTGGTCGGATAACGGAACGAACGTCTTTAAACTCAATCGGTGGGGACTTTTTGCCGCCGCTCCGCATTTTGGTTTCGGCGTCGTGCGGGATAAAACTCTCGCGGGAAACATCACCGATTATGCTGTCTCGTTCAGCGGCGGCGACAGGTCGTACAGTACCGGTGTATCGTATCAGTGGACCGGAACAGACAATCCCTTGCTCGACAAATCCGATCTGCTGACGCTTGGCGCATTATCACGACCGATGCCGTATCTTTCTACCGGCGTGCAGTACACTTCAGCGATGAATGTGAAAGGATGGGAAGCGGTGGGCGAAGTCGGCATACGTCCGCTCGGTACGGAACTTATCACTCTTTTCGGTGATTATGTCCTCCACCGCACGCCGCAGCTCAATGATGAATTCTGGAGCGCCGGAGCTGCCGTTGAAGCGTTCCCCGGAATACGGATTACCGGACGCTATTTTGACAACAAAGCATTCACACTTGGGTTCCAGTTTAATCTCTGTAATGCCGGCGTACAAACGCAGTCGCATTACAACAACAGCGGCAAATATTCCCACAACACGTACGCCGTGCGTGCCGGTGCGTTCGACAGGTCGGTGATGAGGAAGATCGTCTTTTCAACACCGCGCTATGTGGAGATGAATTTGAACGGACCAATCGACTATCAACGTTTTGCATTCTTCGATAAGACAAGAACGTTAACCGATATCATTTCCTTTATTGGATCTGCAAAAAATGATGAGGCAGTCGGCGGGATTGCAATCAATACATCCGGGATGTATGCCGACCGCGAAAAATTGTGGGAGATCCGCGAGAAGTTGAAAGAATTTAAAAGTGCCGGGAAGAAGGTGGTGATCTTCATCGATCGCGGAAATATCGATCTCTATCATTTCGCTTCTGTTGCAGATAAGATTGTGATGGATCCGTTCGGCACAGTAATGCTTGAGGGTTATCTGATGGGAAACACGTACCTGAAAGGGACGCTCGAAAAAGTCGGTGTTGGTTTTGACGAATGGAGGTTCTTCAAATACAAATCAGCGGTCGAAGCATTCTCCCGCGATAGCATGTCCGATGCGGACCGCGAACAGCGGCAGGCGATTATCAACGATTGGTACACAATCGCTAAAACGGATATCTGCGAATCGAGAAAACTGACGCCGGCACAATTTGATTCGCTCGTGAACACCAAGGTCGTTTTTCTTCCGGCAGAAGCGAAAGAATTCGGATTGGTTGAAAGTATCGGCAGGTGGGATTCAGTGAACGAGATGGTGAAAGCGGAATCCGGATACCTGAATGCGGGGATGATGAGAGCATTCCACGAGCCGTACGATGCACGATGGGGCGAACCACAGAAGATTGCGGTGATTTACGCACTCGGTGCGTGTGCAATGGATGCAGGAATCAATGCCCGCAGTCTGGTGAAAGTTGTCGAAGGGGCAGTTGATGATCCGCAGATCAAAGCAATTGTACTGCGTGTCGATTCTCCGGGGGGCGATGCACTGGCATCCGATTATATTTCAGAAGCAATGAGGAAAGCAAAGGGAAAAAAACCGATCATTGTGTCGCAAGGGTACGTCGCGGGTTCGGGCGGGTACTGGCTTTCGATGTTTGCCGATACCATCGTTGCAGCTCCCGGCACCATCACCGGATCAATCGGAGTGATTGGGGGATGGATGTACAACAAGAATCTGAAAGAGAATCTCGGTATGTCCACCGATTTCGTAAAAGCGGGAGACCATGCCGATCTTGGCTTCGGATTCCGCCTTCCGCTCATCGGACTTGGCGTGCCTGACAGGAATTTGACGACGGAAGAACGTGCTCGGATGGAATCGTCAATCAAATCGATGTATAATCTTTTTGTAACGAAAGTTTCAGAGGGGAGAAAGATGACATACGATCAAGTCGATGCGATAGGACAGGGAAGGGTATGGAGCGGCTTAGATGGAAAGCAGAACGGGCTTGTGGATGTAATCGGCGGATTAGAAACGGCAATCTTGATTGCGAAAGAGCGTGCCGGCATTCCGAAGAACGAACAGGTCACAATCGTTGAGATGCCGAAGAAAGGATTATTTGATTTCAGTTCGTTGATGCCAAAGCTCTTCGGTATTGAGACAAAATCAACTACCGATCCGACGATTGACCTGTTAAAATTCAGGCTGCAGCACAACGGCGAACCGATGCCGATGCTGCCGCTGGATGATGTAATGATGATTCCGACGATGCAGAACGGGAATTGACTTACGCTTGTTATACTCAATCAGCAGTCCCGGGGAAACCCGGGATTGTTTTGTACTAATGTATTTTTTTATCAGTTCCATTCTTTGCGCCGCAAACGTGACAGCAAAAACAATCCTACTACAGCTGCGATAAAAGAAGCAAAGAGGATAGCAACTTTGCTGATTATCAACGGCTCGTTTTGTGTAAACGCCAGATTGGCAATGAACAGAGCCATGGTGAAACCGATTGCGCAGAGCCACGTCGTTCCGTAAATCATAAGCCAGGAAACATTTTGCGGGAGGGCGGCAAGTTTTGTTTTTACGGAAAGCCAAACGAATGACAATATTCCGACCTGCTTTCCGATGATCAGTCCGAGCGTGACACCGAGTCCGACCGGCGACATTAGCGCGGTGACAATGCTTCCTTCAATTTTGACTCCTGCATTCGCAATGGCAAAAACAGGCATAATAAGAAATGCAACGTACGGATACAGGGCATGTTCGAAACGGTGGAGCGGGGATTGTACTTCTTCACTCAATGCCGCTATGTGGTGAATCAACTCATTTTCATTTTTTAATCTTTTGTTCTCATTCAATTCGTCGATTGCAGATGCTGCTTCATCCAGGAATTGCTCTTTATCAATTTTTGACCGGACTGGAATTGTCAACGCCAACAGCACGCCTGATATTGTGGCATGGACGCCTGATTTCAGGAAGCAAAACCACAGACCGATACCGAGCAAAACATAGACCGCAGTGGAACGGACGTTGAATCTGTTAGCCAGGACCAGCAAGACCAGAAAACCTGCACTGCTTGCAAGCATCAGGAGCGAGAGTTCGTTCGTGTAGAATAGTGCGATGACGATGATGGCACCCATATCATCAGCAATTGCAAGAGCTGCGAGAAAAACCTTTAGTCCAGCCGGAATTTTATCGCCGAGCAGAGCAAGAATACCGAGAGCAAATGCGATATCGGTCGCCATCGGGATTCCCCAACCGCGCGACAATTCAGGATCATGAGATGTGAAGAGAAGATAAATCAAAGCCGGACCCACCATTCCGCCGATCGCTGCAAGTATCGGAAGCAATGCTTTTTTGGGAGAGGAAAGTTCGCCGACAAGCACCTCACGTTTTATCTCCAGCCCCACAAAAAAGAAAAAAATGACCATCAAGCCGTCGTTGATCCAATGCAGTGCCGTGTTCGACAATGCGGCATTGCCGACGCCGATGGAGATGTACGTGTTCCACACAGAATTGTAGCTTTCCGACCAGGGAGAATTCGCCCATACCAAAGCAACAGCGGTGCAGATCACCAACACGATTCCCCCGGCAGTGCTGCTTTGAAAGAAATCTTTAAACGTCTCGGAAAGCATTGTTGCAATTTTTTTCTTTGGTGTATTCATAAAACCCCGATTGTTGAGAGTCCTCGTGCATAATCATCTTACAGAATACCAATTGCCTTCAATAAGAGTGCAGCAATTGCAAGCACCAAAGCAATCAGCATAAATTTTAACTGAACAGGAAAGCCGCTTTCCTTTCCATTGTTTTCAGTTGCCGGTGTATTTTCTTTTTTCATGACAGTTCTCTCTATAAATAAATAATTGCTCTGATATTGATGCACACTATCAGAGTCTGAATGAAGGGAACGGGAATTCCACGCGGAGTTCCCGGTTCAATTATTATACATTGAAAACTATATGAGGGGCGGATCTCTCGGCTTTGAGGGCAAGCACTCCAGATGGGTATATAACGATTGAAAATCTGTTGGAGCATAAATTCCGGATGACGTGGAGTACCAAAAAACGGCATCGGAAGAAAAAAGATGAGTTGACAGTTCGGGGTAGAAAACAGACAGTGTATGCGTCTTGGCAGTCCATACTTGCCCATCAGCAATGGGCCGCGAATTTTTTTCCGGTGTTACTTGAGATTGCGTAACACCGGTGTTGAGCAATTCGTTTAGAAGGGTAACAGCATGTGTTGTTGATCCGGCAACATAGCACGCCAACATCACGCAGCATACAATTTTTTTGGACATTCCTTTCATGTGAACAATGTAATTCAATCAATGTGCAATCACAATAGCTTTTGAATGCTGCCGCGAAAAAGAACGAATGGAAGGTTACTCTTTTGCTTTCCAAAAAGTTCCTGCTACCGCCATTTGCCGCAGGAGCGGAGCAACGCGATACCGCTCTTCGCCGTGATTCTTGTATAACGCATCGAGTACTGCCACGATATTTTTAAATCCGATTTTTTCCCCCCATTCGATCGGTCCGTGTGGATAGTTTGTCCCGAGTTTCATGGCGGTGTCGATATCTTTGGGATTAGCGACATCATTCTGCACGGTGAAGAGTGCCTCATTGATGATCTGACAGAGGATCCGCGGCATGACCATACCGACAGAATCTTCAATGATCGCCGTTTCCTTTTTCGCATTCGCGAAGAACGATGTTATCTTTTCGGCGATGACTGTTGACGTGTACAGCGACGGTGCAATCTCGACCAGTTTATTTTCAACAAGCGTGGGAAATGCGGCGATGCCCGTCAGTCGTTCTTTGTTGCGCAGAGATTGTGCTTGCGACAACACGGTGGATGTTATTGAGCTCGAAAGAATCGGGATGGACGGTTCCAGCACTTCGTCGAGTGTTTTCACGTTGTGAATTTTCGTTTCTGAAGATTCGAGAGACAACTCAAACGCGATGGAAATTTTTTTCGCTGAAGTTTTTAGCGAAGCAAGATTCTTCAATTCAAGAACAGGAATTCCATACGATTGAAACAGTGCGGAGTATTCTTTCACTAAATGCTCGTCGCCAAGCAAGCAGACTAGCCGGTTTGCGGTTTGAGTTTCGGGCTTTGCGGCAGCAGTTTTTTTTCTGATTGCTTTAGATGCTTTTCTTTTTACTTGTTTCTTCATTGTTCTTCGTAATTATAGAATCCCTTTTTCGTTTTCTTGCCGAGCAGTCCCGCTTCAACCATCTGCTTTTGTAACGGACTCGGTTGGAAACGCGGGTCATGGTACATCTGCTCGTACACCGATTCGGTGACGGAGAAATTCACATCATTGCCGATCAGGTCCATCAATTCGAACGGTCCCATCTTGAAGCCGCCGCTTCCTTTTACGATGCGGTCAATTTCCTGAATGGAAGCGACCCCTTCGCTCAATAATCTGAACGCCTCGCCGTAGAACGGACGCGCCACGCGGTTGACGATGAATCCGGGTGTATCTTTCGTTTGCACTGTCTTTTTACCGAGCGTGTGCGCGATCTCCGTTGCTCGTTTCGCTGTTTCATCGTTTGTCAATGCCCCTTTCACGATCTCGACTAATTTCATCATGTGCACGGGATTGAAAAAATGCATGCCGACCACACGCTCCGGTTTTTTTGTCGCCGCAGCGATCGACGTGACGGAAAGCGACGAGGTGTTTGTGGCAAGGATGGTGGTATGATGCGCGATTTGATCGAGTTTTTTAAAGAGATCTTTCTTCACCCGCAAATCTTCCAGTACTGCTTCTATGATGACATCGCACGTATCGAGATCGTTGATGTTCGTCCGTTTCTTGATACGGTTCATCGCCTGCTTCATGTCGTCTTCGCTGATCTTGCTTTTATCGACACTCCGCTTCATTTCAAAATTGATCCGCTCCACGCCGCGGCGGATCACCTCTTCGTTGATGTCGTACAGTGCAACGGTGCATTTATTGAGTGCGGCAATGTGCGCGATGCCTGCTCCCATCGTTCCCGCGCCGACTATTCCGATTGATAATGCCATTGATTGAATATCGAATATTGAATAACGAACAGTGAATTGCGAAATGAAATTACGGAATGATTGCGGGAAATAAAAGGAGAAAGTATAATCAGTGTGCGACTCACTTTAGAAGTGAGTCGCACGTTTAAAAGTCAGTACAAAAACATCGGCTTGCCGATTACGTTGAACACCTTTGGGCGGTAATTTTCTGAATCGTACAACTCTTGCACATCCACGCGCTTCACACCATCCAGGATTGATTTGATCGGAATCGTGGTGTACTTGCCGTCGCGCAGAGCCACCATTCTGCCGGTATGTTTTTTCAACACGAGATCGGTTGCGAGATTCGCGTAACACATCGCCACCATCCTGTCGAGTGCATCCGGTTCGCCGCTGCGCATCAGGTATGCAACCTGTTGATTGATAATGTGCGATCCGGTAATTTTTTGAATCGCTTCACCGGTGATCTGTCCGATGCCGCCGAGTTTTTTATGTCCGTACGCATCCGCCTGTCCGTACTCGATCACTTTTCCTCCGACCATCTGCGCTCCTTCGGAGATCGTCATGATCGCGTAGCCGCTCGGATTCATTTTCTTGTCGTGCATCAGCAGTGCGGCAAGTTTTTCAGGATCGAAGTGCACTTCGGAAATGATCGCGCGGTCAACCCCCGCCAGGTATGCGGAGATGAGAGACGTTTCACCGGAGTTGCGTCCGAATAATTCGATCACTGCAATGCGCTCGTGCGAACCTGCCGATGTGCGGAGGTTGGTGATGAATTCGACGCTGCGTGTCACCGCAGTCGAAAATCCGATGCAGTAATCGGTGCCGTACACATCGTTGTCCATTGTTTTCGGGATCGCGACGACCGGAAATTTCTCTTCATTCAGCCGGACAGCGAAACTCTGCGTATCGTCGCCGCCGATGGTAATGAGAACATCGATCTTAAGGTACTCAAGCACCTTGAGAATGTGTGGTGTAAAATCGCTGTTTGGATCTCCGTCTTGCGGCGGACGTTTCGGATCCTGTAAAAATTTTGGTATGTCCGACCATTTTACTTTTTGCGGATTCGTCCGTGATGTATGCAGAAACGTACCGCCGGAGCGATCGATCGTACGGGTGTTCTGTTTGGTTAGAGGAAGCACCCAATTTTTTTGATCTTCAACGTCGTCGATATTGAAGTTCAGCAATCCGCCCCACCCGCGGCGGATGCCGTACACTTCGGCACCGGTATCGGTGGCGTGATAGACAACTTCTTTAATGCAGGGATTGAGTCCGGGAACGTCGCCGCCGCCGGTAAGAATTCCTATTCGCATGGTTTTTCCTTTCGTAGTAGCAGAGTGTTATGTCCTAAAAAAGCGGAGTGAACCGATTTGCTTGCCGCCAAATTGACGGTCATTGCGAGGGAGCAAGGCGACCGAAGCAATCTCTGCTGTTTAAGGTAAAAAAAGATTGCTTCGCCAGAAAACGGCTCGCAATGACATTGATCAGGTTTTTAAAATATCCTTCAAACTGCATTGCAAAAAATATACCATGGCAGAATGCGGAAATTTTAACTTTATTGCAATGCAAGATTTTCAATTCCGCAAAAAGCGGTCGTTGACTTTTGCAATTGAGAAAGAAATAAACCACAGATTCACAGAAGAAAAAGGAATCAACTCATGAGAACTTTTTTGATGCAATGATTGTATCATTCATCGGAGTTGCCACATCTTCCACTGAGTGAAACGATTCCGATACAATTTCCCGAATTCTCGCCATGTCGATGTTTCCCTCATGATGATTGTTCTTGTACACGATCCGGTGAATCTCTCGCATTGCATCGAAACCGGTTCTGTTGAAATCGCCGATCACCAATGTTCCGTCCGGACGGATCACACGGACCATTTCGCGCAGGCATTGTTCCGGCTGTGCGACCTCGTGAAGGGTGTTCAAACAGAACAAGAGAGGAATAGCATTGGTGCAGAAGGGGAGAGATTCCATGTTCAACCGAATGAACTGCATGCGATTCAGGTTTGCCGGCGGAATTCTCTTCACAGCGCGTTCGTGATCAATCAGTGACGAATCGCCGGTGATTACAGTGGAAAATAACCCGGACAACACTGCGCACATCCTTCCCGTTCCTGTTGCAAGTTCTATTACGAAGGATGAAACTGTTTGAACACGGCTCGCGATAGTAAAGTATTCCTTTGTCAGATCGAATCCCCACGAGAGAAGAAGTCGGTCACTGTCGGAAAGAGGAATTGGTGAAATAAAAGAATTGGAATACACGATGATCTCTTTTTCAGTTTGTCATTCCGGCGCGAGCCGGAATCCAGGAACCGGATGCCGGCGTTTGCTGGCATGACAAAACATTCATTTTCCCGTAAACTTCGCGGGACGCTTTTCAATGAATGCTGCAAGACCCTCTTTATGATCGTTCGTTTGTGCGGCGACTTCCTGCATCATCGCTTCGTAGGCGAGAAGTTCATCGAACGTCATCGTGAGAGACTTGTTGAGCGTCCGCTTGATGATGCCGATCGCTTTCGGCGCTCCTTGCGTCAGTTTTTCGGCGAGAGTGTACGTCTCTTTCTCCAGTTCGGAGTGCGGCACAACCTTATTTACGAGCCCGACTTTCTCCGCTTCTGCTGCATCGATATCTTTTCCTGTTGCGGCGTATTCGAATGCTTTTGCTGTTCCCACGAGCCGCGGCAGAAACCAATGCGAGCCCGAATCTGCCACTAATCCGATGCGGACGAATGCCTGAATCAGTTTTGCTTTGTCGCTCATGATGCGCAGGTCGCACGCGAGTGCGAAACTGAATCCTGCCCCTGCCGCCACGCCGTTGATCATGCCGATGATCGGCTTTTCGATGGAACGCATTTGCTTGATGATGGGATTGTATCCTTCTTCCAGCATTTTCTTCATGGATGATTTCGCATCCTGATATTCTTTCAGATCTTGTCCGGAGCAGAATGCTTTTTCACCAGCGCCACGCAGAACGATGCAGCGTACGTTCGGATCTTTTTCCGCCTGTTTGAACGCGTCAAGAAGTTCTTTTTTCATCTGCTCATTCACCGCGTTGAACAGTTCCGGGCGGTTGAGCGTTATAGAAAGTGTGTTATTGGAGACAGAGTAGAGGATAGTTTGGTAGTTCATGATACTTCCATTGATAACACGAATATGAAACAGATTATTGTTCCAATAATCCCGCTTTAAAACAAAAGAAGCAACTCTGCGGCTGCTTCTTTTGCTCTACTCGTGAGAAATTTACTACGGAAGAATGTTGACTCCCGCCAGCCATTGCAAGTTCAACTCTCTGTTTACAGTGTATGGAATAGCCAGCAGCCGAATATTGATTCCTTCCGCAGGTTGAACCGTGAAACCGGCGATGACAGACATGGAGTTTGCCGTTTGCGATGGTCGTGGTGTATTGTAGCGCTCATACATCGGAAGATCGGTTTGCTGCAGAACACCGTCTTTATATTGTTCCCGTTTGAGATACTCAACGTTGATCAGTTCGCCCTCTTCAACCGTAAGGAACCTGCGGTTGAAGCCGAGATTCATCGTGAAGTACGGATTCAGCGGAAGGTCAAGCATGAACGGAATCTGCAGGTCGTTCTGTGACCTGTCGTTACTCCAGGAAAAATTTTTATTCTCGATCGTACGATTGGTAGTGTACGGCTGCGAAGTATTTTGAAAATACCCCTCGCGTTCCAACTCGGAGTATTCCCGGGTTGCCGTGGTTAACGATTGATCATTGTACACTATGCCGAATGAAAATGAAAGTTTATTTTCTGTTTTGAATGTCAATGCCGCAGCAATTCGGTGTCCACGCAGCGTACGGTCGCCCGCTCCGCTGCTGTTGAAGACGGAAGTGTATCCGTTGGAGTAGGAATATGTGGGACTCCGTTGATTCTCTTTATATTCATCGTTGTCCCTTGCAAAAAGAGAGAGATCGCGTCCCTGTTTTTTATATATGTATGAGGTTGTCATCGTAACAGTTGAAGAGAGTACGATCCGTGAATTGGCGCCGAGTGTTATTCCATTGCCGGTGTGTTTCCAATTTCTATTATTATCTTTTTGAGACTCGTATGAATTTGCAGGTGTTGTTCCGCTGTAACGAGTATTCATTGCAGATTGATACACTTCTCGCTGCACCACGTCGCCAATGGAGTATGCCGCAGTTGCACCGACTACAATGTGGTCATTGACATGCAGTTCAGCGCCGATCGAAACATCCCACAGTTGATATTCCTGACTTCGTTGGTTGTCGTCGGAATAGAAACTTGAATTTGCCGATCCCGATGTCATTCGTACCTGCGGTCCGTACTCACCGTTGCGGTCGAACAGTGAGCGTCCTATTCGGACGCCAATGGAAAGGTCATCTGTAACTTTATAGCCGGAAAAGAGTGCGATGAAATGTCCCGTGTTGCGTACGTGATCAACCCCGTGGTATGAAATATCCATTGATCTATCCATTGCATAAGGATTCGCCCCATAATTCTCAATAGGGTAGAAAGGCTCCGACTGAGAGATCAGTTCGTATGAAACGCCGAGTGTCAGTGCGGGCATCGATTCAGGAAAGGGTTTTCCGAGTACTGCTGATGAAAACGCGGGTTCAACAGATAATTTTGTTGTTCCCGGATAATACGGATAGGGCCATATATCATTGAACACCGAAACACTTTCAGACATAAGAATTGGTCCACGATAATAGTCATACTCCCGTTCAAGATCCCTGTTCGTCCGGTAATCGAAGTAGAGATAGGTATGTTGATCTGCCGATGTGATGCCAGCAGGATTGATTTGCAGGTTCATAAGCGGGTGATCCACAATTCCTGAAAGTTCGCTTGAAAATTCATCAACGCCGTACGGATTGATGAACGTAGGCGTGAAAAAAAATGACTGGTCTTCAAACCGCTCTTCCATTGGATAGGTATTTGGATAATACCACCATTGGCTGGTGAGAAGCGAGGTAGAGAAGATGAACAGCACGAACGATTTCACGATATGTTTCATAACGCCTCCAATGTGGTGCGTACGTGTACAAAATTCCGATTTGAGGAGGAAAAAATCAAGGAGGAATATCTTCCTTTCATTTTCCTTTCCACACCGGCTTTCTTTTTTCAATGAATGCTTTCATGCCCTCTTTCTGATCTTCAGTTGCAAAGAGCGAATTGAACTTATGCCGCTCAACATCGAGCGATTCATCGAGAGGGAGATTGGCTGCTTTGTTGATCATCTCTTTTGCTGCCTGAACGGCAACGGGTGCTTTTTCTGCAATTTTTTTTGCAAGGGATTTTGCCTCTTCCAATAAGAATTCACTCGGTACAACTTTGTTCACAAGTCCCCACTTCAGTGCATCGTCGGCAGAAAACATGTCGCCAGTAAGAATCAATTCCATCGCTTTGTATTTCCCGACGGCGCGTGTCAATCGCTGTGTTCCTCCCATGCCGGGAATGACGCCGAGATTGACTTCCGGTTGACCGAACTTTGCAGTTTCACTTGCAATGATAATGTCACATGCCATCACCAGTTCGCAGCCCCCGCCGAGTGCGAATCCGTTGACAGCGGCAATAATCGGTTTTTTGATTTTTCTCAAATGATCGAATGGAGCGAATTGGTTCTCCTGCGCCATCTGCTTTTCCGATTTATCCGCCATCTCTTTGATGTCGGCTCCGGCTGCAAAAGCCTTCTCGTTGCCTGTGATCACAGAACAGTACAGCGTGTCGTCGTGATCAATGTCGAATAATGCTTCGTATAACTCTCTCAAAACTTGTGAGTTAAGGGCATTGAGAGCTTGCGGGCGATTGATCTGAATTAAGGCAAAACCATTCTGTTTTGTCACTACTAAAGTTTCAAATGCCATATTTTCTCCTTGTAATACTCAATTAATTTTCACAAATATAGACGAAGTGAGTTGAAAATGAAAGCGTGAAGTTTTTTTACATCATTTGAGGATCAATTCACTGACCGCGCTCCAGACCAATTAATGGATCGATGACATCTACGTTACTTCACCATTCACTTCAGCATACCTCCAAGGGGACCTCCATGAAGATTACAGTATCGCTCCGACGATATTACGTCGCTTTTTTTATTATTTCTTGCGGCGTGATGTATTCACAAAATATTGATGCCTTAGATTTCTCTGCCAAGAAAAAGATTGATGCATCTCTGCAACATGTAATTGCTGCGAAGGCTGCATTCCCCGCTCAACGGATTCAAACCATCGAATCATATGCCGCTGGAGAACGATTAGCTGAATCACTCGGCGATGTTGTTGGGGTGCTGATCAAATCGAAAGGACAGATTCATGACTATGTTCGTTCAATCGGCGGTGTGGTCGGATCGCGGCACGGAGATATTTATACTGCGCTGGTTCCATTGAATGCAGTTTCACAAATCGCACAACAACAGTCAGTCTCATACATCGAGGCTTCACGACGACTTTATACTTCTCTTCAACTGAGTCTCTCCAAAACCGGCGCCGATGTTCTTCATGCTCTTGCGGATCCAACAAAGCGATTGACGGGAAAAGGAGTCATCATCGGATTTACCGATTCCGGCATCAATACCGATCACCCGAATTTTAGAACAGCTGACGGAAAGACTCGCATACTCTACGTGTGGGACCAGTACGCTACCTCCGGTGGGACACCCCCGACCGGATTCACATATGGTATTGAGAAGGATGCCGCCGCCATCAATTCAGGATTGTGGTCCATGTACGACGGTGGGATGCATGGTACGCATGTTTCCGGCATCGCCGCTGGTAACGGACTTCCGGCAAAACAATATGTCGGTATGGCGCCCGAAGCAAACATCATCATGGTAGCGAACAAAGGGGATGATCTTTTTAACAGAGGGTTGACAACTGTCGGTACGCTTGACGGCTATGACTATATCCGTACGAAGGCAAAAGCGTTAGGCAGAAGATTTGTGATTAATACAAGTCAGGGGACGAATCTTGGTCCGCATGACGGCACGACATTGTTTGAACAGGCGCTCAATAATGATGTTGCAGATGGCAATATCGTTTGTTTGGCGGCTGGCAATGAAGCGATCAGTAATCGTCATGCATCGGCGATTGTAACGACATCCGTACCGCAGGAGATAGAATTCCAGATCACTGGTAGCTCGTCGTTGACCATACCGATGGAAGTGTGGTATGAAACAGGTGACCGACTCGTCACTCGTTTAAAGAAATCATCTCAAGCGTCGTTCCCGATGATCGTACAAGCGGTTGACACGACAGCAATCTATTCGTTCGATTCGATCACAGTATCGATCACATCGAAGATCGGTTCACCGTTGAACGGCGATAACCAACTCTATATCACATTCCAGCCGACGATGTATCTCAGTTCTTTTAAAATGAAATTTCAATTCTCTGCTGCCAGCGGAAACCTTCTGCCCGACGGCGGACGGGTTGATCTGTGGTGGGAGAGAAATTATTCTGTCAGATTCCTGACGAATGTAGATCCATCAATGACATTCGGGATTCCTGCTGGTGCTGATTCTGCGATCACAGTCGCTTCCTACAATAATACTTCCGGATCTTTCGGCTTGGAAAACGAGATCTCGACATTCAGCGGACGGGGTCCGCGGCGCGACGGTGCTGTGAAACCGGATATTGCCGGCATAGGGGGGAATGTCACTTCCTCCATTGGTTCTTCCGGATATTCAAGTAACAGTGGTACGAGTATGTCTTCTCCGCATGTTGCAGGAGCTGTTGCTTTGCTTCTGCAGCAGGATTCCACACTTACCAATTATCAGGTCAAGAAAAAATTGTTGAATGCCGCTACCGCCGATGAAATTACTGGCGCGGTTCCCAACGCCACATGGGGGTACGGCAGGTTGAATGTACTCAAAGCATCAGGGTACAAAGGGATAGCGCTTATCAGTCTATCAAAAGATACCGTTGTGTTCAAAGATGCGTTCAAGGACAAGACAACATCCGATTCTGTTACAATAAAAAATCTGGGAAACGAAGATTTGAAAATCACCGGGATTACGGCAAGTCACCCGATATTCACCGTTTCAAAATCGGTTTTCACTGTACCTCCGCATGCAACGCAAAAAATATTGATCTATGTAACGCCGACCGATACCGGAATTTTTTCAGGATCGTTGACGATAGCAAGCGACGATACCAGTAATCCTTCCGTCAGCATCATTCTGTCAGGGAGAAGCGACTATCCGCCTGGAGCAACATCATCACCCGATTCGATCGTTGTAACTTTAAACGAAGGGGATAGTTCGGATGCTTATATAACACTCGGAAATATCGGTGCAGGTCCGCTGCATTTTGAGACGGGAATAGAATATCTGCCGAATGATATTTCAGCAAGTTCCTACATGCCACGGGCATTGCGTGGATCCCACAGTGCAAAATATATGCAAACGTCCAACACCGTAACTTCTAATATCAATGCGGCAGTTCTTCCGTTGCTTCCGCTCCTTATCAAAGATCCGATCGGTGACGGCGCAGAAGGTATCGATATGTCTGAACTTCGCGGAGAGCAGACAAGCACTACCATTTCAATTCAATATGTGTTAGCCCCCGCAATGACAACAATGTATTTTGCCGGATGGATCGGTTTTGATCTAGATCAAAACGATAAGACAGGTGTTCCGCTGCCGTACTCACTGCAAGGTCATGATGTCGGCTGTGAATATTATGCTCCTTTCAACCCAAGCGACGGGTTGCGGCTGTACGACACGCTTGGTTCACTTAAAGGAACATATCCCGTCACTGTTGATACTGTCGGTAAACGTATCCAATTCTCCATTCCAATCATGGCATTATCGAATGACGACGGTCTGATGAACATTGCGACCAATGTCGGTCTCACCGGACCTGCCGATCATATTCCCGACATTGGACACATAACATTCGGGAATCTCTGGCTCTCTGTTTTTCCTAATAAAGGAACGGTTACCCCGTCCGGTTCTGTGCCGATCACGGCAAGGATGAAGACTGAAAAACTGGATGGCGGAAAATTTTTGGCACAAGTTGTCATCGGAACAAATGACCCTGAAAAAAGAATGATTGCTGTTCCGTTAAAATTGACTGTTGTCGGGACTCCGAATCTTGTTGTAACGGACTCAGTCAAATTTAAAACGGTGTTCATCGGATATTCAGATACGGTCAATGTACTGTTGTCAAACAACGGGTCGGATGTCCTGAATATTTCCAATATCACTGTGAACAATGCCAGATTCAGTGTTCTTGGGCAGAGCGCATTTTCACTACTTAAAGATGCCTCCCGTATCGTGCAGATTGTCTTTACACCAAATGCTCAGGGTTTAGTGCAAGCGCAACTCTCTATTATCAGTAATGATCCAGGCTCACCGACAACGAATGTGGGTATTGTAGCTGATGGTGACTATGCACCGGTTATTGATGTATCGCCTGATTCGCTCGCATTTATTGTGAAGGAGAAAGATTCTACCGATGCTTCGTTGACGATCAGCAACAGCGGGCAAGGTCCGTTGACATGGAGTTATGGTACTGAGGGAGCGTTTTCCACTATGGTGCAGTTACTGAACAGTATCGACCAAAATAAAAATTACCCATTCGAACCGCGAACTATTTCACATTCTTCTTTTGACCAAGGTGCATTCGTCTCCCGCCAATCGCTGCAGCAACTTTCTTCATCAAGCAAAGTTCTTGTTATCAGAAATCAATTTGCATGGAGCATGCCTTCTCTTGATACCGTTCTCGCGCGGCTGGGCATTGTCCCTGCGATCATCAATGCATCGACCATCTCATCCACCGATTTCTCTCAGTATGAACTCATCATTGTCAGCTCGCAGCAACCGTTCAGTTTTTACCAGATGATTGCAACACAAATGAGCAAGTTTGGCACGTATGTTCAGAACGGCGGAAAACTTGAATTTCATTACTGTCCGTTCCCAAGCGATTTTGTTGACCTGATATTCCCCGGGGGCACGACAAGTATAAATATCGGTTCTCCGTGCAACATAGTTGTTAATCCGTTGCATCCGGTGGCTGTCGGTATTCCCAGAGTATTGTATGGCAATTCAGCATCGCACATACAATTCGGTTCCATACCTGTGGGTGCAAATATTATCACCAAAGACAGTTTAACGGGAGCTCCGACAACGATCGAGTATTCATTCGGCGCAGGTCGCATTTTATTGACCGGAATGACGTGGGAATTCTACTATAATACTACAGGAGTAAGTGAGCCCATCGGCAAGATGTTGACCAATGCTGTAACGTATATGTCGTCGGGAATGTCGTCGCAGTTTATCTCATTGATCCCATCAAGCGGAACAATTCCGGCAGGCGGAAATCAGAATGTGATTGTACGTGCAAACGCACGGAGTGTATCACCGGGAGTGTTTGATGCAAAGATCGCACTGAGGAACAATGATCCGGTACACAATCCGTTCCTCATCCCCGTTTCGTTGAAAGTGACTGGCAAGCCGGTGATACATATTATTCCCGACAGTGTTTTGTTCGGCATAGCTCACGTCGGAGTCAAGCATGTTGATACGATCATGGTGAAGAACATCGGATCGGAACAGCTGCAGGTGAAGAATATTTCGGTTTCCGATACACTGCTTCATGTGAGTAAAACAACTTTTTCATTGCTCTCCGGCAATCAGACGGAAGTCATCGTCTCGTTCACGCCGCAAGATACGGGATTATTTTACGCACAACTGACGTTCTCAAGCAACGATTCGAACACATTGCTGAAAGATATACCCGTGCGTGGGAAGGTTATTCACCCGCCGGTGATTGGCGTTTCACCTGATTCACTCGTTGTATCCGTTGATGAACGGGATTCGACCACAAAGACATTGACAATACTCAATTCAGGGTTGGGAGAGTTGGCATGGGAGATTCCACAACCAATGTCATCATCAGTTACAGCTGCTAATTCGGAACCGGAGTTTAAACAACGCTCTCGCACGGAACGTACACAGATCGCGCAGCAACATACCCCCACGAATGGAAACAACGACGGTACGCCATCCGTTGGCGCTTATTCACTCACGACCTTGCTCTCTGCTTCCACATCAAAGAATATCGTTGTGTGGACTGCCTATTGTGATACAACGGCAGGCGGCGAGTTGGAGAATACCTTGAATGCAATCAAGGAATTCATTCCTACTGCCACGTTCGATACGATCTCAACGATGTCTCCCGCGGAACTTGAGGTAAAACTTTCTTCGGCCGATATCTTCATGATGCCGGAACAGGAACGTCGAGAAGATCTATATTCGTTCGGGGTCGCGTGTTCATCAATCCTCACGACATTTGTACAAAGCGGCGGAACGATCATTTCGCTCGACCATATTAATAGAGGATCCACGACATTTCTCAACGGTACGGGCTTGTTGACGATCGAAAATTTAAACGGGTTCGAATTCACAGCAATCGTGCACGATCCGGAAAGTCCGCTTGTGAAAGATGTTCCCGCAACTTTCTCCGCGATGAATGGATCAAACCATCATCAATCGCCGAACGGCAGAAAAATCGTCCGAGAACAATTTACCTCCAATAATATGGTGACACAACGGGATATCGGTTCGGGAAGAGTTATTTACATTGGCATGGATTTCTACAGTTACAATTCCGCTATGGCTCGACTGCTTGCCAACTGCATTAGTACATCACGCGGGAGGAATTTTGTTCGAACGGAACCTGCGGCTGGTACGATAG
The DNA here is from genome assembly GCA_040751955.1 of Bacteroidota bacterium. Lineage (GTDB taxonomy): Bacteria > Bacteroidota > Ignavibacteria > UBA10030 > UBA8401 > SpSt-333. Next base: position 27,484 of record JBFMFY010000009.1, read on the forward strand.
CGGCAGGCGGATCGCAACCGGTGATGGTGCACTTCACCGGAAAGAATACAAAGCCAGGGGATTATTTCTCATTCTTGAACATCGTTAACAACGATCCGTTGCGAAATCCTAAGAAAGTCCCACTCCATCTCCATGTCATCGGCAAACCGATCATCAAACTTCAGCCTGATAGCATTAGCGGCATCACTGCGTTTGTCGGAATACCGTGGCACGATACGCTTCATGTAGTGAATGAAGGTTCGGATCAACTCATCGTAACGAATACTGTCATTTCCGATACTCTTCTAAAATTCAGTACAACCAATTTTACCGTTGCTCCTGAATCGAAACAGAAGATACTTCTCACATATACCGCGCATGACACCGGAATTTTTGTTGCCCAAGCAACAATAGCCAGTAATGATGCCACTCATCCCGATGTAACATTTATACTTCAGGGGAAAGCCATCCACCCGCCCGTACTAGCAGTGACGCCTGATTCATTGATTGTTGCCGTAAAGGAAAAGGATTCTATCTCAACAAAAATTAAGATAGAAAATACGGGGAAAGGAGAATTGCATTGGAATATCGGAAACTTTGCATCGGCGTCATCAATTGATCGTGAATCACATCCCCTATCAACAGTAGAGCAGATTGTGGCGCTGAGACATCGCCAGAACCTCCTGCCGACAACTAGTAATGCAGGAGTGAAAGTACAGGCGAATGATGGAACAGGAATACGGTTTGGCGGATCAAATGCAAAACTGATGGTGCGATCTGCGGGTATCGATCATTCAATAAGTACTGCGTGGAGTGAACGAGCTCCGATGTTCTCGGCACGCGCTCAACATGCTGCGGTCGCACATCCAAACGGGAAGATCTACGTGTTTGGCGGATATAATTCTTCGGAGGCGCTCTCGACGCTTGAAATTTATGATCCGAATACCAATTTATGGACACATGGTGCTCCTGTTCCACTCTCCAACAGAGGAATGTCGTATGCGATTGACAACAATGGATTCATTTACTCCATTGGAGGGCTCATCTCCGAATCGTTTAAGTATAATCCGGCAACGAATAGTTGGACAACGATCGCACAAATACCAACATCCGTTTGGGAGGCATCCGCAGTGAAAGGATATGACGGACGTATCTATGTATTTGGAGGTGAACGTGCATTGACAAATGTGCAGATCTACGATCCTTTGTCAAATAGCTGGTCAATAGGTAATCCGATGCCGACCGGCAGGTGTCAGCTAAATGTTGTCGAAGGTCCAGGTGGATTCATGTTCGCGATTGGAGGAGGATCTGATGGATCGGGAAATGTATCGACCGCGTATAATACCGTCGAAGTGTATGATCCGAGAACTAATACCTGGTCTGCTGCCGCACCGATGATCACCGCACGGCGTCAATTCGGTGCATGTTACGCACCGGATGGAAAGATTTATACAATCGGCGGCAAGACGAGCTATATAAATAATAATGCTCCGTTTTTCAGTGTTGTCGAAACGTATGATCCCGTGACAAATACTTGGTCTGTTGCGGATTCGCTGCCCCAAGCGCTCGGTGAATTGGAAGGGGTAGTAATGGGAGGAAATATTCACGCCATCGGCGGGACGAACGGAATATTTGCCAAGAGTAATCTTGCATTGCAGGTACGCCCGTGGATTTCCACACATCCAACTTCCGGTACTCTTACACCCGGGGCATCGGAAGAAATAACAACGAATATCAATGCATTGCAACTTACAGGGGGCGATTATCTTGGTAGAATACAGATAAATAGCAATGATCCTCTCCGAAATCCGAAAAATATTCCGGTGGCACTGCATGTTATCGGTACACCTTCGCTTGCTGTCAAGCCGGACAGCATTGTCGGCATCACAGTGTATGCGGGAATATCAAGACACGACACGATCCGTATGAAGAACGCCGGTTCGGGGCAATTGATCGTCAGCGATGTCGGTGTAAGTGATACAGTTGTAACATTGAACAAAAAAAGTTTTTCACTGAAGCCGGGAGCTGAGGAAAAACTCATTGTGACGCTTGCGCTAAAAGATACCGGGGTATTCAGATATCAACTCTTTATTACGAGCAATGATTCGGCAAAACTTATCCTGAAATATCCCGTTACCGGTACTGCCGTTTTTCCATCTGAAATTTCAGTATCCACAGATTCGTTATTCTTTACGGTGATGGAGAGAGATAGTGCGTTCAAAACACTGACGATCCACAATAATGGATTAGGTGTGTTGACTTGGAATTTTGCGGAGACAACCCTGCTCCCGGGATCCGATGAGATTTTCACCACAGATGCGTTATTTGGAATGAACTCCAAATGGCATCGGGGCAGCGTAGTGTCTAAAACTGCCGGCAGTTCTGCTGCTCTGTACTCGGAAAGGAGTCCCACAAAACGAAATCAAGTCAAATCGACAAATGATTTCCGCACCGATGCATTCGAGTCGTTTCCCCTCTACAGTACGACAGGGACCGGAGTTCATAAAATCAATCCTATGAACGGGGCAGTGATCGAGACCTATTCCATCCCCCTCAGTGGCGGTCCCGATGGAATTGCTTTCGACGGGAAATGGGTGTATGTGTTAAAGGGATACACGAACATCGTGTATCGGTTCTCTGTGAATCCGTTGCAATTTGTCGATACGCTGGCACTGTCGGTTTCGCTGAACATTGACGGGCTCGGTACAGATGGTAAATTATTATATGTTTCCGATTATGGAATGTCGCGGATTTACGCGATAGATATAACATCACGTCAGTTAAAAGCAACACTGATTCCTGATACCATTGTCGGAGGCGGAATAACATTCGCCGGAAGGAGAAATTCTATCTTTGCAAGTAATTTCCAGAATGGAATTTATGAATTCAACGTAAAGACAGGCGCAATAATACGCTCATTCCCGTCGCCGAACAATATTCTTGTCTATGGACTTGCGTACTCCGGATCAGCCGATGTTCTTATCGTCAGTGGAAGCGGGATGACATATGTTCTCAATCCCAATACCGGTTCTACTTTAGCATCATACTCAGGAGAGTATAGCGGACTAGCCGCCGATGAAGCGATGTTGAATTACCTGACACTGCAGCCGGCAAACGGGATTGTTCAACCGAAATCTTCTCAGGAGGTTAAGGTCAAAATCAGTGCAAGCAATCTGACGCCTGGTTCGTACAAGAGTCGCTTCTCATTGTCATCCAACGATCCGCTCCGCGCCACGAAAGGAATTTTCACCGGAATCACAGTGACCACGGATCCGAACTCGGTAGGGGACGACGAACGTGCTGTTCCAAAAGTATTTGCGCTGCACCAGAATTACCCGAATCCGTTCAATCCCGCGACCACATTACGCTATGAGATACCGAAACATACGCACGTGCAGATCACCATCTACAACATCCTTGGTAAACAAGTCGGAACGCTTGTATCGGAGAATCAATCTCCCGGTTATTACTCAGTTGTGTGGAACGGGCAAACAGGTTTCGGTGCAGCTGCAAGCGGTATTTATTTTGCATCGATTCGTGCCGGTGAGTTTACAAAGACGATCAAAATGGTATTGTTGAAATAATGTGAACCGTTCATTCACGAAAGGAGATACAATGAAAGGATTTTTTCTTATCACTCTTTTAGTTGTGTATGCGACAGTGTGTACCGCCCAAGAAAACCGTGTTCACAGTGAACATGCCCGTCCGGCTGTCGGATGGGACTCGTTCAAAGAGATGATCATCTATCCGGAAATTGCACGTCGTGCAGGTGTTGAGGGAATCTCCAATATTGCCGTGAAACTCGACACATCCGGCGCCGTGATTGATATTATGATTTCGGGATATGATATCTTCGATTCGTCAATTGAACAGGCAATCAGAAAGGCGCGCTGGCTCCCGGAAATAGAAAACGGGAAACCAAAACCGGCATCTCTCTTTTTCGATGTTCAATTCCAGTACAGGAATACAAAGGGACCTGTGAGACGGACATTGATTATTGAGGCGGATAAAGCAAACGCAAAGCCAGAAAAGTAAAGTGATAAAATCCGACACAATTGTCTTGTTGCTGGATTAAATTATTTCGAAACGAGTCGTTTGTATTGATTGTGAATGCGCGAACGATCATATTTGTGCAAGTCACAACAATCTTCTTCCTTTGATGTTCATCTTGGGAAAGGAGTTCACCATGCAAACTGCTCTCAAACACATTTCCATTGTGCGCTTGACTGCGCGGATTCTCAGCGGTGCACTTTTTTTGTTATGGGGCACTTTTTTCGTTGAACATCTTTCGTGGTTCGGTTCTGTCCCTTCCGCAAATCCGCCTCTCATCGTGTGGGTGTTGTCGTCGCTTCACTTTACCTTGTTGGTCGGGTATGCTCTGACATTGAAATGGGAAAAGACAGGAAGCGCCGTGATGTCTGTCAGTGCAATTCTCTTCTTTTCATTTGCGGCGGGCGTGAATGCGATCCCGTTCATCATCGTCAGTGTTTTTCCCGCAATGCTGTACGCCTACTGCTGGATGAAGGAGCGGAATCATCACGAATTGAACATCGTGCACTGATCATTTCGAATATGAAGTGAATGCAGATCGGATCGGGATTGTTTTGAAAGCATCTCCGTTAACTTCTATTCTCCACAAGTCTTCTCTTTTTTTCCAGCGAAACTTTACTGCAAAAATTCTCGTCTTTATTCCGGTTAGCACAATTTGTCCTTTTGCAACATCCGTTCCGGAATAACATGGCTCAGGACGTATGAAGCCCCGGATATCTATAATAACCGTATCGTTGCTCCAAATCTGGAATGTTTTAATTCCGTATCCCGCACACGGGACAGTCTCTACAGAAGAAAGATTTAAAATAGAGTGAGAATGTGCAAGTTCCAGAAAGAAATTGAACTCTCGCAACTGAGAATTGGAAGTTTGCAAAATAAGTGGAATCAAGAATAGATAAGTTTTTTTCATCATTTCCTTGAGAGTTTCTTGTAATATATACTCCCAAAATTCTATACTCAATATCCCCAACTATATTAGGGTATGCCAAGTCTAATCAAGAAACAAATGGCGCCAACGGACAGTGAACTGATCGAACAGTCGAATGCGGGAAACAGTGCTGCATTTGAGCAACTCATCTTTCGGTACGACAAAGATGTGCTCAATATTGCAGCACGCTATACACAAAGTTCGGATGATGCGAAGGATATCTATCAGGAAACGTTCATTCGTGTATTGAAAGGGCTGCCGAAGTTTCAACAGAAGAGCGAGTTTGCAACATGGATATTCAGAATCGCAACCAATGTCTGTTTGACGCATACGGTGAAGAAGAAAAAAATTAATCATGCATCGTTAGAAGAACAAGAGAATGACGATGCGTTAAAGCACTTTGCCGTAAGTTATGAATCCGCGGACTCGCTGATACAAGGGGGAGAAATAGCAGCAAGGATAGAAAAAGCATTGCATGCACTGTCACCGCAGCAGCGGCTGGTGTTCACGCTCCGCCATTATCAGGAATACAAATTGAAAGAGATCGCTGTGATGATGGATTGTGCGGAGGGAACGGTGAAAAAATATCTGTTTGAAGCGACACAAAAAATGAGAACCCACCTGCGTGATCTCTACGAGTAAACTATGAAAAAAGAAGAATACAAAGAATTGATGTACCTCTCCATTTATGGAGAATTAAATTCCGACGAGCAAGTACGCCTTGACGATTATCTCAAAAAGCATCCCGAGTTGAAGAAAGAACTGCAGGAGATAAAAAAATTCAAATCATTCGTATCGGATAACACAGCCGATGCAACGCCCGACGACCTTCTGCGTGAAGCTCGTACGCAACTGCGGACAGCGATCAGGAAAGAGAAAAACAGACAACAGTATGTTTCTGCGATCCTTGGATCAATATACGAACTCTTCCGTCCAAAGTTTGCTTTAACGGGCGCTGCGGCTCTCTCGCTTGGTATATTCATCGGCTACTGTTCATTCTCACCCCCGGGCGCCGGGCAGGGATTGGTGTTCCAACCTGTGGCGCATGAATCGTCTTCGGCGGATATGACAAGGATTGATCATGTGCGCTTTATCGATTCGGATGCAAGCGACGGTGAAGTAGAATTTGAATTTGAGGCGGTCGCACCGATGCGGTTGAAGGGAAAAGTAAATGATCCGGAAGTGCAAAAAATACTGACCCATGCATTGTTGAATGAATCGAATGCCGGTGTCCGGTTAAAAACAGTCAATGCAATTGCGCAGCAAACAAATCAAAAGCGTTCTTCCGATCCGGCAGTGAAATCTGCATTGATTACAACGATCAAGACCGATCAGAATCCCGGCGTGCGCCGTGAAGCGCTGCGAGTGTTGCTGCAATTTGAGTTTGACGATGAAATACGGAACGCACTCTTGCACGTACTTTCAAAAGACAATAATCCCGGTCTGCGTGTTGCTGCTATCAATGCGCTTGAAATGGCGCGGATGGACGGTCAAAAATTTGATGATCAAACCGTATCAGCCTTAAAACAACAAATAGTAAACGAACAAAACAGATATATCCGCGATCGTGCGGCAAACTTAGTAAAGGAGATCTATCAATGAAACACTATCGTGCGGTGATCAGCATACTGCTTCTTGCACTGTTCACATCTCTTCCTGCATCTGCTGATCCGGATGTCAAAAGAGAAAAATCGTTCAGCGTTGGCAAGACGAGTTCCCTGGATGTTTCCGTCAGCGGCGGAGATGTGCTGGTGAAAACATGGGATAAAAACGAGATCAATGTCGTCGTCGAAGGACTCGACGATGAAGACATGGAATATGTGAAGATGAACCAATCGGGGGACGAAGTGCGGGTAACGTATCGTCCGAAATGGGGAAATCACGGCGGCGGCAGGTTCGTGATGACGGTCCCATCTCAATGCAAAGTTGACCTGCGCACGTCGGGAGGAGATCTCGAGTTGCAAGGTAATTTAACTGCCGACGCGAAAGGTTCGACATCGGGAGGAAATATCCTGATTGAGAAAGTGAAAGGTGCGGTTTCGATGTCCACTTCCGGCGGTGATGTGAAAACTGGTGATATTGACGGCAAGGCAGATTTGCGAACTTCCGGTGGAAATATTTTTCTCGCATCGGTCAACGGCGAAGCGACTGTCAGTACTTCCGGCGGCGACATCAGAATCGAAAAAGTCGGGAAGAAGTTAGATGCGCGCACCTCCGGCGGCGACATTGATGTTGGCGATATCGGCGGCGATGCAAACCTTTCAACGGCAGGCGGCGATGTTCGTGTCGGCAAAGTGAGCGGCAGTGCAAATTTGAGAACTGCCGGCGGCGATGTTGTGCTCAAGGGTGCCTCCGGTACAGTGGAAGCGAAATCTTCCGGAGGTGATATTGATTTGAAAAATATTACCGGATCAATTGATGCAAAAACCGCCGGTGGAAATATTGAGGCAGAACTGAATCCAAGCGGAAAGGGGGACAGCGAATTGAAAACCGCAGGTGGTGATCTGAAACTGTACATTCCTGCAACGGCAAAAGCGACCATCGAAGCTGTCATCCGCATACGCGATGATTGGGGAGGTTCACACAGAAATAAATACGACATCCGATCCGACTTTAAAGCAGATACGTACGACAAACGAGGCAATAGAGAGGATACAGATGAGATTCGCGCTACGTATCTGCTCAACGGCGGCGGCGAGAATATTTATCTGGAAACGGTGAACGGATATATTGAGATCCGCAAAAAGTAGTTGACAATCGTAATGAAACAAAACTCATGGGGCGGCGTACCCAATTAACTAACGCCGCCTTTGAGTATCAGGAGAAAGTATGAGACGTGTTCTGCTCTTTATTATCGTGATCTTCTATATCCAATCTTTATTTGCCGATCAAGTACGGGCGCATAAGCTGAGTGAGCCGATCTCCGTTGACGGTGTGCTGAACGAGCATATATATCGGACGATTCCTCCGACCTCCAATTTTGTTCAGAAAGAACCGAATCAAGGAGCGGCACCAAGTGAAAAGACCGAAGTGTGGGTAGCGTATGACGATGATGCATTGTACATCGCTGCCCGTTTGTTTGATTCCAATCCCGATTCTATTATGGCTCTGCTTAATCGCCGGGATAATTTGAATACGGCGGATTGGTTCGGCGTCTTTATTGATTCCTATCGTGATAAACGTTCAGGCAACTACTTTGTCGTGGGACCGGCAGGTTCAATCGGTGATGGTGTGATGTACAATGATGATTGGGATGACGATGATTGGGATGGAGTGTGGCTGGCAAAAACGCAGATCGATGAACTCGGATGGACGATGGAGATGAGAATTCCCTTCTCACAATTACGTTTTCAGAATAAAGAGAAACAGGTGTGGGGAATAAATTTCCGGAGAGACATCGGCAGAAAGAACGAGCAGATTTATTTGGTGTACACTCCCCGAATGGAAAGTGGTTACGTCTCACGATTTCCAGAACTTATCGGCATTGAGGGAATACATCCTTCGAATGCTTTGGAAGTGCTGCCGTTTGCGACAACGAAAGCGGAATACACCCATCCCTCTCCGGGTAATCCGTTCAACAACGGTTCCCGCTATACGCCTGATCTTGGTGCGGATATCCGGTACGGTATCAGCAGCAATCTTATTCTCAATGCAACGGTGAATCCCGATTTCGGTCAGGTTGAAGTCGATCCCGCCATTGTGAATCTTTCCGATGTCGAATCGTTCTTCAACGAAAAGCGCCCCTTCTTTGTTGAAGGTGCAAATATTTTTACAAATTACGGACAGGGAGGGGGCAGAAATTTTTGGAATTTTAATTTTCCGTACACAACGCCATTCTATAGCAGACGCATCGGTCGTTCGCCGCATGGCAATGATACATTGGGTTCGACCGATCATTTGGATATGCCGTTCGCAACACGGATTCTAGGAGCGGGAAAAGTAACGGGAAAAGTTGCCGATGCATGGAATGTCGGGACTATCCACGCTGTTACATCGCGCGAATTTGCAGATTACAAAATTGGAGGCATACGGAACGAAGCTGAAGTAGAACCGATGGCATATTACGGCGTCGGCAGGCTGCAGCGGGATTTCAATGACGGCAAACAGGGTATAGGAATTTTAGGGACACACACCCAACGAAAGTTTTCTGATAATGCACTAAAAGATGGTTTGAATTCCAGCGGATCATTTGTAGGATTAGACGGTTGGACATTTCTGGACAGCAACAAAACATGGGTTGTTACCGGTTACGGTAATCTTTCCCACGTGCAAGGGAGTCGGGCGAGAATCACCGGTTTGCAGAAGAACTCACAGCACTATTTCCAACGTCCCGATGCATCGCATGTGAATGTTGATACGAATGCGACTTCGATGACAGGATACGCCGCACGTTTTTATCTGATCAAGCAAAAGGGAAATACTTTCATTAATTCATCGGTCGGTTTCATCGATCCGTATTATGAGGTGAATGATCTCGGATTCCTCTCGCGCGCGGATGTCATTAATATGCATGTTGGTGCGGGATATAATTGGACAGAACCGGATGGCACGTTTCGGAGAAAAGAGCTCGGCGGCGGATACGGACAGAGTTTCGACTATCAGGGAAACCTCATTCATAATGTACTGGTGCATTTCGGGTTTGTGCAGTTCATGAACTACTATTCCATCAACTGGAATCTTGCGGTCAACCCGAACGAAACAGTCAACAACAGAAGAACGCGCGGAGGTCCGCTGACGCTTAACCAACCGGGGTTTGAGTACAACCTCTTCCTGAATTCAGATGACAGCAAGGATCTTGTGGCTGAAGCATCGATCAATTCGTACAATTCCAGGAACACCGATTATAAAAGTTATAGTTTTTGGATCCAGTACCGTCCGGCGCCGAACATTACGTTTTCAGTTGGTCCACAATATGATAAAGAGTACCAGAAATTGCAGTGGTTTGATGGATCGGTCCAACGCGAACCGCTCGCGCTGCTTACATTTGGCAACCAATACATTTTCGGCGAACTCGATTATCAATCCGTTTCAGCGAACATCAGATTGAATTGGACATTCACTCCAACATTGTCTCTGCAATTGTACTTGCAGCCGCTTATTTCGTCCGGCGCATATATGAATTTCAAAGAGTTGGTAAAACCAAAATCCGACGAGTACTTGGTGTACGGAACCGGTGCTTCCACGATTTCGTATATTGATAGTACAAATCAATTTAAAGTGGATGCGGATGGAGCGAGTGGTAATATTTCGGCGAAAATTTTCGATAACCCGAACTTCAATTTCAAATCGCTGCGCGGTAACGCGGTATTGAGATGGGAATATTTGCCGGGATCAGTCCTGTATTTCGTATGGACCCAAAACAGGAATGACCAGGAGAATAACGGTGACCTTCAATTCAATCACTCCATTGACAGATTGATAAGTGCAAAAGCGGATAATATCTTTCTGGTAAAATTGAGTTACTATTTAAATATGTAACTGATGTTACGCAAAGACTTAAAAGTGGTTCGACGCGGCGCAGAAACACCCTTCATCCTGAGCAAATCCTTCGCTTTGAGAAGGACGCGTCGAAGGATGACTTCACTAATTTAACCTGCGCCTTGCTCACCATGACCGTTTTAATTGTTTTGCGTGACATGAGATATCATATATTTTTTACGGCTTAGCATGCCGTTTTTTTTTGCCACGGATTTCACAGATAATTGTGTATTTTATTGTGAACCCCGTGGCATTGTTATTTTTATGCGTCCAGTATGAAAACAATTTTTATTGAACATAAAGAAAAAATTATCGCCGCATTGCTGTGGTTGATTGTCTTTACGACGTATTTGCAAACACTCGCGCCGACCGTAGGATTCATTGACAGCGGAGAACTTGCGGCTGTTGCACTCACGCTTGGTATTGCTCATCCAACCGGGTATCCGCTCTTTACTCTGCTTGGACGGTTCTTCTCACTGTTCCCTGTTGCTGCAGAAGAGATCGTCCGCCTGAATATTTTTTCTGCATTCTGTGTTGCATCCGGTATCGCCGTTTTTTTCTTCATGCTGCTTGAATTCATTGGTGATGGAAAAAAGCATTATGCACGTCTTATGGGATCAACGTTTGCATCATTGTCGCTGGCATTTTCACAAACAGTGTGGAGCCAGGCCTTAGGTATAGAGGTATATTCCCTGCATGTCCTTTTGCTTTCATTGATCCTTCTTCTCTTCGCGAAAGCAATTCGTACGGATGAACCACGGTGGTGGTTGATGTTTGCATTTGTGACTGGACTGTCGTTTACCAATCATATGACGACTATACTGCTTGCCCCGGCGTTGTTGTATTGGTTTTTTGTTGAGCATGGTTTGAATAAATCTGCATTCAAAAAGATGATGAAACTGTCACTCCCGTTTTTGTTCGGAATGTCCGTGTATCTCTTTCTGCCTATTCGAGCTGCTCAACAGCCGCCATTTAACTGGGGGAATCCGCAGACATTTGAGAAATTCTGGTGGCACATCAGTGGCAAGCAGTTCCGAGTTTGGATGTTTTCCTCGAGCGATGTAGCAGCAAAACAACTAAACTATTTTTTTGAACGGCTTCCGATTGAATTTTTTTATTTTCCGTTGCTGTTAGCGTTGATTGGAGCAATCGTTTTGCTATTTTCTAAAAGACGCAAGTTCGTTGTTGTACTCCTGCTCTTTGCGGGATGCGTCGGATATTCGATCAATTACGATATTCATGATATTGATTCATATTTCATTCTTGCGTTTATCGCTGTCGCCATTGCATCGGCGTTCGGCATCGTAAAAGTGAGTGAGCAGTTCTCGTCAAAAACGGGGAAATGGATTCCCATCGCTGCGGTCGCAGCATGTTGCTTCGTTCAAATCAATGCTAACTGGAGGGCAGCTGATGCGAGTGATCAATATCTTGTAGAAGATTACTCAAAGACTATTTTGATGAACCTTCCCGAAAATTCGATAGTTATTTCTACTCAATGGGATTATTTTGTCTCCGCATCATATTATTTTCAACATATCAAAAATCTGCGTCCGGATATTGTTGTGCTTGACAAGGAACTGTTTCGCCGCTCCTGGTACTTTCCACAACTGGAAGCAATGTATCCGGACGTGATGCAAAAATCCAAAATAGAATCTGAACTGTTTCAAAAGGAGTTGTACAAATTTGAACACGATGAACCATACCAGTTTGAGGTGATCGAAGGTCGGTACATAAACCTCATAAAGAGTTTCATCGATAAGAATATAGATTCGGTTCCCGTCTTTGTAACTCCGGAAATAGAACCTCAATATACCGCCGGCTATCTGAGAATCCCCGAAGTATATCTGTTGAGGCTTTCTAAAGATAGTACATACCTTTCAACCCCATTCCCAGACTTAAAAATGAGGCATTTGGGGGATAGCGACAAATATTCTAATAACTTGCGCCAACTTGCTGCCAACGCTCTTGCCAAAAGAGGTATCTATGAGCAACACTTTGGTAATGATAGTCTTGCTCAGTTATATTTTTCAAGATCAAGAGATTTCATAAGCCCAAAATCTTCCCCAATTAGCAATTTTTAACCCTCCTTTTGTTGACTTTGAAGCAAAAAAGTATATATTTATTTGCTCTACGACCGTCTTCTTTTTGATTACACGCAATTTTGTGTTTTCCGAGGGAATTCAGTGCTCTTTTGGCATAAACCGTGCTGGCGTAGCTCAGTTGGTAGAGCAGCTGACTTGTAATCAGCAGGTCAGGAGTTCAAGTCTCCTCGCCAGCTCAGTGAGAGGGTAGGTAGCGAAGTGGTTAAACGCAACAGACTGTAAATCTGTCGCCCTCGGGCTTCGGAGGTTCGAATCCTTCCCTACCCACATGAACCGGAAATATGTTATGTATTTTCTGGAAAGTTTAAAGAAGGCAGAGCAATACTACATTGGCTCGAGTGGAAACTTAGAACTTCGGTTGCAAAAGCATAACAGTAGGGAAGCAGGGTGGACAAAGCGTTATCAACCGTGGAAAGTTATTTACACAGAGGAGTTTGCGACGAGAGGGGAAGCGGTTCGCAGAGAACGTTATTTGAAAAGTAAGGAAGGGATTGCAGAGAAATTGCAAATCATAGAAGCGGTTAAACGCAATCCGTACGGATAAATCTGTCGCCCTCGGGCTTCGGAGGTTCGAATCCTTCCCTACCCACATGAACCGGAAATATGTTATGTATTTTCTGGAAAGTTTAAAGAAGGCAGAGCAATACTACATTGGCTCGAGTGGAAAC
>JBFMFY010000009.1:40788-79073 GCA_040751955.1 Bacteroidota bacterium
GAACGTTATTTGAAAAGTAAGGAAGGGATTGCAGAGAAATTGCAAATCATAGAAGCGGTTAAACGCAATCCGTACGGATAAATCTGTCGCCCTCGGGCTTCGGAGGTTCGAATCCTTCCCTACCCACTACGAAGATTGTGTTCGAAGAAAAATCCTGCCCAGCAGGAATATTGTTCTAGTAGTTAAAGGATTGAAATTGTTGCTGATGTAGCTCAGTTGGTAGAGCACTTCCTTGGTAAGGAAGAGGTCACCGGTTCAATCCCGGTCATCAGCTCTTCACCGGAAACAGTTGACCGACGATTGCGGGTGACGAAAAATTTGCGGGAGTAACTCAGTTGGTAGAGTCACAGCCTTCCAAGCTGTTGGTCGCGGGTTCGAGTCCCGTCTCCCGCTCCATAAGAAGAAAGGAAACGCGATGAGAGATATCATTACCCTCGAATGCACCGTTTGCAAGGAGCGAAACTATTCAACCACGAAGAACAAGAAGAAACAGACGAATCGTGTTGAATATAAAAAGTATTGCCCCCGCTGCAACAAACATCAAGTCCACAAAGAAACGAAATAATATTCGTACGGGTGTAGCTCAATTGGTAGAGTAGCGGTCTCCAAAACCGTTGGTTGGGGGTTCGAGTCCCTCCACCCGTGCATCATCAAGTTTCGGGATATTCGTATGAAAGAAAAAATCATAAACTTCTTCTCCGACGTGTACAAAGAGATGAGCAAAGTTACCTGGCCGACTCAAAAAGAGTTGCAGGAATCCACCTTGGTTGTGCTCGGTGTTTGCGGTGTGATTGCATTATTCGTCTATGTGGTTGACACACTCGTCAGTCAGGTCATTAAGGGGATCTTTTAGTGGTGGAAAGCACAGTTGCACATCGCTGGTACGTCGTCCGTACCTACTCGGGACACGAGAACAAAGTGAAACTTGCCCTGGAAAATGAATCCAAAGAACAGGGCTTGCAGGAAAAGATCACGCGCGTTCTCATTCCCGCAGAAAAAATTTTTGAAGTCAAAGATGGCAAGAAGAAAAGCAAGACGAAAAATTTCTTTCCCGGTTACATTTTGGTGGAAGCAATTCTTGACGAAAAGACCAAGCATCTGATTTTGAATACTCCTTCGGTGCTGAGCTTTGTCGGGACGAAAGACCGCCCGGTGCCGCTGCAGCCGGATGAAGTGAAGAGATTAATCGGCAAGATCGAGGAAAAAAAGGAAGATGGTGGAAGCGGTGATGTTGAACGAATTGAAGTTCCCTTCCATATCGGTGAACCGGTGAAAGTGATCAGCGGACCATTCCATAATTTCTCCGGCTTTGTTCAGGAGATCAATGAAGAGAAGATGAAGATCAAGGTTATGGTCAGCATCTTCGGACGTAAAACGCCGATTGAGTTGGACTTCAGTCAGGTTGAAATAGAAAAATAATTTATCATCAAAATTTATTAGAGATATAGTATGGCAAAGAAAGTAGTTGGTTTTATCAAGTTACAGATTCCCGCAGGACAAGCAAACCCTGCACCGCCGGTCGGTCCCGCCCTCGGTCAAAAGGGTGTGAACATTATGGAGTTCTGCAAGCAGTTCAATGCGAAGACGCAGGCACAGGCGGGACTTATTATCCCCGTAATCATCACCGTCTATTCAGACAAGTCATTTACATTCATCACAAAAACTCCCCCCGCAGCGGTTCTGTTGGTGAAGGCAGCGAAAGTTCAAAAAGGTTCGGGCGAACCGAACCGGACAAAAGTTGGCAAAGTGACCCGCGCCCAGGTGAAGGAAATCGCGCAAATGAAGATGCCAGATTTGAACACCACTGATATCAATTCGGCGATGAGCATGATCGAAGGAACGGCAAAAAGTTTAGGTATTACAGTAGAAGGTTAAATCACTCATTATATAGTGGGAGTTCGGATTCGTCCGAACGTTTGGACCACATGGAGGATCAATGAAACACGGCAAAAAATTCAATAACGCAATTAAAAAATTCGACCAGAAGAAATTCTATACAATAGATGAAGCGGTCGGTATCGTAAAAGATGTTGCATCGGCGAAATTCAACGAAGCGGTTGATGTTGCCATCCGTCTCGGTGTCGATCCGAAGAAAGCAGACCAGGCGATTCGCGGAACGGTGGCGCTGCCGCACGGCATCGGTAAGTCGGTACGCGTTCTGGTTGTAACAAAGGCACCGAAAGATGCAGAAGCAAAAGCAGCAGGTGCTGACTACGCCGGCTTTGAAGAGTACATCGAGAAGATCAAAGGGGGCTGGGCTGACGTCGATGTCATCATTGCCACACCCGATGTGATGGTTGAACTCGGCAAACTCGGAAAGATTCTCGGTCCCCGCGGATTGATGCCGAATCCGAAGAGCGGCACGGTGACGATGGATGTGGCAACTGCGGTGAAGGAAGTGAAAGCGGGTAAGATCGAGTTCCGCGTGGACAAAGCAGGCGTCATCCATTCGACTATCGGCAAAGCGAATTTTGAAAAAGAGAAACTCGCCGATAATTTAAAAGCGTTCCTCGGCATGATCGTTAAACTGAAACCCGCTACGGCAAAAGGACAATACATTAAAAGTATTTACGTCTCATCCACAATGGGACCGAGCGTCCAGATTGACCGCACGGTTGTGGCAGCATAATTACAAAAGAACTTACGCACTCATATACAATCAACAAACAGCATGTGATGCCTCTGAAATAACGAGGGCTTCTCATTGCATGCGCACAACGAAACAACACTATGAACAAATCAGAAAAAGAACAAGCAGTCGCCGAGATCCAGGAAATGATCTCGAAGGCGCAGGGTATGTTCTTTACTGATTTTGCAGGGATCAATGTGGAGCAGATTACCGCGCTCCGCAGTGAATTCCGGAAATCCGGTATCGAATATAAGGTAGTCAAGAATACACTCGCGAAGATCGCGTTGAAGAACGTGTCGGGCTATGACAAGGTGTTCGACAAACTTGTCGGACCCACAGGCATCGCGTTTGCGTATGATGACCCTGCAGCACCGGCGAAAATCATTCAAAAGTTCAAAGAGAAGAACGAGAAGTTCGGGATCAAAGCATGCGTCATTGAAAAAACGGTGTACGACGGTTCGAAATTAAAAGAACTGGCTGCAATGCCGTCGCGTGCAGAGGTCGTTGCATCCATTCTCGGCAGCCTTAACTCGCCGATCTCGGGCATTGTCGGCACAATCAATGCCGTGATGCGCGATGTTGTCGGTGTTCTCGATGCTATTGAAAAGAAGAAAGCCGCATAATAAGTAGAGTACAAATTTTATTGAATAAAGGAGATAATACCATGTCAGCAGTAGCAGAACTCGTAGAAAAAATCGAAAAACTCACACTTCTTGAAGCAGTCGAACTCAAGAAAGCTCTCGAAGACAAATTCGGCGTCACCGCAGCTGCACCCGTGATGGTTGCAGCAGCAGGCGCAGCACCCGCAGCAGCAGCGGCAGCTGAGCAGACCGAATTCACCGTTGAATTGACCGACGGCGGCGCGCAAAAGATCAATGTGATCAAAGTAGTCCGCGAAGCAACAGGTCTCGGACTAAAGGAAGCAAAAGATCTCGTTGATGGCGCACCGAAACCGGTGAAAGAAGGAATCAGCAAAGCAGACGCTGAAGCGTTGAAAAAGAAACTCGAAGAAGCAGGCGCAAAAGTTGCCCTGAAATAATTTTTCGAGAATTTTTCACACTTAATCGATGTTATATAACACAGTTATCCTAACATTCTGAACATCCACCAAGCCGATAGTCCGCAAAATGGACTATCGGCTTGTGTATTGTTTTGTCCATTATTTTCAGAGTTTTCTTGTTGTTCATCGCTCCGCGTTGAACACTTCTTATCAACCAACTATTAAGGTCCCAGCGACCTGAAGGAGTGATTGACTTGAAAAGCCAATCCCGGTTACACATCGATCCAAAAACGGGTCGTATGAGTTTTGCAACGATCCAGGAAGTTGTCGAATATCCGGATTTGCTCAATGTGCAGATCGAATCATTTGAGCATTTTTTACAGGAAAAAGTTTCCCCCGGCAAACGCAAGAACAAAGGACTGCAGCAGGTCTTCCTGCAAAATTTCCCGATCACAGACACACGGGAGAACTACCTTCTTGAGTTTGTAGAGTACTATGTTGAGAAGGCGAAGTACACCGTGCGGGAATGTCAGGAACGCGGATTGACATTTGCAGTTCCGTTGAAGGCAAAACTTCGTCTCTCGGCAAAGGCGGAAAACGGCGAAGGGTACACCGACACGATCGAAGAAGTTGTGTACCTCGGCAACCTCCCGTATATGACCGACCGAGGTACATTCATCATCAACGGTGCGGAGCGCGTCATTGTCAGCCAGTTGCATCGTTCTCCCGGCGTTTTCTTCAGCGAATCGACACACCCGAACGGCACACCGATCTTCTCCGCCCGCATCATTCCGTTCCGTGGTTCATGGGTAGAGTTCGCAACCGACATCAACAATGTGATGTACGCGTACATTGATCGGAAAAAGAAATTTCCGGTGACAACACTCCTTCGCGCGCTCGGATATTCATCCGACGACGAGATTCTTGAATTGTTCGGTTTGGTCGAGGAAATCAAAGTTGCAGATGTCGATCTGAAAGAGTACGTCGGCAGGATTATTTGCGGCGATGTTGTTGACAGGAAAACGGGCGAGATCTTCATCAATAAAGATACACAGATCACCGAAGAGCTCATCAAGAAGATCAAAAAGGCGGAGATCAAGAAACTGCGTGTGTTGAAATCGGAAGAGGCGGGCACGCGGTCTGTTATCGCCAATACGATCATGAAAGATGCTGTGCACAGCGAAGAGGATGCGCTCGAGACAATTTACCGTCAGCTCCGCTCCGGTGACGCGCCAGATCTTGATACGGCAAAGAATCTTATTGACAAACTCTTTTTCAATCCGAAACGGTACGACCTCGGGGACGTCGGCCGCCATAGGTTGAATTCAAAATTGAAACTTGAGATCGACGAATCGGTTACCACACTCACCAAAGAAGATATCATTGCGATCATCAAGTACGTGCTTGACCTTCAGCAAGGCAAAGCGCAGGTGGATGATATAGACCATCTCGGTAACCGCCGCGTTCGTACTGTTGGCGAGCAGATTGCCGCACAGTTCAACATCGGACTTGCAAGAATGACACGCACGATCCGCGAACGTTTGAACATCCGCGATCAAGAACAGGTAACACCTGCTGATCTGGTGAATGCGCGGACGATCTCCAGTGTGATCAACACATTTTTTGGGACGAACCAACTCTCGCAATATATGGATCAAACCAATCCGCTGGCTGAACTGACCAACAAGCGCCGTATGTCGGCACTTGGACCGGGCGGATTGACGCGTGAGCGAGCCGGATTCGAAGTTCGCGACGTTCACTACACGCATTACGGCAGATTGTGCCCGATCGAAACGCCGGAAGGTCCGAATATCGGTCTCATCTCTTCGCTCTGCATGCATGCACGTGTCAACGAGTATGGCTTCCTTGAAACCCCGTACCGTGTTGTGAAAAAAGGAAAGGTGACCGACGAGATAGAGTTTCTGAACGCAGAAAAAGAAGACGAATTTGTGATCGCACAGGCGAACGCACCGATTGACGACAAAGGAAAATTTGAAACTGAACGCGTGCAAGGGAGGAAAGCGGGAGACTTTGTTGTGCAGCCCGCTGAAGAAATGGAATATATGGACGTTGCACCGACGCAGATTGTCAGCGCGGCAGCGGCGCTCATTCCATTCCTCGAACATGATGACGCGAACCGTGCATTGATGGGATCAAACATGCAGCGTCAGGCAGTACCGTTACTTCGTCCTGAATCTCCCATTGTCGGAACAGGCTTGGAGTACAAGATCGCGCGTGACTCGCGCACTTGTATTTTGGCGGAACGCAGCGGCATTGTCGAGAATGTTTCCGGCGACAAGATCACCGTTCTCTATGATATTGAGGAAGACAACGTCGAACAACTCGTCAGCTTCGAAGACAAACGCCGTGTTGAATATCGTTTAATCAAGTTCTTTCGCACGAATCAGGATACAGCGGTCAACCAGAAACCAATCGTTGTTCCGGGCCAACGCTTCAAAAAAGGCGATGTGCTTGCCGATGGTTGTGCGACCGACCATGGTGAACTTGCACTCGGGCGAAATCTTCTTGTTGCATTCATGCCGTGGCGCGGATACAACTTTGAAGATGCCATTATCATGAATGAACGCATCGTGGCGGAAGATGTCTTTACTTCCGTACACATCGAGGAGTTCGAACTGCAAGTGCGCGATACAAAGCGCGGCGAGGAAGAGTTGACGCGTGAAATTCCGAACGTCAGCGAGGAAGCGACAAAAGATCTCGACGAGAACGGGATCATCCGCGTCGGCGCCGAAGTGAAGGAAGGCGACATCCTGATCGGAAAGATCACTCCCAAAGGCGAAACCGATCCAACGCCGGAAGAAAAATTGTTGAAGGCAATCTTCGGCGATAAAGCGGGCGACGTGAAAGATGCTTCGCTGAAAGCACCGCCAGGGATGAAAGGGATCGTCATTTCGACGAAACTCTTCAGCCGGAAGAAAAAAGATGCCGACACGAAAAAAGAGGACAAGAAACGTCTTGATCTGCTTGAAAAGATGCACAAGCAGAATGTCGAAGCACATTACGAAAAACTTGCCCGCAAACTCGGTTTGACGCTCGACGGCGAGAAGTCAGTCGGAGTCCGTGATGTTGACGGCAACATGGTGTACCGGAGCGGTACACAGTTCAAAGCCGATACGTTTGCCGGGAATGATAAACTTGACAAGCTCGATTACAAGAGCGAATGGGTTGACGACAAGCGCAAAAACAATCTCATCGCAAAGATCTTCGAGAATTATTTTGATACGCTCAATCATATTGAGGAAGCATACAAGCACGAGAAGAACAAGATTACAATAGGAGACGAATTACCGCCGGGTATTGTTCAACTCGCAAAGGTGTACGTTGCGAAGAAACGGAAACTGTCCGTCGGCGATAAGATGGCGGGGCGGCATGGAAACAAAGGTGTCGTTGCTGCCGTTGTTCCTGCGGAAGATATGCCGTTCTTGCCCGATGGACGCTCGGTTGACATCGTTCTCAATCCGCTCGGCGTGCCTTCCCGTATGAATATTGGTCAGTTATTCGAAACGGCGCTCGGCTGGGCAGGCAAGCTGCTCGGCGTAAAGTATGCGACGCCGATCTTCGACGGCGCAAGCTGGGAAGATGTGCAGGAAGAAATGAAGAAAGCCAATCTCAACCCGGATTCGAAAAGTGTTCTGTTCGACGGACGAACCGGCGAACGTTTCGACCAGGAAGTCACCGTCGGCATCATCTATATGTTGAAATTGTCGCACCTTGTTGACGACAAGATTCATGCACGTTCCATCGGACCGTACTCGCTTATTACACAGCAGCCGCTCGGCGGCAAAGCGCAGTTCGGCGGACAGCGGTTCGGAGAGATGGAAGTGTGGGCGCTGCAGGCGTACGGCGCGTCGCACGTGCTGCAAGAGATCTTGACCGTGAAATCCGACGACGTAATGGGCCGCGCGAAAGTGTACGAAGCGATCGTGAAGGGAGACAACCTCCCTGAATCGAACATTCCGGAATCATTCAACGTGCTCGTCCGGGAACTGCAAGGACTCGGACTGGAAGTGAAAATAGACTAAGAGTGGTGGAACTACTCCGCGAGTTCTCGCGGAGAACCATTCATTCATTTATAGAGAGAAATGGAGATTAGATATGATGTTCCGCTCAAATGACACGAAAGCACATAAAGTATTTTCAAGAATCAGCATCAGCCTCGCATCGTCGGATGAGATCCTGAGCCGTTCGTACGGCGAAGTGACGAAGCCGGAAACGATCAACTACCGTTCGTTCCGTCCGGAACGGGACGGCTTGTTCTGTGAGCGCATTTTTGGTCCCACGCGCGATTGGGAATGTTACTGCGGAAAATACAAACGGATCCGATACAAAGGCATTATCTGCGACCGGTGCGGCGTTGAAGTAACGCAGAAAAGCGTGCGACGCGAACGGATGGGGCATATCGCCCTTGCTGTTCCGATAGTCCACATCTGGTACTTCCGCTCCCTGCCGAGCAAGATCAGCTACGTTCTCGGCATCAGCAATAAAGATCTTGAAAAGATCGTGTACTATGAATCGTACGTCGTGACAAATCCCGGCACCACCGGATTGCAGTTGAAAGATCTCATTACGGAAGATCAGTACTTCGAAATCTTGTCGTCGCTCCCGGAAAAGAATCAGGACCTCGAAGATGACGATCCGAAGAAATTCGTTGCAAAGATCGGCGGAGAAGCGATCAAAGATCTGTTGAAGAAAGTTGAAGTCGAATCGCTGTCTGCAGAACTCCGCGCGCTGCTTCGTGTGGAAACATCGGCTCAAAGAAAACAGGAATATCTCAAGCGTCTCCGAGTGATCGAAGCATTCCGGGATAAAGAAGGTTCACCGCCGAACAAACCCGATTGGATGGTGCTCGATGTTATTCCGGTCATTCCGCCCGAACTTCGCCCGCTCGTTCCGTTGGAAGGTGGACGGTTCGCTACATCCGATCTGAACGATCTGTATCGCCGCGTCATCATTCGCAACAATCGTTTAAAGAGACTGATCGACATTAAAGCACCGGAAGTCATTCTTCGAAACGAAAAGAGAATGTTGCAGGAAGCTGTTGATTCGTTATTCGATAACTCACGACGGACCAACGCAGTGCGCAGCGATAATAATCGTGCGTTGAAGTCGCTCTCCGATATGCTCAAAGGAAAGCAAGGGCGCTTCCGTCAAAACTTGCTCGGCAAACGGGTTGACTATTCTGGCCGTTCGGTAATCGTTGTCGGTCCGGAATTGCAATTGCATCAGTGCGGACTGCCAAAAGATATGGCAGTCGAGTTGTTCAAGCCGTTCATCATCCGCAAACTGATTGAGCGCGGTCTTTCGAAGACAGTGAAGAGCGCAAAGAAGATGGTTGAAAAGAAAACCGCAGACATCTGGGAAATTCTTGAAGGGATCATTGACGGACATCCGATATTGTTGAACCGCGCCCCCACGCTTCACAGACTCGGTATCCAGGCATTCCAGCCGGTACTTGTCGAAGGGAAAGCAATCCGCATCCACCCGATGGTCTGCACGGCATTCAACGCAGACTTCGACGGTGACCAGATGGCGGTGCATGTTCCTTTGTCGTTCGACGCGCAACTTGAAGCACGCATTCTCATGTTGTCGTCGCACAACATTCTGTCGCCGGCGAGCGGTGCCCCGATTATTACCCCAACACAGGATCAGGTGCTTGGCTGCTACTATTTGACAAAATCAAAAGCGGGTGCAAAAGGCGAAGGAATGCTCTTTGCGTCAGCGCAGGAAGTTATCATCGCACGCAATGAAGGGAAACTCGATCTTCATGCACGCATTAAAGTGCGATATGACGGTAAATTGATTGAAACAACAACAGGTCGCGTGATCTTCAATCAAATTGTTCCGGAAGGATTAGGGTACATCAACGAACTGCTCAACAAGAAACGGCTCGTCCAAATCATAGCGATGGCTTTCCGCAGGTGCGGCAACCAGCGGACGGCGAAGTTCCTTGATGAGATGAAGATGCTCGGCTTTACGTACGCGATGAAGGGAGGACTGTCCGTCAACGTTTCCGATGTTGCCGTGCCGAAGGAGAAAGAAGATCTCATCGCAAAGGCGCAGAAAGAGGTGGATTCGGTCGAACGTCAGTATCAGAACGGGTTCATCACCAACGGCGAACGTTACAACAAAGTGATTGACGTGTGGACACGTACGACCAGCCGGGTTGCCGAACGATTGTTCGACTCACTGCAGAATTCCAAAGAAGGATTCAATTCCATTTATATGATGATCGATTCCGGCGCGCGCGGTTCAAAAGAACAAGTACGCCAGTTGGCAGGTATGCGCGGGTTGATGGCGAAACCGCAAAAATCATTATCGGGTGCTACAGGTGAATTGATCGAAAACCCGATCATCGCAAACTTCCGCGAAGGTCTTTCCATCCTGGAATACTTTATTTCGACACACGGCGCGCGAAAAGGTCTCGCCGATACAGCGTTGAAGACAGCGGACGCAGGATATTTGACACGCCGCCTCGTTGACGTCGCTCAGGATGCAATCATTTCTGAAGAAGATTGCGGAACATTCCGCGGTGTACTTACGGGTGCGTTAAAAGAAGGGGAAGATGTGAAAGAGCCGCTCTCTGAACGCATTCTCGGACGTGTTTCGGTTCACGATGTGAAAGATCCGATGTCCGGAAAGATTTTGGTGAAAGCAGGGGACATCATTGATGAAGATGTTGCTCAAGCGATTTCTGAAACGTCAATCGAGTTGGTCGAAATCCGTTCCGTGTTAACGTGCGAATCAAAACGCGGTGTCTGCGCAAAATGCTATGGACGCAATCTCACTACCGGCAAACTTGTTGAGGTTGGCGAGACTGTTGGTATTATCGCAGCACAATCGATTGGTGAACCCGGCACGCAGTTAACACTCCGTACGTTCCATACCGGCGGTACTGCAAGCTTAATCGCATCGCAATCGCACATTTCTTCAAAGTTCGATGGATATGTAAAGTACGAAGGCATTAAATCGATCAAGATCAATACAGAAGAGGGAGAGAAGATCCTGTCGCTCGGACGCAGCGGTGTTATTCATGTATTAAACAATGACAATGCAGTCTTGACGAAATACGATGTACCGTACGGTGCAATGCTTCAGTTGGCAGATGGCGCGCAGATACGCAAAGGACAATTACTCTATGAATGGGATCCGTACAACGCAACAATCATTTCGGAACATGCCGGTGAAGTGAAATATCAGGACTTGAAAGAGAACATTACGTATCGTGATGAACCTGATGAACAAACCGGCCATATTCAAAAGGTTGTCATCGAGTCGCGCGATCGCAATCTCAGTCCGTCAATCATGATCGTCGATAAAGCAGGGAAGAAGATAGCAAACTACATCATTCCCACCCGCGCTCACATCTTGGTTGATGATGGTGAATCGATCGGTGCTGGAACAGTTCTCGTAAAAATTCCTCGCGACATCGGCAAGACGCGCGATATCACCGGCGGTCTGCCGCGTGTAACCGAATTATTTGAAGCCCGTTCCCCGGCGGAGCCGGCAGTCGTATCCGAAATTGACGGTACGGTAACGTTCGGTGCACAAAAACGCGGATCACGTGAAGTGATTGTTACCAGCCATGATCAACGGGAGCGGAAGGTGTATATGATCCCGCTCGGCAAGCATGTGCTTGTCCAAGAGAACGATATCATCCGAAGCGGGGAACGACTTTCCGACGGCGCCATCGACCCGCACGATATCTTGCGGATCAAAGGTACCAGCGCGGTGCAGGAATATCTTGTGAACGAAATTCAGGAAGTCTATCGAATGCAAGGTGTGAAAATCAACGATAAGCACATCGAAATTATCGTGCGTCAGATGATGCAAAAGGTCCGCGTCACCGATCCGGGAGATACGCATTTCCTCGAAGGGGACTACATCGACAAAGTGAAATTTGAAGAGGAAAATCGATCGTTGGAAGGGATGGTCTTCATTGAGCACAAGGGAGATTCAAAACAGAAGAACAATACTGTTGCTGAAAAAAAGAAGATCAAAGAGATCAATGTTGAATTGAAAAAGAAAGAAAAGAAACCGATCGAGTTCAGGGATGCCGAGCCTGCATTGTCTGAACCGGTGCTTCTCGGAATTACGACGGCGTCGCTTTCAACAGATAGCTTCATTTCAGCGGCATCATTCCAGGAGACGACCAAAGTGCTCACCGATGCTGCGATTGAAGCAAAGGTCGATCACCTTCTTGGATTGAAAGAAAATGTGATCATGGGACATCTTATTCCAGCCGGTACCGGCTTGAAGAAATTCCGGGAAGTGTTGGTTGAATCGAAGAAGCCTTCCCGCGCTATTGAGAAGCCGGCTGTAACCGATGAGGCAGAAGGGGAGTTGAAAGAAGAGGAAGTTGTACTGGTGAAAAAAGCACGGAAAAAAACAAAGACAACGGTGTAACTTTCCGGATGGTGATGAAATATTTGCCATCTCAATTGTTGACATAAAAATATTTTTTTGCTATATTACTTGGCTTAATTTTTAGTATTTAGAATCATTGGAGAACGTCGTTGCCTACGATTAATCAACTGGTTAGACTTGGTCGTGAAGACTTAGCGGTGAAGAGTAAATCTCCTGCGCTCGAAGGGAATCCCCAGAAGCGTGGTGTCTGCACACGTGTATATACGACAACCCCGAAGAAACCGAACTCTGCACTCCGTAAAGTCGCCCGCGTGAAGTTGACAAATCAGATCGAAGTGACCGCTTATATTCCCGGTGAAGGGCATAATCTTCAAGAGCACTCGATTGTTTTAATTCGCGGAGGCCGTGTAAAAGATCTTCCGGGCGTTCGTTATCATATTGTGCGAGGAACGCTTGACACTCAGGGTGTTCAGGACCGCAAACAGGGGCGTTCCAAATACGGCGCAAAGAGACCGAAATAACGAGGATCAGAAGTAGAACATGAGAAAAAAAACAGCATCTAAGCGCATTCCATCGGTAGATCCCAAGTATGGGGATTTACTTATCAACAGATTCATCAGCAATATTATGAAAGATGGTAAAAAGCATCTTGCCCAAACCATTCTCTATAATGCGCTTGATGTTGTTGGTGAACGCGTAAAGAATCAAAACCCTCTCGATGTTTTCAAAAAGGCAGTAAATAACGTATCTCCCGTGATTGAAATTCGCGCACGGAGAGTTGGCGGAGCAACCTATCAGGTTCCTACAGAAGTTCGTCCCGAACGGCGAACCGCTCTCGCAATTCGTTGGCTTATCGGCTACGCAAATGAACGTTCGGATAAGTCCATGTCGTTGAAGCTTGCCGCAGAAATTGTTGCAGCAGCAAACGGCGAAGGTAATGCGGTGAAGAAAAAAGAAGATACACACCGCATGGCAGAAGCGAATAAAGCTTTTGCTCACTTTAAGTGGTAATAGTTTTTTAGTCTAATCATATACAATCAGTTTTTCTCTCAGGGAGAACTCTGTAGTTCTGTTTTGAGATCTGGGATCAAGTATGCCTCGTAAGTATTCATTAGAACGTACGCGCAACATTGGAATTATGGCTCACATCGACGCCGGTAAAACAACGACGACGGAGCGGATTCTGTTTTATACCGGTGTGTTGCATCGCATGGGCGAAGTGCATGACGGCGGCGCCACTATGGACTGGATGGAGCAGGAAAAAGAGCGAGGCATTACGATCACCTCTGCTGCGACCACCTGCTTCTGGAAAGATCATCGCGTCAATATTATTGATACGCCCGGTCACGTAGACTTTACAATCGAAGTTGAACGTTCACTGCGTGTTCTCGATGGTGCGGTTGCACTGTTCTGTTCTGTTGGCGGCGTTGAACCTCAATCCGAAACGGTGTGGCGTCAAGCTGACAAATATGGTGTTCCGCGCATTGCGTTCGTAAATAAGATGGACCGTATCGGCGCCGATTTTCTCGGTGCTGTGCAGATGATGAAAGATCGTCTTGGTGCAAACGCTGTTCCCATCCAGCTGCCTGTTGGACAAGGGGACATGTTTAAAGGCATCATTGATCTTGTGAAGATGAAGGCGCATGTGTTCCATGATCATTCTAACGGCATGACGTGGGATGAGATTGAAATTCCGCATGACTTGCAGGCACAAGCTGCAGAGTATCGTACAAAAATGCTCGAAGCAGTCTCCGATGAGGACGACACGCTTCTCGAAAAATACCTTGAGGGAAAAGAGATCACCGAAAAAGAAATTATTGACGTCCTCCGCCGTGCATGTTTGAAAGTATCAATCGTGCCTGTGCTTTGCGGTTCTTCATTCAAGAACAAGGGTGTACAGATGCTGCTTGATTCGGTTGTGAACTTCCTTCCGTCGCCGCTTGATATTCAGGGGGGAGTGATCACCGGGCATCATCCGAACATGAAGGACACTGTTTCCCGCAAAGTGGCAGATAATGAAAAATTCACTGCGCTTGCTTTCAAGATTATGACCGACCCGTATGTGGGACGGTTGACGTTTTTCCGCGTGTACAGCGGAACGGTGAAAGCCGGCTCATATCTTTACAATTCAACCAGTGATAAAAAAGAGCGTATCGGTCGCGTGCTTCGTATGCATGCGAACCATCGCGAAGATGTCGATGAAGGATATGCCGGGGATATTCTGGCTGCGATCGGCTTTAAGAACACGCGCACAGGTGATACGTTGTGCGGCGAGGACGATCCGATCATTCTCGAAAAAATGGTATTTCCGGAACCGGTTATTCATCAGGCAATCGAACCGAAAACAAAAGCCGATCAGGAGAAACTCGGCGAAGCTCTTTCAAAACTTGCCGAAGAAGATCCGACATTTCGTGTTTCCACAAATCATGAAACCGGGCAAACGATCATCGGCGGAATGGGTGAGTTGCACCTTGAAATTATCGTCGATCGCATGAAGCGCGAATTCAAAGTTGAAGCGAACGTCGGTAAACCGCAGGTTGCATACAAAGAAACCATCCGCAAAAAAGTTACAGCAGAAGGAAAATTTGTTCGTCAGTCTGGCGGTAAAGGACAGTACGGTCACGTCTGGATTGACCTCGAACCAAACGAAAAAGGAAAAGGGTACGAATTCGAAGATGCTATTGTTGGCGGCGTTATTCCGCGCGAATTTATTAAACCCGTTTCCGCAGGAATTCAGGAGGCGTTGAAAAACGGCATCCTCGCCGGATATCCGGTGGAAGATGTGAAAGTGCGGCTGTTTGATGGTTCGTACCACGATGTTGATTCGTCCGAAATGGCGTTCAAGATCGCGGGTTCGATGGCATTCCAGGAAGGTGCACGCAAAGCAGATCCGGTCATTCTCGAACCGATTATGGCTGTCGAAGTTGTGACACCGGAAGATTACCTTGGCGATGTCATGGGAGATCTCAATTCGCGACGCGGCAAGATCGAGGGGATCAATCCGCGTAAAGATGCACAGGTCATTAAAGCGATGGTGCCGCTGTCCGAGATGTTCGGCTATGCGACGCAGCTGCGCTCAATGACGCAGGGTCGTGCGCTCTATACCATGCAATTCGATCACTATGACGAGACACCGAGATCGATATCCGATCAGATCATCGAAAAAGTAAAAGGCAAAGGCAACTAGTTTTAATTCAGGAATTTTGAAGAAGCAAACAATCACAATCAACACAAGGAGAAATCCTCATGGCAAAAGAAAAATTTGACCGCAGCAAGCCGCACGTGAACGTCGGAACAATCGGCCACGTTGACCACGGCAAAACATCACTGACCGCAGCAATCACAATGACGATGTCATTGAAAGGTCTCTCAACGATCCGTACGTTCGATTCGATCGATAACGCTCCTGAAGAGCGAGAACGTGGTATCACTATTGCGACTGCACATGTCGAATATTCGACAGACAAGCGTCACTACGCACACGTTGATTGCCCTGGCCACGCTGACTATGTGAAGAACATGATCACCGGCGCGGCTCAAATGGACGGTGCCATCCTTGTCGTTGCCGGAACAGACGGACCGATGCCGCAGACACGCGAGCACATTCTGCTTGCGCGTCAGGTCGGCGTTCCGCGTATCGTTGTGTTCTTGAACAAAGTTGATATTTCCGATCCTGAGTTGCTGGATCTCGTCGAAATGGAATTGCGTGAGTTACTCACGTCGTACCAGTTCCCCGGCAACGACATTCCGATCATCCGTGGTTCAGCAACAAAAGCACTCGAAGCGTTTGCAGCAGGCAAGCCGGTGACGGATCCCGCTTTCAAACCGATTCTCGATTTGATGGATGCTGTCGATACCTACATTCCCGAACCGCAGCGCGATGTTGATAAGCCGTTCCTGATGCCGATCGAAGACGTTTTCTCGATCACCGGTCGCGGAACCGTTGGTACGGGCCGTGTAGAAAAAGGACGTGCAAAAGTCGGTGACGAAATTGAGATCGTCGGTCTCGGCGCACATAAGAAATCGGTCATCACCGGTGCAGAAATGTTCCGCAAGGAATTGGATGAAGTTGTTGCGGGCGATAACGCAGGATTGTTGCTCCGCGGTGTTGAAAAGAACGAACTTGAACGCGGTATGGTTCTTGCAAAACCGGGTTCCATCACCCCTCACAAGAAATTCACCGCACAGGTGTACGTGTTGAAGAAAGAAGAAGGTGGACGCCACACGCCGTTCGTGAACGGATATCGTCCTCAATTCTATTTCCGTACAACCGATGTTACCGGTGTTGTGTCATTGCCGACGGGCGTTGAAATGGTTATGCCCGGCGACAACGTGGATAATATGTCAATTGAGTTGATCTCCACGATTGCAATGGACGAGGGACTCCGTTTCGCTATCCGCGAAGGGGGACGCACTGTCGGTTCCGGCGTTGTTACAAAGATCATCGAGTAATATTTTTGGCAGGTCGCCTCTAAGGGCGACCTGCTCTTTATCAGGAGAAGAACATTGGCTGGTCAGAAAATACGAATCAAGTTGCGCTCGTACGATCATAACCTGATCGACAAGTCCGCAGAGAAGATTATTAAGACTGTGAAATCAACTGGTGCAGTCGTTTCCGGTCCGATCCCGCTTCCGACAAAGCGGTCAGTCTTTACGGTGAACAGATCTCCTCACGTCGATAAGAAGTCGCGCGAGCAATTCGAGATTAAAGCACACAAACGGCTGATTGATATCCTCTCGTCCGGGTCGAAGACGGTGGATGCGCTCATGAAGCTCGATCTGCCTGCCGGTGTCGATGTGGAAATTAAAGTGTAAGCAGCTTCCGCTGCCGGATAACGGGCACCAACGTTCAAAAAAGTTTACGATTGTTCTCAAGGAGAATATACCTGTGAGTGGAATTTTAGGAAAAAAGATTGGCATGACAAGTGTCTATGACGATAACGGCGTCGCAGTACCATGCACCGTTATTGAAGCAGGACCATGTTACGTCACTCAAGTTCGCACAAAAGATAAAGACGGCTACGATGCTGTACAGCTCGGTTACGACGAGAAACCGGAACGCCTGCTGAACAAACCGCTGAAAGGTCATTTTGCGAAAGCGGGCGCCAAAGCGCTCCGTCTTCTTCGCGAATTCAAAAACTTCAACGGAATGAAATTGGAACTCGGCCAGGAGCTTCGCGTCGATGCCGTATTTGCAAAAGGCGATTCGGTCGATGTGACGGCGCGTTCCAAAGGACGCGGCTTTCAAGGTGTCGTGAAGCGCCACCACTTCGGCGGCGTCGGCATGACTACGCACGGCCAATCGGATCGCGTACGCGCTCCCGGATCCATCGGCGGTTCGTCGTATCCTTCACGCGTGTTTAAAGGCATGCGTATGGCTGGAAGAATGGGTTTTGACAACGTAACGGTGAAGAATTTGACTGTGTTAAAAGTGATTCCCGAATCGAATCTGATCCTCGTTAAAGGATCGATTCCCGGCGCAAAGAATACCTACGTCACCATAACGAAATAACCGACTGTAGAAAGCATCCGATATGAAACTCGATGTCCTGAAAAAAGACGGAACGAAGAACGGCGAAACGATAGAGTTAAAGCCGGACATTTTTGAAATTGAACCGAACGATCATGCGATCTACCAGGCGGTCCGTTCCTACTGGGCGAATCAGCGCCAGGGAACGCACAAAGTAAAACCGCGCAACGAGGTCCGTGGCGGCGGCAAAAAACCGTTCTCGCAAAAGAAAACCGGACGCGCACGGCAAGGTACAGGTCGTTCTCCATTGATGCCGGGTGGCGGTTCGATCTTCGGTCCGACACCGCATGATTATGTGGTGAAACTTCCTGCAAAAGTAAAACGTCTTGCACGCAAATCTGCATGGTCGTACAAGGCAAAAGACGGACAAATTGTGATCGTCGAAGATTTTTCACTCGACGCACCGAAGACAAAAGAGATGGTGACGATCCTGAAAGCGCTGCAGGTGAATCAGAAAAAAGTGCTCTTCTTGACTCCGGCAACGGATATGAACATGCTGAAATCGGGACGC
Organism: Bacteroidota bacterium; assembly: GCA_040751955.1. Taxonomy (GTDB): domain Bacteria; phylum Bacteroidota; class Ignavibacteria; order UBA10030; family UBA8401; genus SpSt-333. Next base: position 58,844 of record JBFMFY010000009.1, read on the forward strand.
AATATTCCCACACTGAATGTGCTCGAAGCGGCAAAAGCATCTACGTACGACATTCTCAACAACAATGTCGTTGTCTTAACCAAGAGCAGCGTTGATGTCATTAATAAAACATTTGCAAACTAACTGAACAGCGGCGGAAATCATCATGGGTATCTTAATTCAACCATTACTGACCGAAAAGATGACGGAACTGGCATCAACACGCCAGTACGCCTTCAAAGTCGATCAGGCGGCAAACAAAATTGAAATCGCACGCGCCGTGGAAAAGAAATTCAATGTGAACGTTACCAGTGTGCGCACGTTGATCGTCAAGGGAAAAGTAAAAACACAATTGACACGCCGCGGACGTGTTGAAGGCAGGAAGGGCGATTGGAAGAAAGCGATCGTCACTCTTAAAGACGGTCAAACCATTGATTTTTTGGCAACAGTGTAACGGGAAGAACAGGATATGGCACTTCGTAAATTAAAACCAACGACGGCGGCAACTCGATTCTACTCGATTGCAACGTATGAAGAGATCACAAAATCAAAACCTGAGAAATCTCTTCTCGAGAAGATTACCAAGTCCGGCGGACGGAACAGTCACGGTCATGTGACCTCGCGTCATCGCGGCGGCGGACACAAACGCCGGTATCGTGTTATCGATTTTAAGCGCGACAAGAGGAATATCGAAGGAAAGATTACCAGTATTGAGTACGATCCGAATCGTTCATGTTACATCGCGCTCGTCCAATATCCTGATGGTGAAAAAAGATACATTCTGGCTCCCGAAGGATTAAAGGTCGGTGCAAAGATCATTGCGGGAGAGAACATTGAACCGAATCTCGGATATGCATTGCCGTTGAAAGCGATCCCCGTGAATACGATGGTTCACAATATTGAATTGAAAGCCGGAAAAGGGGGACAGATCGCACGGAGTGCAGGCAACTATGCAACAGTGCAAGCGAAAGAAGGAGATTTTGTGCTGTTAAAATTCCCTTCGGGCGAATCACGCAATGTCCATGCGAATTGTTATGCGACCGTCGGTCAACTCGGCAACCTCGATCATGAAAATATCAGTTTGGGTAAAGCGGGCCGCTCGCGCTGGCTCGGCATCCGTCCGCACACGCGCGGTATGGTGATGAATCCTGTGGATCATCCGATGGGGGGCGGTCAAGGAAAATCAAAAGGCGGGGGCGGCTGGCAGCATCCGCGCAGTCCGTGGGGTCAGTTGTCCAAAGGATTGAAGACACGAAAGCATAAGAAGCAATCAAGTAAATACATTGTCAAGCGTCGTAAGTAATTTCATTCAACCTTGCAAGGGTTCCAATCATTCGCAAGGTTAGTAAGTTAAAGAGAGCACTATGAGTCGTTCACTCAAAAAAGGTCCATACATCGATTTGCGCTTGCTGCAGAAAGTGGAAGCGCTGAACAAGACAAATAAAAAGCAGGTGATCAAAACCTGGTCCCGCGCATGCACCATTCCGCCGGAGTTTGTCGGGCATACGTTCGCCGTACACAACGGGAACAAGTTCATTCCTGTCTATATTCAGGAAGCGATGGTAGGACACAAGCTTGGTGAATTTGCACCGACTCGAATTTTCCGCGGACATCCCGGATTAAAAACCGAAGCCGCAGCATAAACAGAAATTTTTGGAGATGATAGTACATGGAAGCACGAGCAGTCAACCGTTATGTAGGAACCTCACCGCGCAAAATGCGGATCATCATCGATCTCATCCGCGGCAAGTCGGTCGGTGAAGCGATGAATATCCTTCACTTCCAGCCGAAACATGCGGCAAAGGATGCGGAGAAAGTTCTCCGCTCTGCGGTGTCGAATTTTCAGAACAAAGATGCGAACGCCGGCGTCAGCACTGAAGACCTGTATGTGAAAGAAGTGTTCGTAAACGGCGGACCGCAAATGAAGCGTATTCTTCCCGCACCGATGGGAAGGGCGTACCGTATGATCAAACGGTCGCACCATTTGACAATTATTGTCGATCAACGGAAATCAAAAAAATAATTCAGTTCAGGAGATACTTTGGGACAAAAGATTAATCCGACAGGATTGCGTTTAGGAATCATCAAGACCTGGGATTCAAACTGGTACGATGATAAAAGCTTTGCAGACAAATTGCTCGAAGACCACAATGTTCGCAATTACCTCCGCAGCCGATTGAAGAAGGCGGGAGTATCGAAAATCCAGATTGAGCGGACACCGAAGAATGCACGCGTTACCATCCACACATCCCGTCCCGGTGTTGTGATTGGAAAAAGCGGCAAAGAGATCACACAGCTGGAAGAAGAACTGAAGAAGATCACGAACAAGGAAGTGAAGATTCTTATTAATGAGATCAAGCGCCCCGAACTCGACGCAGCGCTCGTTGCGGAAAACATTGCGGCGCAACTCGAAGGGCGTATCGCATTCCGCCGAGCCATGAAACAAGCGATCACCGCTGCGATGAGAATGGGCGCAGAAGGAATTCGCGTTAAGTGCGGCGGTCGTTTAGGCGGCGCTGAAATTGCGCGCACAGAGCAATATAAAGAAGGGCGCATTCCGCTGCACACGCTTCGTGCAGATATCGATTATGCACATGCCGAAGCGGCGACGATCTACGGAAAGATCGGCGTGAAAGTGTGGATCTGCAAAGGGGAGGTTCTCGAAAAAGTTGGACGCGGACAATAACTGTAACCGGAGTTTTGAACTATGTTAATGCCAAAAAGAGTAAAGTTTAGAAGAGCACAACGCGGACGCATGAAAGGGGCTGCAACACGAGGTGCATCCGTTGCATTCGGCGATTACGGATTGAAAGCAATGGAGCCGGGATGGATCTCAGCCCGCCAGATTGAAGCGGCGCGCGTTGCGTTGACCCGCTTGATGAAGCGCGAAGGAAAAGTCTGGATCCGGATATTCCCCGATAAGCCGGTGTCAAAGAAACCTGCTGAAACACGTATGGGAAGCGGTAAAGGTGCGCCGGAGTTTTGGGTTGCCGTTGTGAAACCCGGACGCATTATGTTCGAAGTCGGAGGAATCCGGAAAGAGATGGCACAGGAAGCATTGGCGCTTGCATCGCACAAACTTCCGATCAAAACACGATTTGTATCACGCATAGATTTGGTTGCGTAAGGAGCGAGACATGAAATCACACGAACTGAGACAATTGACCGATGATGAACTCGCAAAACGCATCGAAGAGAACAAAGAATCACTGGCAACGATGAAATTCCAGAAGGTGACCAGTCAGGTCGAGAATACATCGAAGTTTACTTTGCTTCGCAAGGATATCGCCCGCATGAAGACGATCCTGCGCGAACGACAATTATCCAAACCAAAAATTGCTGCTCAGCAATAATTGTTAAGAGGAATGATGGAACAACGTAACAGCCGTAAAACACGAGTCGGGAAGGTCGTCAGTAACAAGATGCAGAAAAGCATCGTTGTGGCTGTCGAGCGCAAAGTAGCGCACCCGCTGTACAAAAAATACTTCAGACGCACGACGAAGTTTTATGTGCATGATGAAAAAAACGAAGCGACAGTGGGCGACACCGTAAAGATTATGGAGACGCGTCCGTTGAGCAAAATGAAACGCTGGCGCCTCGTCGAAGTTGTAGCAAAGGCACAATAAGTTTAAGAGTACCGTTCGGAGACGATTATGATTCAAGAAGAAACCAATTTGGTTGTTGCAGATAATTCAGGGGCAAAAAAGGTCCGGTGTATCCGTGTGCTCGGCGGCCACGACAGGCGCTACGCCTCGGTCGGCGATCTCGTCGTCGTATCTGTTAAAGCGGCGATCCCCGGCGCCACAGTGAAAAAGGGAGAAGTTTCCCGCGCCGTTGTTGTCCGCACGAAGAAAGAGGTCGGACGGAAAGATGGTTCGTACATTCGGTTCGACGAGAATGCAGTCGTGCTCGTCAATGCACAGAATGAACCGCGAGGAACACGCATCTTCGGTCCCGTTGCCCGCGAGTTGCGCGAGCGTCAATTCATGAAGATCGTTTCACTGGCACCCGAAGTGTTGTAATCAGAAAGAGAGTTCGTCATGCACGTAAAGAAAAATGATATCGTCGTCGTGGTCGCAGGAAATTCCAAGGGAAAAGAAGGGAAAGTGTTGAAGGTATTTCCTGAAAATCACAGAGTGATTGTGGAAGGTGTGAATGTTGTGAAACGCCACACACGCCCAAATCAAAAAAATCCACAGGGGGGCGTTGTCCAAAAAGAAGCGCCGATCAATGCATCCAATGTGATGATCAAAGATCCGAAAAGCGGTGAAAAGACTCGCATCGGATATGCACGGACGAAGGATGCGGTCAGCGGCAAGAAAAAAGTGATGCGCGTGGCGCAAAAGAGCGGAGAAATGTTCTAATATTCAATCATGGCATTACGCGAACAACGTGATGCACTAATGTACGAGAAGAGTCATGGCAAAAGAGAAAACAAAAAAAGAAAGCAAAGGGGAACAGAAAAAAGGAAGTCACGTCCGTGAAGCAGGCGTCTATCCCCGGCTCGCCGAAAAGTATTCCAAAGAGATCGTCCCGGCAATGATGAAGCGATTCAATTATAAGAACGTGATGCAGGTGCCGAAGCTCGAAAAAATATCCGTGAACGTCGGCGTCGGGCAAGCGACTCAGGACCAGAAACTGCTTGAGACAGCGGTTACGGAACTTGAAGCAATTACCGGTCAAAAAGCGGCTGTAACTAAGGCGAAGAAAGCGATCTCGAATTTTAAACTACGTCAAGGGCTGCCCATCGGGGCACGCACCACGCTGCGCGGACGGATGATGTACGAATTTCTCGACAGGCTTGTAACATTGGCAATGCCGCAGATCCGCGACTTCCGCGGCGTCTCCGACCGTTCGTTCGATGGACGGGGCAACTACACGCTCGGTATTAAAGAACAGATCATTTTTCCGGAGATTGATGCAGACCGCGTGACAAAAATTTCCGGCATGGATGTCACGTTCGTGACAACCGCAAACACCGATATGGAAGCGATGGAGCTGCTGAAATTGTTCGGCATGCCGTTCGTAAAACGAGAACAACCAATAGCAAAAGCTAGCTAAAAGGGAGACTATGGCAAAATTAAGTTCAGTAGCGCGTCAACGTCGACGTGAAAAGTTGGTGGCAAAATTTGCCGCGAAACGGAAAGAGCTGATCGAACAGGGAGATGTTGAAGGGTTGCGGAAACTTCCCCGCGACAGCAATCCGAACAGGTTGAAAAACCGCTGCAACCTTACAGGACGCACACGCGGATACTACCGCAAGTTCGGTCTCTCACGGCTGATGCTGCGCAAACTGGCACATGAAGGTAAAATTCCCGGACTTGTGAAAGCAAGCTGGTAACGAAATCAGGAGAAGATTGTACAATGGCTCATTCAGATCCAATAGCAGATTATCTCACACGTCTTCGCAATGCGATTCAGGCGAAACACAAGAAAGTTGAAATACCTGCTTCCAATGTTAAGAAAGAAATCACCCGCATTCTTGCCGACAACAAGCTGATCACCTCGTACGAAGTGGTTGAAACGGAGAACAAGCAGGGTGCAATCCGCATCGCGTTGAAGTATTTCAACGGTGCGAACGTGATCAAAGGAAGCAGACGCATCAGCACGCCGGGACGCCGTTCGTACCGCACGGTATCAGAACTTCCGCGCGTGAACAATGGATTGGGTCTTGCGATCATTTCGACACCGAAAGGATTGATGTCGGACAAACAAGCGCGCAAAGAAAACGTCGGCGGAGAAGTCCTCTGCCTCATTTGGTAAAAAGGAGTAGATCGTGTCACGTATTGGAAGAAAACCTGTTGTGATCCCCAGCGGCGTTACGGTGACATCGTCCAACGGTGTTGTGACGGTGAAAGGCAAGCTGGGAGAATTGAAAGAACGGCTTCACTCGCACATCACTGTCGATGTGAAGGGGAATGAAGTACATGTACAGCGTGCCAGCGATGCGCGTCCGGACCGCGCTTTGCACGGAACCACACGCGCAAATATCCAGAACATGGTCAAGGGTGTCACCGAAGGATTCAGCAAGAAACTGGAATTGGTCGGCGTCGGGTACAAAGCGGAAATCAAGGGGAAGAATCTTGCTCTCGCGCTCGGCTTCTCGCACCCGATCGTTTTCCGTGCACCGGAATCGATCAAGATCGAAGCTCCGACTCAGACGAGCATTTTGATCTCCGGATCAGACAAACAATTGGTCGGACTTGTTGCTGCAAAGCTCCGCTCATTCAAACAGCCCGAGCCGTACAAAGGCAAAGGCGTGAAGTACGAAAACGAATATATCCGCCGCAAAGCAGGTAAAACCGCTGCGAGCGCAAAATAATCAATTTGTGAAGTGACTCTATGATAAAGAAAGAATTCAATAAGCGACGGCTTCGGATCAAATCGACGATCCGCAAAAAGATCTACGGAACGTCTGAACGTCCGCGGTTTACAGTGTACCGAAGCCTCAACGAGATCTACGGGCAGATTATCGACGATAATGCGGGAAAGACACTCGTCTCCGTCTCGTCCAATTCCAAAGATGTAAAAGGCGAACTTGCGGCGGCAAAGTCAAAAGTGGAACGTTCTACCATCGTCGGAAAAGTACTGGCAAAGAAAGCACTGGAAAAAAATATCAGCGCTGTCGTTTTTGACCGCAACGGGTATCTCTACCACGGACGCGTGAAAGCGCTCGCCGATGGCGCCCGTGAAGGCGGATTGAAGTTCTGAAAATTATATGTACGGCAACATTGTCGTGTCGTCCAATGGCAGGACAGCGGCCTTTGGAGCCGTTAATCCTGGTTCGAATCCAGGCACGACAGCAACAGATAACGAATGTTCATAACAAAGTGAGGTTTTACCTTGGCACGAATTAAAGCAAGCGAACTGGATCTGAAGGACAAACTGGTGCATATCAACCGCGTCGCGAAAGTGGTAAAAGGTGGACGGCGGTTTAGTTTCAACGCCATTGTAGTTGTTGGAGACGGTAACGGGCACGTCGGTGTTGGACTCGGCAAAGCAAACGAAGTCGCTGATGCGATCGCAAAGGGGACTGACGATGCAAAGAAGAATGTGGTAAAAGTACCGATCATCAACGGAACAGTGCCGCACGAAGTGCACGGCAAATACGGTGCAGGGAAAGTACTGCTTCGTCCCGCTGCTCCCGGTACGGGATTGATCGCCGGCGGCGGTGTGCGCGCCGTGCTCGAGTTGGCAGGGGTCAAAGACGTGTTGACCAAACAGATGGGTTCATCGAATCCCCACAATGTTGTGAAAGCAACGTTAAGCGCGTTACTCTCCATGCGCGATGCGCGTATGATCGCACAGGAACGCGGCATTTCCGTTCAAGAACTTTTTCAAAATTAAGGGTGTGAGAGACCATGGCAGCGCCGAAAAAAATCAAGATCACGCAGACCAAGAGTATCATTGATACGCTGGCGAAACACAAAGCGACCATTAAGGCACTCGGCCTCGGTCGTCCGCACTATACAGTTGTCCATACGGATACGCCGCAAATCCGCGGCATGATCAACAAAGTACGGCATCTGGTAAAAGTGGAAGACGTTCAATCATAATTTAACAACCGATGAAGCGAGCTCCGGCTCCGGAGCGATAGTACCATCAGGAGAAGCAATGGCAGATTACTTAAGTAACTTACGCTACGCACAAGGTTCCAAGAAGAAAAAGAAACGCATCGGCCGCGGACAAGGTTCAGGACACGGCGGTACATCGACACGCGGACATAAAGGACAGGGTTCCCGCTCCGGTTCCGGCATCAAACGGAACTTTGAAGGTGGGCAGATGCCTTTGGTTCGCCGCCTTCCCAAGTTCGGATTCACTCCCGTTCATCGCGTTGAATTTGCAGTGGTGAATGTCAGCACACTGCAAAAACTGGTTGATACCAAAAAGATCGCTGATGGCACCGTTACGCCCGAAGTGTTGTACTCTGTAGGGGCTGTGTCGGATAAAAAGGCACCTGTGAAGATTCTCGGCGACGGCGAATTGAAATCGAAATTAACCGTGACGGCACATAAATTCAGCGCATCGGCGGTTACAAAGATCACAGCAGCAGGCGGCTCGACGAAAGAACTCGTCGCGGAAACGCCCGTTGTCCAACAAAAATGAAACTGATCAATGAGCAAGTTTACTGAAAGTTTCCGAAATATTTTCAAGATCGAAGAACTGCGTACACGGCTTCTATTTACGGCAGGACTGTTGATCGTTGTCCGTATCGGCTCGCACGTTACATTGCCTGGTGTCGATGCCGGCGTTCTTGCCGATGCTATGCGCAATCAGGCAAGCAATACGTTGTTTGGTCTCTACGACATGTTCGTCGGCGGTGCGTTCAGCAACGCGGCTATCTTCGCTCTCGGCATCATGCCATACATCAGCGCATCGATCATCATTCAATTGCTCGGCGCCGTCGTTCCGTTTTTCCAGAAATTGCAGAAAGAAGGCGAAGCGGGACGAAAGAAGATCAATCAGTACACCCGTCTCGGCACAGTGGTGATTTCATTGCTTCAAGCGTGGGGCGTCAGTGTGCGGTTGGAAAGTTTGAATGCCAACGGCATCCCGATTGTGCCGGCAGAAGTACAGGGGATTTTCTTTGCGTTCAGCACCATGATTTTTCTGACGTCGGGTACGATGTTTATGATGTGGCTGGGTGAACAGATTACCGAGCGTGGTATCGGCAACGGTATCTCATTGATTATCTTCATTGGCATTATCGCTCGATTTCCCCATGCAGTGCTGGATGAATTCCAGTTGGTGAGTTCCGGCGCACGCCCAATCATCATTGAATTGATCATCTGGGGTGCCATGTTGCTGATCGTTGCCGGTGTTGTGATGGTTACGCAGGGTACGCGCCGAATTCCCGTGCAATATGCTAAGCGTGTTGTCGGTAGAAAAGTGTACGGCGGCGTTACTCAATATATCCCGATGCGTGTGAACACCGCAGGTGTTATGCCAATTATTTTTGCGCAGTCGATCATGTTTATCCCCAGCACGATTCTGACATTCTTCCCGGACAGTGAATTTGTCGGGTCCATCGCGGGGTATCTTGAATATACATCGGTGACCTATTCCATTTTTTACGGATTGATGATCGTATTCTTTACGTACTTTTATACCGCAATCGCATTTAATCCGGCAGATGTGGCGGACAACATGCAGAAGAACGGCGGATTCATTCCCGGTATTCGCCCCGGAAAACACACGTCGGAATTCATCGACAATATTTTAACGAAGATCACGCTTCCCGGATCGATCTTTCTTGCGATCATTGCAGTGTTACCGGCATTCATGGTTCGTTTCGGCATCACGTCAAGTTTTGCATCGTTCTTTGGCGGCACAAGTTTGTTGATATCTGTCGGCGTTGCGCTCGATACGCTGCAGCAGATCGAATCGCATCTGTTGATGCGGCACTACGACGGATTTATGAAGAGCGGGAAGATCAAAGGCCGCATCGGTCGTTGATGCGATAGCAGGATGGCGATCTCGATAAAATCGGAACAGGAAATCGGGTTGATGCGTGAGAGCTGCCAGATCGTTGCTGATGTCATCAAACTCGTCAGTACACAGATCAAACCGGGAGTGACGACGGGAGAGTTGGATTTGCTGGCGGAAGATTATATCAAGAGTTGTGGTGGGGTTCCCGCATTTAAAGGATATGGTTTTGAAGAAGGAAACCCGTTTCCTGGAACATTGTGTGTCTCTATCGATAGTGAAGTCGTGCACGGAATACCCGGCAAGCGCGTGCTGAGAGCAGGTGAGATTGTTTCGATCGATGTGGGAGTAAAGAAGAACGGTTTTTACGGAGACGGTGCGTTCACATTTGCGGTCGGCGACGTCTCGGAAGAGAAAAAGCGATTGATGAAAGTGACAAAAGAATCGCTCGACAAAGCGGTGGAGCAGGCGATAGCGGGGAACAGGATCGGAGATATAGCACACACTGTGCAGTCGCACGTTGAAGAGGCTGGATATTCAGTGGTGCGGGATTTGGTGGGTCATGCAGTGGGACGCGAATTGCATGAAGATCCCCAGGTACCAAACTACGGAAAGCCGAATAAAGGGACGGTGCTGAAGGAAGGAATGACGCTGGCAATTGAGCCGATGGTGAATATGGGAACGTATGAAGTGCTGACGGCGGCGGACCGGTGGACGATCATCACGAAAGACGGTATGCCGTCGGCGCATTACGAGTACACAATCGTCGTACGAAAAGACAAAGCGGAAATTTTAACGGTCTATAATTAACATGTCCAAACAAGATGCAATCAAAGTCGATGGAGTCATTACGGAAACATTGCCCAATGCATCGTTTCGAGTAAAACTCGACAACGGACATGAAATTCTTGCCCACATCTCCGGTAAAATGAGGATGCACTACATCAAAATTCTTGTAGGAGACAAAGTGACGGTGGAGCTTTCGCCGTACGATTTAAGCAAGGGCAGAATCACGTATCGGTACAAATAAGAGTTCACAAAAGGGACAGTCATGAAAGTTCGTGCATCAGTAAAGAAGATCTGTGAAAACTGCAAGATCATCCGCCGCAAAGGCAAAGTAATGGTGATCTGCAAGAAGAATCCAAAACACAAACAACGTCAAGGTTAATAGATTAGGAGATACTATCAGTGGCTCGTATTGCCGGTGTTGATTTACCAAAAAATAAACGTTCCGTTGTCGGTCTCACATACATCTACGGTGTGGGACGGAAAACTGCGGAAGATATTCTTGCCAAGGCGGGGATCGATGAGAACAAAAAAGTGGGGTCGCTGACGGATGACGAGGTCAACAAGATCCGTACGATCCTGCAGACCGAGTACAAGACCGAAGGTGCGCTGCGTGCAGAAACGCAGATGAGCATCAAGCGGTTGATGGATATCGGGTCGTACCGCGGTTTGCGTCATCGTAAAGGCTTGCCCGTCCGCGGTCAGCGCACGCGGACGAATTCCCGTACGCGCAAAGGGAAGCGGAAGACAGTGGCAGGAAAGAAGAAAGCAATCGCTAAGAAATAATCAGTCTGAAAGGATGAACTGTGGCTAAACAACAAGCAGCTCCGACAACGGCAGCAGCGAAAAAGAAAAAGAAGATTCATGTTGATGTGAACGGCAAAGCGTTTGTCAAAGCGACGTTCAACAACGTGATCGTCACGATCACCGACACGTACGGCAATACCATTTCATGGTCGTCCGCCGGGAAGAACGGCTTCAAAGGATCCCGCAAGAACACGCCGTTCGCCGCTCAGGTATCCGCCGAAGCAGCGGCAAAAGAAGCGTACGATCTCGGTCTTCGTAAAGTGGAAGTGTATGTAAAAGGTCCCGGCTCCGGTCGCGAAGCAGCGATCCGTTCGCTGCAGACCGCAGGGCTTGAAGTTACTATCATCCGAGACATTACGCCGATACCGCACAACGGATGCCGTCCGCCGAAACGACGAAGAGTGTAACATTTTAATTAAAGGAATGTAAAGAAGAATGGCACGCAATACAGGATCAGTCGTAAAACAATCCCGTAAACTGGGAGTAGCGCTCAGCAATAAAGCGAGCAAATTCATGGAACGCCGCCCCTACGGTCCGGGTCAACACGGAAAAGGGAAACGGCAGAAAGTGTCCGAATACGGATTGCAGCTGAAAGAGAAGCAGAAGATGAAATATATCTACGGCGTACTCGAGCGTCAGTTCCGGAACTATTTTGAAAAAGCGACGCACATGAAAGGTAAGACAGGCGATAACCTTGTGAAGCTCCTCGAAGGACGTCTCGACAATGTGATCTACCGGATGGGGTTTGCACCGACACGCCGTTCTGCACGGCAGCTTGTTTCGCACGGTCATTTTAAAGTGAACACACAGAAAGTGAACATCCCGTCGTTCCACATTAAGTCCGGCGATGTCGTAACGGTGCGTGACAAAAGCAAACAACTTGATATCATTCATAACGCAATGAAGCGCGTGAAAGATACTTCGATGTACCCCTGGGTCAGTTTAGACAAAGCAGCGATGTCCGGTACATTCATCCGCGTTCCGGAACGCGAAGAAGTGCCGCTGCTGGCAAACGAGCAGCTCGTTGTAGAGTTGTACTCGAAATAATTCATTGAATTTTTCACTTGGTGAGAACCAAACTATGAGCAATACACAATTTCAAATGCCCGAAAGCGTTATCCTCGACGAATCGGTCGCAACGGCGACCTACGGCAAATTTATCGTCCAACCGTTGGAAAAAGGGTACGGCGTCACGATCGGAAATGCGCTTCGCCGCGTACTTCTCTCGTCGCTTCCCGGTTTCGCGATCACTGCATTGCGGATCGAAGGAATCGTCCATGAGTTTACGACATTGCCCGGCATCGTTGAAGATGTGTCGGACATGATTCTGAACCTGAAGCAGGTGCGCTTGAAAGCAACCAACAAAAAAGTGGGCAAAGTCACCGTGCATCTGAAAGGTCCCGGAAAATTCACCGCCGATGATATACAGAAAGCAAGCCCTGAGGTCGAGATTCTGAATCCTGAACTGCAGATTGCAACGTTGAATAAGGATGCCGATTTCGAAATTGAATTGCGCATCGGACGCGGCAAAGGATATGTGACCGCTGAAGAGAACAAGATGCCCGATCAACCGGTCGGGATGATCACGATAGATTCTATCTTCACTCCCATCGTAAATGTGCGCTACAATGTCGAATCGACCCGTGTCGGACAACAGACCGACTATGAGCGGTTAACACTGGAAGTGGAAACAGATGGCTCCATTCTGCCGAAGGATGCTGTTGCGTACGCAGGAAGAGTGCTGCGCGACCATATTCAGTTCTTCATCAATTTTGATGCAACGCAAGAAACAGAGAAAGAAGAAACAGAACGCGACGAAGAGATCTCCCGCATCCGCAAGATTCTCATTACGCCGGTGGACGAGCTCGAACTTTCAGTCCGTTCGCATAATTGCCTGCGCGCCGCGGATATTAAAACGCTCGGCGACCTTGTGCGCCGTGACGAATCGGAATTGCTGAAGTTCCGCAACTTCGGACGGAAGTCGCTGGCAGAATTGACGGCGATCGTCGAAGCAAACAATCTCACATTCGGAATGGATGTGGACAAATATTTGAAAGACAGCGATTAAAAGGAACGATCAATGATACACGCACGCAAAGGAAGAAAATTAAAACGAACGGCAAGTCACCGCAAAGCACTCTTGAGCGCTCTTTCGACGTCGCTGCTGCGCCATAAACGAATTAAGACGACGCTGGCAAAAGCGAAAGAGACCCGTATGGTGGTAGAAAAATTAATCACACGGGCGAAGAATGCTGTTGCGAAAGAAGCGGATGGAGCAGTGAAGAATCTGCATGCACGCCGCGAGATTGCAAAATTCGTTCATGACAAAGATGTCGTAAAAACTCTTTTCACCGAGATCGCTCCGAAAGTAGCGGCACGTCCGGGCGGTTACACACGCGTGATTAAACTGGGACAGCGCCTTGGCGACGGAGCGCAAGTGGCATTGATCGAACTGGTTGACTTCGGTTACCAGGCGGAGGAAGCGGCAACACCGGTGAAGAAGAAGCAGGATCGTCGCGCCCGCATCAATCAAAAGAAAAAAGCAAAAAAAGAATCTCCTGCAGAAACAAACGCTGGAGACGAAGCGGCAGAACAAAAATAATGTTTCCCGGGGATGGCACACTGCCGTCCCCCTCTTGTTCTTGGAATAACTATCTAACGGTTATGTGCGTATGAAAATTTCTATAGTTGATTTCGTCGTTGGCGTAGCAAACCTCAAACAACTTCCCAAAACTAATCTCCCTGAAATTATCTTTATAGGACGTTCGAACGTCGGCAAATCTTCGCTGCTGAATAAGTTGTGCAACAGGAAGAATATTGCACGCGTCAGCGCAACTCCCGGCAAGACACGGGAGTTGAATTATTACCTCATCAATAAAGAATTGTATTTCGTTGATCTTCCCGGGTACGGCTATGCCAAAGTTGCCGAACATGTGAAAGCGGGATGGACGCAGTTGATCGAAGAATTTTTTCATACCCGAAAACAAATCGCTCTTGCGATTCAGATCGTCGATGCCCGGTTAGGACCAACCGAGCTCGACAACACCATGATGGGATGGCTCGACTTCTACAAAGTGCCGTTCCTGCTTGTCCTCACCAAAGCAGACAAGCTGCCGAAGAACAAACTGATTACACAGATGAACTCCATCGGCGCTGAACTCGGGAAATACAAATTTCTTTCGGGGATTCAGCCGTTTTCCGCTGTCACCGGTGACGGACGCATTGATCTGTTGAAAACGATCGAGCGCCATATTGAAGAGAAAGATTCCCGCTCTTCAAAAATTGTCACGTCGGCTGTTGCTTAATTGACAAACTAGTCCTAAACTGTACCATACAATCAGACCGATCCCCCGTTGTAATTCTACAATCCTTTTTTCCATAAGGAACATTCATCATGAAGAAGAGACTCTTTACCCCCGGACCGACTCCGATCCCGGAAACAGTTATGCTGAAGATGGCAGAGCCGATCATTCACCATCGCAATCCGGAGTTCAACGAAATCCTCACTCGCGTCAACAAGAACTTGAAATACCTTTTCCAAACCGAGCAACCCGTTCTTACACTCACGTCATCCGGCACTGGCGGCGTTGAATCAACCTTTGTCAGTTTATTCTCACCCGGCGATACGATCATCGCAAGCAATGGCGGCAAGTTCGGCGAGCGCTGGGTGAAAATGCCGAAAGCATTCGGCATGAATGCCGTTGAGATCAAAGTAGAATGGGGAAAAGCGCCGACCGCAGAACAGATTCTTGCAGCATTGAAAGCAAACCCGGCGGCAAAAGCTGTCTATCTTGTACACAGCGAAACATCCACCGGTGCGGCGACCGATGTGAAAACGTTGGCGAAAGTGATCCGCGAAAATTCGAATGCCCTTGTCTGTGTTGACGGCATCACTGCCGTCGGGGCGCATGAACTCCGTTTCGATGAATGGGGAATTGACGTCTGCGTAACCGGTTCGCAAAAAGGATTGATGATTCCGCCGGGACTTGCATTTGTTGCATTGAGCCAGCGAGCGATTGCTGCGATGGAAACATCAAAGATGCCCCGCTTCTATTTCGATCTGAAGAAAGCATTAAAGTCATACCAGGACAACGATACGCCCTGGACACCTGCAGTCTCTCTCGTCATCGGTGTTGATGCAGCGCTGCAAAAAATTGTTGAAGAAGGAATTGAGAACGTGTGGGCACGGCACAAACGTCTCGCAAATGCGATTCGTGCGGGCGTTTCCGCTGCAGGATTGAAATTGTTCTCCGAGTTTCCGTCGTATGCGGTTACGCCCGTATGGGTTCCGCAGGGAATTGAGTGGAAAAAGTTCAATAAGATTTTAAAAGGAAAGTACGGCATCACCATCGCTGGCGGACAGGATGATTTTAAAGATAAGATCTTCCGTATTTCACATCTCGGCTATTACGATGAACTCGATATGATCACGATGATCGGCGCGCTCGAACTGACACTGAAAGAGTGCGGATACAACTTCGATCTCGGTGCCGGCGTGAAGGGATTGCTTCAGTCGCTCGCAACGAATTAATTGTTTTTGAAACCGTTAAAACGGTTTTGATAAAAATAGTACCGACATCAACCCGCGACTTAAGTCGTGGGTTGGAATACTACATTATGTGCACGAAAGTCGTTTCAACGACTTCATATGAGAAAGCGTTATGAAAATCCTCATTACAGATCCAATCGAACAGAGCTGCGTTGACATCCTCACCCGCGAAGGATTTCAGGTCGATTTGAAACCAGGACTTCCTCCCGATGAGATCAAAAAAGTGATCGGCGAGTATGTTGCAATGGTCGTGCGCAGCGGAACAAAAGTTACCGCCGATATCATCGAACATGCAACGAACATGAAAGTGATTGGCAGAGCCGGTGCCGGCGTTGATAACATCGATTCCGCCGCTGCTTCGCGCAAAGGGATCATCGTCATGAACACGCCGGGAGGGAATACAATCTCGACCGCTGAACATACATTCTCCATGCTGATGGCACTCTCTCGCAATATTCCCAACGCTGTTGCGAGTATGGTTGCCGGAAAATGGGATAGGAAGAAGTTCATGGGAACAGAGTTGTTCGGCAAAACGATCGGCATCATCGGACTCGGGAAAATCGGTGCAGAAGTTGCCATCCGTGCGCAGGCATTCGGCATGACGACGATTGGGTACGATCCGGTTCTCAGTGCCGAAGTCGCATCGAAAATGAATGTTGAACTGGTAACGCTCGATGAGATCTACCGGCGTTCGGATTTTATCACAGTCCACACACCGCTGAACAACGACACGCGCGGATTGCTGAACAAAGAGACAATCGCAAAATGCAAAAAAGGGGTTCGCCTCATCAACTGCGCGCGCGGCGGCATTATCGACGAAACAGCATTACTGGAAGCGCTCGACAGCGGCCATGTTGCCGGCGCTGCGCTTGATGTTTATTCTGAAGAACCTCCTAAGGACTATACACTGGCAAAACATCCGAAAGTGGTTGCAACGCCTCACCTCGGCGCATCGACCGAAGAAGCACAGGAGAAGGTCGCCATCCAGATCGCACACCAAATCGCTGATGCACTGCATGACCGCGGCATTGTCGGTGCGGTGAATGCTTCCGCATTGCAATCAGGCATTCCGATTGAGATCAAACCGTTCCTGCTGCTGGCAGAAAAACTTGGCATGCTGCAGGCGCAGGTGATGAACGGAAAATTGAAAGAACTTTCGATCGAACTGCGCGGCGAATTGCTGCACAAGTATTCGGAATTGCTGAAAGCGGGTGTGCTGCGCGGTTTGCTGTCCAAACTGATTCACGTTAATGAACCGGTAAATTACATTAATGCACCGGTTGTTGCGCAGTCATTGGGTGTTCGTGTGAGTGAAAAGAAGGAAGCGGAAGCGGAGAACTACGTGAACCTTCTCACCATTGCATACAAAACAGATGTTGAAGAGCGTTCATTTGCGGGGACAGTTTTCGGCGGAAAATATCTGAAGATTGTCAGACTCGATCGGTATTACCTAGAAGGAACACCCGACGGAACATATCTCTATTATACAAACATCGACCGTCCCGGCATGCTGGCAAAGGTTGGTACCATCCTTGCCGAAGCGAATATCAACATTGCGGGTTTGTCACTTGGTCGTACAGGAGTTGGCGAGCGCGCATTGACAGTAGTGCAGGTGGATAATCCGATTCCCGATTCAGTTTTGCAAAAGGTGCAGTCGATTGAAGGAGTATTTCATGCGAAGGTGGTTGTGTTGTAGAAGAAATTTTAATGTGTAGATAAAAAATCCCGTCCGAAGGACGGGATTTTTTGTTTACAGCGGCTTTCCAATTGCTTTGTTGAAATTTTCCCGATATCCTCTGCTCATCACTAATTGAGCATTGGTCGTGAGTATCACTTTATATTCACCATTGAACCACGGCTGCAGTTCTTTCAATTTGTCTATATTAACAATCGTGCTGCGGTGGATGCGGACGAACTTTTCACAGTTCAACTGCTTTTCGATATTGTTCATCGTTTCGCGCACTAGATGTGCTTCGTTCCCAACGTGTAATTTTATATAATTTCCCGCCGCCTCCATCCAGTCGATCTCATCCACTCTTAAGAAGATGATCCTGCCGTTGGTTTTAACTATGATCCGCTCCAGTGTTTGAGTCTCTTTCTTCAACGAATCGAGCAGCGACCGAATCTGCTGCGACGTTACATCGGAGTTCTGTTCGGACGAGACTATTTCTTTTGCCCGCTCCACAGCCTTTTCAAAGCGTTCACGGTCGAACGGTTTCAGCAGATAATCAAGCGCATGAAATTCGAACGCCCGTAATGCGAATTCATCGTACGCAGTGATAAAAATAATGCCGGGAAGTTTTTCTTTCTTGATCTTTTCGAGCATGTCGAACCCGGTCAACTCAGGCATCTGTATGTCGAGGAAAACGAGGTCTGGTTTTGTCTTTTTTAGTGATGCGAGCGCTTCGTATCCGTTGGAACAGACATCGACGATCTGCAGATCGGGGAGAGATTTTGCAAAGAGTTGAACTTTTTCGCGGGCGAGCGGCTCATCGTCCACAATAATCGCACGAATCATAACTAATGGAGTTGTTGAGAGACAGAAGTAACGTTAATTACTCGGTGTTCATACGAAAGGGGATGCAAAGAGTTACACGTAGCCCCCCTGTTTCGCGATTCGTGAATGTGAATGAGTAATTGTTGCCGTAGAGGATATTGAGCCGTTCGATGGTGTTTTTAATGCCGTAGCCGTTGGTGAGATGCTGTTCGATAGTTCCTTCAATCCCTTTACCGTCGTCTTCAATCTGTAAATATAATTTCTCCGCGTGTCGCCACGAGGATGCGACGATGGTTCCATGTTTTGCGTTCGGAGCGATGCCGTGTCTGATAGCATTTTCCAATATCGGCTGAGCCATCATACAAGGGACAAGCGCATCAAGCGTGTCAGGATGAAAATTTGTTTTCACGGTAAGTCTGCTTCCCATCCGGGTTTTTTCAATCAACAGGTATCGTTCG
Source organism: Bacteroidota bacterium (assembly GCA_040751955.1). GTDB lineage: Bacteria > Bacteroidota > Ignavibacteria > UBA10030 > UBA8401 > SpSt-333. The sequence continues at coordinate 77,346 of JBFMFY010000009.1, forward strand.
ATGAACGCGATATCATCTTTCAGCGGTACTTCCTGCACATTCATTCGCTCGAGTGAAATGCGGAGGAGGTCTCCGAGGTAGGTGAGCATCTTGTCCGCTTCGTCCACACTTTTGTACATGAGTGAAGAAATTCCGTTGAGTGTGTTGAAAAGAAAGTGAGGTTGGAGTTGCTGATGCAGCGTGCGGATCTGCGACTCTTTCAATTGCACTTCCAGCTGCGACGCGCGCAACTCGCGTTCGGAATATTTTCGGAAATAGTCGAATGCAAAATGGATGGCGATGATGATGCTGTAGTACAGCAATCGGTACACATGGTTCAGCCGTGTGATGGATTGAAAGATGTAATCGAAGAATGAGACATCGGGAAAACGTTCGAAGACACCGATGTACATCCACGGTACCAATGCATGCATCGCATAGACGTATGCACTATAGACCGGAATGTGCGTAAATGTAAAAAAGAGTCCCGCCAGTACATGCAATGCGATCGTTTGAACAAAGGAGAGATTCCGGTTTCCGATCTTTTCTGCCGTCCAGATAATGAATGGCGTCAACAGGAGCCAGAGGTATGCGGCAACCACCCTGTCGATGAAGATATTGACAACCAGCTCGGTGGTGAAGGTGGTCTCCTCTTTGCTCCACAGCGGTTCGATGTAGATCGTCTGGAGAAAAAATGCAGTCCCCAGAATGGTGAGGAAACCGAAATAGAAAAAGAGTTCGGTTTTATATTTTTGAAGGTACTGGAATGTCATTGTTCCGGTGGTACAAGATGATTGCCAAGAGTGTAAGAAATCATTTCGCGAAACACCAGAACAAATTACCTTCGTGCATCTGCAAATGCGCCGTTCACCTTTTTGGACTCGACAAATGCAGCGGCGGCTGAGGCGGGGCGCTGCATAGCCGATCGCAGCCGGATATTTTCCTCCTCAAGTTTTTTTAGTCTGTCATCCTCGTTTGTAAACGGAGATTCTCTGTTGGTCAGCAGCCAGTTGATGTTGCAGCCGAGGTCAATCAATTTGACGAGGAGAACCGGACCCGGCAGACTCCGTCCGTTCAAATACCCTGAATATAGAGTGGATGGATTCATATCCAGCGCTTCGGCAAATTTTTTCATGGTGCCGAATTTCTTGTATCCGAACAGACGCAGGTTTTGTGATACTTCTTTTTTATTGAGTTTCATTCTCCCTCCTGAATTGGTAGCGTATTCTGTGACGATGATAATGTAATGAAGAAGATTCCAAGCAAGAATGGAAAAGGGACGGAGTGGTCTGAGAAAGTGATGACAAACCTGAAGTGCGGGATGAAAGGAATTCTGTGGAATGCAGAGGAATTTCATATAGATTCCAGCACACTTTTGGGTGTTCCCCATTTCAAGGAAAATAGAAGAATCTATTGACAATTCCATCCACTGTCTTTATATTCCACGTGGGTAACAATCCATTAAAAATAACGAAAGAGCAATTATCGATAGTTGTTACACTCACCTAAAGATACTCTGAACACCGATGCACGTCATATTTTTTTATTTTATCTGGCATAGTTCAAATTAAGATTGAGGGAACCCCACCACATGAAATTTGAACTACTTTCCGATATCCATTCCTGCAGGTCAATTGTATTTCAACTTGACAAACTGATACTTGTACTCTATCTTTCTTTAAATATTTATAACAATAACTTAAGAGCATTTGCAGAAAGGAGATGAAGCCTATCAACAGAGATTTTGTA
>JBFMFY010000090.1:0-10750 GCA_040751955.1 Bacteroidota bacterium
TTTGCACTGCTGTCAACTCATTGGAAAAGCAGAAAATAATTTTTCTCTGCTTGTATTTACTCAACTTATTCTGTGGCATTGACTTACAAGATATTTTACTACTCTCTGCTAGTCAAGCCCCTAAATATTAAGAGCACCGATACCATAGGTGCTCTTTCATTTTAAAGTCCAAAAAACATTCTGTCAATAAATTGTTTCATTAAACAGTACCAGTATTTCATTTTCTGTCAACGCCCTATTATAAATTCTAATATCATCTAAACTACCGTTAAAATATTGTGAAATTGTTCCATTGTTATTTGATGCCCCAATTCTTAGAGATCCGTTCGATTCAATACTGCCCGCAGCACCTCCAATATCCATTGATGACTCCAATTTCCCATCCATAAACACTCTCCATATGTTTCCCATTCGTTGACCCACTACAAGATGCCATTTGTCGTCCGAAGGAAATAGAACTAACGATGTAATGGTAGTAGCACCCCCTCTACCGTCCCGTCCTTCAAATAATATGTTTCCCTGAACATTTGTTTCTATTAACCATCCATGATCGCTTTGAGTTCCGTAATATTTTTCAACAATTGCCTTGTTAATAAGTTTGACGTTTGATTTTATCCAAACACACACTGTTATATCATTGTGGATTTTAAGTGAATTTGAAAGTGGAACATTCAAATAGCTATTAGAACCATTAAAACTATAAGCCTTTCCTGAAACACCAAATCTATCAGATACTAATGTCACATTTTTTACTGAATCAGCATGATTTCCATTAATAGTAGAATCGTTCGCATTGCCATTAAAGGGGTACCATACTATTAATCCATCTGTTGGAATTACGGGAGCGATTTTGAATGTGATGCTTTTAATCATATGTAATTCAATCGAATCCGTCCCGCCGGAAGTTTTGTTGATATACATTTTTGTTTGTGCGTTGACTGTTGCAAAGGCAAAAATCATTATACAGATAAAAATCGATTTCATAATTTTTCTCCTTAAAATTGTGTCGGCACGGACGCCCGTCCGTGTGCGTTAAAGAACGGATGGGCATCCGTTCTTACATTTTTATTTTAACAACAATAATTTATTGACCAACTGTGAGCCGTTGAATTGCACGCGGTAAAAATACGTGCCGCTGGCAACCCGCCGTCCGTTGTTGTCATGTGAATCCCATACAATGCGGTAACTGCCAGCATTGTGAACCGTTTTTTCCAATTCTCTTACCTTTCGTCCTTGAATATCAAAGATTGCCACTTCCACTTCACCTGCCTGCGGTATTGCATATTCAATCGTTGTTGTTGGATTGAACGGATTGGGATAGTTTTGCTTGAGTGTGAACGATGCAAGAATGGAATTCATTTTACTCAAATCGTCAACACTCATTATCTCTTTTGAGAAGGTTAGTTCATTAATTGCGTTTACCGAATACGCTTTTATTGAACCATCGGAAAGTTCAACAAACATCGTATCCGTTTGTGCCAACAGTAGTTTGGGTATTACCCAAAAGAAAAAAAGAAGCGTTTTGTTCATAGTATCTTCTTGAATAGTGAGTTGAAATGTATTGATGAAGCAATTCAAAGAGATGTAGGTGCAGTTGACGTATGTTGCAGAAATGGAAAGAAATATTTTTCAAATCCCCTAACCCCCTTAGGAAGGGGGAATGACAAATCCACCGTCCCGATTTGAAAAACAATCGGGACACCCCCTTAAAAAGAGGGAATACAAAATCCCCCTTGTAAAGGGGGATGTCACCGAAGGTGACAGGGGGATTTGTAATTCGCAATTATTGAGTATATTTCTCAATGCACAATGGTTCATTCAATCTTCCTATCGGTTCAACATCCATTCACTATTCCATCCTCGGCAGCGGCGCGCCGCTTCTTATTTGTCCTGTCACCTGGGGCGTGGACGGGCACCGATGGACAACATTAGAAGAACTGGCAAAACATTTTACTCTCATCCGTCTCGATCCGCGCGGAACGGGAAAGTCCGGACCAATCACGGAAAAAAGCGATTACGGAATTCCAATACTCGTCAACGACATCGAACAGTTGCGTCTGCATCTTGGAATTGAAAAATGGAACGTGATGGGACAGTCCGCCGGCGGCTGGACGGCACTGGAATATACGCTTGCTCGCCACGGCGGGCGAGCACATCAATCACACGTGGACAAACTCATCGTTGTCTGCTCCGCGCCGACAGGACAATTTCACAAAGGAACATTTCGCGATTCGTCGCATCCATTGTTCCCGCAGTACGATCAACTTTCAAAAGAAATCCGTTCACTGCCGCATCAGGAAAGAGTGAAACGGTTCAACCGCACTATCTATCAATATGACGTGCAAACGGAAGAAGCGCGAAAAACAATCGACACAATCTTTGCCGACGCTGATTTCGATCCGAAACGGAATCAATACTTCATCATGAACGAATTGTCGCGATACAATGTCATCGATCGGCTCGGCGAGATTACCGTTCCCACGCTCATTGTTGGCGGGAAGCATGACGTCCATGTCTCACCGTCCTGGAGCCACATGATGGCTGAAAACATTCCGGGCGCTCAGTTGGTGATGATGGAACATTCCGGTCACTTCCCGTGGTTAGATGAGCCAACAGTGTTCTTCAAAAGTGTCAAACAATTTTTGGAACAATGACATCAATGCACAACAGTCTCCATGAAGCGTTGAGTGACATCGTTGAAGGACGTTCGGTAAAACGTTCCAAACATGAATTGATCTATCAAGGAAAACCTGTTACCGATGCATTCATTGAGACGCTGCGTCTTCATCACTATCTTCCCGCCACCGTCGGCTCTGTTGAGATTAAGCCGGGCGAGCGCGTTCCTGCTTTTTATATCGAAGGAGACACAGCGTACTTCGGCTGGGTCTTCTGGGAAAAATTCACTGAGTTGCGTTTACGGAAATTGTTCGGTACCGTAGTACGGAACACCAAGGGGGACTGGCTCATCCAAGTGCCGCCACAAAGCCCAAAGATTATCTACGTCAACCGTTCGACTATCTTCGAAATGGATATCGACCGCCCGTTCGAATTATGAATCGACTCTGCGTTTTGCTTGTTGCTATCGCCGCGATGCTTCCAGCACAGGAAGCATCGTCGTTACGACTGCTTGAATATCGCGTTGAGGCAGCGATTGATGAGCAGCAGGCGGAAGTTTCCGGCACCGCCGCAATATGGATACAGATCAACAACGACAAGACCGATCAGATTCAATTCCGTGTTCCTGCGAATCTCGACGTGAATGCCGTGCGGGATATTGATGATGACAAATTTTCCCTGCACAGCGTTCAGGACGGTTCCGGTTTTTTTGTGCACACAATATCTCTTCCTTCAAGGAGAATTGCAGGTGATTCTGTTTTTGTAAAAATTGAATTTGAAGAAGTGTTTGATACTTCGTCATACTCTACGCAGTTCATCAATAACCGTGAATTTCTGTTACTGTCGGAATCCAATGCAGCATGGCTTCCGCAATTTGCAGCATCCCCAGTCAGTCGGGTTTCCCTCACATTGACGGTGCCACAATCGTTTCGACCGGGAACCGCGCAGTTCACAGTGACATCAATTGACGAGGAAAAGAATGTGTGGCGTGCCGAGCGAACATTGACAGCACTTCGTGATTTTTTTACAATTTGCGGTTCAACATCGATCGTTGAACTGAAGAATCAGAGCGCTGATTCTCTCACAAGCATCTCTCTGTTCGTTGACACGACACGTTTCAATCCCGGATTTGCGGATTCACTTCTGACCTACTTGATGGATGCCGCCTCATTTTTCAAATCATATACCGCAACTCAATCGATCCGGTGCGTTCAAACTTTCTCTTACATTGGCAGTCCGAGGGCAGATAAACAACTTATCCGGACGAGAGAATGTACGATCGACAGATATTCACCCGCATATGAAGTATTTGACTCATCGGTATTTGTCCAATCCATGAACAATGTATGGCTTGTTGCATTGGCGCGACAGTTTTCACTTTCACGGTCTGATTCCACTGCTTTTTTTGACGACGGCCTCGCGGGATATCTCGCAACCACATTCATCAATACACAATTCCCACACCGAGAGCGAAACGAACGTCTGGACCTGTTGATCAACACGCTCAGTTTCTTCCCTACGAGTCCGCTTGCGGCGGGAAGAACACAGCAAAAATCCGATGACGAGAATCTTTCCAACAAGGGGAGATATGTTTTCCTTATGCTGGAATACCTCTTTGGCAACGAATCGTTTGCGGCGGTTGTAAAAAAAATGTACAACAGATTTTTGAAGGAAGAAATCACAGTTCGTGCATTTCAGCGACTCTGCGAAGAGGAATATGGATCGCCGCTCGATTGGTTTTTTCAGGAATGGCTGCACCGTTCTACCGCACCTGAATTTTCCGTGCAGTGGAAAACAGAACGGACGCAGCGCGGTGTCAGCCTGACCAAAGTCACTATCGAACAACGCGGTGATGTTTTTACGATGCCGGTAACGATTGTATTCACCATTGGATCAAAAAAGATCCCCAGGCGCCTCCTCGTCGAACAATTACGCCAGGAATTCAGTTTCACATTCAACGCGCATCCGACTTCAGTAGAAATTGATCCCGATCTTTCAATCCTCCGCTGGCTGCTCGACATCCGTATCCTCGCGCATGCGCGCTCATCGCTCTTGTTCTGTGTGTATAACAGGGATATATCATCTGCAAAGCGCGAAGCACAACTCACGCTCGATCTCGATCCGGTGAATACCACCGGTTCTGCACCGATCGCATATTTTTCACTCGGCAAACTTGCCGTTCTTGAAAAAAATCTCGACCGCGCAAAAGAATATTTTTTGAAAGCGATGCAGGCAAAGCCCAGCGAAGAATCTTCTCTCTATCCGCTGCTCAGTTTGATTCGGTACGGAAATATTTTAGAGATGGAGGGAAATCGTGCCGAGGCGATCCCTCTGTATCAGCGAGCAGTTTCCGAAGGAAAGAGAAGTCCTTCACTCTTTGCACCGGCGATCATCGAAGCGGAAAAATATTTGCGGGAACAATTCATTTCTTCTGACGAATTATGGTACGGAATATATTAACTATATGAACAGCGTAACACTTTCCCTAACAACCCCAAAAAATTTCAAATTCCGTACGCTGCTCTACAGCCACGGATGGTCGGATCTCGAACCGTTCAAGGTAAGCAATGATGATAAAGAACTGCGGACGGTGATTTCCCTTCCCCGGAACAGACACGCGCTGGTTGTCATTGCCGAACAGAATACAAACCTTAGGCTGACAGTGGAGAGTAAAAAAACATTGACCGCCGGTGAACAAACAACTCTCAAACGTTATGTTCGGTCGATGTTTCGCCTTGATGATTCACTGGATAACTTTTACGCGTTGTGCAGGAAAGAAAAACACCTGAGATGGATTCCGGCTATCGACGGCGGCAGAATGCTGCGGTCCGCAACTGTTTTTGAAGATATCGTAAAAATGATTTGCACAACAAACTGCAGCTGGTCACTGACGAAGATCATCGTCAGTCATCTCACTGCTAAATTAGGGACTCGTGTAGCTGAGGGAGTTTATTCATTTCCATCCTCTGAAAAAATTGCAGAGCAATCCGAGCGATGGATGAGAAAAGAAACTTCGTCAGGATACCGTGCGCCCTATTTGCTCGAATTTGCAGAGCGCGTTGCATCAAAAAAATTATCGGTCGAGCATCTCCGTACCTCGCAAATGACAACTGACGAACTGTACAAATTCCTCCGCACGATCAAAGGCGTTGGGCACTACGCCGCAGGAAATTTGTTAAAACTTCTCGGGCATTATGATTATCTCAGCATCGATTCGTGGATCCGTGCACAGTTTTCGCAGATCCATAAGAACGGACGAAAGGTCTCCGATGCAACGATTGAAAAGCATTACGCACAGTACGGCAAGTGGCGCGGACTTATCTGCTGGATGGAAATGACAAAAGCATGGCATAGTCAATGACCGTTTTGCTTTTTGATCTCACCTTTTTGATATTGTAGATACACTTATCATCGTGATTCTTGCATGAACGTTGCCATCGTCGCCTCCGAATGTGCTCCTTTCGCCAAAACCGGCGGGCTTGCGGATGTTATCGGCGCGTTGCCGAAATATCTTGGTAAACTTGGTGTTGATGTAAAAGTCTTCATTCCGAAGTACGATATCATTGACGAAAAGAAACATAGCCTGCGTTTTATGAGCGAGATCAACGGTATCAATGTGCGTGTTGCCGGCAATCCCCGTACAGTCTTCCTTCACACGGCAAACATTCCCGGTTCTGAAGTTCTTGTGTATTTTATAGACTGCAGAGAATATTTTTTTCGCGGAAAGATCTACACCGACGATTGGGACGAAGATGAGCGTTGGATTTTGTTCAACAAAGCGGTGATCGAAACAATCCAGAGGCTGCAATGGAAGCCGGATGTCATTCATTGCAACGACTGGCAAACCGGATTACTGCCGCTGCTTGTCAAGGATAATTACGGCTGGGACCGGCTGTTCGATCATACGTCGTTTTTGTATTCCATCCATAATATCGGGTATCAGGGAAGATTTTCTCACGAGACTCTCGTGAAAGGCGAGTTACGGAGCGATTTGTATTATCCCGGCGGTCCATTGGAATATCAAAACACGGTTTGCATGATGAAGGCGGGGATTGTTTTCTCCGAGACTATCAACACGGTGAGTGAAACGTACGCTCGCGAGATCCTCACCGATGAATACGGCGCGGGAATGCAGCACATCCTTCGCACACGTGAACGCGATCTGCACGGCATACTGAACGGGATCGATACAGAAGAATGGAATCCTGAAACGGACAAGTATCTGCCGTTCCATTATTCCAAAGACGATCTGAGCGGAAAATTGAAGAACAAAAAATATCTTCTGGAGAAAACAACGATACCGTTCGATGAAAGCATACCGCTCATTGGAATTATTTCACGCCTTGTTGAGCAGAAAGGATTCGATCTCATCTATGATGCAATTCAGGAATTGATGACTTTCGATGCACGGTGGGTGATCCTCGGAAGCGGACACGAGCAGTATGAACGGCTTTTCAAAGCAATGAGCCGTACACTGCCGAAAAAATGCTGGGCATACATCGGCTTCAACAACGAACTGGCGCATCTGATCGAAGCAGGTGCCGATATGTTCCTCATGCCATCGCACTACGAACCGTGCGGGTTGAATCAGATGTATTCTTTGAGATACGGAACTGTACCTATTGTGCGAAAAACCGGCGGACTTGCCGACACTGTGCAGGACTGGCACGAATATCAATCGTACGGAAAAGACACAGGGGATGGATTTTCATTCAACGATATTTCCGGGTATGCGCTGACACATGCCATCAAGAGAGCGATCGATTCGTTTCACATTCCGGATGAATGGAAAAAAATTCAACGGAACGGCATGACAAAAGATTTTTCGTGGGAAAATTCAGCGCGAAAATATATTGAACTTTACAACAAAGCAATTTCACAACACCGGTAAAACATGAATACACTTCAAAACCTTCTCGACAACAACCGCCGCTGGGCAGCCGAAATAAAAGAACGGCAGCCGAAATTTTTTGAGACGCTTTCACAGCAACAATCGCCCGAATATCTCTGGATCGGCTGCTCGGACAGCCGCGTTCCCGCAAACGAGATCGTCAATCTGCTTCCGGGGGAGTTGTTCGTCCACCGCAATGTGGCAAACGTTGTCGTACATACCGATCTGAATTGTCTTTCGGTCATTCAATACGCCGTTGATGTATTGAAAGTAAAACACATTATCGTCTGCGGGCACTACGGATGCGGCGGGGTGCGCGCAGCGCTCGAAAAGAACCGGTTCGGACTGATCGATAACTGGCTGCGGCATATTCAAGATGTACAACAGAAGTATTCTCCGTTGATCGAATCTGCCGGCAGCATCGAGAATCAAGTCGATCGGTTATGCGAACTGAATGTGGTTGAACAAGTTCTTCATGTTTGTGAAACAACCATCATTCAGGATGCGTGGACGAGCGGAGTACCGTTGAGCGTCCACGGGTGGATTTATGGATTGAAAGACGGACTCATTAGAGATTTACAAATCACAATGGAACATTCCGGTGAAATGCAAACCAAACATTCGCAGGCATTAAAGAATATATCGAGGGATCGTGCATGAACATCCGAAAAATAAATCTCGCCGAGAAGCTCTCACTCATTAACGAACATTGGCGCCCGAAAGTAGTGGGTGAGTTAAACGGACAGGAAGTGAAACTGGTCAAGTTCAAGGGAGAATTTGTCTGGCATCACCATGAGAAGGAAGATGAACTCTTCCTTTGCATCAACGGTTCGATGGCGGTCGAATTCAGAGATCATAAAGTTAATTTGCAGCCGGGAGAGTTCGTAATTGTTCCGCACGGTGTTGAACACCGCACGCTTGCGGACGATGAAGCGCATGTGCTCATCTTTGAGCCGGCTGCAACGAAGAACACGGGTAATATTGATGACGCGGTATTTACTGCTCCAAATAATGTGAAGATATGACAACACGGAAGCATACACAGGAGATTTTCCTTCCTGTATCTGCAGAAAAAATATTTCATCTGTTGATTACGCCAAGCGCTATACGGGAGTGGTGGGGTGCATCGCGGGTTATCGTTCATCCGAAGCGGGGCGGCATTTGGATCGCAGCATGGGGAGAGGAAGAAAATCAACCCGATTACATCACCTCAGCCACCATGTCCGTTTTCGATCCACCGGTACGAATCGTAATGATGAAGTACGATTACTTTTCAAAAAACGGACCTCTCCCCTTTGCTGCATCCTTCGAAACAGAATTTTTAATCACCCGGCAATCGAACGGCTGCATCCTGCGCATAACGCAAGATGGATTTCCTTCCGATCCTGTTGCCAATGAGTTTTACGCAGCATGCGAAACAGGCTGGAAAACAACGCTGGAACAGATCGCTCTGTACGTTGAAAAGCATTACGTCTGAGTATCCGTCATTTCTTTCTTACGATTAATTATCGTCACCACCAGGGCTGCCACGGACGCCCCTGCGCCAAACGCCGTCGCATAAAACGTCAGGATATCCACCACTCTTACTTCTTTCAACAAGGATGAAAATACCGTTGTGAGAGAGAGAACCACATTGACAATGGTTGTGAGAATAAAAAATTTTGTAGATTTTTTCATTCGTAGTTCCTTTTATTAACCGTACGATTATCGCGTACAATCGGACTGCTCATTCAATTTTGCGGTTACGAATTTCCTTCTTATATTCTCCGGTCAAAAAATTATTCATTTGGAGTTGCGTCATCCATGCAGAGAGAGGTTCATCAGTGGTACAGCCCGAGCCTGCACAAGAATATGGAAATTGCAGTGTACGGTCATTACGGTCCGGCGCTGCTGATGTTCCCTACCGCCGCTGCAGATTATCTTGAATACGAACGGTTTCAATTGATCGATGCCATTTCAGAATTTATCAACAGCGGAAAAGTAAAAGCGTTTTCCATCAACAGTATCAACAACGAGAGCTGGCTGAACAATTCGATGCAGCCGCACCATAAAGCGATCCGCCACCAGCAATATAATGATTATGTCATCAACGAGGTAGTACCGTTCATTCACGATCATTGCAGAGGGCTCGTCCCCATCGTAACAACAGGAGCATCGCTTGGCGCACTCCACGCTCTGAATTTGTTTTTCCGGAAGCCGGATATTTTTTCGGGAACGATTGCGATGAGCGGGGATTACAATTTGCAGTCATACACCAATGGATACTACGACGACAATGTCTTTTTCAATTCACCCGAGCAATATCTTCCGGGCATTACTGACCATGAATATCTCGAACAAATGCGGAGGGGAAAGATCGTCATTGCGACCGGGCAGGGAAATTTTGAAAATCCGGATGCATCGCGCAGGTTATCCGGAATCCTTCATTCAAAAAATATTCCTCATTGGCTGGATGTGTGGGGATACGATATGCCGCACGACTGGCAAACGTGGCGTGCTATGCTGCCGTACTTTTTAGGGAAGTTGTGACTTGCAGAATACTTGATGCATCAACCACCCTGTGGTGTTGCCGACCGTGAATTCATCCAATCAGGAAATCAAACAATCATCAAATCTCAAACTCCCCTTCCATCATCATCACCGCACTGCCGCCAACACGGATAGCAGTTGTTTGCCCATTCTTTTTATCCGCTTCAATGTACAGTAAACTCGGGCGTCCCATTTCAAATCCCTGTTCGATGTTCCATTGCAATGTTCCGTTCTCGCGCTGATCCAATGCAGCGAGATATCCTGCAAACGAGGCACAAGCACTTCCGGTTGCAGGATCTTCAGGAAGACCGGTGAGCGGCGCAAACATACGCGCACGAAAATGAAAATCTTTTTGTTCAGGATCTGCACAAAACACGAACACTTCTTTTACTTTCAGTTCTTCCATCGCTTGCACATTGACGCGAATCTTCCCGATGACCTCACGATTCTTTACGGCGATATACAAGAACGGATATCCGACTGACACAAACTGAATCGGAAATTTTGCATCATCAAGGTCGTTTCGCGATAGTGTCAGCATCGTTGCGAGCATCTCCGCCGATGGAATATTGTTGTTGAACTCCGGCAGTTTTGCCGCTGTCAATTGCGCAAATGACGGCGTTCCGTTTTCCAATCGAATTGTTACCGGAACGTCGCCAACACCTTCTTTAAAAATAATTTTTATTTCGTGGCGGGTCGGCGTTAACGCCGACC
>JBFMFY010000091.1:0-10732 GCA_040751955.1 Bacteroidota bacterium
ATCGAGCCGAAGGGACTGGAACCCGAAACAGAAGAAGAGATCGGAAAAAAGAAAAAGAAAAAAGGGAAACTACGTCCTTATGAGATAGATGCTGTCGAAGTTCAGGAAGCAATCAAACGCACACTCACAGATCTCGAAGGGGGTGAAACGGCGGTTAGCGCGCGCGCGGCACACCGAAAAAAAAGAAAGAAGGAACGCGAAGAACAGCAAGCGCTAGCGGAAGAAGCTAAAGCGCTCGAAGCAACAAAACTTCATGTTACGGAGTTTGTAACTGTCGGCGAAATAGCAAATCTGATGAAAGTCTCTGCATCAGATGTCATCGCGAAATGTATCAGCTTGGGTATGATGGTTTCCATCAACCAACGACTGGACAAGGACACTATTATTTTGCTGGCGGATGAATTCGGAAAGCAGGTTGAATTCGAATCTGAATTCACTGTCGATATTCTTGACGATGTTCAAGATCCTGAAGACAAATTAGTTTCCCGTCCGCCGGTCGTCACCATTATGGGGCATGTTGACCATGGAAAGACCTCCATGCTTGACTATATCCGTAATGCAAATGTCGTTGCGGGTGAAGCAGGGGGAATTACCCAGCACATTGGTGCATACGAAGTAACATTACCTTCTGGTAAACATATTACATTCCTCGATACACCAGGTCACGAAGCGTTCACTGCCATGCGTGCTCGCGGTGCTCAGTTGACCGATATTGTCGTGCTGGTTGTTGCTGCTGAAGACAATGTGATGCCCCAAACAATTGAAGCGATCAATCACGCCAAAGCGGCGAGCGTTCCGATCATTATCGCAATCAATAAGGTTGATAAACCGGAAGCAAATCCTGACAGAATACGGCAGCAACTTTCTGAAAAAGGTGTATTGGTGGAGGAATGGGGCGGTAAGTATCAGTCTGTTGAAGTATCTGCGAAAACAGGAAAAAATATGGATCTCCTTCTCGAAAAAATCCTGCTAGAGGCAGAAGTACTGGATCTGAAAGCGAATCCAAATCGGCATGCACGCGGCGCTGTTGTTGAAGCGCAGGTAGATAAAGGAAAAGGAACTGTAGCAACCGTTCTCGTCCAAAAAGGTACATTGCATGTTGGAGATGCCTTTATAGCAGGTGTGTACAGTGGAAAAGTTAAAGCAATGTTTGATGAAAGGGGAAACAAGGTTGAATTCGCACCGCCGTCAACTCCTGTGCAAATACTTGGTTTTGACGGCATCCCGACTGCAGGTGATCAATTGATCGCTCTTGAAAATGAACGCGTGGCGCGTGAGATTAGTATCAAACGTCAACAACTGAAACGTGAACAAGATTTCCGTCAGGTCCGTTTTGTCACGCTGGATGAGATCTCCGAGCAAATACAGGCGGGCGTCAAAGTACGTGAGCTTTCCATCGTTGTGAAAGGTGATGTTGACGGTTCTGTAGAAGCATTGGCAGATTCACTCATGAAATTATCCAATGCTGAGGTAAAAGTTCATGTGATTCATAAAGGGGTCGGTGCAATTTCGGAATCGGATGTCGTTCTTGCCGCCGCATCAAAAGCGGTCATTGTCGGATTTCATGTCCGCCCAAACTTGAATGCACGGCGGCTTGCAGAAACGGAGAAAGTGGATATTCGACTCTACAATATCATTTATGATGCAATCAATGAAATTAAGAATGCTCTCGAAGGTTTGCTTGCCCCGACGATTACCGAAGAGGTTGTTGCAACTGTTGAGGTGCGCGAGACATTCAAAGTTCCAAAAATAGGATTGGTCGCAGGATGCTTTGTGTTGGATGGCAAAATTACACGAAATAGCAAAGTCCGTCTTACACGTGATGGATTGACTGTGTATGAAGGAACACTTGCATCGCTCCGCAGATTCAAAGACGATGTAAAAGAGGTAGAAAAGGGATTTGAGTGCGGTATCGGATTAGAAAATTTCAATGATGTTAAAGTCGGCGATATCATTGAAGCTTATAAAATGGTCGAAACGAAGAGAAAGTTGGTCTAATGTCCATTCGAACTGAAAAGGTCGCTTCCTTGGTCCGTCAGGAACTTGGCAGTATTATCAGCCGTGAACTGAACGGCAGCGGCGAGTACGGCTTTGCAACTGTTACTGAAGCACGCATGACTCCTGATTTGCGTGTTGCAAGGGTTTTTGTCAGCATCTTAGGCTCTGATGAAAAAAAAGAGAAAACAATAAAATACATCGAAAAGCAAAAGGGGCATTATCGGTCTCTGATCGGATCTGTATTAAATTTGAAATTCACTCCGGCATTGGAATTTCATCATGATACCTCGCTTGATAATGCCATGCATATCGAAGAATTGATCCGTCAGATTCATAAAGATGATAAAAAGAGTGATTGATGTGGGAGCATGCAGGATTAAAACCAACTCTTGATTTCGAAGAAGGTGAGATTCTTCTCGTCGATAAACCGATTGATTGGACATCGTTCGACGTAGTTGCAAGAGTCAGGTCTATGTTTAAAATAGGAAAGATCGGTCATGCCGGAACATTGGATCCGAAAGCAACAGGACTTCTTATTCTTTGCACGGGTAAAATGACCAAATCAATGATCGAATTCCAGAATTTAAATAAAGAATATACAGGCAAGATAGAATTAGGCGCTACTACGAAAAGTTTTGATTCTGAAACGGAAATTATTAAGACAAAAGCAGTTATCAATGTTACTTCAGCGCAAATCGAGAATGTATTTCGATCGTTTGTCGGTTCATATCAACAATTGCCGCCAATGTTCTCTGCAATAAAAAAAAATGGACGCAGGTTATACAAAGATGCTCGGAAGGGAAAAGAGGTTGAGAGAGAATCCCGGACTGTTCAGATTCATGAACTTGAAGTAACTTCTTTGGATGTACCGGTTGTTAATTTCAGGGTTGTGTGCTCCAAAGGGACATATATTCGTTCGTTGGCAAACGATATCGGTCAGAAATTAGGTTGCGGCGCTTATTTGAAGGAGCTTCGACGCACAAAAATTGGAGAATATGCTGTCGAAGATGCAATGAGAATGGATCAAATCCATTTGTTGCAACAAAAGCTTCAGGAAGTGACCGTGTAGTTACTATGCAAATTTGCAGATCACTTCAAGAGATCGAATACAATAAAAATTCTGTTCTTTCAATCGGAATGTTTGACGGCGTTCATCGTGCCCATCAAGAGATCCTGCGGCAGATCACGGAGAAAGCAAAAACGTTGCGAGGTAGAAGCGTGATTGTTACATTCGATCCGCATCCGAAAGAAATTGTCGGAGGCGGAAAGATAAACGTTGAATTGCTCTCAACATTGAGTGAGAAGTTGAATGTTTTTGAAAGATATGGGATTGATGTTGTCTTTATAATACCATTCACGTTTGAATTTTCAAGATTGCCGTTTCAGGAGTTTTACTCAAAGTACATTATCAACGGAGTCGGTGTGTCGGCAGTCGTGGAAGGATTCAACCATCAATTCGGAAGGGACCGTGAGGGTGGCATGAATCAGATCGTTGAACTTGGCAGAACACACAATTTTTCTGTAGAAGCCTTGTCGTTGATGAAGGAAGGTGACGCTGTCATCAGCAGTTCAACAATCAGGAAATTGTTGAATGACGGAAATATTCCGCTTGCGAATGCTGTCCTGGGGTATGAATATTCGTTTACAGGAACTGTCGTTCGTGGACATGGACGCGGTAGGAAATTAGGCTACCCGACCGCTAACATTAAATTGGATACACCAAAAAAACTCGTACCGAAGATCGGCGTGTACGCTGTGCAAATTCTGGTGAGAAACAAATGGTACCAGGGAATGATGAGCATCGGTTTCAATCCGACATTTGACGACGTGTTTGAACGGACCACTGAAGTAAACATCTTCGATTTTGATATGGATATCTATGATGATACCGTCACGGTACGATGTATTGAACGTACCAGAGATGAAATGAAGTTCGCTTCAGTCGATGATTTGGTGGTTGAAATGGGGAGAGATAAAATTCGGACTCAACAAATTTTGAAAAACTATAAACTCATTAATCAATAGGAGTTACAATGCCAATAACGAAAGAACAAAAACAAGAGATCATTAAAAAATATGGAAAGAAGGCGAATGATGCCGGCTCACCGGAAGTTCAGATCGCAATGCTCACGGCAAACATCAATTCGCTTTCTGAGCATTTTGATGCCCACAAAAAGGATCATCATTCGCGCGTCGGTCTTTTGAAAATGGTCGGCAAGCGTCGCAGGCTGCTCGATTACCTGATGAAGAAAAACATAGAGCGATACAGGAAAATCATCAGCGAATTAGATATTCGTAAATAACAATATTATATATCACCGCGCGGAGCACAGTGAAGTGCGGTGTTGTTGTAAGAATAGGAAAAATAAAATACTATGATAGTAAAAAAGAGTGTACAAGTAGGAAATTATACATTGGAATTTGAGACCGGCAGGTTTGCCAAACAGGCAGACGGTGCAGTCATGGTCCGTTATGGCGACACAATGGTGCTTGCAACCGTCGTAGCAGCGAAAGAACCAAAGGAAGGTGCAGATTATTTTCCATTGCAAGTTGAGTTTCGCGAGAAACTTTCAGCCGCAGGAAAAATTCCCGGCGGCTTTTTGAAAAGAGAAGGAAGACCTTCAGATAAAGAAATCCTTTCTGCACGTCTCATTGACCGCCCGATTCGCCCGATGTTCCCGGATACATACAACTGTGAAACGCAGATCGTTGTTACTGTCTTCTCATCCGATCAGCAAAATGACGCCGATGTTCTCGGTGCGTGTGCAGCATCCGCCGCCTTGATGATCTCTGATTCCCCGTTTGACGGTCCCATTGCCGAAGTGCGTGTCGGCCGTCTCAACGGTCAATTTATATTGAATCCTACGTACGATGAACTTTCAAAAAGCGATATGGATGTAACAGTCGCCGGAACAGAATCATCGATCGTAATGGTGGAAGGGGAGGCTGGTGAAATTTCTGAAAAGGATATGCTCAATGCGCTGGCGTTCGGACATGACGCAATAAAAAAGATTTGCAAAGTCCAAAATGAACTGGCGAAAGAAGTTGCGAAACAGCGCCGGGTTATTCTTCCCAAGGAAGTAAATAAAGATCTCGTGAATGCCGTCGAATCTTTGGCAGCGGAAAAAATAAAAACTACTGCACACTCAAAACTCACAAAGGATGAACGGGGGGCGAAGCGGAATGAAATTGAATCGTTTGTCCTCGAGTCGTTGAAAGAAAAATATCCCGAACAGGATGCTGCGATTAAAGAGATCATTCATGACATTGAAAAACGCGAAATGCGTGAAATGATTCTTGCTGAGGGGAAAAGACTTGATGGCAGGGGATTAAAGGATATCCGACCGATTACCATTGAAATTGGCGTTCTTCCCCGCGCACACGGCTCAGCCTTGTTTACCAGAGGGGAAACGCAGTCTCTCACTACGGTCACGCTCGGAACAAAGGATGACGAACAAATAACCGACGGCTTGATTCAAGAAGAACCCCGCCGATTCATGCTCCACTATAATTTCCCTCCTTTTTCTGTCGGTGAAATAGGGAGGCTTGGTACCGGACGCCGCGAAATAGGACATGGAAATCTTGCTGAGCGAGCTCTGAAAAATCTTCTCGCTTCAGAAAAAGAATTTCCGTACACCATACGCGTTGTTTCAGATATTCTTGAATCAAATGGCTCCTCGTCCATGGCTACGGTCTGTGCGGGATCGCTTGCATTATTCGATGCCGGTGTACCGCTGAAAAAGGCTTGCGCTGGAATTGCAATGGGCCTTGTGAAAGAAGGAGATAGAGTCGCGATTTTAAGCGATATCCTTGGAGATGAGGATCATCTTGGCGATATGGACTTTAAGGTTGCCGGCACTGTTGACGGTATAACAGGTTTTCAGATGGATATCAAAATTCAAGGCATTACACTTGAAATTATGGAGAGAGCACTTGAACAGGCAAAGGCGGGTAGATTGCACAAGCTTGAAAAGATGAATGCAGTCATAGACAAACCAAAACCAGAATTAAGCAAGTATGCTCCGCGGTTCACCTCATTGAAGATCCCGACCGATCTCATCGGTTCCGTTATCGGTCCCGGAGGAAAGATGATACGCAGCATTGTATCGGATTCCGGCGCCGAGTCGATTAACATTGAAGATGACGGTACAATCCAGATAGCAGCGACTTCCAAAGAGGCGAGCGATAAAGCATTGAATCTTATCAATGCAATCGTTGCCGTACCGGAAGTCGGTAAAGTGTACAAGGCAACTGTAAAACGAATCATGGATTTCGGTGCGTTTGCTGAAATTCTTCCGGGGAAAGAAGGACTAATCCATATTTCGCAGCTCGACACAAAACGTGTTGCAAAAGTTTCCGACGTAGTGAAGGTTGGTGATGTGTTTGATGTGAAGCTGGTTGAGATCGATGAAAAAGGAAGAATGAACCTGAGCCGCAAAGCATTACTGGGACAGGACAAGAAGGAACAGGCGCCTGAACCGCAACAAACAAAGTAAGTGAACAACTTCGTCCCCAATGAAAGTTGGGGATTTTTTTTTATGGATACCATCATCTCACCGGCTAAATCATTGCATGGCGAAATCACAGTTCCTGGTGATAAGTCAATCTCACACCGAGCAGTAATGATCGGTGCTCTTTCCGAGGGAACTACAGAAATCTCTGGGTTTCTTGCCGCTGCTGATCCGCTGAGCACTCTCTCATGTTTTGCCTCTCTTAACATTCAACATAGATTCGACAAAGACAGATTGTTGATTGCAGGAAAAGGATTGCATGGATTTCAACAATCGAAAACGACTCTAGATGCAGGGAATTCCGGTACAACAATTCGTTTACTCACAGGGATACTAGCCGGTCAAAAATTTTCAACCACCATTTCAGGAGATCAGTACCTTGTAAAACGTCCCATGAAACGTATTATTGATCCATTGACTGCGATGGGAGCAAAGATTCAATCGCCAGATACATTGACAGCACCATTGACAATTATTGGAAGATATCCTTTGCAGGCAATCGATTACGAACTGCCAATTGCCAGCGCACAGGTGAAATCAGCAGTCTTGTTTGCCGGCTTGTATGCAAACGGAGTAACGCGTGTCATCGAAAATGAGCCATCGCGCGATCATACAGAACGGATGTTGGGATTAAAGACAGAGACAGTGAATGAGAAGAGAGTCATTTCAGTTGAAGGAGGAAAAGCATTCCATGCCCGCCCATTTGTGGTACCTGGAGATCCTTCATCAGCTGCGTTCTTTATCGTTGCCGGATTGATTGTGCCGCATTCCAACATTGTTATTCGGAATGTCGGTTTAAATCCTACAAGAATTGGTTTTATTTCTGTCCTAAGGCAAATGAACGCTGCCATCCTGATTGAAAATGAACGAACTATCGGCGGTGAATTGATCGGAGATATTGTTGTTTCATCATCCGACTTGAGATCGAACGTCTCGTTACACAGCGCTCTCATTCCCAACATCATTGACGAAATACCTATCCTGTCAATTGCAGGTGCATTCTCTCACGGTACATTTACAGTGCACGATGCCGGCGATCTCAGAAACAAAGAAACTGATCGTATCGCCGCCCTCTGCTTCAACCTTCGTGCTATGGGTTTGGACGTTGAAGAACATAAGGACGGGTTTGCATTTGAGTCAAAAAATAGGTTAGTTCCAAGTACATTCAATAGTTTTGATGATCACCGCATAGCAATGGCATTTGGTATTGCATCGCTTGCATTACCGGATGATTCAACTATGCTGCATGCCGAATGTGTTTCCATTTCATACCCTTCATTTTGGGAAACGATTCAATCACTTCGACGATAGGAGCTGGAAATGGCAACTGTCAGACTTGAAAACATAAAAAAAGAATACGAGGGTGGTGTCCTTGCCGTTAAAGGTGTCAATGTAGAGATAAAGGACAGGGAGTTTGTGGTGCTTGTCGGACCTTCCGGCTGCGGTAAATCAACGACTCTCCGCATGATCGCCGGACTTGAAGAAATTTCGGATGGACAGCTGACAATTGACGATAAAGTGATGAACGATGTGCCGCCGAAAGACCGTGACATTGCCATGGTATTTCAGAACTATGCATTGTACCCGCATATGAATGTGTACGAGAACATGGCATTCGGTTTGAAGTTACGGAAGTTTCCAAAAGATGAAATTGATAAACGCGTTCATGAAGCTGCACAGATTTTGAACATAGAAGATTATCTCGATCGCAAGCCGAAAGCTTTATCGGGCGGACAGCGACAAAGGGTTGCAGTCGGAAGAGCAATTGTTCGAAAACCGAAAGTCTTTTTGTTCGATGAACCGCTTTCGAACCTCGATGCGAAAATGCGCGTACAGATGCGAACGGAAATATCGAAACTCCATCAGCGGCTTGGCGCGACAATGATCTATGTGACACATGATCAGACAGAAGCGATGACGATGGGTGACCGGATTGTGGTGATGAAGGATGGCAATGTTATGCAGATCGACACGCCGTTAAATCTTTACAATAAACCGGCAAATAAATTTGTTGCAGGATTTATCGGAAGTCCTGCAATGAACTTTCTCGGCGGAAATATCATATCATCTGGTGGAATGAAATTTACTGAAACTGGTACGAAACTCTCAGTAGATATTCCAAAACCAATGCAAAAAATGCTAACGCCGTATGTTGGAAAAGAAGTGTGGTTTGGTATCCGTCCTGAACATATCTCTGTCAGTGCATCGAGAAAATCAAAAATTAACGGTACCGTCGAGGTCGTTGAGCCGATGGGGAACGAGATCTTTGTCTATTTTCATTGCGGAGGCGCTCAGATTGTTGCGCGGATGAAACCGACAACAGTAGAAGCAGGATCCGAAAAAGATTTTGAGTTCGATATGTCAAAAGCACTTTTTTTTGACAAGACAACTGAAAATGTCATTCACTGAGTTCTTCAGAGAGTACACAAAAAAGCCGCGATTGTCGCGGCTTTTTTATTTGCAAAAACTTAAATATTAACAACCTGGTGCTGGAATTTATCAATGACGATCTCATTGGCGATCCATTTCACAAAATCAGGTCCGTACTTGTTGAGATATTGTACAACCGAGAATTCGCGTTCCTGAAAATTTCCTCCGGGAAAGACATTCATAGCAGCTTTTTTGATTTGCTTTAACGAGATTTCTTCCTTCTGTTGCTGTGCTTTCTGCGTCTTCTGTTTTAGTACATCAAGCTGTTGGTGGAATTTTTGCAGAGTGGAATCGATAGTGCCGTTAAGAGTCGGGTCGATCTGTTGAATGCCGAATCGCGCCTCGTTCACAGCATCCTTAATTCTATTGTCCAGCGCCTCGAAAAGAGAATCAACTTTCACTTCCGATACCTGTTCAGACACTTTTGCAATAACGCTCTCCACATCACCAAACAAATCAATCAAATCAAGCGAATATTTTTCCAGTACTTTTTGAATTTTCTCTTCCATGATGGTGACACTTGCACGAGGATAGATGATCGGCATAGTCACGTCGAAATATTCATAGACCGGCTTCAACTGCGCAAAGTATGCGATCTCAGCAGGACCTGCAACGTATGCTACTGTCGGCAATAATGTATCCTGACAGAGCGAGCGAAGAACTACATTGGGGGAGAGGAGTTCCGGTGTTGCTGACGCAATCGACAACAATTCATCCTTTGTGAAACGCTGGCGCAGGTTCTTGAGATAGTAGTCACCGCTCTCCGATGGTTCAATCAAATGTCGCCCTCCTTTATGATACATGAACAGATTGAGAGCTTTCGCCTTAATCTGAGCGTGATAATGCTCTTCCAATTCGGCGCTTTTTTGAATGACCAGCTTTGATGCTTCGGAATTTGAATTGATCTCTTTTGTGAACAGTGACGAGAGAATTTTTTTAAATTCAGGGTTGTTCGAATTCATGAATATCAACCCGGAATCTTCATACATGTGGTTGAAAAATCCCGTGAAAGCCTTTACGAATGAAGTACCCGGTTTATAGTACCCGCGCATCGTTTCAATCAGATCTGCCGCGTACTCAGTTTGGATCAACGCTGCACTGGTTGCAGTAAAGAATTGTTGGATAAATTCATCGATGATGATATTTCCGGTTGCACCAATGTTTCGTTCGAGCGGTTTTCCACCGATGAGATACTCAATTACTTCCAGATCGTTTGATGTGTTGATTACTTTCAGTTTATTGATCTCATCAAAATCATGATCTTCACCTTCGAGCCAAAAAACAGGAACAAAGTTATATGTCGGATGTTCACGTGTTAATTTTTCGGCAAGTTTTACTGCTGTGATTGCTTTGTAAATCGTGTACAACGGACCGGTAAACAGACCTAATTGTTGACCGGTAACAACAGCAAATGTGTTTTCATTTCCCAGTAGATCGATGTTGGCAAGGGTCTTAATTCCGCTGTGGAATTCGCGGTTTTGGTCATTTAAAACTCTGTGAAGGATATTTCGTTCGTATCTTTTTTTCTGGAGCAAGTTGCTCTTGTGGAGAAAGGATTCTGAAGATGTGTAGTTACCCGAATAAAACTCTGCTATCCGTTCGAAATGTGTTGTATAATCAGCGTACAGTGCGGTAACGATCTCTTTATCCGCTAGCTGTCGGTAGTTGATCCAATCCATAAGATCCTTGTTGATGAGCAATTATTTTTAGTAATATACGAGCATTCAGGCGTAGAATCAAACCCTTGTTGTGCTCATTGATTTTAGCAGATTGTTGTAATATATTGCTATAGG
>JBFMFY010000092.1:0-10710 GCA_040751955.1 Bacteroidota bacterium
GTTTGCACTGCTGTCAACTCATTGGAAAAGCAGAAAATAATTTTTCTCTGCTTGTATTTACTCAACTTATTCTGTGGCATTGACTTACAAGATATTTTACTACTCTCTGCTAGTCAAGCCCCAAAAATTTTTGTCCCCTGATCTCTTTTTCAAATTGTTTCACATAGATCACGATACGGTCGCCGGGGAAAAGCGGCTCATTCAGTTTGATCTTCCGCCGTTTCGATTTGGTCCCTTTCATATCCACGCCGCTGCGACGCAAAATTTTCCAGATCGTATTCTCGGCGATATCGATGCCGTACCAGATTGCAAGATAGAGTTGCAATCGCTTCTGTCCAAAGCCGGTTTGTTCACGCAGCATCTTCAACCGTTTGACGATATGCTCCGGCGTTGCGCGTGGATTGGAATGCGGGCGACGCGATCTGTTCTTAAGGCTGTCGAATGATTGGTTGTTCCTTTTATACCTCCTCCACCATTTGTAGAAAGTCTTTCTGCTGATGCCGAATTTTTTGCACACCGGCGGGACTTTTCCTACCCGTTCGTACTCTGCAAACCATTCAAGGCGTTCTTCCGGTGAAGGGAGAATTTCTTTTGTTATTTTTTGAACTTCTTTCGGCATTATATTGTGATGGGTGACAGTTGTATTGATAAAAAAACTATCTGATCTCATCAGATAGTTTTTGTCGTTTATGGAATCTTATTTCAAAAGGAATATCTTCTTTGTCAAAGCAAATCCGTCAGCCATAATGTGGTAAAAATAGAATCCACTTGCAACTTGATTTCAATTTTGATTTCGATCGACTTTTCAATTAATTTCTCTTGCTTCAACAGCTTCCAGCAATATCTCCGCAATGTCTTTCACTTGTACTTTTTCAGCTGCTTCTTTCGCCTTGACGCCGTCGTTCATCATCGTCATACAAAATGGACATGCGGATGCAACGGTGGATGCATTTGTGGAGAGCGCTTCTTCAGTCCGTTCTATGTTAATTCGTTTCCCGATTCGTTCTTCCATCCACATTCTACCGCCGCCGGCGCCGCAGCAAAGTCCTTTGTCTTTTGAGCGAGGCATCTCGACCAATTGAGCACCTGTTGCTTCCAATGTTGCACGAGGCGAATCGATCACATCGTTGTATCGGGCGAGATAGCATGAATCGTGGTAGGTGATTGTTTCTGCAGATTTTTTCTTCTCCTGAACTTTGATCTTTCCTTCTTCAACGAGTTGATTCAGGAAATCGGTGTGGTGGACAACATCAAAATTGCCGCCGAACTGCGGATACTCTTTCTTTAGCGAATGGAAGCAGTGCGGGCAGGTCGTAACGATTTTTTTCACGTTGTATTTGTTCAATGTTTCGATATTTTCAACCATCATTGTCTGCGCGAGATATTCATTTCCCATCCTGCGCGCGGCATCGCCGTTGCATTTCTCTTCAGTGCCGAGAATTGCAAACCTAATTCCTGCCTGCTGCATTAATTTTGAGAATGCAACGGAGACCTTCTTGTAGCGTGCATCGTATGCGCCGGCACAGCCGACCCAGAAGAGTACATCAACATTCTTTGCATCGTCGATCTCCGCCATCTTGGGAATATTCAATCCTTCCGCCCAATCGGCACGGGTGGAATGGGAGAATCCCCACGGAGTGAAATTGCGCTCCAGATTGTCGAAGACCGTCTTGACTTCGGGAGGGAAGCGGGATTCGTTCAGCACCAGTGCACGCCGCATATCGACGATCTCATCCACATGCTCAATCATCACAGGACATTCATTCACACATGCCATACATGTTGTGCAAGACCAGAGTTCGTCTTCCGTAATATAGTTGTCGAGCAGCGTGTTCGCCGCAACCGGTTGATTCGATTCCAATTGTCCGGCGATCATCATGGGAGATTTTTCCGACGTTCTGCGGCGCGTATCAACGATGATCTTGCGCGGAGAGAGCGGCTTGCCGGTGAGATTTGCAGGGCAGACCGATTCGCATCGTCCGCATTCGGTGCACGTGTAGCCGTCAAGCAATTGCTTCCATGTCAGGTCTTCAACGTCAACGGTTCCGAATGTTGTCAATGTTTCATCCTGCAGGTTGATTGGTTTCAGCGCCCCTTTTGGTTTCAACGAGGCGAAAAAGACATTCGGAATAGATGTCAGCACATGCAGGTGTTTGGAATATGGGAGGTAATTCAAAAAAGCGAGCACTAATCCGATATGCGCCCACCAGAAAAATTTTTCAGCGATATATGTTGTTCGCGAATATTCGAAGAACGAAGAAAGAAACGATGAGATCGGATATTGCATCCCCGCTTGATACGCTCCTAAACTGATTCGTGTTGAGTTTTGCAGAAGAGTGAAAGAGACGATCAAAAAAATCCATGTAAGAATCAATGCGGCATCCTTGCTGCCATGTGCATCAACCTGCAGCCGTTTTACTTTGGTGATGAAGCGTCTCCACAACGATCCGATGACGCCGAGCATTACCAGAAGACAGAAAATTTCTTGAGAAAATGTGATAACGGAATATGCACTGCCGAGAAATGAAAAAGAGAAATGTCCGACCAATCCTTCTATTATTGACTCGACGACAACAACCGATAATGTGATAAAACCCCAGAAGATGAGTACATGCAATGTTCCGGCAAGCGGTTCGCGCAGCAATTTTGTCTGCAGCAGAGCGATGGTGAGAACATTCTTGAGCCGTTTCGGGATGTTATCGAATCGGTCTTCTGATTTTCCCAATCGAAGCGTTGCAAGGAGTTTTTTGCCGCTAAAGGTGAAGAAAGAAATGGAAGCGACGAAGAAGAGAGCAAAGGCAATTTGGTTTATAGGCATACGAAGATCCTTATTGAGGCAAGTTCAACGCAACGAATGTTTTTCGTTCCTTTATATAATAGACGGTTTGACCATCCATAAAAAACGAATCGGGGACCGGGTACGGCGTCGATTCATTTATTACATCTGAATATACTTTTTTCTCTGTTGTTGTGTCAATAACAGAGAGAGAATTTCTCATCTCACCCTCGCTCTGGAGATCTGTATAGACATTGAGCACGAGATATTTGCCGGAATGAATGAATTCAGCTGATTGTACTTTGTTTCTGTCGATATCCAGTAAGGAAAGTGTGTTGATGAAGCCGCCGTCATCGGTATTCCACGGCGAGGGGAATGTGAAGTCCGTTTTTTCCAGTTGAGTATTGGATTCGATTTCTTGGGGCAGTGCTTCGAGTTGTTCAAGGAAACTACCGGTGCTTCTATCTATTTTGTGAAAGACTCTACGCTCAAACAGGTCTTTAAATCCGTACACGAATGTATCATCGTCAGTTAAAAATGACGACTGCATCGAACGCCACAGTTCATTTCCCGATTGCAAATCGACAGCGATGATACCAAGATGTTCCGGCATGTCGGGTTTTCTGAATCCGTGCAGATACAAACGGTCGTTGGTGATCCCTTCAATGCCGATCCACCATTGTTCGTTGAAGGATCGTCCTTTCCACAACAAAGTTCCCGTCGCTGCTTCGATACAAGAGAATGAGACAATTTTTTTCTCCGTGTTCCGTTCCTCGCAGACGATATATCCGTTGTGAGAAAAAATCACCCGCCACAATGTTTCCGCGGCAGAATAATTCCAAAACGGTTTCAATCGGGAAGAGAAAAAAGAAAAGAGTTCCATTGCAGGATTAAAGTAGCGGAATATAGATTGAGTTACAAATAAAAAAGCCGGACTCAGCACCCGGCTTTTTTTCTTCAACAACCGTCCCACGCACGCTCGTCTGAAGATACAATGTAGTATTTATCGGTACAGGTACATGGGACACTTTCATATTACTATTGTTCCATTCCGCCCGACATAATGGCGGTGATGATCGCGCCGATGAAGAGGAACCAGAGCACGACAGCGAGTGCGACAAAGATGAGCGACGCCTTCGCAAAATTTGCCTTCGTTGGATTAGTCCCTGAGCCGAATGACCAAACGAAGAGCATGATGAAACCGACCAGCGGGATTGCCGTGATGAGGAGCGTGATGATCCATTCACCGAGAGAGATGATTGGAGCATCGTTGGTGTTGCGCATCGAAGCACTTTCCATACTGCCTCCTGAAGTTAGTGGGGTGAGATGCTATTATGATACCGAACGTACCAATGCAGCGGTCTGCTGCGCCATCTGAATGTTGTAATCGAACGCCAGCGATCTGTAATTGACCATATCGATGATCGTACCGATAAAACACAATCCGAGTGTGAAGAAATAGATCAATCCCATTCCCGTTTGGTTCGTCAGAAACCGTTGCACGCCCGCAACGCCGAAGAATCCGACGATCGTGGCGATGAGGATTGTCTGCGTGTCTTTCCTGCGGTTCATGTAGATGTTGGCAAACTGCTGTGCCTGGCTGTCGTTCATGTCTTTGATCAGACCTTGCACATAGGTCATTTCTTCCGGTTCGAGCATCGGTAGTATATGCATTACGTTTGGCATGGCGGCTCCTGAAGTGAGTGAGATGCATTGTGGATGTGAGGATAGTTACGTCGCAATCGTACCAATGTTACGATGCGGTGAAGAATAATACCGATTGCGGGAATGCCGAGGATATGCATAGAGAACGATGCTGTGATATTTCCACGAAGTGCGTACGAAATCGACCGACCTAATCCGCAGCCGGGGCAAGATTCAAATCCGAGGGTGTGAAGCGGGCAAAGTGAAAACTGTTGGATGGCGACCGGATCGATAAGAACAAGATACATCATTCCTCCAATCCAAAATATGAGTTCGAAGTTTTGTTTGAAAAATTTTGTCATATCCCCATCAATTGCTGATGCGAAACTATGAGTTTTGTGAGTGAGAAGCAAATAATAATTCTATTTGGACCGCTGCTGATGTCGATGTTTGGTTAGAAAATTCATTCAGGATATCTCTATCTGTAGATACGGCAATAGTGATAATTATCACCGTTTCTGACACCCTTGTTTTGCAGATTGTTCACCACTGGGGAAAGCAATACCAATACATTTACATTATGAAAAGTCGGGGGAGAAAAAAAACGATTGTAGTCGTAACGGAGTCGTATGGGAAATCAACAAATTCTCCTCATTATTCTCGGCATGGTGATCATCGGCGTCACCATAGCCGTTGCGATTGTCCTTGTTAATGAAAACGCAGTTACTGCAAATCGTGATGCAATGGCTGCAGATCTTGTGAACATCGCAGTCAGAGCCCAGCAATATTACAACACCCCTGCAAACTTTGGCGGCGGCGGAAGGACGTACATCGGTCTCACGGCAGATGCTGCAGGCATGTTGAAACTAGTCTCGACTGATATGTCTGCAAACGGAAACGGCACCTACACGATCATCCGCCCCGGAACCGCGACCGCTGTTGTTTTAAGAGGTGTTGGGACGAACGTGCTTTCAGACGGTTCGTATCCGACATTGACATGTACGATAACGCCGGGACAAGCATCGGTGACAATAGACAATTGAAATAAAAGTTTTCATTCAGTATCGCGAAGCCATGTGAGTTGAACATGGCTTTTTTTTACCTCTGTAAACAATATCCACACGTTTGCTTCTCTCTCCATTTCTTGGTACCTTACATTTGCATTACGTAAAATTGTTGAATTTTTCTACCTCCGGAGGTTATAGTCATGGCAGTAAAAGTAGGTATTAACGGATTTGGAAGAATCGGACGCCAGGTCGTCAGCGCAATGGCGGAGCGAGGTCTTCTTGGAAAAGAAATTGTTGTTGTTGCTGTTGTAGATGTGAGCACAGATGCAGAATACTTTGCATATCAATTAAAGTACGATTCAGTTCATGGACGCTTCAAAGGAACCGTGAGCAGTGAGAAGAGCAATCCGTCGCTCGAAACGGATGACATTCTTGTTATTAATGGACATAAAATTAAATGTGTACTTGCGCAAAAGGATCCGTCGCAATTACCGTGGAAAGATCATGGTGTTGATATCGTGATCGAATCAACCGGTCTGTTTACAGAAGAAGAAAAAGCCAAAGGGCATCTTGCCGCCGGTGCAAAACGTGTATTGATTTCCGCTCCTGCAAAAGGAAATGTGAAAACATTTGTTGTTGGCGTGAATGATCATGAATATGATCCTTCGAAACATATTATCGTTTCTAATGCATCATGCACTACCAACTGTCTCGCTCCCGTTGTTCATGTGTTGTTGAAAGAAGGGATCGGTATCGAAACAGGGTTGATGACGACCATCCATGCATACACAGCAACGCAGAAAACGGTTGATGGACCTTCAAAGAAAGATTGGAGAGGCGGACGTGCCGCGGCAATTAACGTTATTCCTTCAACCACCGGTGCCGCAAAAGCAGTTGGCGAAGTCATTCCGCAAGTAAAAGGGAAATTAACCGGCATGTCATTCCGCATTCCCGTTGCCGATGTGTCTGTAATTGATTTAACATTCCGCACCGCACGCGATACATCCATTGAAGAAATCGATGCACTCTTCAAAAAAGCATCCGAAACATATTTGAAAGGTATTCTCGGGTACTGCAACGAAGAAGTCGTTTCTTCCGACTTCATTCATGATGACCGTGCTTCTATCTATGATTCGCTTGCAACATTACAGAACAATCTGAAAGGTGAAAAGAGATTCTTCAAAGTCGTATCATGGTACGATAATGAATGGGGATATTCAAACCGCGTCGTTGATTTGTTGAGAAAGATGATTGCAGTGAAGTAATTGATTTTGGATCGGCTCCATTTTTGACATGTGAGTCTATCTAAAAAACACTTGAACAAGGGCTGGATCTCGATGCACGAGTTCAGCCCTTTTGTTTCTGATTTCTAACACCGACAAAGACTCAAAGTCAACAACATTGCTTTGCGGCTTTGTACGAAAATCCATACGATAATGAACAAGAAAACGATTAAAGATATAGATTTAAGCGGCAAGCGCGTTCTCATGCGCGTTGACTTCAATGTGCCTTTAAAGAACGGAGTTGTTCAAGATGATATCCGGATTCGCGCCGCGCTCCCGACAATTCAGTACGTTCTTGAACAGAAACCGAAATCACTTGTGCTGATGTCGCACCTCGGCGATCCGAAAAAAGATACGCAGAAAGCAAAAGAGAAAGCGGAGAAGGACGGTAAACCGTTCGATGAGAAAACGTTCATCGAAGGAAAACATAAAATGAAACCAGTCGTCGAACGTCTGTCATCATTATTGAATCGTTCCGTAAAACTCGCTCCCGCCGCTATCGGTGCCGAAACAAAAGCGATGGTGGATGCACTGAAGGATGGTGAGGTGCTGATGCTGGAGAATACACGATTCCACAAAGAAGAAACAGGAAAAGAAACCGCAGACAGAGAAAGGATGGCGAAGGAACTTGCACAGTACGGCGATGTATATGTGAACGATGCATTCGGTTCAGCGCACAGAGCGCATGCATCGACCGAAACTGTTGCACACTATCTTCCTGCTGTTGCAGGATTCCTGATGGAGAAAGAACTGGCGTACTTAAGTAAGGCAACAGCGAATCCGGCAAAGCCGTACGTTGCAATCCTTGGCGGCGCAAAGATCTCCGGCAAGATTGACGTCATCCAGAACCTGATGGGAAAAGTGGATGCGCTATTGATCGGCGGCGGAATGATGTTCACATTCTACAAAGCGCAGGGAATGGAAATCGGTAAATCGTTGTTGGAAGAGGACAAGATCGACCTTGCTAAGAAACTGATTGATGAAGCGAAATCGAAAAATATCCGGTTGCTGCTTCCGGTCGATTGTGTCGTTGCTGAAAAATTCGACAACGATGCGCCAACACAAACGGTGACGGTGAATGCCATTCCCGCAGGAACAGTCGGAATGGACATCGGACCGGAAACAATAAAACTGTACAGCGACGAAATTAAAAAGGCGAAAACAGTTGTGTGGAACGGACCAATGGGCGTGTTTGAAATGTCCAATTTTGCAAAGGGAACGAACGCTATTGCCCAGGCATTGGTTGAAGCGACCAAACTCGGCGCTACAACGGTTGTCGGCGGCGGCGATTCTGCATCTGCCATTGCAAAAGCAGGGCTGGAAAAGCAGGTTTCGCACGTTTCTACCGGAGGCGGGGCATCACTCGAATTCTTGGAAGGGAAAATTCTTCCCGGTGTCGCTGCGCTGAATGACAAATAAAAATCATTAGCCACAGATTCACAGATTGAGTATATTTCCTACAGTGAGCGTTCGTTGAATAAACGTGTCACTCATTGTGACGAACTCTGTGATATTTAAAATTTATGGCATATAATAGATATAGTAACTACCATCGCCCGAGTTTCTTCGGCGGATTCCAATTCTTCCCGCCGGTGATCAAAACATTGCTCATCGCCAACGGGGCGGTGTTTCTTGCAACGATCTTTCTGGGCAACTTTCGTATTGGCGAATTTTATTTCGAGCAGTTCTTCTATCAGGCGTTCGCTCTGTGGCCGCTTGGGTACGGATTCGGATTCTGGCAGTTGTTTACCTACATGTTCATGCACGCAAGCTTCACTCACATCCTCTTCAACATGCTGGCGCTCTGGATGTTCGGGATGGAACTGGAACATGTCATGGGCTCGAAGAAATTCCTTATCTATTACCTCCTTTGCGGATTCGGCGGAGGACTGGCAAATCTGCTCATTGCTCCGATGTTCACTTCTGTGGGTCCTACGGTTGGTGCGTCCGGTGCGGTGTACGGCGTGCTGCTTGCATTCGGCATGATGTTCCCGGACAGGCCGATTTATGTTTATTTCCTCCTGCCGATCAAAGCAAAATATTTCGTCGTCATGTACATGGCAATTGAGATTTTCTCTGTCGGCAGCATGGATGGCGTTGCACACTTTGCTCATCTCGGCGGCGCGCTGGTCGGATTTCTCTATCTGATCGCAGACGGGTACGAACTCGGTTCATCGTATTACGCGCCGCGTGATGATGAAAATATATTCACAAAAATGACCGGTTTCGGAAGACAGAAGAAGCAGGAAGAGTATTACCAGAATATCAGTGATGCGAAGATTTATGACATCCACGATTTTCAGGATGAGCAGAAAAGACATCAGGAACAGATCGATGACATTCTGGACAAGATCAGCAGGGACGGATATCAAAGTTTGTCGGACGACGAGAAAAAAATTCTTTTTGAAGCAAGCAAGAAATTGAACTAACACTACGAGGCGTATGGAAAATATCTTACCGGTGATCCAACCGGCACACAACGGAAACAACCTGCCGTCCAATTACAAGGTCGGCGTGCGTCGTCATACACGGCAGGTGAATATCGGCGGCATCAAGGTCGGGGGCGGCGCTCCGATCTCCGTGCAGACGATGACGAAGACGAAGACTGACGACATCAAAGGGACGGTGAAGCAGATCATCGAAGCGCATGAAGCAGGATGCGATATCGTCCGCGTGACTGTGAATGACAAGGAAGCCGCCGATGCAATGGCGGAGATCGTGAAGCAGTCGCCTTTGCCGATTGTTGCGGACATCCACTTCAACCACATTTTTGCGTTGAAAGCCGTGGAGGCGAATGTCGCAAAAGTCCGAATCAATCCCGGGAACATTGGTTCAAAAGACCGCATACGTCAGGTGCTGACTGCGGCAAAAGACAAGGGAATCCCGATCCGTATCGGCGTCAATTCTGGTTCGCTGGAAGAGGATATCCTTGAAAAGTACGGATATCCGACCGCCGAGGCATTGTACGAATCAGCGATGCGTCACGTCGGAATTTGCGATGAATTCAATTTTAAGGATGTCATAATCTCTGTAAAGTCAACCGATGTGCGGTTAATGATCGAAGCGTATCGCTTAGTTGCGCAGCGCACGGACATTCCTCTTCACCTTGGCGTGACTGAGGCAGGATTAACTCGCGTTGGTACGATCAAATCTGCGGTCGGCATCGGCACATTGCTTTCCGAAGGGATCGGTGACACGATTCGTGTTTCGTTGACTGACGAACCGGTGAAAGAAGTTGAAGTAGGCAAAGAAATTCTCCGCTCACTTGGTCTTGCAACACGCAACGTTGAACTGATCGCCTGTCCTACGTGCGGACGGCTGGAGATCGATCTTTTTGGAATTATGGCGGAATTAGAAAAGCGTCTTGAAGGAGTAAAGAAGCCGGTAAAAGTTGCCGTGCTCGGCTGTGTGGTGAACGGTCCCGGCGAAGCGAGCGATGCCGATATCGGTATTGCGGCAGGAAAAGGGGTTGGGATTCTCTATCGTAAAGGGGAGATGGTGAAAAAGATAAAAGAGAACGAGATCGTGGATGTAATAGTGGAGGAGGTACACAAGTTCCAACCCGAGGTTTAGTTTTGGGACCTCTAGATAACATAACTATAAGTTTATTCCTTGCTTTTTTTCTTCCTGGTTTTATTTCCTTAAAGGTGTACGAACTTATTGTTCCAGGTGAACGGACGGATTTCTCCAAATCTTTCCTCGATGCGTTCAGTTTTGGTGCAATAAATTTGGCTATTACGTATTGGTTGATATATTATATCCATAGTGGTAATTTTTCGGTATATCATCCATTTTGGTATTACGTTTTTTCTGTTCTGATACTGTTTGTTATTCCTATTTTTCTTCCAATTGTTTATCTTTGGGTAACGAGAATTCCATTTGTAGCAAGAAGGATAATTCATCCGATTCCAAAGTCATGGGATTATGTATTTGGGAAAAAAGAATCGTATTGGGTAATCGTTCATCTTAAAGACGGAAGACGAATTGGTGGGCGGTTTGA
>JBFMFY010000093.1:0-10369 GCA_040751955.1 Bacteroidota bacterium
AGGGAAGTGCAAGGAAAGGATATTGAACTTGCAATCTTAATTTTATAGGTTACGAAGCATATCCACAAATTAACGCTATGAAACAAAAACCAAAATTAAAAATTACTGCAATAGAGATTGACAAAAACATCGGTTTCCTTAAAACTAAGGGTAAACTCATCAAAGCGCTCAAGAAAGAAAAGAAAGCGGAATCCAAACGATGAAATCTTCTTTCCTCTCCCTCCTTGCAACCTGTTCCATATTTCATTCATCATTGTTTGCTCAACAAGAAACTCTCACGCTCAGCGGTAAGCCTTCATCATCCAATTGGCAGCAGCGTGTCGATTATTCTGTGAAAGCTGAATTGTTCCCGGACTCGAACAATGTAAAGGGAACTGCAGCGATCACATATTACAATAATTCTCCCGACACGCTGACAACGCTTGTGTGGCATCTCTACCAGAATGTTTTCCGCATAGACACATCGCCGAGGAAGAACGACGAACAGAACAGCCGCGCGTTGGTAGTGACCAAAGGAATGACGATCGAAAAAATTTCCGTCGATTCGATCCCGCTCGTTATGAAGATCGACGAAACACTGATGGAAACGCTGCTGCCGAAGCCGCTGCCGCCTCATTCCACTGCTGTTATTCACGTGGAATGGCAGTACGACATTCCATCCGATCCCGATCTCCGCACAGGAAGCAACGGCGACGATTTCGGCATCTGCCAGTGGTATCCGCAGATCGCCGTGTACGATGCGGAGCGGGGCTGGGACAGAACGCCGTATCTCGGCATTGCTGAATTTTATACAGAGTACGGCAACTGGAATGTCGAGATCATGCTGCCGAAAAAATTCATAGTTGCCTCAACCGGTACATTGTTGAATCCGTCTGAGATTCTCTCATCCAACCAACTCATAAGATTCAATTCTATCTCAAAAGATTCTGTCATCCAGATTGTTCGGAGCGATGATAGCGTTGCAGTCAACGATACAACAGACGGAAAAAAAACATGGAAATTCTCCGCCGAGAATGTCCGCGACTTTGCCTGGGCTGCTTCGCCAGAATACGTATGGGATGCAACAAAAACGAATGACGGAGTGAACATTTACGCATTCTACAAACCGAAAGACTCTGTTGCTTCAACATCGTTCATCATCAAGAATGGCGACAACTGGAACAGAGGAGCGGAAGTAGCGCGGTTCACGATCGAATACATGTCGCAGCATTATGGAAAGTACCTGTACCCGCAAGCAACAGTCGTCTCCGGTCCGGTGCGCGGGATGGAGTACCCGATGATGGTCTTCATCGACGACGGCAATGCGGTGACGAACTTCATGTGGACGACGATTATCCATGAGCTGATTCACGAATGGTATCCGATGATGATCGGCAGCAACGAAACGAACTATCCGTTCATGGATGAAGGGTTCACCACGTTTGCGACGGCAGAAGTGACCGAACAATTGTACGGCAACAACGGCTTTTTTCATCCTGCGTTTGCAGAAAGGTATTCATGGCTTGCACTGCCAAACAATAATGACCGCGTTCATGTGCAGCGTGTGTATCTGAATGAAGCGCGCCGTGGCAGCGGCGCCGCACTCATGTCGCATCCGTATTCCATTCTTTCGTCACAATATGGAATCATGGCGTACGACAAACCGGCAACAGTGATGGTAATGCTGGAGGATCTGCTCGGCAGGGAAATATTCCTCAAAGCGATGAACGAATATTATGACCGGTGGAAATTCAGACATCCGTACCCGCGCGATTTCTTTGCAGCGATTGAAGACGTTGCCGGACGCGATCTCGATTGGTTCTGGAATCAATGGTTCGACCAAACGTGGAAACTGGATATCGCGCTGGACGATGTCGAATGCATCGAAAAAAACGGCCGGTGGAAGACGATCCTCACGCTGCAGAACAACGAACCTGCAAAAATGCCGGCAACTGTCCGACTGACATTTGCCGACGGTTCTGTAAAAGATGTCCGATTCTCCGAAGAGTTGTGGAGTAAAACAAACCGTGCGGAGTTCGTCGTTGATTCACTCCCCGCAAAGGTCACGAATGTCGTTATCGATCCCGATCTGAAACTTGCCGACGTGAACCGCTTGAACAACTCGTGGTCGTTTCCGTTGTCATTCGATTACG
The DNA here is from genome assembly GCA_040751955.1 of Bacteroidota bacterium. Lineage (GTDB taxonomy): Bacteria > Bacteroidota > Ignavibacteria > UBA10030 > UBA8401 > SpSt-333. Next base: position 2,133 of record JBFMFY010000093.1, read on the forward strand.
GTATGAACATGATGAATAAGATTTTTTATCCGCTCGATTCGTACCGCATCAACGCCGCGCCGGCTGTAGGATTTAATTTGCGCGACGGATTCGAGATCGGTGCAAGCGTGAACGGAAGCTACATAGCGACAGATCATAACATCACTGTTGCTCTACGGCATGGAACACGCAGCGGCGTTCCTGACCTCGAATTTTCTTATTCGACGCCGTTGCGGATGTGGGATCCGCAATTGAACACATCGGCGCGATGGTTCCGGCTGGATGGTTTCACAGGTTGGAAGTGGTCAATCGAAAAAAGTTTTGAAGAGAGAAAAAATCTCGTGCGAAGTTATGTCCGCTGGTTCACAGTCAGTACAAGTTTTCTTTCTCTTCGTGTGAACGATGTGCGCTATCTGGACAATCCTGCCGAATGGGATATGAGAGGCAGATTGGATGCCGGATTCATCAGTTTAAAATATTTCGAGAATTTCCGATGGGGAAAATTCTCTGTGCGGCTGGAAGACGAGTTCGGCGTGCCAACATCCGCATTTAATTATTCTAAATTTACAGCGGAGTCGATGATCGATCATCCTTTCATTGTCGGGTCGAGACTGCATTGGAGATTGTTCTCCGGAAGTTCGGATGGAACCATTCCGGCGCAGACCGCATTCTCGCTCACGCAAGCGTCTCGCGTTGACCGATTCGACAGTTGGTTCTTCCGCACGCCGGTGATCGGACGTTCGGGTCGTTCCCGCTTTACAAAAGCGGGGGGAGGAAATATGTTCCTCTCTCACGACACAACCGCATTGCAAATTGCTTCACTCAATCTTGCCATCACCCGCGGACCGATTATCATGTTTGCTGATGCCGGAACAGCCTGGGATTCTTCTGCAACGCGTTTCAAACAATTCTATTATAATGCCGGAGTCGGGTATCATCTTTCGATCGGCAACATTAATATCGGCGCTGTCAACACAAGTTCGAGCGGATTTGGAATTTACTTTCCGTTGTGGGTGCGCGATCCTTCCCGTCCCAAAGAAAAACAGTTCGATTTTCGGTGGAAGGTTGTGTTTGGAGTGCGGTTGTAATTTGAAAAATTCTACGCACTTTCTTCAATAGATCTCTGTCGCATTGAAGTGGATAAACGATATATCTGAATAAGTGCGTGGGACTTTACTCTTTGCCAAGGAACCCCGAACATCAATTCGGGGTTTTCTGCTTTATCTGTGAAGAAATCTATGTAAACTGTACAATCACGCTACAATATTCCATTTCACCATCCGTCTTCTTGTGTGAGTATAACTGATAACAAATCGGAACGTTCAGTGGTCAATGCGATTGCATTAGCAAAGCAACCGGCAGCACATGATGCAGCGGACAAAGCATTCCGTTCGCAGCGGAAGCGACTGCTCGATTTCATCCGTCAGCGCGTTCGTACGGAAGAAGATGCCGAGGATATTCTTTCGGATGTCTTCTACCAGTTGATGGCGAGCTACAGCGTGACGGAGCCGATCGAAAAAATGACGTCGTGGCTTTTCACGGTGGCACGCAACAAGATCATCGATTGGTACAGGAAGAAGCGCCCGGAATCACTTCCGCGAAGCGAGAACGATCCGGCACTGCCGTTGAATCTCGAAGATATTCTGTACGATCCAACACAGAATCCCGATCAGGTGTACGCCCGGTCGTTGGTGTGGACAGAACTTGCGGACGCGCTCGATGAACTTCCGAACGAACAGAAAGAGGTATTTGTGATGCACGAGTTGGAAGGAAAGAGTTTCAAGGAGATCGCCGAAGCAACGGGGGAGCCGATCAACACATTGCTCTCACGGAAAAGATACGCGGTGTTGTTCCTGCGGGAGAAGTTACAGGAGATGTATGATGAGTTTGAATTTAATGGATAAACGAAAGAATACGTCATTGCGAGGAGTCCCCTGCTCTTCGGCGGAACGACGAAGCAATCTTGTTTTAATTAATAAATCATGTTACGCAAACATGAGGTAGGAACGGTCGAAAGACCGTTCCAAACTTAAATATTGGCACGGATTTTCATCCGTGCCTACATTGGTTTTGTGATAAGAAGGTTTATCCTTAAAAAAATATACTCTGCGTAACATGAGTTAATAAGATTGCTTCACCAAAGAACGGCTCGCAATGACAAACAAGATTATTATTAAGGAGATACAATCATGAAATACTGGTGGGCGGCAAAAGCCGCAAAATTTTTACTCTTCGCAGCACTCATCATTGCACTGTTTGGGTTTGCTGTGATGTTTTTGTGGAACTGGCTCATTCCGGAAATCTTCGGGGGACCGACCGTTACATACTGGCAGGCAATGGGACTTCTTCTTCTGTCGCACATTCTCGTGCGAGGGTGGCACGGACACGATGGCGGATGGAAATCGCACAGATGGAAACACAAGATGGAAGAAAAACTCGCCGCAATGACGCCGGAAGAGCGGGAGAAGTTCAAAGAAGAATGGCGGAGGCGCTGCGGATATTATCCGGGTGATGAGAAGAAAGAAGCATAGAAACGTTTCTGGTTTCATGTCTCACCTTTCATGCAGCATGCTGAGGTCGAAACAAACCTGAAACTTGAATCCGAAGACGCCTGAAGAAAGAGTTTGTAAGAACAGCGTAAGATGATTCACGCGCTGTATGTTGAAATTTGAATCTTGCTGTTTGGAATTTTATAATGCCGGAACATTCATCATCACATCAACGTAAAAGAACCATGTCTCAAACAACAATGTATCTCATCTGGATGGGTATCATCCTGTCGGTCTATGGAGTAGGCATCTCCTATCTCGGCTGGCGGCTCATCTCGCCGTTCAAACTACAGTCACCGTATAAATTGCTGGCGTGGACAGGATTAATCCTGATGTTCATGATTCCGTTCAGCACATTCATTTTGGTGCGGTTTGCTGAGAAGGCAAGCGACGCTCTTTCGTGGATCGGTTATGTCTCACTCGGTATTATCTCGTTCATTTTTGTCGGTGTTTTTCTCCGTGACATTTTCTACCTGTTCGGTTTCAGCATACAAAAAATCTTTACGCTCGTCTCATCGTCGCCGGAACTTGTCGATGCATCAAAGAGAGAGTTCCTTGTTCAATCGACCAACCTTGCCGTGATCGGTGCTGCTGCATCATTGACTGCATACGGAGTGTACGAAGCACGGCGAAAACCAAGTATCATCAATGTGGATATTCCTATTACAAAACTCCCCGATGATTTCGATGGATTCAAAATCGTACAGATTACAGACATCCACGCTGGGTTGACAATCAAGAGAGATTGGATTGAAACCGTTGCTGAAGAAGTAAAGAATCTCTCGCCTGATCTGATCGCATTCACCGGGGACCTTGCCGACGGATCTGTTCCGCATCTCAAAAACGATGTTGCACCGCTCGGCGAACTGACCGCGCCGTACGGAAAATTTTTTGTTACCGGAAATCACGAATATTATTCCGGTGCAGAGCAATGGGTGAATCACGCGCGGGAAATGGGATACGACGTGCTGATGAACGAGCACCGCATCATTTCCAAAAATGGTTCTTCCGTTGTGTTGGCGGGAATTACCGATTTCAGCGCCGGTGGAATGATACCAAGCCATAAATCCGATCCGAAGAAAGCGCTCGACGGCGCTCCGGCTGAGATGACAAAAATTTTAATGGCACATCAACCCCGAAGTCTATATCAAACCGAAGGACTTGATCTCGATCTGGTGTTGATGGGACATACGCACGGTGGGCAATTCTTCCCGTGGAATCTTGTTGCCACCATTGGTCAGCCGTTTATTAAAGGATTGAATGTGTGGGGAGAAAAAACGTGGGCGTACGTGAGCAAAGGAACCGGTTACTGGGGACCTCCGGTACGCGTCGGAGCGCGTTCGGAAATTACTGTGCTGACGCTGAAGAAAGCGTAAAACAGTTCACACAAAGGCACAAGAAATTGCAGGGACGGACACAAACCCGTCCCTTTTTTACTTTCTTTCAATGAATATTTGTTGTAATAATCATCTTCGCAGAATGTACCTGTTGCGCGAGAAGTGGCAGCAATCAGCAGTTCCGGTTCGATGCGTCGAGACATATTCTTTTGAGTTCGTATCCCATAGTTAAAACGCCCATCCGATATGCACTGTCGGAAAAAATGAAACGGCGCCTTCTTCAAATATTTTTCCGTTGACGGTTGTTTTGCTGTCTCCGAATGCGTGATCAATGCCGAGCCACGGCATAATGTAGAGTCCTGTATTTTCAAATTCAAAGCGGTATCCACCTTCAACACCAAAAGAGAATCTGTTTTTCGATGTGCTTCCACCGGTAACGGAATACGTCGTCTTTGTATATCCCGCCCCAAAACCCGCAAACCATCCCGCGGTTGAACTTCCGAGGTAGTGCCACTTCGCTCCAAATCCCCCCATTTTTACCGTGAAATCTTTATTGCCGTGAACCGCTTGCGGCACTTCAAGTCCGAAAACGCCGGCGTCAATTTTCATTCCGTTAAAGACATATCCGGTATGAAGCGAATATCCTTTCATGATGTACGCAAGTGGATCAACTTCAACATAAATCTGTGCAAATCCATTTGAAGAAAATGCAGCGATAATTATTGCAACCGTGAATATCTGTCGGACGAATTTCATATTGGTTCCTTGTAATAGTTGGTGATTGATGTTGATAAAAACATTTTGTTAAAACTCTCAAAGATGATATGTGAAGAGACGAAAAAGAATATGCAGCGCATCTGGTTGGCGCGTTTGTTTGCTTTGGAAGAAAGGTAGAGTGATGACAAAAGAAAAAGACATTGTGGTGCGCCGATCAGCAGCACTGTCATGAAATCAATTGATACAAACATATCGAGACGGAAAAAGATAGAGAAAATTTGGTGAGAAAACGAGCAGGTGCACTGTTACCTGTTTGCCACTCCGGTGAGAAAGTACATGATCGCCAACGAGGCAAGTTTGGCAGTGCGGCTATCAACATCGTATTTCGGGTTCATTTCCACGATATCGATGATCTTTGTTTTGCGGCGTTTCCCAGCAAAGAGAGCGGCGGTGAGAAATTCTTCCGTTGTTAGTCCGGTCGGCATCGGCGCGCTGACTCCCGGTGCATCGCTGCCATGCACTACATCAAGATCGAAACTGATATAGAGTGAATCGACCGATGTTGTTGCAAGCTCATAGGCAAGATCGAGAATCTTCGTTATCCCATCCTCACGCACATCCCGCAGTGAAAAGATTGTCGCTCCCCGTTCGATCAATTCAGAATAATGTTCCTGTGCGTTGGCGAACGATTGTGCGGCAACCTCGACGAAATTCATCGCATTCAACGGACTGTTGTGGTGGTCGAGCATCTGCCGGAACGACGTGCCGCTGTTCCTCTTCGGGTTTGGTTTGCGGTAATCCAGATGCGTATCGATATTGATGACGCCGACATTTTTCTTCTCCTTCGAGAATCCGACAAAATTCGGATAGGCGATGTCATGCCCACCGCCGAGCACTATCGGGATGATTCCTGCAGCAACGATCGAATGAACTGTCTCCGCAAGTTTGTCATGCGTCTCTTCCAACGACTTGCCGATTTTTACATCGCCAAAATCAAAGATGGAAAGGGACGAAGCGGATGCCTCTTTCCCTATTACGAAGGGAGTTCGTTTGTACAACTCCGTCCGGATCGCATCGGGACCATCTTTGGCTCCGACCCTGCCGCCGTTTCGTTTTACTCCTTCATCGCTCGGAACCCCAAGAATACCGACCTTGACCTCGTCGGAAAAATTCCTTTCTCCCCGCAGAACAAGGTCTCCCATGCGGGGATCACTGGTATCGTGACGGGAATAAAAAAGGTTTTCCTGAGGAGATGTAAGATTCTTGAACAAAGAATTCATACTGATAAGTTAGGAAAGTTACCTTGAGATGCAAGCGGAGTTTTTTCAATACTCGTGCCCGAAGGATGCTTCGTATAGAAACATTCGGGCATAACGATTGCATTGAAATTGATACACTACTAACCCGCAGAATAATTCTTGAATTCTTGCACTTAATATTGTAACGTAACCGAGCGTATAATTAATAAAGCGGATACATTTATCCAACACAATTTAATATAACATCTATGAGCACCTCAGCATCAACAAAATCGCAGTTTGCAACGCTGGTAACGGTCTTCTTCTTCTGGGGATTTTTGGCGGCGTCGAACGGTGTTTTTATTCCATTCTGTAAAGAACATTTCAATCTCACGCAATTTCAATCGCAATTGATTGATCTCGCATTCTATCTCGCATACTTTGTCGGATCGCTTGCACTCTATTTAATAGAGCGGCTGATGAAGATCGACTTTCTGAATAAAATCGGTTATAAGATGGGGATTGTGTATGGCTTGCTCATCTCTGCCGTAGGAGCTCTGGCAATGATCGGAGCAGTAAATGTCGGGAATTATTGGCTTATCCTCAGCGCACTGTTTTTAATTGCAATCGGATTTTCTGTGCAGCAGACCTGTGCGCAGCCCTTTGCGATTTCGCTTGGTACTCCTGAAACAGGCGCCCATCGTTTGAATCTTGCAGGAGGCATCAATTCGTTCGGAACGACAATCGGACCGTTAATCGTCAGTTATTTCTTGTTCGGCGGATTGGCGCGTAATGTGGAAGTAGAAATCAGTTCTGTAAATCAAATGTATGTATTCCTTGCGGCACTCTTCATTGGTGTTGCATTGTTTTTCCGATTTTCCAATCTGCCGAAGATTACTCAGGACGAACATATTGAGGCAGGTCGTGGTGCATTGAAGTATCCTCAATTGGTGTACGGCATGATTGGTATATTCGTGTATGTGGGTGTTGAAGTGACCATACAAAGTAATTTAGGAGCGTTGTTAAAGCTGCCGGAGTTTGGCGGGTATGATGAATCGGAAATTTCTCATTTTATTTCCCTTTTTTGGGGAAGTTTGATGATTGGACGGTGGACAGGAGCGATTACTGTATTTAATCTTTCCAAACAAGTGAAAAATATTTTGACAGTTGTCGTCCCGTATGTTGCGTTCGGTGTTATTCTGGGTGTTAATGCTTTAAGCGGTAACGACATTAGTGATTTGTATGTGTATGCCGGGGTAATTGCAATTCAGATTGTCGGATTCTTTATCGGACAGGAAAAACCGGCGAAAACACTGTTGACATTTTCTATCCTTGGAATGGCTGCAATGATAATCGGAATGCTGACCACGGGAAAAATTGCGATCTTTGCTTTTGTCAGCGGTGGATTATTTTGTTCAGTGATGTGGCCCTGCATATTTGCTCTGTCGGTCGCCGGGCTCGGAAAATACACAAGCCAGGGCTCAACATTTTTGATTATGATGATTCTTGGTGGGGCGCTTATTCCTCCATTTCAGGGTTGGATTGCGGATGTCTTTGACGATATTCACCTGTCGTACTTCATAACTGTATTCCTGTTTGCGTATCTTGCCTACTTTGCAATGAAAGCAAAGAAGGTTTTAAAAGAACAAGGTATCGATTACGAAACTGCGGCAGCAGCACATTAACAATAAGCGGATCGTATAAAAACAAAAAACGTCCTCTAAAAGGACGTTTTTTGTTTAATAAGCAAAATAAAACTCAAACCGTGCTTAAACCCGCAGATTCAATAATTTTTTCAGCTTCACTTTCTGGAATGAATTGAATTTTATTCACAATATTAATTGAGCCTTTGAGCAATGTCAATGTGACTGCCAATGGAATCAAATAAATGAATAAGGCAAGCGTGTTGAAACCTATGCAGAGTTTAAACAGATCAAAACTCTCTTTTTGAATATTAATTGCTTCTTGAACACCACAACTTTCTATTAGTTTAATTTTCTTCTCCGCTTCTTGAATTAATTTTGGATTCTCTTTTAGTTCTTTTGTGGCTTCAAAAATTAATTCAATACTGATTCTAGGTAAAAATCTAATAGTATTGTTTATCGATTCTTGTAAATCAAGAAATACTTCATCCGATAAATCTTTTCCATAAGTAGACTTTAATTTTCGCAATTTGTCTCTTAGTGCAAAAAGATTAAACCTGATTTTGAGTCTCAGTGAGGGTAGTATTATTCCCTCATATATAAAATGTAGTATTGTGAGAAAAAATAAAACATAAAATAATGTTACCATAGGTCACTCACTAGATTGGATTAATTTATCACCTAAATCTTTTTTTTGATATTCTGATTTTTCCAATCCCAACCGTTTCATTTCGCTTGCAATCATTTTTCGTTGGATTCTTGAATGTATAAACT
>JBFMFY010000094.1:0-10232 GCA_040751955.1 Bacteroidota bacterium
GTTTTTCCAATCTGAATAATGAATTGTATAATTCAATTGAACATCAGTTAAGTGTTCCGAAGGGAATACTAATTCAACCAAGCGTCGAAGTGTTTAATAATTCTTATTTGACACGGACTGTTCTAAATCCTAATGATGATGATGATTCTATTGCAACAATAAATAAATTAGTTAATCGTGTTGAGGAAATTAATTCATCAACATTCGAAAAAGCGATTGTGTCTTTAAATCCTTCGTTTGCAAATGTTTGGTATGGAGCATTGCAATCTATAGAAACCGAAAACCCAGAGAAAGCAAGACATTTTTTGGTATCTTTGAGAGAGTTGTTTACTCGCATATTAAAAGCACTTGCCCCAGACGAAAAAATTCGTAAGTGGTCAAACGATGCATCTCTTTACCAAAATGATAAGCCAACGAGAAAGGCAAGAATACTATATCTTAATAGAGAAATTAATTCAACTGAATTAAGCTCATTCATTGAAAAAGATATAGATTCAATTCTTGAGTTCTGGACTATACTTCAAAAAGGAACACACTCAATAGATTTTAAATTGACAGACAGACAATTGAATGGAATTAAGTTGAGGTTTGAATCCACCGTAAAATTTTTGATCGACATAGAAAGGCAATCATAATTTGCTGTCAGTAATTATTTTGACCAAGAATTCAGCAATCAGTGTCGCCAAATGCATCAAAAGCGTGTTATGGGCTGATGAGATTGTGGTTGTTGATGCATACAGCACGGACAACACGAGAGAGATCGCGGCACAAGCCGGTGCAAGAGTTGTTGAGAAAGAGTGGGAAGGAATATCACTCCAGCAGGAATTTGCTCTCCTTCAAACGTTATGCGAATGGGTATTGATGCTTGATCCTGACGAAGAGGTTTCCAAAGAGTTGAAAGCCGAGATCCTCCACCATACACAGCAACGAGGCATTGTGCATGGATTCAAAATCGCCAGGAAACATCTCTTTCTCGGAATGGAAATGAAGCACGGCGGCTGGAGTACGGAGTATCAACTGCGGTTATTTAAAAAGTCCAGCACACGAATGATGTACTATCCCGCACATTCCGGTTTTGTGGTGGATGGAACAGTTGGGATGCTCCGTTCTTTTTTGACACACCACATCGCTTCATCCCTTCACCACTACATCGGGCACATGAACGAACACACTACGTACAGCGTACGTGGGGAGAGTGACGATGGATTGAAAACGAATCTGGTGAAACTTCTCGCTTCTCCTCTTATCGTTTTCGTCCGGCGGTACATTGTTCAGTTCGGTTTCATGGATAGACTTCCCGGTTTTTTAAGTGCATACTATGCCTCATTGGAAACGCTGATGATGCATGCTAAACGGTGGGAGCAGCAAAAACTCATTCGCGTTTGAGTGAGGTTGCAGTGCTGCATCACTCAGTAGAAAAATACAGATCATGAAAATATTTTTACGAATACTCGCATACGTACAACCGTACTGGCGCACACTTGCGCTGTCGATACTCTGTACAATCATGTTTTCGATCTTCAGCGGTTCGTCTATTTACTTGACCATTCCGCTCCTCGAAACGCTCTTTGATCAATCGCCTAATGAAACTGCTCTCATCCACACACCGCCGAAGAACCAGCTGGTTCCCAATGAAGTGATAACCGTTAAACAGACGATCGAAAAGGTAATTCGTGATTTTCTGTTTGAAGGATCGAAATCGGATGCATTGCTGCGGATATGCGTCCTGATCTTTGTGGTTTTCTTTTTCAAGAATGTGTTCGAGTACGCTCAATCGTATTTGATGGCGTTTGTCGAGCAAAGTCTTATGCGTGATATACGGGACGATCTGTATAGACACCTCCATAATCTGTCTCTCTCATATTTCACCAATGAACGTACCGGCGCTCTGATCTCGCGGGTAACTAACGATGTGAACGTAGTCAACGGCGGGGTCTCAGCGAGTTTCGTGACGCTGGTAAAAGAACCGCTCTTAATCATTGTCTTCCTGACGATCGCCTTCACACTCAGTTGGAAATTGACGCTGCTTGCATTTGTCGTTTTTCCATTTTCACTTCTTTTTATTTCGGCAATTGCGCTTCGGCTTCACAAACAAAGCGGCATTATGCAGGAAAAAATGGCGGATATTACGTCGGTACTGCAGGAAACGATTTCCAATGTGAAAGTAGTAAAAGCGTTCGCCATGGAGGACTTTGAAACGAAAAAATTCAAAAGGGAGACGCAAAATTATTTCAAGATTATTCTTCGATTGTCACGGATACGGAATCTTTCGTCGCCGACCACAGAATTACTTTCCATTCTTGCCGGTGCAGTGATCATTTGGTACGGGGGACAGCAGGTGTTGATCTCCGGAGAGATGAAGGCGGCAGAATTTCTCGGCTTCCTGTTTGTCATCTTCCAGGTGATGCCGCCTATTAAAGAGTTGACAAGTGTGAATAATCGGTTACAGGAGTTTTCCGCTGCCGGAAAACGGATATTTGAGATTCTTGATACCAAACCCGCCGTACAAAATATCCCCGGTGCCGCTCCGCTCGATACGATCAAACAATCGATAGAATACAACAACGTGACATTCGCGTATTCAACAGAAAGCGGCGAGCATCGCACCGTCCTCTCGTCGATCAATGTAAAGGTGAAAAAAGGGGAGTTAATTGCATTGGTCGGACCGAGCGGGAGCGGGAAGACGACATTTGTCGATCTTCTGGCGCGTTTCTATGATCCTATTGGCGGTGCAATTTACATTGACGGTGTGGACATTAAAACTATCGACGTAAAATCGCTGCGCGAAAAAATCGGAATCGTGACACAAGAGACGATCCTGTTCAACGATACCGTCCGGAACAACATTGCATACGGTCTCAGTGACTGCCCGATGGACAAGATCGTTGACGCAGCGAAAGCGGCGAATGCATTGTCGTTTATTGAAGATATGCCCGGCGGATTTGAATCTGTTATCGGAGACAGGGGAGTAAAGTTGTCGGGAGGGCAGCGACAGCGTATTTCTATTGCGCGTGCGTTGCTCAAAAATCCTCCGATCATGATCTTTGACGAGGCGACATCCGCGCTGGACAGCGAAAGTGAGATTCTTGTTCAAGAAGCGATGGAGCGGTTGATGCAGAACAGAACCTCCTTTGTCATCGCACATCGGCTTTCGACAATTAGGAATGCAGATCGGATCATTGTACTTGATAAAGGCATGATCGTGCAGGAGGGTCGCCATGTCGATCTGTTGAAACAGAAGAATGGATTGTATAAGAAACTTCACGATATGCAATTTTCCACCGCATGACGCTGCCCTCTTCATCTGTCAACATACCGGTACTTCCGGCATCGGTCAAGAATATTCTCTTGATTCGAAACGGATTACTGGGTGATGCCGTATTTGTTACGCCCGTACTCAGACGGCTGCATGAACACTTTCCTCAGGCAAACATCGATATTCTCACCAGCAGAGCTGCTGTTGACCTCTTCAAATACTCGTATATTCGTACGGCGTACGGACTTTTTCCAAAGTTTTCTCTTTGGCGTCATCTTCAGTTCTTCCTTTCACTCCGCCGGAATAGATATGATCTCGTCTTTGTTCAGGAAATGAACACTCATTATACATTAATGGCGGTGCTGACTGGAGGGAAACATCTCGTTGGATTTAAAACCTCCGTCTCATTTTTATTGGATACCGTCTATCAGCGGCGTGAAGATATTCATGCAGTGGATGCAGAACAGGCTACTGTGAGAGACTGGACAAGCGCACCCGGGGGTGCGGACAAAACTGAATTATTCGTTTCTGAGAACGAACGATCGATAATAGACGCATTATTGAAGGAACGAGGGATTCCAGCATCCGATCGAATTCTCTGCGTCCATGTCGGTACAAGCGGACAGAATTCCGAGCGGCAATGGCTGCTTGAACGCTATGCTGAACTTGCAGACCGTTTGATCTCAAACCTTGGTGCCAAGATTGTTTTTACAGGTATAGAGAAGGATCGGGAAAATGTTGAAAAAATTCGGTCAATGATGAGGTTGACTTCAATTGACTTTGTAGGAAAGACGCCGCTGCGTCAACTGATGGCATTATTGCAGCGTGCAAGCGCAATCATCGGACCAGACACAGGTACGTTGCACATCGCCACCGCACTTGGTACACCTGCAGTGATGTTGATGGGTTATGCAGACAAGAACCACACCGGAGCGTACGGTGCAGACTCGATCAATGTATCGGTCGATTTACCGTGCATCGGTTGTGTTCGGAGGCACCCCAAACCAGAGCAATGGGAGATTTGCAAAACGCTGCGCCCTGTAAAATGTATGGAACTGCTCTCCGTTGATGTTGTGTATGATGCCGTTGTTAGTGTGATGAATCAGAAGAAAAGGATGCATCAATTCGTACAGCAATGAACATGGATAAAACGGCGACACAAAATAAATTTTCATTGATATTGTATTGGCTCCTTCTCGGGCAGCTGTGCATCATTTCAATTTCAATTGCCGCAGCATCACTGTTGCTTGGGAGTGTTGTCGTTTTGTTGTTCGCTTGGTCGATCACTGAGCGTAAAAGCATCCTTCCTCGCACGCCGTATGATTATGTGTTGGCTGCATATTTTGCAATCGAGCTGGTTACGGTGCTACTGTCGGAGGACAAATCTGAGGCTTTCAAAAACGTTAAACGATTTTTCCTAGTGTTGATACTCTATGCCGTTGTACTTTCGTTTGATTCAAGAAAAAAAACCGAATCAGGAATTAAAATAATTTCAGCAGCCATTGCATTGTTGTCAGTCGTTGAGATCGTTCTTTCCATCTACTTCGGAATAGATCGTCTCTCTGTTTTCCAGCATTACATGACAACAGGCGGCTTGAAAATGATCGTAAGTTTGTTGTTGATACCATTTATCCTTGCAAAAGAAACGCCTAAAAGAGACCGGCTGTTTTTTGTAAGCGCCGTGATCCCTATCTTCCTCTCGTTATTGTTGACAAACACGCGCAGTTCCTGGTTGGGATTTCTGGCAGGCATGGCTATTTTGGGAGGATTGTATTACAGAAAATTGTTGGGCGGATTGATCGGTTTAGTTGTTCTCTTTTTTCTTTTTGCTCCTCAAAATCAAATCGACCGCGCGAAGAGCATTGTCGATCTGGAACACCCGAACAATGTCGGCCGCGTCAAAATGTGGACTACCGGCATTGAAATGTGGAAGGATAAACCGATATTCGGTTTTGGTGACATCGACCTGTACAGATCATACTCGCGTTATAGAACTCCAGGAATTGATGAGCCCGCAGGGCATCTGCACAATATCTACATCCATTTGCTTGTAACACTGGGGATCGTGGGCTTTGCCATTGTGATGTTTCTGTTCTTCAAAATTTTGCAAACACAGTATCGGATATTCGTCCGGTGTAGGAATGATGCACTGCCAAGAAATGTCTCTCTTGGAGCCCTTTCAATTTTTACGGGATTCCTGATCAATGGTCTTTTTGAATGGAATTTTGGAGATCATGAGATAATGGTGTTCATCTGGTTCACCGTCGGACTCTGTATTGCCATTAACTCAATTGCACAGACGGAAAAACAATGATTCCTGTTTCTATTATCGTGATAACAAAAAATGAAGAGCACAACATCGAAGCATGTTTAGAGAGCGTTCGGTGGTCTTCGGATATTGTCGTTGTCGATGCAGAAAGCAATGATCGGACTGTGGAGATTGCAAGAAGGTACACCGAAAAAATATTTGTCAAACCATGGATGGGATTTGCTGCGGCAAAACAATTTGCAGTTCAACATGCAAAACATCATTGGATTCTCTGGCTTGATGCCGATGAACGGGTGCTTCCGGAATTAGCAGACGAAATCCAAAAACTCATTCCAACGAATCCAGCCCATGCCGCCTTTACGGTTGCCCGGCGTGCATATTTTCTTGGGAGATGGATTAGACATTCGGGATGGTATCCAGGGAGAGTACCGAGATTATTTCATAAAGAACGTGCACAGTTTAACACTGCCGCAGTGCATGAGGGTCTGGAAATAAAAGGTACCGTTGGACATTTACGGAATGATCTTCTGCACTTTACGGATCCGAACATCTATCATTACTTTGCGAAGTACAATCGATACACGACCCTTGCAGCGAATGAATTATCGGAAAAAGGGAAAAAGGGGCATCTTTCCGATATGCTGCTTCGGCCCGCATGGCTTTTCATTAAAATGTACCTCCTGAGGCTTGGATTTTTGGACGGTATGCAGGGACTGCTCCTCGCAATTTTTTCTTCCTCGTATGTTTTTACAAAGTACGCTAAATTACGGGAAAAGGAATTTATCCAACATTCGTGATACAATGCCATGAACGAAAAAGAAAAATATCAGATGCTGTTTATCCAACTCATCTCTTCGCTGCACGCAGGTGCATTGCAGCAAATGGGGAAAATCAAGAATCCGGCGACGGATGCCATTGAGCGGAATCTGGAACAAGCGGAGTTGACCATTGATATGATTGACATGCTGCATGAGAAGACAAAAGGAAATCTTTCATCCGACGAAGAGAAATTTATAGCAACAGTTGTCAGCGAACTAAAACTGAATTACGTTGACGAAAAAACGAAAGAACAAAAACAACAATGACCATCGGCGTTGTCGGAAATAGCACGAAACCGTCCCTTCCGAATGCGATTGCATCGCTGCTCAAACACGGCGCGGCGTACGGTGTGGATTTTTTTCTCCATAAAGATCTTCAACGCGCGCTTAAAAAGAATCCCGATGGGCTTGTTTCAAAAAAGCAATTCCTTTCCGCGAAAGAGCTTGTCAGTGAATCGGACTTAATAGTAGCGTTCGGCGGTGACGGTACGATACTCTCCGCCGCACGAATGGTGGGAAAAGCAGAGACTCCGATCCTTGGTATCAATCTTGGCAAACTCGGATTTCTTGCTGAGGTATCTCTGGATGAAGTTGAATCCTTCATTGAAGATATCGTGAATCAGCGGCACGTTGTGGAAGAACGCACTGTGCTCAAGATCCACCTCGAAAGAGAAAAAGAAGAAATGGTTGCACTGAATGAAGTTGTTATTGACAAAAGCAGTTCGTCGCGTGTCATTCATATTTCCGTTTACGTCAATAACGATTACCTTGTCAGCTACCAGGGAGACGGTATCATCATTTCAACTCCGACAGGTTCAACTGGGTATGCGCTTGCAGCGGGCGGACCGATTGTTGCACCAACCACCGATGTACTTGTCATCCAACCGATTTCGCCGCATTCACTTTCGGCACGCACGGTGATTGTGCCGGACAGCAGCACAGTGCGGATTGTTGTAGGGCATCTTTCAGACCGTGCACGCGTTACCGCTGACGGTCAATATGAGCGCGGCTTTAACCCGCCGTCAAATATTTTTATTGACAAGGCAGGATACAAGGTAAAACTTGTGAAGCGGAAAGACAGAAGTTACTACGATGTGTTGCGCGCAAAATTACTGTGGGGAAGCGATATCAGGTTGATTAAAGGGAAGGAAGAGAAATGAAGCGGTCAGTGTTTGTCCTGATTGTGCTGCTTGCGGGCTGCACAAGTTCAGATCATTATCAGATCACTGTTGAAGAATCCGGATCCAAGATTGTTACCGGTCCGTTTGAGCGCACACTACTTGAGCAAGATCCTGATTTTAAATTATGGTTCGAATTCCGGTATAATGAGTATGAAGTCGATTCGGGACTCTTGCTCGCCATTTCCGCACATGCAAAAGAGATGCAATATGTCGTGGTCGCAGGAACATGGTGCGGCGACTCGAAGCGGGAGATCCCGCACTTTTTGAAAATCCTTGATAAGGTTCATGCTTCAACCGATCAAGTTCAATTCTATGGCGTTGATCGATCGAAAAAAAGTGAGGATGGCATCACCGATCAATTTCATATCGATCGTGTACCTACAATCATTGTCTTGAAGAACGGAAAAGAAATTGGCAGGATCGTTGAACACCCGGAAGAGACGCTTGAAAAAGATCTGGAAAAAATTCTTACCTCCAAATGATCACGGAATTGTATCTGTTGCCCCCTCAATAATCCACTGTTTGAACCCGCGTATTAGATTCATATTCAATGAACGCTGAGGAGGCATCGGTGCCGAGCCTGGTCTTCCTTCTATATTCCAAATAAGTCTGCTGAGTGCCGTATCGCCGGGGATCACCACATCGTAGAATCGCTGTTTGATCCCCTGATAGTCGGTCAAGTCAAGATTGCTCGCTTTTGTTCCAACATCGTGGCATCCCGAAGTGGCACAGGCAATATTGAAGACCGGCTGCACATGCCGATTGTAACTGATCATCTTGTCGGGAAAAACAATTTTATCAAGTGAATCGTCCGGCTTTGTCAGATCTTCGCACGACGAGAAAATTACAGCGCCGGCAAACGCCGTCAATAACCATAGTGAAATACGCTTCACTATTCTTCCACCTCTTTTATTCTTTTTTCAATTGCCGCTGTGATCTTTTTCTGTGCCTTTGCTGCATCGATCAAAACGTCGCGGTCAATCACATTCAATTGTCTTATCCGTGCTTCCGGCAGATTGATCCCAAAATATTTCTTTGATTGGGCTGCAACATAGTTATTCGTTACAATAGTGTAGAGTTTTGTTTCGTCAAGCAATTGCGTACCGATCTTGACGTTGTGAAGTTTTTTTTCTCCGTTCTTTATTCTATAGACATATGTAAGACCTGATACCTGACAGAAATCGTCCGAGAGTGATAGTTGATGTTCGATTATGGAGCGGAGAGTTTTTCCATCGATGGAAAATGTTACGAGCGTATTTCCAAACGGACTGATCTCCCAGAAATCACGCACAGTGATGTTTCCCGCGAGAAGATCTTTGCGAATGCCGCCGCTGTTTTGGAATGCGATGTCGGTTTTTGCGTACGTACGCATAACATCGGTTATCCAGTTGCCGAGATTGCTTTCGGCATTGCCGCCTCTTTTCAAATCCACTGCCGCTACAGCAATCACTTCATTCAATCCTTTGTCTGCGAGTTTTTCAAGTTCATTGACCTTTGCTTCAACAACCGGGTCGGGAGTGACGTCTGATGTGCGGCATTCGATCAATTCGGCATTTGCCTGAACGACGGTGTCCTTTTGTAAATCAATCACAAGGTCAACCTTGCCAAGCCAGCGTCCGCGCGAACCTGCCTGAACGATCAGGATACCGTTGACATTTTTCGGTTTAAATAATGGTGTGTGACTGTGCCCCCCGACGATCACATCGAGGTCAGGACATTGAGTTGCAAGCAGGCTATCCTCGGACACTCCCTGATGTGTCAATGCAACGATAATATCGGCTCCGTTCTTTTTGATCTCAGGGATCAAATTGTTGACCGTTGAGGAAGGAGAACGGACTTCCAATTGCTCAACATTCTTTGGCAATGATAGGGTAGGCAATTCCGTTGTCATCAACCCGATGATGCCTACCTTGGCCGAACCGATCTGTTGAATAATGTATTCTTTTCTATACGATGCATTTGTTCTTTGATCAATCAAGTTTGCAGAAAGGATGGGGAAATCTGCGTTTCGAAGTACGTTTGTTAAGGAGGTACGCCCATAATCAAATTCATGATTGCCCAAGGTCATTGCATGGGGTCTTAACAAATTCAGCAATTGAATTTGAGATGCTCCTTGGGTAATGGTCGAGATCGGGCTTCCCTGAAAATCGTCCCCTGCGTTCAATAACAAAGTCGCATTGTCTCCATCGTGATATTTTTTCAAGTAGGAAGCAAGGGTTGCGCTTCCGCCTACGTAGAACGATGTATCCTTATTTGTAGTTTTGCTTTTAGTCTTTACCTGATATGGAAGATTCTGTGTATGGAAATCGTTCCAATGCAGTATCCGCAGTGGAAATTGCTGCGCAATGAGAGAAAAAGAAAAAATGAAAAGGAGAAATAATGTTTTCATGGTGTTCCTTACAATTATACTCCAATATAATGAATGTTGATGAAAAAAATTGTATACTTGCATCATGAAACGAATATTTTTTATTGGACTATTTTTTCAATCACTGAGCGCTCAGGATTTCGGATTTGCATACTACAGCATTACCGACTATCGATCATTAGGTGCAAGTTACAATGCTCAGGAGTTTTTTCCTTCGGTGTCAAACAAACTACATGATTCTTTGACAATACGATTTACCACCGCACTGCCGTCAATTGAATACAGAGAAATGAATGCACGGGTAGCAATTGGTTACCAGGAATACACTCATGCAGGCAAG
>JBFMFY010000095.1:0-9753 GCA_040751955.1 Bacteroidota bacterium
CAACCGAGACATGCTCACCGTGCTTTATGAATCTGATCAACAATCTATTATTGTCAAAGAACTTAATTTTACACTAAACCCCAAAACCAGGAAATTAGGTGGCTCCCTTTCATTTGTCACATAACCCTTAATCATTAGCACTGATTAGACAGGGGATTTCACCGTAAGTTTTAACATTAGCAAAATAAAGAAAACTCTTTAATCAATCATAAAAGTACGAGTGTATTTTTTTCACTGTGATACGTCGCTGCCACCTTAACTTAATCCAAGTAAATCTTTGGCGAGTAAATCAAAGTATCCAAGGATACGTTTAACCTCATCTCTATCTTGAGGTGTGTGGGCGGCGTTATTTGCTCGTTGAAACGTTTTACGGACCAACCGTGAAACTGATTGTTCAACGAGGTTGATTGTTTCTTGTGTAGCGCTGACACGATGAGATTGAGCTACACGTTGTTCAAGCGCGTATCTGGCACGTTGAGCCTGTGTTGGACCTTCTGTGTTAGGTTCCTGTTTGTACCACTTTGCTTTTATGACAGATTCATCTGGCGAAAGAGACTCCAAAAGTTCTCTTAAGATTTCTCTGATTTCGTCCGCTGGGCCACGCCAAGAAATTCGGTTTTCATCTGCAAGATCCTTATGTACCTGTTGGTAACCTGCAAGGAGACTCTCGGAGATTTTAGAAAGAGCATTCACTATTTGATTATCACCAATAGAAGCAGCACCGGCCAAAACGGTACCGACTTGTTTGTGAAGACGAACAAATATCTGTTTGTCATACATTGATATGGTATCTCTCACCGTGCCCAAATAAATGTTCTTCTTTGTTGGTCTCAGTGTATATGAGACAAGTTGTTCCATTAGAGTGTCGATTGATTTCAAAGCAGCTTCGTTATTACTTGCCAATTTGGCTAGAGGTGCGATATCGTGAAACCAGAGATTTGCAATGGACTTTGAAAGGGTCCGAACCTCTTCCAGTGATACAGTTTTGCCTTTAGTTTGGCGTAGACGTAATTGAAGATTCTTTACCGCGGTTCTAAAAGTCTCAGGATCGATGGTTTGTCCACTTATCATTTCTTTGACCGAGTTCTCTTTATTTGTTTTTTCTTTGATGGTACGGCAGACCCGTCAGCAATTGGAAGTGAGTGAGCAACGAGATTGAAGCCAGTCGGTGTAAGTTTGAATTTACCAATCTCTCCTGCACTATCTAGATAACCATAGTTCTTTGCGTTGCGAAGCGTTTGGTCAATTTTGTCAGGCATTGGATGATTGCAGGCTTTAAAACCTTTTTTCAAGATTTCAGCATCGACAAATGAAGATCGCTCTTCTTGTTCTGCTATTTCAGAGTAGAAGAACGCTACAAGAGCAGCTGCCTGAATATCTGAAGTTGGTTTTTTCTGTGAATAGAAATCAAGTATTGAGGCTTTCCTTTGGAATCTGCCCGTAATCTCATCCTTGCCTTTTGCACCTTCTACCTCTGGTGGTTTGGAAGATTTCAAGATATTCTTGATTTCCTTTTCTAGGATGGGTTTGAAGGAATCGTATATCGGTTGAACGAACTCCTTCGGACCGTGAGCTTCAATACTAATCGCACCGATATTTGCTTTGAAAGTGTATTCAGATTCAGCCATATAGTATCCTTTCCATTATTTTAAATCCGCTCCGCAACGTCGAAAACTTGTTTACTTTGAGTTTCAATTTCAAATCATCTTCTCCCTAATCGCCTTCGCCACTGCTTCTGTCATCGTATGTGCATCGATGATCTTGTAGATCTCGCGCAACAGCGCGTCGAGCGTGTACACGTTCAATCCCAATTTTTTTGCTGTTTGCGGTTTGGTGTATCCTTTTTCTAAACAATGGAGGATTTCTTTATGGATTTTGGTGAGGACCTCGCCGTCGGTATGTCCGTTACGTGAGAGAGCCCCCATTGAGTGAACGTCCGTTGTTATGGAACGATCGCTTTTTCGTTCCGGAGAGTGTACCATTTTTCCTCCAAAGTTACCGTACGCGATCGCGTACTATTTTTATATCCCGACATCCGCATCCACTTGCTGAAATTATTGTAGGGACGGACGCAAGTCCGTCTGCTAAGGCGCGGATTGGTATCCGCGCCTACAAAACAACATTACACCGATCTCTCTACGAGCCGTAGGCCGGTCAGTGTGGTTAAAACTGCGAACTGGTAGCAAAAGATTTTCCAAATCTCTAAGATTTGGAAAATCTATCCTTACGGCGCCTCAATAATCACCACATCTTTTTTATCTTTCGGTCTCGCGGTGGCGGCGCCGAACAAATGCACTCCCAAATAGACGATGAACGCTCTGAGCGCGCTCATCCCGTCTGTGCGGCACATGCGCCGCAGCAACTGATCGGCATACAGACGATCTTCCATTCCCAGATATCTCTGCCGGATCAATTGATAGAGGGCATCGTGCACCAGCGAGCCGCGCATAAAGTTTTTTGTGTCGATCGTCGGTCCGCTCGGTCCGTCCCACGCGTATCCCTCGGAGATGGTGAGCAATCCTTCAGTCGAGAGACGGATATATGTCTTCACCGGCGGTTTCGGCTCCACAATTTCTTCCTTCGGCTGTATGCCGATGCGGAAGGAACAGGTCTCCATCACCTGATATTTGTACTGCGTGATCTTGCGGTAGCGGATATGTTCAGACATGTTTCCTCCCTCTATAATTAATTTTGCTTACTCTCGGTGTGGTGACCTATAATCGAATCTCTCCTTTCCTACTTATATCCGAAAAAAAGATTTTCAGAGCCGAAAATCGGGAAAAAGTTTAAAAATTTTCAAAACCTCAAAAACATTGAGGAAATCGGAGTCTTTTTGAGGAAAAAAAATGAGGTTTATTTGAGGTGTAACTTACCTGTAGCGGAAAGGAGCCATCGCAGGCAGGAATGGAACGCGTCCCGGTTGTTGAGAAACATCATCGGGCAGGCGCCGGGGATGACGGATATATGATGCTCGCGGCATTTCTGCAGAGCGCTCATCGATACGCTCGAGGCAGCCGAACGATGCGGGGAATATTGCAGACCGAACGAGTTGTGCATCCACACGCGCGGGATGTTGAGGGCGATGCATTCATCGACGGCGCGCTCGGCATTTTCCGGTTTTGCGGCAATGAAGACGCCGTCGATTTTTTGAGGAATAGAATGGAGAGATGGATAACAAGGATCTCCTTCAAAGCTCGTCATGGTTGGATGGACGGCGACGACGGTACGCTGCGGGGTGTGCAATACTTTGTACAGATTATTTGCGAGCGCGTGTGGTTTGGAAGAGATGCCGATGATGGCGATCGTTCGTTGCGCGAGAAAATCTTCGGCGAGGTGTGAAGTGGAGTTCATTGAATAACAGTCCTAATAAAATTGTCAGAACTAAAATATGACAGAGAATCGAAAAAGGTGTGTTCTTCTTTTCTTGAAGGAGCAAGAAAAGAAGCAAAAGAACTCCTTGTGAAATTTTACGCTCGCGATGAATCCCGTTCGCTCTTGCCCGTTGATTTCTGCACAGAAAGTACTATGGTCTCACATAAGATTATTTCACCGAGTGCAGAAATCAAAAGTCCCGTCATTCATCGCTTCCCAAACGCCCGTTCCTCCAAAATTTCACTCCCATCGCGCTTCCTCTTCATAGGAATGCACTGTGTGAATTGAAATTATCGTTTCACTCTTTGACAAAAACTTATCCATTCGACGTTCTGCATTTCCATGATATTGAAGTCAACTTATCTCTGGTCAACGATGATGTTAAAAATAATTTCAGGATTCTGTTTCGGTGCGGTGACGGCATTCAACACGGAAAATTTCAGTTGAATATTCTTCAATTCCTCAACCGTCTTCACTTCCAGTGTCGCCGCTTCATGCGGCTTCAGCGAGACGACATTCGCATGTGCGTGGAATGAATACGGACCGTTGTTTTGCAGGACATATTCCACATCGCTCGAGTTCTCAATTGTCACATTCAACACTGCTTTCTTACTTTGATACACTGCAGATCGAACCGTCAGCGATTGTTTGATGAGCGGGATTAGAAATTCTTCACGTCCGATGAGCGTGTTGTTGAACCAGACAGCCGTACGGCGTGCGAACATCGCCTCCTTGATCGATTCCACTGTGCGCTCTTTTGCAAAGACCAGTGTGATCGGGCGGTGTCCGCCGTCTGGTACGTTGTACTGCCAATCGATCAATCCGTGGATGTCTGACGTTCCCATGATCGTCAGATCGTTGTCAAGCGCGATCTGCAGCGCTTCGTCGGAATAGGTGACATCGTTCACCACCTCAATGCCGTCCAGTAATTTTTCTTTCAACAGGAACTTGTGCACGTCGGTCAACGTCGCGATTCCCGTTTTGCTCTGTCCCAGCCAGTTCGGGTGATTCCAAAATGTGAACGCCCCTTGCTTCTTCGCTTCACGGAAGACCTCCACCGAATCTGTCACCAATAATTTGTTCGCATCGCTAATGAAGATTGCATTCGCATGTCCCGGGGGCATCCTGCGCGTGATCTCCGATCCGTTCACGACGATCAATGTGGAATTCTTCGCTTCATTCAGTGCAAGAGTGAAAGCACGATTCCTGTCAGGGTGAGGAATATCCGATTTGTGCGGCTGGTATTCGAGATGCTCGGTGAGCGAGATCGCATCAAGCCCGTCCTTGATTGCTTCCTGCACGCGGATGGTGGGCCATACATCGCCGTCGGAAAAGACGGTGTGCTGGTGGAAGTCGCATTTGAGCGTGAGATACCCGGGAATATTCGGGAAGTCGATCGTTCGTCCGCCGTGGTCGTGAGAGAAAAGGAATGAAGCAGCGATAAAAGCGAGAAGCAAGGATCGCATTGCAGTGTTCATACTAGATGTCCTTTATGATCGATTGGAATAGTGCAAGGAAAGTGAAGTGATTCGACGCGGCGCAGAAAATGACGGTCATCCTGAGCAAATCCTGCGTTGTTTGCAGGATGCGTCGAAGGATGACCTTATTCATTAATCTGCCCCTTGCCCGTCCGGCAGGCGGGCTCACCATGACCGTTTTCTTTTTTTTTATGCAATGTTAATTATTGACAAAAGAAAATAACCAGAGATTCCTTCAAATACACATTAAATAATTATGACGACCCCTTTCTTTTGCCGGCTATCGATTTGTTGCGGTAGAATCGTACTGTGGCTATCCTTTTACGTACGAAAGTTTTTCCGCGATCTTGCCGTCACGGACACGGAACATATCGATCCCGCGAAGATGCCACGGTGCGCCGTTCCTTGTTTTTCTGTAGATCCAGCGGACGACACAGCGATTTTCATCGGCAAAGATCTCTTCGGTCTCAAAGTGTGCGTCGGGAGAATGCGCAAAAAATTTTTCCCAGTATTCCCTCACAGCTTTTTTGCCGGTAAAGCGAATACCGTCCGGCGGAGGAGCGGTGCTTTCAAAGACGCAGTCGTCGGTCATCGCATCCATGATGCGGTCAACATCATGATCGTTGAATGCTTCGTTGAATCTCCTGACTGCGTTGAGTGTATCGACAGTATTCATAGATACCGGAAAATCGATGTTCGGATAAAACCGCTAATGGAATTTTTTTCGTTTAATCATGAATATCTCAAACGGATTCATGCTGGTAAAATTCAATTTTCCGAGAACATACGCCGTGATCCAGCCGAGAATGATCATAGCGGCAAGGAAGAGGGAGTACGAAATACGCCAGTCTATACCGTGTGTCATCATACTGAATTCCGACATGCCGCCGATTCCGGCGATGAGATTCAACGGAAGGAAGACGATATTAATAATGGTGAGGTTCTTCAACAGCATGCTCATGTTGTTGTTCACCAGCGAGCCGCGTGCATCCATCAATCCTGAAAAGACGGTCGAATAAATTTCCGCCTGCCTCAAACATTGATTATTCTCGATCACAATGTCGTCGATGATCTCGATGATGCGCGGTTCGTAGTTCAACTTGTCGGCGAGCGTACGCAGCCGCCCGAGCACGATACCGTTGGCGCTGATGGCATTCGTATAGTACACGAGGCTTTCGCTCAGATTGAACATCTGGATCAGGTGTTCGTTCGCCATCGAAGTGTTGATCCGCTTCTGCAGGTCGTGAGCGATCATCTTGATTACTTTCAGATGTCCGAGGTAATGTTGAATAGTACCGAGCAGGATCACCAACATCAGTTCCAACGGTGTAGAAAATTTGACGTTATGCCGCATGCCGCCGCCGACCAGAGTGAATTCTTCATCCACTACAACCACAAGATGCTCTTGTGTTAAAAAGATTCCGAATGATCCGACATTGAAATAGAAGTTGTCTTTCGCCGAACAGTTCATTGCCCGTTTCCAGATCAGTGTAATTGTGCTCTCGGCAACTTCCATGCGGGAGACTTCGTCGGGATCCAATGCAGAGGCGAGCGTGTGTTCATCGATGCGATACCTCGAACAAAGTGACGCGCGTTCCTGCTGGTCGGGATTGATGCAGACGATGACGTTTCCCGTTTCGTCGGCGGATTCGGCGAGTGTATTGTTCTGGATGGAATAGCGCTTGATCATAGTGATCCCCTTTCAGTTGAGCACGGCACGATCTTAATGAAAATTTTTTTCGCCCGCTTCGATCGCAACGTCGATGTAATCTTCCTTCGACGGGATCGCACACGAATATTCTGCGCTGTACGCACAGTACGGATTGTATGCAGCGTTGAAATCGATCGTATAAATAAAATTCTTGTCGGTGTTCAATTCAAAATCAATATAGCG
Organism: Bacteroidota bacterium; assembly: GCA_040751955.1. Classification (GTDB taxonomy): domain Bacteria; phylum Bacteroidota; class Ignavibacteria; order UBA10030; family UBA8401; genus SpSt-333. The sequence continues at coordinate 6,745 of JBFMFY010000095.1, forward strand.
CCCCACATGATACGTCTCTTTCCCCGTCGTCTTATCGGTGAACCAGATGCTGAAATAATCTTTCCCTGTCCGGCTGACCCCTTTATACACATTGATCCGCCTTTCGCCGCCGCTCCGTTCCCACAGCACGTACCCGTACTTTACTACCTTTCGTTCTTCCCCTTTTGTTCCGAAGATGATAATGGTATCCTTTTGTTCGAACTCGAACAACCTGCTCTTGAAAACAAAATCAGGATCAACGGGATAGTAATTCAGCGATGAGAAGGTGACAGTTGTGTCTTTGTTGAACGGGGAGGAGGGATCGTTCTCCATCCAGAAGTCCTTCTCAATGCGCGCCTGCTCGACGGTGGAAATGTATGCTTCCTGTTCGGGAGTGTACGTTTTCCCGCAAGAAGAAAGAAGAAAAACGAAAAAAAGAAATATGCTCACAAAAAAGTGCGCGTCATTGCGAGGCGTTTTTTGCCGAAGCAATCTTGATAATTCCGGAGATTGCTTTGTCGTTTCACAAAACGAAACTCCTCGCAATGACAATTTTTTTATTTGTTCCATTAAAATCTCTTCAAGATTTTCTCATCATCTTTCGTTGCAGGCTTGATGCTGACCGCTGCGCCCCCTCCTGCGGCGAGCTGCAGTTTTAATGCAGTCTTACTGTTCACAATATGCTTTTCGATCTTGTACGCCATCGGATTCTTCTCCCAGTGCGCATCGGCGGCATCGGCGTAAATGGTCGCAACATATTTTTGTTTTGCATCGAGAAAATTCAGCGCCACCGTTGTTGTGCGCGGATTCTCATCCGTGATCGCTCCGATGAACCACTCGTCGTTACGATTCTTCGCTTTGCGCGCGATGGTGATATAATCGCCCGGCTCTGCCTCGATATATTTTGAATCGTCCCAATCCATCGCCACATCTTTTATGAACTGGAACGCATCGGGGAAACGCTCGTAATTCTCCGGCAGGTCTGCCGCCATGTGCAGCGGACTGTACATTGTCACGTACAATGCCAATTGTTTTACCAGTGTCGTATGCACTTGCTCTTTTTTATTCGGATCGTAGTAATTCATCTTAATCTGGAAAATTCCGGGTGTGTAGTCCATCGGTCCGCCGAGCAGACGGGTGAACGCGAGTACCGTTTCATGGTCCGGTTTGTTTCCGTTGCTCCATGCGTTAAATTCGTTTCCGCGAGCCGCTTCGCATGCCAGCAAGTTGGGATATGTGCGATGCAATCCCGTCGGTCGTACCGGCTCGTGTGCATCCACCATGATCTTGTACTTCGCTGCTTTCTCGGCAACACGGATGTAGTGGTTCACCATCCACTGCCCGTCGTGATATTCGCCGCGCGGAATGATCTTGCCGACATACCCCGTCTTCACCGCATCGTAACCGTGATCTTTCATAAACGTGAATGCCTCGTCCATTCTGCGCTCGTAATTTGTCACCGACGCGGATGTTTCATGGTGCATGACGAGTTTCACTCCCTTTTCGGCAGCGTACTTCTGCAATGCTTCAACATCAAAATCGGGATACGGCGTCACGAAATCGAACACTTCTTCTTTCCATTGCCCGAACCAGTCTTCCCAGCCGACATTCCATCCTTCCACCAGTACGCCGTCGATGCCGTGCTTCGCGGCGAAGTCGATGTAATACTTCACCCGTTCCGTCGTCGCACCATGCTTGCCGTTCGGTTTCAGTTTCTTCCAGTCGGTTGTCGCCAGTTGCACATTGTTCGTGTCGGCGTAATTCCATGTCGATTTCCCAACATGCAGTTCCCACCAGACGCCGACCATCTTCTGCGGCTTGATCCAGGAGACGTCGGCAATTTTCGACGGCTCATTGAGATTTAAAATCATTTTTGATGCAAGAATGTCGGTCGCTTTGTCGCTCACCATCACCGTGCGCCAGGGAGTTTTTGCCGGTGCCTGCAGGTATGCTTTGTTCCCGACAGCATCATTTCCTATGACGGAAGTGAGCGTGAAATTTTCTTTGTTGATCTCAACGCACATTGCGGGATAGTTGACCAGCGCCGCTTCGAAGATGTTTATGTAAAGCCCGTCCGCAGATTTCATCATCAGCGGTGTCTGCACGAAATTTTTCCCGATCACCGTGCGCGTTGCAATTTCCGTTGCGGAAAACCCGTACGTTGCATCGACATCAGACAAAGCCGTTTTGTGATATTCATATTCGTTCGTATCGAAATCTCCCGGGATCCAGAAAGCCTCGTGATTGCCGGCGAGTTTGAATTCCGTTCTCTCGTTTGTGACAGTAAAGTAACTCAGAAATTCCTGCTGCGGGAATTCGTACCGGAATCCGAGCCCTTCATCGAACAGCCGGAAGGTCACGATCATTGTCCTCGGTTTCTCTGCGGCTTGTTTCAATATCACTCTCAGTTCGCGGTAGTTATTGCGGATCGTCTTCACTTCTCCCCATACAGGATTCCACGATTCGTCAACAAGCGACGATTCCACGTTCGCGATAGAAAAATGCTGCTGGAACGCCTCTTGCCCCTTCAGTTCGATCCCGAGACGGCTGGGAAGGATGACCGGCTTCTTTCCGAAATTGAGTTGGTATGCCGGTTCGCCGTTTTGAGAAAGCGAGAATGTGAGGAAGAGTTTTTTGCCGGGGGATTGAATGGTTTGTCCTAAGGACAGCGAAGTGAAAATTATAGCGAGAGCTAACGAAAGAAACGATTTCATGGAACAGCCTCCTATGAATGACGAGATACTCGAGACATATGAAAGACAAAGGAATGTAAGAGATTTTTCGGTGGGAGAGAAGAGGGTAGTAATTTTAGGGTGGCTAGAAAGCTAAGCCATCCGACTGCCATACTTCGAATAAAGCGGTTCTGGCAATCGAATGGTTTGAAAATTTTACTTCATCATCAGCATTTTCTTCCTGAAGTATTCATTTTTTCCTTTTTCATTCTTTGCGATGACTTGATAGATGTACATTCCGCTTGCAACGGACGCTGCTCTCCATTCGTGTTGATGATACCCCGCATCTTCTATCCCT
>JBFMFY010000096.1:0-8897 GCA_040751955.1 Bacteroidota bacterium
TTCGAGTTAACTGGATTTTGAATTCCTTTTTATTCCGATCTGCAGGAGCAGGTAGATTGCTCGCTCCTAACAAATTTCTTGGTTCCACCTTTCGCTCTCCCTCCATCACAATCCTCAGCGTCTGCTCCACCACGGGAATCTCTTCTTCTCCTGTTTTTGATGGGTCGCTTTCTAACTCCACTTTTACGTTGCACAAAACAGGATCGACAGGATTTTTCTTGACTGCCGCAAATTGTATCAATCCCGCCTTCGCATCGCCATACGGGATGTGTTCCAGTTGTACCGGTGTTGCTTTCAGCGTATCGCCGTTTTGATCGATGAATGTTCCATACTCTGTGTTCGTCGTTATTGTGAACGTCACAAGTTTATCAGCGGCAAGTTCTACATCGTTACTGTCTTTGTCTTGCGCCTGAACATAGATCTTTCCGGACTCGGTAAACGCTGCTGTATCTCTTTCAAATGTGACTTTAAAATGATCGAATATAGTATCAGGAAAAACAACAGATAATATTGCAACACCGGTGAAGTATTTAATTCCTTCCTCATACACGTCATAATAAAATAGTGCTGTATCCCCACCATCATTAATGCTAATACTATTTGCTACTATTCCAGGATTAAAACTAAAATAAAATTTCCCTTCACTAAAAGATCCACCTCCATACAGGTCAAAGATATCAACAGTCCCTTCTACAGATATTAAACTGTTGCTGGCAACATACCTTGAAAAAATGTAAGGACCTAACTCCCTGCTTGCTATATAAAAGTTAAACCCTTCTCCATTATAAACATCTAGTACCCCCAGCGTAAAAGAATAATGTAATTTGAGCCGGATAGTCTCATCTGAACCAGGTATCAAACCAAAATCTACCACCGGATGACCATCCAGTGTGCTCATTACAAAAAATTTATCATGTGGAACAGGTTCAGGATCTGGCGGTGGATCGGGCACGATAAAATTTGGACGCAGCAGATGTTGAGGTGCAATCACCATCGTATCTTTAATAACGACCTGAGCGAAAATTGCTTGTGAAATAAGTAGCAGCAGCGCAGAAAAGAAAATTAAACTACTGGAATTGAATCCGTGTGTGTGCGTGTGTGTGTGTCTTGCATACGCCTGTATCCCTCGGATAAACCAACAGTATGGTGCGATGTGTCTGGAGATGATGATAAAAAAAGGTTGACCGAGTGTCAAGAAGAACTTTGGCTGTTGTGACGGAAAGAACAAGATAGGCATACATTCAAGTCTTCATTTGTAGAGTGTCCTGATAGATAACAACCTATTGAACTTTTTTTATATTCCCCTCCTCACGGTTTTTTAGTATCTTTACGCATGGAATTTCTTCTCTCCTTTCTGATCTTCGGTTCGGTGCTTGTCTTTTCCGTGTACATGTTGAAGCGAAAGTACGTCCATCAACTTCTCACTGAACAGGACAAAGTCTCAACCCTTACTCTTGTTGAATCCCAACTGAAACAAAAGAACCAAATCATAGCCGACGAACTCGACGAAGCGAAAAGGAAGATCGAGTCGCTCACGCTGGAATTGTCACAGCACATCTCGGCAGAACAAGATGCCCGTGCCATCCTTGATTCGCTCTCGAAGCAGCTGTCGAACGAGACGATGCAACTGGCTACGAAGGAAGAACAACTCGCCAAAGCGCAGCAGATGGTCAGCAGCGCATCGCTGCAGTTGAAATCGACTGTGGAAGAACGGATGCGCGAACTGCAATTCCTTCAGGAACAACTCCACAACGAATCTGCGGCACGGAAACAACTGGAAGGGATTGTCTCGCTGAAAGAGAGTGAACAGCACGAGACCGAATCGCAATTGCGGAGGACGGAAGAACAACTCCAGCGCGTCAAAGATTCGCTCAACGCAACCTCGGCGGAACTTCACGCGACAATCGAACGTCACGAGGAGACGATCCTGCGGCAGCAGGAGGAAATACGATCGCAGAATGAAAAAGAGACGGCGGCGCAGCAATTGATCTCTGAACTGCGTACAGCAAAACAACGATTGGAAGACGACATTGTTGTGTTGACTTCACGATTAGACGACGAGTATTCAACACGTACAACCGTGGAAAGTGATAAAACAGCTCTCGAGCAGTCATTGAAAATTACAATCCGGGATCTCGAGTCGCAACTGGAAACGACAACAGAATTGTTGCAAAAAACCTCCGATTCGCTCAGCGAAGAAACAAACGTCCGTCTCGCAACAGAACACGCGCTGCAGGAGAGCAAAGAAAAATTATACGCAGTCATTCACACGTTGGAAGCGAATGTTGCAGAGCGAGACACCATCATTGCGGCGCAGCGGGAGAAATTGGAGCACGCCGAATCGACCGTGGGAAAATTAAACCGCGCGGTTCAAAATATTGTATCACAGATTCCCATCCCGGTGTTTGTCATCAACGAACAAGGAATTTGCACTCACGCCAACGATGCGCTTCGCACGACAGTCGGCTATTCGTCCGACGATATTGCGGGAAGGCATTTTTCAAAACTTTTTCCAGAACAGGAACGGATCTTTTACGAAGAACAATGGAAGAACACGTCGGACCGGACAGAACAATTCAAAGGAGAGACGCACGTTGCAACTCCTGCAGGCGATACATTGTCCGTAGAGATCAATTTCATCGAAATAGAAACCGAGGCAGAAAAACTCTTCGTCGGATGCATCATCGATAAATCGGATGAGCAGGAAGCAGGGCGGCGATTTAATGAGGCGAAGGTACACGCCGAAGAATTGAAGCAATTGAAGTCGCGGTTCATCTCCATGGTCACCAATCAACTACGCACATCGTTGGTGACGGTCGCAACGAATGCAGAATTGCTGGAACGGTTCCTGCTCAAATGGCCTGATGAAAAACGGTACAGGGCGTTCTTCCGCATCAACGAATCGTTGAAACACATGATGAACCTTCTCCGGGATGTTGAAACGTCCACAGTATCGGCATCAAATTACACTCCTGCCGTCAAACAAATTGATCTCGAATCGCTCGCGCAATCGGTGGTGAAGGACGTGACAAACGATCTCGACATGAAGCATCGCTTCATCCTTTCCGAACAGGGAAACATCTCTTCCGTACCTGTCGATGAACAGATTGTTCGGACGATCCTGCAACAGACAATCTCCAACGCATTCAAATTCTCTCCCGAAGACAGGGAGGTAAAACTTCACATCGAACGGCGGGATGCGGAATGCGTCTTGATCGTGAGAGATGAAGGAATCGGCATCCCGCCATCAGAGAAGCAGCATCTCTTTACGTCGTTCTTCCGCGCTTCAAATGTCGGCAACATGCACGGCACAGGACTGGGATTGACGATTGTGCAGCAGTACGTACGGCTTGCCGGCGGTACGATTTCACTTGAAAGCGAGTTGAACAAGGGAACAACCGTCACGATCACGCTTCCCATTTCTCAATCATAATACTACAGACAGATGCAGCCCGATTTTGAAGAACTGATCTTCCCGCCGTTCGAAGGATTTCCGAAACAAGGATTCGATTTTCTGCGCCGGCTCAAAAAGAACAACAATCGCGACTGGTTTCTGAAGCACAAATCGGAATATGAAGACCTAGTGAAGTTTCCGATGCAATGCTACGTTGCATCGCTAAAACCGCTATTCCACGACTTTGCACCTGAGTTCGATCTCAATCCGAAGAAAGCGCTCTTCCGCATCTACCGTGATACGCGGTTCAGCAAAGACAAGACGCCGTACAAAACGCACAGCGCTGCTCACTTTGAATTGAAGAAGAAACCGAAATTGTTCGACGGCGCCGGATACTATGTTCACGTTGCACCGGGCGAAGTGTTTATCGGCGGCGGCATCTATATTCCGGATCATGACCGGCTAAAAAAAATACGGAAGGCATTGGTTGAGCGTTCGGATGAGTTCTTGACCATCCTGAATGAAAAACGATTCAAGAAGATGTTCAAATCTTTGGAAGGAGAAAAACTGACCCGCCCACCAAAAGGGTACACTCCCGATCATCCGATGATTGAATACATAAAATTCAAACAGTTCTTCGTCGGGCTGGAATGGAACGAAGAGGCGGCATACAAAAAAGAATTTCTCAAAAAATCTGCCGATGCCTTTGCTGTTGCAACACCGCTGCTGAGGTTTTTAAACGAAGCAATCGATGCGTGATTCATTGAATGGTATAAAGTTCAAAGGTGGAAAGTTTCGTAAATCAAAAACGCCGTAAGGTGGCGTTGTAACATAGAACTTTTTCACATTCCAACCTTCAAACTTTTTAATGAAATACATTGTGTTTTACAAATCCTACGGCGTCCTCTCACAATTTACCTCTGAACAGGGAAAGCGTTCCCTGAAAGATTTCGGATTTCCGAACGGAGTGTATCCTGTCGGCAGGCTGGATTATGACAGTGAGGGATTGCTGCTGTTGACCGACGATAATGACGTTAAGCACAAACTGACCGATCCGAAATTCGAACTTCCAAAAACATATCTTGCTCAGGTAGAGCGGTTACCGTCAGAAGATGCTCTCCAACGATTGCGTACGGGAGTAGTCATTGAAGGAAAGAAAACAAAACCTGCCGAAGTCCGTTTGCTCGACAAGGAACCTGATCTTCCACCCCGCTCCGTTCCGATCCGTTTCCGCAAAACAGTGCCAACAGCGTGGATAGAATTGACGATTCGCGAAGGGAGAAATCGCCAGGTGAGGAAAATGACTGCGGCGGTCGGGCATCCGACGCTGAGACTCATGAGAATCAAAATAGGCAATATTGAGATTGATGGTTTGAAACCGGGGGAGTGGAAAGAAATTATCAAAGAAGAATTGTATCTACCATAAATAAAAACGGGATGCCGCCTTCAAGCATCCCGTTTTGTTTCTTGCCGTTTCACCTCCCCAGGAAAAACGACATGACTTTTACTTTTGAAGAATCATCCGTCTTGTTTCTACCTTCTCTCCTGCACGCAGTTGATACAGATACATGCCGCTTGATAAATTCTTTGCGTCGAAATTCACGGTGTATGTTCCCGGAGATTTATTTTCGTTCAGGAGCGTTGTAATTTCCCTTCCGAGCATATCGAATATTTTCAATGTGACATGACTGGCCTCCGGCGTCTGAAATCTGATCGCCGTTGTGGGGTTAAACGGATTGGGATAGTTTTGGGAGAGGGAAAATTGTACAGGAAATTGATCGTGCTGCGCGCGAACATCTGTTATTCCAAAATCGCTGAGGGGACGTTTCCAAACTCCCACAGTTGTGCCGGCATACAGAGTGTCCGATACGATAGTAAAGGAACTGATCCCGGTGATACTCGTCGATAATCCGCTGTTAACATTCAGCCACGTCGCACCGCCGTTCGTCGAACGATACAACTTCCCGTATGCCTCCCCAAAGATTGACGACCCGGCTTCGTAGAGCGAGCGGAGCATGCCCGAGACAGGCTGTTTCGCAATCCGCTGCCAGGTTGATCCTTCGTCGGTCGATTGGTAAATGATATTCGAGTCTGTGGGATTTGTCGTTGCACTTGCGATCAAAGTACCATTGAATGCGCAAAGAGAAACGATATTTGTGTCTTTTCCCAATCCGCTATTCGATTGAATCCAGTTGATCCCCCTATCGGTCGAAAGGTAGATTCCATTCCCCATACCGTACGATATCTTCGATACGGTTGCAGCAAATTCTCCGCCGGTAAACGAAACGGGAATGCTTGCAACAGGCTGCCACGTTTGCCCCCTGTTACTTGAACGGCTGATCCCCATGTTATCGACAAACAGAATCCCCTTGAACGAATAAAAATATCCGGATGTCGGTGAAGCATTCACTTTTGTCCAGATCGTATCGTTTGCAGTGGAGACAAACACTCCCTGTCCGGTAGAAACGAAGAGCGAGTCGCCGATGGGGGCAAATGAATAGGTGTACTGCGGAGAGGCTGCCGGCAGCGTTACCTGAAAGAATTCTGCTCCTCCATTGTAAGAAACGAATAACCCGGTCGAGGTCGCAGCAAACAACGTTCCTTTGCGCGATGCGACATCGTTAACATTCTTGTAGTTCAATGCCGTAACTTTCCACTGCTGCCCGTATGTCATCAATGTTGCACCAAAAAGTACAATAAGAAATCTTTTCATGAAATCATCCCCCGTGATAGTGTTGAATTGGAAACATGTTATACAGGTAAGATATAATCAGACCGAACGGTTTACAATCGCACAAAGGTAGTAATCTCGATGTACGTAGCAGATACTGGATAAGAATTTTGTGAATGCAATTTGTAGGATTGGTGGATTGAGTAATCGCATGAATTGGACGCTTGATGCTGGATGTCTGAGACCTGAAAACTGAAGATTCTCAACCGCTTAAATACTCAGTGACTCAACTATTTCTTCAGATACTTCAACACCGCTTCCGTGCGTGAGCGGACGTGCAGCTTTTCGTAAATGTTGCGAAGGTGTGTGCGAACCGTTTCAACAGAAATAAATAATGTGTCGGCAATTTCTTTGTAACGATATCCTTTGGCAAGGTAGGTGAGAATTTCATGCTCGCGAGCGCTCAGATTTTCCATCTCATTGTTTGCGGGGGCATCCTGCCGGAATGCCTCGACTATTTTTCTTGCAATGCCGGCAGACATCGGAGAACCGCCGTTGTACAATTCGGTAATAGACTCGAGCAATTTTACCGGCGGAGTTTTTTTAAGCAAATAACCGGAAGCGCCCGCTTTCAGCGAGCCGAAAATTTTTTCCTCGTCTTCAAACACGGTGAGCATGGTAATTTGAAGACGGGGATGCGCCGTTTTCAATTTTTTTATACATTCAATGCCGTTCATCCGGGGCATGTCGATGTCCATCAGCACAACATCCGGTTTCACGTCGAGCAGACCGTTGACCGCCTCTTCGCCGTTGGCAAAAACACCCACGCATGAAAAACCGGCTGAACCGCCGATAAGGGCTGCAAGTCCGTTACGGATGTCGGGGAGGTCTTCAACAATAGCGACGCGGATAGGTTGATTGTCCATAGAATGTTAAGAAAGATAGTCTAATGATATGCTATTTACAATCACACGAACGTAGTATTCAATTGATACCGCCCGCCAATGATCACGGCAGCCGTTTGTTGCTTCACAGTTGAACCGATATGGAAATTATTGTTCCCTTCCCCGCGGCGGATTCAATGACGAACGACCCGCCGATATCTTCAATACGCTTTTTCATGTTATGCAGTCCGTTGCCGAAACGTGAGGTATTTGAAACATCGAACCCAATACCGTTGTCGGAAATTGAAAAAAGAAGTCTTCCGGTTTCGACATGCAGTTGGGCGTGGATTTCCGTCGCCTTGGAATACTTGACAATATTGTTCACGGCTTCTTTGACTGTAAGAAAAATATTTCGGCGAAATTCCGCTGAAAGAGACTGCATCGGAAGTTCGTCGGAAAATGAAATCGAAGCACGGATAGCCGTCATCTCAAACGTTTCGCTGATGAACTCACGAAGGTATGCCGCCATGTTTTCCAATTTGTCGTTCTTCGGATTGATCGCCCAGATGATCTGACTCATGCTATCGATTACCTCGCGTGATGTCTCGGTAATCTTTCTGAGATGTTTGGGTGTATCATCAGCATTGCGCGCGGCAAGTTCGCTTAAGATGGCGATCTTGGTAAGGTTCGCCCCTACTTCGTCATGCATGTCTTTTGAAATGCGTGCACGTTCGCGCTCCAAAGCTTTTTCATGTTCGAGTTGTTCAATGCGCCGTCGCACTTTTTTTAATTCGACGTACCGGATAAGTCCCGCAAACGAGCCGAAGATGATGATGCCAATGATGACAGAAAACCACCATGCAGCCCAAAACGGCGGCGGAAGAGAAAATGAAACCGAAGCGCCGGTGGTATTCCATACGCCGTCGTCGTTACAAGCTATCACTCGGAATACAAAATCGCCCGATGGGAGGTTGGTAAAAGCTGCTCGATGTTGATTTCCCGCATCGACCCAGTCGGTATGAAATCCCTCCAGAATATATTTGTACCTGACCCGCGAAGGAACACGGAAACTCAGTGCGTTAAAATAAAATGTAATGTCGTTCACCGGATAGTGCAGAGTGAATGCCGACTGTGCAGATATTTCTTTTCCATCCGAAACTATTTTTTCTATATGGACGGGTGGAACGACAGTATTATTTTTTAAATTATCAGGATCAACAATGGCAACTCCTTTGATTGTTGCAAACCATAATGTGCCGTCTCGCATTTTCCACCCTCCTTGCTGGAAACTCCCGTTCCCTTCCGCACTGCGCATACCGTCTTCTTCTCCGTAGATGGTGCAGGGAATCCTGTCGATGGTGTGGTCGTCGAACAATTCTATGTCGGATTTTTTCACAACAAAGATTCCCTTGTTGCTGCTCATCCACAGTGAGCCGCGGTCATCTTCCAGTATTACGTGGATGGTATTGCTGTAAAGACCGTTGTTTACTGTGTATGAATAGAAGCGATTGTTTTTTCTTTTTGCCAAGCCGCCGTCGGTTGCAATCCACAACGTCCCGTTCGCATCCTGATAGATGGATCGAATCCAGTTGTTCGGCAGTCCGTCCTTAACGGTGTAACGAGTAAGGGTTTGTTTGCGAAAGTGAAATAGCCCTTCTTGGGCCCCGATCCACATTGAGCCGTCGAAATCGGTCTTCATGGTTCGGATGGAAATATCAGCCGAAGAATTTCCGAGAAAGAGTGAATCAATGATTTTCTCATTCTCTATAATTCGTATCCCTCCGTTCTGCGACGCAATCCAGATTCTGCCGATTGAATCCATGGCAAGCGTAAAACTGAGAAACTCCCGAGGCAGGGGACGCGGAGTTCTATTCCCCACTGTAAGTTCGTTGCCGCCAAGCCAGATATTGTTGTTTCTATCCTCCAAAAAACAAAAATAGGCGGTGGC
>JBFMFY010000097.1:0-8363 GCA_040751955.1 Bacteroidota bacterium
TATTGAACTGCGAGTGCTGCGACACCGCATACCACACCACCCAGTAGTACTGCACCACGGACACCAATCACGTTTGCGAGAAGACCCATACTCAAACTGCCAAAAGGGGAAAGCCCTAAAAAGATGAGCGAGTAGAGTCCCATAACCCTCCCACGCAATGCATCAGGAGCCTGCCGTTGAATTGCCGCATTTGCAGTCGCTAAAAACATCACCAATCCCATACCTACTCCGATCAGCGAAAGAAGTGAAAGAGAAATATTCGTTGAGAGAGCAAAAACAGAAATACAGAATACAAAAAGTATTATTCCTGAATTAACGAAAGTTCTTGCCTGAATTTTACTTTCAAAGCTCGCTACCGTAACAGCGCTGATAAATGCACCGATGCCGACAGACATCATCAAATTTCCCAATCCGACCGCACCAATGTTGAGAATTGAATCAGCGAAGATCGGCAATAGAACTGAATAGGACCATCCGAAAATTGTTATCACTGCAAGCAAGAACATCAGCGAGAGCATCGAAGTATCCGATCGTATATAGAGTGCACTCTCCTTCAATGAATGAAAAATGTTGACTGCAGAATATTTTGGATCGGGAATGTACGGCGTATCAATCTTAATCAGATTGACAATAACGGCACAAAAAGAGAATGCATTGAATGCAAAACACCATCCGACACCAAATGCAGCAATTACAATGCCTCCGATCGCCGGTCCAACGATTCTTGCTGCATTGAATGTTGCAGAGTTCAACGCGATTGCATTTGTCAGATTTTCTTTCCCCACCAGTTCAACAATGTATGATTGACGTGCCGGGATATCAAATGCGTTGACGATACCAAGAGCAAGGGCAAGCACAGCGACAACCTCTACAGTGATACTTTCAGTAAGAACAAGAATAGCCAGCAACAGGGCTTGCAGAAGCGATATCATCTGTGTAACGATGATGAGCTTTCTCTTTGACATCCGGTCTGCAAGAGAACCTCCGAACATAGATAAAAAGAGAATCGGAATCGAATTGAGAAATCCTATTGTACCCAGCCAGACTGATGAATGCGTAAGTTGATAGACCAGCCACGCCTGTGCCATCGACTGCATCCAGGTACCAGCCAAAGAAAATAATTGTCCTGAAAAAAATAACCGGTAATTTCGATGCTGAAGCGATTTGAACGTAGGGAGATTGAGAAACCGTGTGAGGATGGTCGTCATGCCGAAATTTCCGGCTCTTCATTTGTCCGATAAAAATTGAAATAGGAATGAACGATGACATATACACCGCCTCCCAACGAGTCGGCAAGAAAATCCATAAACTCAGTTGTTCGTCCCGGTGTGAACATTTGATGGTATTCATCGGAAGCGCCGTATGCCATCGTCAATACAAGCGCGATGTACGGACTCCACTTTCTCAATGAGAGATTTGGTTGAAAGAAAAGAGCGACATGGAACAACCAGCACAAGATGCCGAACACACCTGCATGAAGGATTTTATCTGTGTAATCAATCAATGCGGGAATTCTCTCGCTTGGTATTGATGAGACTGCAAAAATAAACAAACACCATGCGAGCACAGGAAGCTGGAATTGGATGAATGATATGATTTTTGATTGTTGATTCATTGAAGTTGTCGAATTGTCGTTGGCAAAGAACGAATGATATCTGAGGCGATCATCCCCAGCACTCCTTTTGTCGATGCCGCTGCATCACCTGCTGCCCCGTGGATAAAAACACCTGATACTGCTGCACCATCTGCACTCAAACCCTGTCCGTACATCGAAGCAATAATACCGGCAAGGACATCACCCGAGCCTGCAGTGGACATGCCGGGATTACCGGTCGGGTTCACAAATATGTTGCCTCTGGGTGTCGAAACGATGGTCGGCGCTCCTTTTAACACTAGTGATACGCTGTACTTCCGCGCAAACGATGCTGCCATATCGAACTTATTTTCTTCAATAGACTTCGTACCCACACCTGTTAGACGAGAGAATTCTCCGAAATGCGGAGTGAGAATCACATGTTTTGATTTTCTCTTTTTGAGAATTGAAATATCATCGGCAAGCGCGTTCAACCCATCCGCATCGATGATCATTGGTATTTCCGATTCCACAATCACGCGCCTGATCAATTCCTGAGTTTCAGGGTGTTGCGACATGCCACAACCTATCACAACAATCGTTGCCCATTGCATTCTCCTTTGAATCTCTTCGTACGCAAGAAGAGAGACAGTCCCCTCACTTGTCGAGGCAAGCGGCAGCGGCATCACCTCCAGCGTCCGCTTTGCTACAATTGAATATTCCGACTCCGGAATGCCAAGGATCACCTGACCTGCCCCGCTTCGCATCGCACTGTGCGACGCCAAAAGAGCGGCGCCTGTCATGCCTTTTGATCCTGCAAGCAAAAAAATTTTACCGACAGAGTGTTTATGAGAATTCGATCTCCTCTTCGGCAGCATGGCACGGATATCGGTTCGTTCAACAAGGAAAATATTCTCTGCATTTTTTTCTATTGCCTCTGTCGGAAGCCCGATATCTGTCACAATCACGTCGCCGGTGAAATCTTTTGCATTATGATGATACAACCCGATTTTGGGATTCGAAAACGTTACCGTAAGATCCGCTCTGAAAGCATCTGTCACAACCTCGCCTGTTTCTCCGTTCAATCCGGAAGGAATGTCTATCGCAACATTGAATCTTTTCCATTCATTGCACCAGCGAACCACCTGCAAATAATTTCCTGTCAATGCTCCTTTAAACGATGTTCCGAACATTGCATCAAGAATGATATCGGCGTTTATTTTTTTGGTTGATATGAATAGGTCGAAAGTCTTAACGATGGACGAATCCAATTTTTCAAAATTAGATTTCGCATCCGGGCTCAGCTCTGCACCCGGCTCCAATAATACCACAGTAACACTGGCTCCCAACTCTCTGAGAAGCCGAGCTGCCACAAAACCATCTCCTCCGTTGTTTCCTTTCCCGCACAGAATAACGACAGTTTTTTTTGAAAGATGTTTGACCCGCCTTTGCAGTGCATCAACCACGCTCCGTCCTGCATTCTCCATTAATCGCAGCGACGGAATTCCCATCCGTTTGATCGCGTACTCATCGGCAGATTTCATTTGTTGCGGTGTAAGAATCGGTATCATCTGGTATTTCCAAAAAGCAAAAACCGTCCAGTGGACGGTTTATCGATCAAAAGCAATCTGATTGCTTCAAGCAACCGGATTGCCGGATATTTAGAACATTGTTTTAAGCACATCGAGAATAAGTGACGGTACGATTCCGAATACAACGATGCCGACTCCCGAGAGAATCACCGTTGCAAACGATACTTTCGAAAGAACAGGGAGTTCTTCCCCACCTTCTCTGAAATACATGTACACTACAATTCGTAAATAATAATATGTTGAAAAGAGACTTGTAATCACTCCAAGAACGGCAAGCCATGTCAGATTGCTTTGAACGGCGCTTGCGAACAAATAATACTTCCCGACAAATCCGGCAAATGGAGGAATGCCGGTAAGTGAGAACATGAACATTGAAAGCAACGCTGCAAGCGCAGGTTTTCTTCTTGCAAGCCCGGCGTAATCTTCGTACGAAAGATTCTTTCCGTTCTCTTTTTCCAACATTGCGATAACGCCGAATGCACCAAGATTCGTCAATCCGTACGACACAAGATAAAATGTAATCCCCTGCTGCCCCAGTTGCGTTCCAGACGCAATACCGATGAGCATGTACCCGGCATGTGCAATGCTTGAGTACGCAAGCATCCGTTTCAAATTCGTCTGCGACAAACCAAACCAGTTGCCGATGAGCATTGATGCTGCGGCAAGGATTGCGATTACCATCGTCAACTTGGGATCGTGCATCGACATCGGGACGGAGAAGGCAAGAATGAATGCAGAGAATGCCGCCGCTTTGCCTCCGGTGGACATGAATGCGGTCACCGACGTCGGCGCCCCTTCGTACACATCGGGCACCCACATGTGGAACGGCACTGCGGCAACCTTGAATGAAAATCCGATCAGCACTAATCCCCATCCGATCAGATGAAGCGGATCCATGAACGCCTGCGGATATTGCGCAGCAATCCTTATGAGGTTGGTCGTGCCGGTCGTTCCGTAAATAAGAGCGATTCCGTAAAGCAAGAATCCGGTTGCGAATGCGCCAAGGAGAAAATATTTTAGAGCGGATTCATTTGACGAAAGTTTCGTTCTGAAGTATCCGGCGAGGACATAGAACGCAACAGACATCACTTCAATACCGAGAAAGATAGTGATAAGGTCCCCTGCCGATCCCATCAACATCATTCCGATGGTGGAGAGAATAATGAGGATATAATATTCGCCGAGATGATATTCTTCTTTTTCCAGATATGGAACTGCAAGAAAGAGTGCAAATAACGTAATAACGAGAAATACGATGCTGTAAAAACTGGCGTACCCGCCGACAAGCAGCATATCGGAAAATGCAGTTTGATTGAGCGGGAATGTATAGACCGCAAACACTATAGACACAACCACGCCAAGAACGCACGCTGCAAAGACGATCTTTTGCGAACTCTTTACCAACGAAGTAATCAACAGAGCGATCAGCGAAAACGTACCAAGCGCAAGGATCGGTGATGATCCGATGAGATCAGTATGAGAGAAATATTCCATCATATCCATAAACTAAAAACTCAAGTTGAGTAGGTCGGCATTAACGCCGGCCTGCCGTTTAGAAAATTACTTTGCAGAAATACCCACCTGTGATACATTCCCCGCTTTTACATTCTGCATTTGTGTAACAACCTGCTTTGTCGAGGCGGCTGATGATTTCAGAAATGTCGAAGGATACACTCCGATCCAGACGATAAAAAGAATTACGGGGATCAATAATCCAATTTCACGCTTCGTCAAATCAAGCAGGGATTTGTTCTCTTCGTGCGTGATCTTTCCGAAGAAAACACGCTGACACATCCACAACATATAAACTGCGGAGAAGATAACTCCTGTTGCCGCAACTGCTGCGTATGCGTACGAATGGAGAAACGGCGAGTTGAAAGTGCCGAGCAGAATCAAAAACTCACCGACAAATCCGTTAAGTCCGGGAAGTCCGATCGACGATAATGTTACTATCATGAAGATCGTCGTAAAGACGGGCATCGTTTTTGCCAATCCACCGAATTGTGAAATCTCGCGTGTGTGCCTTCTGTCGTAGATCATTCCAACCAACAAGAAAAGCGCCCCTGTTGAAAGTCCGTGATTGATCATTTGAATGATCGCCCCTTGTATCCCCTCTTCCGTCATCGAAAAAATTCCGAGCACAACAAATCCCAGGTGACTGACAGAAGAATATGCAACCAATTTTTTAACATCTGTCTGCACCATTGCAACAAGCGCGCCGTACACAATACCGATCACCGACAGGATCGCCATTAGCGGCGTGAACTCGAACGATGCTTGTGGAAACAGCGGCAAGCAGAACCGTAGTAAACCGTACGTCCCCATTTTCAGCAGCACGCCGGCAAGGATGACAGAACCCGCCGTCGGCGCCTGCACGTGAGCATCAGGAAGCCATGTGTGTAGCGGGAACAAAGGAACTTTAATAGCAAATGAAAGTGCAAATGCAGCAAACATCCACATTTGTATATTCATCGGTATTGACGGTGCGATCGCATATAATTTTTGGAGATTGGTCGTGAAGTACCCGCCCGGAAGTGTTGACGCATAATACCCGAGCCATAAAATTGCGATAAGCATCAGCAGCGAACCTGCCATTGTATAGATAAAGAACTTCACTGCTGCGTAAATCTTATCTTTCCCTCCCCAGATACCGATGATAAAATACATCGGGATAAGCATCGCTTCCCAAAAAACATAAAAAAGGAAAAGATCGACAGCAACAAATACTCCCAGCATCCCTACCTCCAGCAGAAGCATGAATGCGATATATTCTTTAAGACGATCTTTGATCGATTCCCACGATGCGATCAGAGCGATCGGTGTGAGGAATGTTGTCAGGACAACAAGCAAAATTGAAAGCCCATCCACGCCGACAAAGTATGAGATATCGAGTCCGGTGATCCATGGATACTGCTCGATAAACTGCATCCGGGTATTCTCCGCATCGAATCCGAAATAAACCACAAGTGAAAGAGCAAAGGTGACGAGCGAAGTACCAATGCCGACGTATTTCAACGACGTCTGCTTCTCTTTATTGATGAAAAGCAGAAGAAGAATTCCGACAAACGGCGAAAAGAGTGTATATGTAAGAATGTTTTGCATTGTATAAAATGTTCAGGATTTTCAAGATTGCAAGATCATCAAGATTCAATACGGTAATATTTTTCAAATATTGACAATCTTGAAAATCTTGATAATGATTACCTCACCATCAAATATCCCAGCACAAATAAAATCCCCGCAACAAAAATGACCGCATAACTCTGTACCACACCGTTTTGGATACGGCGGAAGATATTCGCCGTCATCTCGATGAATTTTGCAGAGTAATTGAGTGAATTATCAATAACCTTCACGTCAAAAATTTTCCAGAGAAATTTATCCGATGTCTGTTTGATCGGGTTGACGACGACAGCATCGTACACTTCATCCACAAAATATTTATTCCAGAGCAGTTTGTGGAATCCGGCAAACTTCTTAGCAACATTCTCTGCAATCTGCGGCTTCTGTATAAAGACGTACCGTCCGAACCAGATTCCTGCAAGTCCAATAGCGACGGAGACAGCCATCAATCCGAGTTCAAGTCCTGCATCGTCGTGATATGGCAGATTCAATTTTATATTTGCAGCAGCAAACACCGGTTCCAAAAATTCTTCGAAGTAATTGTGTACACCGACCGCTCCGCCAAGCACATGCGGCACACCGATGAATCCTCCGATTACAGACAACAATGCCAGCACTATCAAAGGATACAACATCGTCTTCGGCGCCTCGTGCGGATGTACATGGTGATGGTCAAATCGTTCTTTCCCTTCAAATGTCAACGACACGAGACGGAACATGTAGAATGCTGTCACTCCGGCGGCAATCGCTGCAATAAGCCACATCCACGGTGCGCCGTCGGCAAATGCTTTCCACAATATTTCATCTTTCGAAAAGAAACCCGATAGGAGCGGGAATCCGGAAATTGCTAACGCTCCGATGAAGAACGTTTTGTAAGTGCTGGGCATGTACTTTTTCAGCCCGCCCATCTTTTGGATGTCCTGCTCTTCATGCATTGCGTGTATAACAGCGCCCGATCCAAGGAAGAGCAGCGCTTTGAAGAACGCATGCGTCATCACATGAAACAATCCGGCACTGAACGCACCAACACCGCAGCCGAGGAACATGTATCCCAATTGACTGACCGTTGAATACGCCAAAACTTTTTTGATATCATTCTGAACGAGACCGATCGTACCGGCGAACAATGCCGTCAGTAGTCCGATAATTGCAACAATTTCCATTGTTGATGGAGCGAGAGCATACAGTACAGAACTCCGCGCTACCATATAAATTCCCGCAGTGACCATCGTTGCCGCGTGGATAAGTGCGGAGACCGGCGTTGGACCCGCCATCGCATCAGGCAGCCAGACATAAAGTGGAATTTGCGCAGACTTCCCTGTCGCACCGACGAACATCAGCAGCGTAATCCACATAATAATTTCATTGCCCCGGTCGAATAATCCTGCCTGTGCAAAGACTGTTTCGTACTTCAACGAACCAAACGTATTGAAGATGAGGAACATCGCAAGCAGAAATCCGAAATCGCCGATGCGGTTGACGATGAATGCTTTTTTCGCTGCGTCGCCTGTTGTTCCTTTTTCAAAATTCCTGTCGTACCAAAATCCAATCAACAAATACGAACAGAGCCCAACCCCTTCCCAGCCGAGAAACATGAACAAATAATTATCGGCAAGAACAAGTGAAAGCATCGCAAAGATGAACAGATTCAGATACGTGAAGAATCTCCAGAAACCGGGATCGCCATGCATGTATCCGATAGAATAGAGATGGATCAAACTTCCGACACCTGTAACGATAAGCGTCATCAGGATCGAAAGTTGGTCAATTTGTAATGCGACATCCACGGAGAACGAACCGGCTGCGATCCATTGAAAAAGCGTAACGATCTTCGAACGTTCATCAGTCGGCAGCGAGATCATATCAAAAAAGATGACGAGTGCAACAATAAATGGAAGAGCGACTGCTGCGGTACCGATGGAACCGACAATCATTTCGTTCTTTATCTTCCGTCCGAAAAATCCGTTGACCAGAAAACCGACGAGTGGTAAAAGTATTATGAACGGGGCTAGATTATACATTGCAAGATTATCAAGATTACATGATCACAAAAAATTTTATGTTTCAAGTTTCAT
>JBFMFY010000098.1:0-8192 GCA_040751955.1 Bacteroidota bacterium
ATTTTTGATTTTTTATTTGTAGGAAATTAAATAGCATAAAATTTACCCAAAATATTCAAACCGCAGAAGTACGGTATGAAAAAATTATTTTGTTATACTCTTTAACAGTATCCTCATCACAAGAAGTTCCTTCACCGTTTCGCCATTCAAAAAATTAAAATCAGGTTAAGGCAAAACTATTTCAACTGCATTGTTAGTTTTCAACAAACTTATTAACACTCCACCTGAATAACGGCATGCGCAATACCGAAATGATGCTTGAGATGTTCTGTTATATTTGACCGGATATTTTGTGTCTCGCTTAGTTTCATATCGTCAAGCACAATGTGAGCGGAAAGGCAGACGAACTGGGATGTGATTTCCCAGATATGTAAGTCATGAATGTCTTTAATAGTCGGGAATTCTGTTCGAAGTTCGGATTGAATTTCAGCAACATTCACATTATCCGGTTTTCGCTCAAGAAGAATTAGCACTGAATCACGCAGCAATCCCCACGACCAGCGGGTAACGAGCACTGCAACAAACATGCTGAGTATTGGGTCAACGATAATCCAGTTTGTAAAAGAGATAATAATTCCTCCAACAACAATAGCGATGGAAGAAAATGTATCAGCAAGCATGTGCAGGAATGCGCTCTTGGTGTTTAAATCTTCAAGTCCGGCTTTTTGCAAAATGACCGCAGTGGTAAGATTTACCGCGAGTCCGATGAGAGCAACCGCTGTTAATTCTGGCCCAAGAATATTTACCGGGTTGAGAATCCGAAGAACGCCTTCATACACAATCCAAACGCTAAATCCCGCAAGACCGATGCCGTTGAAGAATGCCGCAAGAATTTCCACTCTGTAAAGACCGAAAGGAAGATGCTCACTGGTTTTCCTCTGTGCAAGAATTACTGCAAGAAAACTTACGCTAAGCGCTGTTGCATGCGATAGCATGTGGATTGCATCGCTCACGAGCATGAGACTTCCGGTAAGATAACCGGCAATAAATTCAACAACCATCATCAGTGCAGTAAGCACAACGCAAATAAACAGCGCTCGTCGCTGCTGAGGACGATGAACATTCACCTCGTGAGTGTGGTGATGATGTTCATGTTCTCCATGCTCATGCGAGTGATGAATAATTGGTTTGTGTTCATGTAAACAGGGTAAGACTGATTCTTTTAGTGAGTGGGACATAGCATGATTCCTTTCTTTAAGCTTCCATTTGCTTTGAAGGACACTTCACGGTTCCGTACGAACAAAACACGCAGCAATCGCCCGCTTTAGGTTTCAATATTTTCTCGCATGATTCGCATTCATAAAAATGAATGCATGAATCCACCGGCATCGTTTCTTCTTTATGAAAGCTACAATGAGGGCATGTTATTGTAGATTTGAGTATGATGTTATGCATACATTTTATTTCGACAACTGCAAAATTCTGTACGCACCGCGTACAACAAGAACAAACACTGCTGTGCCAACAATTAAATCGGGAAGATTTGAAGTTGTGAGATAGACAAGTACGCCTGCAACAATTACTCCGATATTGACGATGACATCGTTCGAGGTGAAAATCATGCTTGCCTGTATATGCGCTTCCTTGCTTTTACTCTTCTGCAACAAATACAAACTTGCGGTATTGCCGATGAGAGCGAAGAAGGAAATCCCAATCATCATTTCAAATGTTGGAACTTCTCCTAAACCCAAAAATCTTCTCACGACTTCCGCAAAACCAATAACAGCAAGCGTAAATTGAAAGTAACCGCTGATTTTTGCTACTGACTTTTTCTTTTCAATTGAATGACCGATTGCATACAGACTCAATCCGTACACTATCGCATCGGCAAGCATATCCAGACTATCAGCGACCAAGCCCATTGAATGCGAAATGAATCCTGTTGTCATTTCCAGCAGGAAAAAGAAAAAATTTATCGCCAGCACTTGATACAACAATTTCCGTTCGGATGTATGTTCTTCTGAAAACGTCTCCGTAAGTTCAGTGCGAACATACTTAGTGTCTAATTTCAAACTCTCAAGAGCGGCAAAGATATTGTCATGCGAATCCGAATGAACGACTTGCAATGTTCTGTTGGGAATATCAAATGTCAATGCGGAGATGTTGAACATCCCCTGCAGTTTCATCCGGATCATTTGTTCTTCGGAAGCGCAATCCATTTTAGAAATTGTGTAGATGGTTTTATTCATGTCGTTTCTATTTGTTTTGAAGGACATCTCACGCTGCCATACGAACAGAACACACAGCAATCGCCTGCTTTTGGTTTCAACATTTTCTTGCATGACTCGCATTCATAGAAATGAACACAGGCGTCCATAGGCATCGTTTCTTCTTTCTGAAAGCCGCAATGCGGACAGGTAATTGTGGAGAGTAATTGAACCGTTCTTTTCATTGTTCTCTTTTTCTCGATTCCATCCATTCAAATATCACGGGAAGAACGACCAATGTCAATAATGTTGAAGTGATCAAACCACCGATAACGACAGTTGCAAGCGGCCGCTGCACTTCAGCGCCTGCCGATGTTGAAATTGCCATCGGGATAAAACCGAGCGATGCAACTAATGCCGTCGTTAAAACAGGACGCAAACGGATTTCCGATCCCTTAATGACTGCTTCAGTGATATTCACTCCTTCCTGAATAAGTTTGTTGTAGTACGAAAGCATAACCAATCCGTTTAACACGGCAACGCCAAAGAGCGCAATGAAGCCGACGCCCGCTGAAATTGAAAAAGGCATATCCCGAACCCACAGCGCAACAATGCCGCCGACAACTGCCAGTGGAATTGCGGAAAAGATAATCAGCGCCTGACGCACAGAGTTGACTGATGCAAAGAGCAAAAGAAAGATAAGAAAGAGCGATACCGGAACAACGATAGTGAGCCGTGCGCGCGCACGCTCAAGATTTTCAAACTCGCCGCCATACGTAATTGTGTAGCCGGGCGGCAGCAAAACTTTTTCTTTTATTGCTTGTTGAATTTCTTTCACGAAACTTTCAATATCCCGCTCCCGCACATTTGATTCAACGACAAGATAGCGGCGTCCGGCGGAATGCGTGATTTCGGCGGGACCTTCCGACATCATAAAGTCGGCAATATCGCCGAGCCGGACTTTTTCTCCATTCGGCGTCGGCACCAAAAGATTCTTAATGTCATCTATGTCCGTTCTGGACTTGCGCTCGAACTTTACAACGAGATCGAATTGTTTTTCCCCTTCATAGATTCGCCCCACTTCCGTGCCGGCGAGCGCAGTTTGAATCAAAATATTCACATCAGCAACGTTAATGCCGTAGCGAGCGATCTTGTTTCGGTCAATCACAATTTGCAATTGCGGCAATCCTTCCACCTGCTGCACGCGCGCATCGGCGGAGCCGTGTGTCGATTGAACGACAGCGAAAACTTCTTCGCCTATTTTTCCGAGCGTCTCAAGATCTTCTCCGAAAATTTTCACGCCGACATCGGAGCGGACTCCTGCAATCAATTCATTGAAGCGCATTTCAATCGGCTGGGAAAATCCGCCGCCGATGCCGGGAATGCGATTTCTGATCTCGGTCATCTTCTCAATCATTTCGTCTTTTGTCTTTGCCGTTTTCCATTCTTCAAACGGCTTCATTTTTATATAGACGTCGCTTTGGTAGATGCTCATCGGATCGGTGGCAATTTCCGGTCTGCCTGTTTTGCTGACGACATCAATTACTTCGGGTATGGACTTGAGTTCCGCTTCTAACATTTGCGATGTATGGATTGCTTCCGTCAGCGAAATGCTCGGCAAGCGACGAAGTTCAATCAACATATCTCCTTCATCCAGCGTAGGAATGAACACGCCGCCGAGTTGTGTAAAGAGCAATATTGCACCAACAAACATTGCCACCGCACCGCCGATAATTACAACTTTTCGTTTTAGTGCAAACAACAATGTTTTATGATAGAGCGGCTTCAAAATGGAAATAACAGGGCTTTCCTTTTCTGAAACTTTTTTCTTGAGAACGAACATGCTCACAACGGGTACGTATGTGAGCGTTAAGAAAAGCGCTCCGGTAATTGCATATACCACCGTGTATGCCATCGGCTTGAACATTTTTCCTTCAATTCCTTGCAGCGTCAACAGCGGAAGATAGACGATGATGATAATAGCGACGCCGAACAGAATCGGCCTGCCGACTTCAAGAAACGAGCCGATTAATGTTTGCTGCACTGTTTCGCCCCCCATCAGTGCGGGGTCGTGCTGCCGTTCGTGCAATTTACGGATGGCATTTTCGATGAGCACAACTGCGCCGTCAACGATAATACCGAAATCGATCGCGCCAAGCGACATCAAGTTGCCCGACACGCCGGTCAGTTTCATCATTACTACCGCAAACAACATCGAGAGCGGAATAACGGAAGCGACGATAAAGCCGCCGCGCAAGTTCATCAACAACAAAAAGAGAACGATAATAACAAGAAGCGCTCCTTCAGTCAGGTTCGTGTACACTGTTTTAATTGTCCGGTTTACTAAATCACTGCGATCGTAGAATGGAACGATCTTTACTCCATTCGGAAGCGTCTCCTGTACGTGAGAAATTTTTTCTTTTACGCGCGTTACAACTTCGCGGGCATTCTCACCTTGAAGCATCATGGTAATGCCGCTGACAATTTCCGACGTTCCGTTGATGGTCACCGCGCCTTGCCTGATTGCTGCACCGATATCGACACTCGCAACATCCCGCACAAAAATCGGAACGCCCCCTTCCGATTTCACGATGATATTCCCGATATCCTGCATCGTCGTTGCAAGCCCGACCCCGACGACAATGTATTGCTCCTGCTTGTGTTCGATGTACGCGCCGGGAGCGTTTGCATTGTTGTTGGAGACTGCTTCAATCACATCACGCAGTGAAAGATCGTACTTCAGCAGTTTTTGAGGATCGATGAGAACTTGATACTGCTTTAACTCGCCGCCGAATGTATTTACTTCCGCAAGTCCCGGCGTTCCCGCGAGTTGCCGCTTGATAATCCAATCCTGAATCGTGCGAAGTTCCATAGGCGTATAGCCCTCGCCGACAACTTCATATTGATAAATCTCGCCCAAGCCGGTCGAGACAGGTCCCAGTTCCGGCTCAGGAATTCCCGGAGGAAGATCTGCTTTCGCTTCCTGCACTTTCTGCGAAACCAATTGCCGTCCAAAATAAATATCGACATCATCATCGAAGACGACAGTAACCGCAGAAAGTCCGAACTTTGAAACAGAGCGAACCTCTTCCACATCGGGAAGATTTTGCATAGCCACTTCAATTGGGTATGAAACTAACCGCTCGATTTCCTGCGGAGCAAGCGCAGGAGCAACGGTGAATATCTGCACCTGATTGCTCGTAATATCCGGAACAGCGTCGATAGGAAGTTTTGAAAGAGCAAGAATCCCCCCTGCGATTAATGCGAGCACGCCGAGGAGAATAAGAAACGGCTGGCGCGCAGCAAAGAGAATTATTTTATTGACCATTATGTCAACCCTTCCTCTCCGGTTTTTATTTTCACGGCGCGGTTGACTGTGGAAACGAAAATCGCTCCGTCGCCTGATTTGCCTGTGTGCGCACTCTGCTTGATGATGTGAACAAAGCGTTCGACATCATTGTGTTTACAAATTATTTCTATCTTGAGCATGTTGCTGCTCTTCTCGATGAATTCTGCATCGTATTCTTCGGTCAGAGGATCTTCGAATAACCCGATCCCTTTTACGTGCATGATGGAAAGATTAGTAGCACCTGCCGATTTGAGCGCTTCGATCACGTTGTGAGCGAGCGCCGGTCTGATGTATGCTTTAATTTCGTTCATGTTAATCTTCCTCCTCAAAAGTTTCTTTAGCACGCTCGCTCTTTAAATAGAATGTTCCTTTCGTTACCACACGCTCGCCGGGTTTCAAACCGTCAAGTATTTCCGTATAGATTTGTGTTTCAAAACCGATTGTTACCGGGCGCGATTCAAATGACGTATCGTTCACAGCAACAAACACGTACCGCTCATTCTTGTTTTCCATGACGGCGAGTGACGGAACCTTGAGCGACCTTCCGCCGAATTGCGCGTTTACATGCACGGTTGCAAACATTTCAGGTTTCAACTTTCCGCGTCTGTTCTCCACGTCGAATCGTGTTTTAATGGTGCGGGATTTTTCGTCAACAATGTCGTAGATGGTTGTAAGCCGTCCGGGAAATTTTTCGGCAGGGTATGATGCTACGACAACATCTCCACGCATCCCTTCTTGCACAAGGGGCAAGTCATGCTCAAACACGTCGGCAATCACCCACAGTTCGGAAAGATTTGCAATGGTGAAGAAATCGGTTCCGACCTGAACAACTTCTCCCTGCCGGACCTCGCCTGCAATCAATGTTCCGCTGAATGGCGTTCGTACAGGCAAATATGTGAGTGGAATATGTGCATCCGCTAGGTCACTGATTTCTTTATCGGTAAGTCCTACAATTTGGAGTTTTCGTTTTGCCGATTCATAAATCGCATGCGCTGTTCCATAATCTCCGCCATTGGCGGAGGTCTGTTCCGGTGTCATTCGTTTGAATCGTTCTTCCGCCTGCACAAACTCGGACTGCATTGTGAGAAATTCCTGGCTGTACAATTCAACAACCACTTCGCCTTGCTGCACCCTGTCATTGATAACCTTGTGAACCTTCTCGATTCGCCCGACGACGCGTGCGGTAATGTGCGCCGTGGTTCTGTCATTCAACGCAACCCTGCCGGGAAGCGCAAGCGGAACGGTGACTGTTTTTTCTTCTGCCTTTTCAACGGCAAACTCGATATGTTCGAGTTGATGTTTGGTCAATACCAATAGCGCCTCTTCTTCGTTATGCTTTCGTTCGGGATATTCGACCTGTGCTTGTTCTTTCTCCGTGTTCCCGCATCCGGCAAGCGTAAAAGAAAGAATGGCAAGCGTTACAAAAACTATTTTCATCATGGTTTCTCCATTTTTTTATTCTGATAATTCTCCGGCAACTTCCAACTCCACTTTTGCCGCAAGCAAATTGTACAGCGCGCGGGAGTATTCAATTTTTGTGGCGCGCACCGTTCGATAGATATCGAACAAGTTCAGTGCGTCAATTTGATTGTTCTGATAGGCAGAAATGCCTGCGCGCAGTTCATCTTCCGCATCACGCAGCAGCGAAGCATCGAATGCCTGCAACTGTTCCTGCGCAACGTTTGCGCTGCGGAACGCACTCAAAATATTTTGCTGAACCTGAAGCCGCGCCGCACCGATACGAATGTTGCTGATATTGAGCGCTGCTTCGGCTTCCTGCACCTCACCTTTCGGACCTTGCCAGAACCACAGAGGAATGCTTGCGCCAAGTTCAATACCGAAATAGGTCGATGAACCGGTCAACGATTGTGTGCCGGGACGATTCTGCAGCGCAACGCCTACAGAAAAATCGGGCAGGTAACTTGTTTGAGCAAGATTTAAAACAGATTGACTCCGTTCCGCTTCGCGCTCCGCAATTTTTAAGAAATTACTTCGGCTTGAATAGAACTCTACAGCAGAATCTTGGGATATTCCAAGCGGCTGATGAACGAGCGAATCCGAAAAAATGATGGGCGTAGAGCCGGTTCTTCCCAGCAAAACATTCAATTCGCCAAGCCGTGTTTGCTGCTCGCGCCGTGCTTCCACCAAATCATTCCGAAGCCGCGTCAGTTCAACCTTTGCGCGGATAACATCTAAATACTTGCTTGCCCCTGCCTCGTAACGCTCTGTGACGGTTTTCAGAAAATCGGAGAGGAGCGTGATGGTAAATTCCAGATTGCCGATAACTTCGCCTGCCAGCAAACATTGATAGTATGTTCTCTTGACGTTTGCCGAAACAATCGTTTTGGTTCGGACAAGAGAAAGTTCAGCGATTGATTTTCCATATCCGGCGACGTCAATGCGCACACTGCGCTTGCCGGGATATTCAATAGTTTGTGAAAGCCCGATATCCTTTTCGCCTGCGACGCCGAAACTGAAATTTGTCGGCACTTCGTTGTAGGTGATCGCCGCTTCGGGATTCGGAATTCTTCCGGCTTGAAGAATCCTTCCGCCGGCGGCATCGATTTCTTTTTGCGTCGCGAGAATTTCGGGATTGTTGTGCAGCGCAATCTCGATAGCGCTATCAAGAGAGAGAGGAGTCGTTTGTTGTGCAAATGCAAACAAGACGGAACAAAAACCCCACCACCCTCCGTAAA
>JBFMFY010000099.1:0-7787 GCA_040751955.1 Bacteroidota bacterium
CCTTCTCCAGCACATCCTTCGACGCGCTCACGAAAAACGCTCGCTTGCTCAGGATGACTTTCGCTGAAAGGGAGATAAAAAACTTCTTTGCGGCCCCGCCAAAAAAAACGGCGGGCAAGTTTGTGTGAATGTTTTTCTCTGTGTCCCCGCCAAAAAACGCGGCAGGCAGGTCTGTGGTTACGGTTTAAAATAAAAAAAGGACGGTCTGGCGACCGTCCCTACATCGATTCGTGAAAAACTTTGTTATCCCCCTTCCGGCGTGGCATTGTGCGTGAGAGAAGGGGGTGTTCCGATGTCGTATATCGGGACGGGGGATGTTACTCTTTGAACTTCTTGAATGCGAGAGTCGTCCCGATAAAGACCATCGGGACTACTGTTGATCCTATTGGGAAAACTTTTTAAATGCAAGAGTAGCATTATGCCCGCCGAAGCCGAAGGCGTTGCAGATCGCCGCGTTGACGGTCTTTTTCACCGGCTTGTTCGGCACATAATTCAAATCGCATTCGGGATCGGGCGTTTCGTAATTGATCGTCGGGTGGATCTCGTCGTGGACGATCGACAGCACAGAGGTGATCGCGCCGAGGACTCCCGCCGCGCCGAGCAGATGCCCCACGAGCGACTTGGTCGAATTGACCGCAAGATTCTTTGCATGGTCGCCGAAGACCGCTTTGATCGCCGCAGTTTCGTACTTGTCGTTGTAATATGTGGAAGTTCCGTGCGCGTTCACATAGTCGATCTCGCTCGGCTTCATCCCCGCATCATCCAGCGCCATCTTCATGGAGCGCTGCGCTCCTTCGCCGTTCGGCGCCGGCTCGGTGATGTGATGCGCGTCGCCGGTGAATCCCATCCCGGCAAGTTCCGCGTAAATCTTTGCGCCGCGCGCTTTGGCATGTTCAAGTTCTTCAAGGATCATCACGCCGCCCCCTTCACCCATCACGAATCCGTCGCGGTCTTTATCAAACGGACGGCTCGCTTTTTCCGGTGCGTCGTTGCGTGTGGATAATGCTTTCAATGCGTTGAATCCGCCGATCCCCATTTCGCAGATCCCCGCTTCCGATCCGCCGCAGAGCATCACATCCGCCAGCCCGCGCTGGATGAGCATCAGCGAATCGCCGATGGCGTGCGATGCGGTGGCACATGCGGAGACCGTTGCGTAGTTTGGACCTTTCAGTCCATATTTGATGGAAACTCTTCCCGCGGCGATGTCGGGGATCATCATCGGAATAAAGAAGGGGCTGATCCTGTCCGGACCTTTCCGCTCAATCATGTTCCCTACCTGCGTCTGGAATGTTTTGAACCCGCCGATGCCGGAGCCGAAGACGACGCCGACTTTGTCCTTGTTTGTCTTTTCAAAATCGATCCCCGCATCTTTGATTGCTTCTTCCGACGCAGCGATGGCGTACTGCGTGAACTGATCGACCCGCTGTGCGAGTTTTCGGTCCATGTAGTTGTGCGGGTCGAATCCTTTCAACTCCCCTGCGAATTTCGTTTCGTAGTTTGTCGTATCGAAGTAAGTGATGTTTGCAACACCGCTCTTACCTGCGAGAGCGTTTGCCCAGAATTCCTTCACCGTCAATCCGATCGGTGTCACTGCCCCCATGCCGGTTACGACAACGCGGCGTACTTGTTTAGCCATAAGAAATTCCTGAAATTTTTTCACCACACATTCACAGATTACAATCCGTGGAATCTGTGGCAATTGCTTTTAGAAATAAAAAACCACAACGTCACAGCGAACGTTATGCTCTCCCGCCTTGTCGGGATCAGCATCCGTCAAACTAAAAAACGGGATGACGGTGTTGCGCAACTGTCACCTTGTGGTCTGGTGTAGCAATTATCCTTTTTTGGATGTGATGTATTTGATCGCATCGCCAACGGTGCCGATCTTCTCGGCATCTTCGTCCGGAATGCTCATCCCGAAGGTTTTTTCGAATTCCATAACCAGTTCTACGGTGTCGAGCGAATCGGCGCCGAGGTCGTTGGTGAAGGATGCGGTCTCCGTTACCTGTGCGGCATCAACGCCAAGTTTGTTGACGATGATCTCTTTCACTTTTGCTGCTACATCTGACATAGTATATCTCCTATTAAGTTAACTGTGACGTTTTGTTTTTGTCTCCGTCTATCGAGTGCTGGTTCGAGGAAACCGTTGAAACGGTTCCCCTCATTTTTGTTTTATGGTACTTTTGATAATCGGTGAAGTCGTTTTAACGACTTCGCATACCTTTTATTACATCACCATGCCGCCGTCCACGCAGAGAGTTTGCCCCGTAATGTAACTCGCTCCATCCGAGGCGAGAAAACAGACAACGGAGGCTACTTCCTCCGGTTTTGCCATCCGCTTCATCGGAATGATGCCAAAGATACTTTCTTTTTGCTTCTCATTCAACTTTTCTGTCATGTCGGTCTCGATAAATCCGGGAGCGATGGCGTTTACCTGCACGTTGCGTGATGCGATCTCTTTTGCGATGGATTTGGTGAATCCGATGACTCCTGCCTTGGAAGCGACGTAATTCGCTTGCCCGGGATTGCCAACCACACCGACCACCGAGGTAATATTGATGATCTTGCCTGATTGCTGGCTCATCATCTGCCGCACTGCCGCTTTGGTGAAATTGAAGACGCTCTTCAGATTCGTGGCGATGACATCGTCCCAATCCTGTTCGCTCATTCTCATCAGCAGTCCGTCCTTCGTGATCCCCGCGTTGTTGACCAAGATGTCGAGGCGTCCGAATTCTTTTATCACACCCTGCACCACCTCATTGGACTGCACTGTGTTCGCAGCGTCCGATTGGAATGCGACCGCTTTGCGTCCTTTTGATTGCAGTTCGGCAACAAGCGAGTCGGCTTCCTCTTTTCTGCTGCGGTAGGTGAATGCAACCGTGGCACCATTGTCTGAAAGCATCTGGACAATCGCCCGCCCGATTCCGCGCGAACCGCCGGTGACGAGCGCGACTTTGCCTGAGAGATTATAGTTAGTCATGTAATATACTCGAATGTTGTTGGTTTCAGGATTCAGGTTTCAGGCAAAACTACTATTCACATGAAACTTGAAACGTTTTCTGACTACTGACCTCTGTCCTCTGACTTCCGATCTCTGTCTTTATACTCCTGCAATTGCTTGTATCCCTCTTTCCCCAGTATAAATTCCAATTCTGCTTTGCACGAATCGACCAGCGTCGATTGAGTATCTTTCACGATCGAGCAGCACTCCGCATCATCCTGCTGGAAATCGTCGAACGTCAGCAGTCCATTGTCAACAGTGATCGGGAACGCGACACAATAGAACGGCTTGATCTTCCACGGATCGCCGTACTTCTCTGCGCTTACCAATTGTACGCTGCACCGCCCGTCCTTCCGAAGAAAAGTACATTTTCCATTGTGCACTTCAGTCCCAACAGATGTACCGGAAGGAAAATCGATATCGTCTTCATACCGCTTCTCGAACCAGACCGATTCGTCGGTCACTTGCGTCTCGTCCATCTGCGCTTTCACTTCTTCCTTGTGCTGCAAGATCGTCTCCATCTCCGATGGATCGATGAACACTCCCGAGTGACAGCAGCTCGTCCGGCACAGAAACGGACCGCATCCTTTCGCAAAACCTTGTTCAAAGAGGATGGGGTCTATTTTATATTTTCCAATGCGTAGTTCGTTCATAAGAAACTTGTTTTAAGTTTCAGGATTCAGGCTTCATGATTTCTCACGTGTGACTTGAAACCTAAAACTCAATTACCTAACAACTTCCACCGCTTTGTCGAATCCCGAAACCTCGGCTGTTGCCACTGTTCTCTTCACCAATCCCTGCAGCACTTTTCCCGGACCAACTTCGACGAATTTCGTTGCGCCGTTAGCCGCCATGTTCACTACCGATTCTTCCCAGCGAACAGGACTTGTTACTTGTTCAAACAACAGCGTTCGGATCTCGTCTGCTTTTATTACCGGCTTTGCAGTAACATTGGCATAGACCGGAATTTTCGCATCATGGATCTTGGTTTTATCCAGCGCTTCTTTCAATTTACCTTTTGCAGACTGCATCAACGGGGAGTGGAATGCGCCGCTCACCACGAGTTCTTTCACAAGTTTTGCTCCCCTCTCTTTCGCCAGTTCCATCGCTTTCCGCACACCGGTGACGCTTCCGGAGATTACAATCTGTCCCGGCGAGTTGAAATTCGCCGGTTGAACGATTCCCGCAGATGATGCGGCAGCACAGACTTCAACAACGATATTTGAATCGAGTCCGACAACAGCCGCCATCGTGCCGGGATTTTCTTCTCCCGCTTTCTGCATCAATTCGCCGCGGAGCCGCACAAGTTTGATTGCGTCCGCAAATGAGATCGCCCCTGCAGCAACAAGCGCAGAATATTCGCCGAGTGAATGCCCTGCAACCATTGCGGCATCGGTCGGTTTCAATACGGTCCATAATGCTACGCTGTGAAGGAAGATTGCCGGCTGCGTATTCTTGGTCTGTTTCAGATCCTCTTCCGGTCCGTTGAAACAGATGTTCGAGAGTGAAAATCCTAATGCAGAATCAGCCTCATCGAAGAATCTTTTTGCTTCAGGAAACTGCCCGTAAAGGTCTTTGCCCATCCCAACGTATTGCGAGCCTTGTCCGGGGAATATGTATGCAATCTTCATAGTAAAAATTTTGTTGTTTCATGTTTCACAATTCAAGTTTCCAAAACAGCTTTTTAGCATGAATCATGAAACCTGAATCACGAATCGTCAGTATCCCCACTTCACGTACACTGCGCCCCATGTGTAACCCGCGCCGAAACTTGCGAAGACAAGGTTCTGTCCCTTTTTCACTTTTCCCGCATGCCACCATTCGGAGAGACACAACGGAATCGTCGCTGCCGTTGTGTTGCCGTACCTGTCGATATTGATCATTACTTTGGATTTGTCGAGTCCCATTCTTTCAGCGGTCGCATCGATGATGCGGAGGTTCGCCTGGTGCGGCACGAGCCAATCAACATCCACGCCGGTGAGGTTGTTCCGTTTCATGATCTCTTCGGAGACATCCGCCATGCCGACTACCGCGACTTTGAAGACAGCTTTGCCGTCCTGATAGATGTAGTGCAGTTTGTCGTCGATCGTTTTGTGCGACGGGGGATTCAAACTTCCGCCCCCCTTCATATACAAGAATTCTCCGCCACTGCCGTCGGAATAGAGTTTGTGATCGATTATACCGTAGTTCGGATCTGTTGACGGTTCGAGCAACACTGCGGCACCCGCATCGCCAAAAAGAATGCATGTGTTGCGGTCGGTGTAATCAAGAATTGAACTCATCTTATCCGCACCGACGACGAGGACTTTCTTGTATGTTCCCGTTTCGATCAACTGCGCACCGAGTGAGATTGCATAAACGAATCCGGAACATGCGGCGGAAACGTCGAATCCCCACGCCTTCTTTGCACCGATCTTTTCCTGCAGGACACAGGCGGTAGCCGGAAAGAACATATCGGGAGTAACGGTTGCGAAGATAATCACCTCGAGTTCGTCCGCCCCAATGCCGCGGTTCTTCAAAAGATTTTGGACTGCCGGAACGGCGAGATCTGAGGTTGCTCCTTTTTCAAGTATGCGCCGCTCACGGATCCCGGTGCGCGTCCTGATCCACTCGTCGTTCGTCTCCACCATTTTTTCCAACATGGCGTTGGTCAATACTTTCTCAGGAACGTAATGCCCAACCGCAGTGATTGCTGCACGAATTTTTGCTGACATATTATTTTTTCTCACAGTATGGACAAAAATATCTGTCCTACCAATTGTAAATGATTATTGCTGACCTTGTAATTTCTCTTGAATGTGTTGATTGATTTTGAACTGCACTGTTTCTTCGGCGCGGAAGAGCATATTCCTGATCGCTTTCGGCGGGGAGCTGCCGTGCCCGATGATGGTGACGCCGTTGACGCCGAGAAGCGGGATGCCGCCGAACTCGGTATAATCCATGTCACGAAATATTTCTTTCAACGAGCCCCGCAGCAATCCGATCATCAGTTTGGGAATGATGCCGGTGTTCGCAAATTTTTTAAATTGATATTTCAAATAGCCCGGAATGCTTTCTGCAAATTTCAGGATGACATTTCCGACGAATCCGTCACAGACAACGACATCAACATTCCCTTTTAAGATATCACGCCCTTCGATATTGCCAACAAAGTTGAATTTCCCTTTCCGTTCGGAGATGTATTTATATGTCTCTTTTGCCAGTTCATTCCCTTTCGACTCTTCTTCGCCGATGTTCAGTAATCCCACTCGAGGATTTTTTTTCTTGAGCATGTATTCCGAATAGATACTCCCCATAACGCCGAATTCAAACAGAAACTGCGGACGGCAGTCGGAAACAGCGCCGGCATCGACGATCAGTGTCGGTCCGCTTTCGCTTGGAAATATCGCCGCAACGGACGGGCGGCTGACGCCAGGAATTCTGCCGAGAATCAATGTTGATGCCGCCGTTACGGCACCTGTATTTCCAGCACTGACGAAACCGTCAATGCTTCCTTCTTTGTGCATCGTGATCCCTTTGACAAGGGATGAATTCGGTTTGGTCTTGATCGCAACGACGGGGGAATCGTGCATGTCGATAATGTCCGGTGCATGGACGATGGAAAAATCCAATCCCGCGGTATCATGCTTTCGCAGTTCATCTTTGATCTTTGATTCATCACCTATCAGCACAATATGAAAGCGGTTGTTACACTGCCGCAGGCATTCAATCGTGCCGACAACTTCGGAAACGGGCGCAAAGTCCCCACCCATGGCGTCGAGAGCGATGCGAAGTTTTTGATGAGGTTGAGTCAAAACGAATGAGAAGGTTATAAATGAATAGTTACAGAAAAGCCACCCCGATCTGGTCGGGATGGCTTTCCGTCGAATTTCGGCATCACGCCTGCTTCTTTTCCATGACCACACGCCCTTTGTACATCAGCTTTCCGTCCGATGTCCAGACTGCGCGGTGGCTCAGGTGTGTTTCCCCTGAAGTCGGATCGACCGCAAGGGTCGGTTTTTCTGCTTTATAGTGTGTGCGGCGTTTGCGTCCGCGTGTTTTCGAATGTCGTCGTTTCGGATTTGGCATTGCTTCGTCCCTTCAAAAAAAATTAATTGTTTTCTTGTTTCAATAGTTTCTGTAATTGCTCCCATCGCGGGTCGATGGATCTGTCTTGATGTTCAGCATGTTTTGGGATCTCGCATTCCGGTCTTCCGCACAATAACTTGAACGGAACGGCGAGGGTCAAATAGTCACCCACATTCTTCGACAGATCAATCATGTTGTCGTCAGGGCGAAGAACGTAAAAGTCATCCTCTTCATCCATCGCGTCGTCATTTTCCCACGAGTAAACGGTAGTGAACGATGTCCTGACCTGTTCTTCGAATTCAGTTCCGCACCGGTCACAGATAAAAACGCCCTTGCAAGAAGCATCAACCGTTGCTGCGATTTGATTCATGCTTTTCTCAAGGGTTGCGTGCGCATCAACGATGCCGTAGAAATTTTCGCCTAATTCCAGCTTTGTAGAATCCTCGGCAAGATCGTACGTGTGAACACCCTCTGAAAGGTTGGAAATGTTGATCTGCATCGTTTCATGCCCTCCATCAGAGGAGAAAAATCACTTAAAATGTCAAATTTTTACAAAAAGATGGGTTTAATATAGCCATAATACGGGAGAGAGTCAAGAAAGCGCTGGGAAGGGTAACGTCTTAATTTTGATATTACGTCATGTCGAACTCCCACCAGTTATATCAAAGCAGGGGTCAGGTGTTTCGACATCTGTATTTTAAGAAAGATGCTGACATTC